>CAMELV010000010.1 GCA_945925985.1 Comamonas sp. lk | reverse complement strand
CCAGCGCCTCTGGCGTCTCATCATTGGATTGACCGGGGAAAGACGCAATGAAAGCATGGCGCCAGTCGAACGCTTCGCGCAAATGTGGCTGCGTGTCGGCAGCCACATGGGCCATTGCACAGGCAATGGCACTTGAATCAAATCCTCCGCTCAGGCAAGTTCCCACAGAGACGTCACTGCGAAGGCGCAGGCGGACGGCATCAAAGAACAGCTCGCGAAAACGTGCCGCCTGGTCCTCGCGTGATGAGGGCACCGGAACCAGGTGATCACTGGTACGCCACCACCGTGTGACGTTCAGTTGACCCTTCCGCAGCCAAGCAAAGTGTCCACCCGGTAAACGGCGGATTGATCCCAGCAAAGTGGACTCACTGCCCTCAATACTGAAAGGGTCGAACAGAAGCCGTTTGGCAACCGACTCGCTGATCGCGACATCGATGTAGGGCAATAAACGTAATGCGCGCATTTCCGAAGCGAAGCTGAAGCGGCCTCCGCTTTGAGAATACAGCAATGGTTTGATGCCGAAGCGGTCGCGAGCCAGGAATACGTCGCCAGAGCGGTTATCGCGAATCACCAGTGCCCACATGCCATTGAATCTGTTCAGCATGGATTCACCCCAGTGACGCCAAGCCTCAAGGACGACTTCTGTATCACTGTCACTGCGAAATTGGCTCCCTAACGCCTCCAACTCGGCTCTGAGTTCAAGAAAGTTGAAGATCTCGCCGTTGTAGACCATGGTGTGGGTTCCGTCCGAACTTTGCATGGGTTGATGCCCACGCTCGCTCGTATCGATGATCGCCAAGCGGCGATGAACCAGCCCTGCCCTTCCGTCGCTGCTGATCCAGATACCTTCGCCGTCCGGTCCACGGTGCGTCAAAGCAGCCGCTAAGCGCGAGAGATCAGCCCGGTCAAGGTCGGCCGGGTTATTGACAAAGATTCCGGCGATGCCGCACATGGGTCAGGTCCTCCTTCGCACAAGGCGGCGCAAGGCGGAAAGAGAATCCGCCGTCAGTAGGCGACCATTCTTGCTGACCACTGTTGCAGCTACCGAGCCGATAACCACAGAACTCGCCACCATGGCATAAGCGGCGATAAGCTGAGCCCATCCTGAAGGTGCAAGCCAGTCCGATTGCCACCAGGCGATGGCCAGCAGTAAACCGGCAATAAGCGGAGGCAAGGTGCATTCGATCAGCTTGCGCACGGCCGCGGTTGCAGAAAAGTACTGGCCGGTAAACCACAGCGTAACGCCAAGTCGAATGGCGTTAGCGACCAGGTAGCCGACGCCGGCAGCCAGAGGCCCAAAGGTCTTGATGGCAATGTAGGTGAAGACCACTGTTAAAACGGCATGGGCCACGGTTAGGCTGGCAACTCGGCCGCTCTGGCCGGTACCTAGGGCGAAATAGTAATAAACATTGACACCGCAACCCAAAATGCCAGCGGCAGCCAGTGTGCGCAGCATCTGCGCGCCACCATTGGCTGTTTCCTTGTTGACCCATAGGGTCAAGAGGTCACCTGCCAAAGGAATCAGTGGTGCCAATGCAGCAACGCCCAACACATTGAGAATCCACGAGGCTTGAATGAAAAATGAAGCCCGCCGCTCGACGGGATCGCCGGCCGTCACAGTGAAATGCGGAAACAGGACTTCGGTCGCTTTGAGCAGACCCATGTGCACCACTTCCTGCAACCGCATGGCCACGTTGTATTGGCCAACCACCGACAATGGTGCGAATACGCCCAGCACGTAGCGATCAACTTGGTTGCCGACAGCGCCGGCAAAATGCGCACCGCCTTGCCACTTGCCGAATTCGGCAATGCGACGAAGATCATGCCGGCCAAATCGTCGTAACGGAAACATCTTTGGCATTAGGCGCCTGACGAGCACCACCCATAACGCCAGCGACAGCAGAAAGCCGGCGCTTGTGCCAAGCAAAAATCCAAGGTAATCTGGCAACAGCATCGCCCCAGCAACTAGCGAGGCTGCACTGGTCACAGCCGCAGCAACACTGATCCAGGCGAGAGAGGCATACCGCTGCGTAGACGCAACCGTGGCTTGAAGGACGAGGACACCTTGTTGCGCAGCCCACCCAATGCCTGCGACAAAGAACGCGAGCGACCAATGGGTGGTTTCGCCGCTTGGCTTGCTGAGAAAACGCATCGAAGCTTCACCAGCCAAGGCCAGCAGAGCCACGACAGCCAGACTGCCCGCCGCACACATAAAGAGCCCAGCCGATAACACGGGAGCTGCGTGCTCAAAATCGCCAGCCGCTAGCTGCGGCGACAGTTGTCCGACCATGGCCTGTCCCAGCACCGTGCCGACGAGCGTGAAGGGCGCATAGATCGCGATGACCAAGCCAGCCGCTCCGAACGCTTCCAGCCCGATGCAGGAGATCACGATAGGAATGGTCGCGAAATTGATGACAAGCGAGAACCCAAAGGCAACAAGATTCCAGCGAGAATTTGAAACAAGGCGGGCACCAGGGCTGGACGCCGGCGCAACGGCCAACGTTTTTGCTTTGGTCATTCCGAAAAACTCCGGATGGCATCGGCAACCGCTTGCTGCTGGGCCTCCGTCATTTCCGGAAAGATCGGGATCGAAAGGATGCGCGACTGGTTGCGGTGAGCGTTCGGAAAATCTCCCGACTGGTGTCCAAAACGTGCATAGGCTGGCAGGAATGGCAGGGCTGTGGGATAGCTGATGACTGTTTGGACACCCAAACCATTCAAGTGACGGGCCAGCGCATCACGCATTTCATGCTGAATGACATAGAGATGGAAAACGTGCTCGCGACCGGGCGCCGTAACGGGAAGACCCAGGCCATTAATGCCTCGCAGCAAAAAACCATAATTGGTTGCGAGCTCTTGCCGGCGCTGCGTCCAGCCCACCAGGTGTGGCAACTTGACCGAAAGGATGGCAGCCTGAAGGCCATCAAGCCGACTGTTGATACCTTCAATTTGATGGTCGCCTTTGGTTAGGCCACCATGGCGCGCAAACCTGCCCATGCGCGCTGCCAAGCCGTCATCGTTGGTGCAAACCGCACCCGCATCGCCCATGGCCCCGAGGTTTTTGCCAGGGTAGAAAGAAAAAGAGGCAGCGTTGCCAAATGTGCCAACTTGCTGGCCCTCCCATTGGGCAAGATGGGCCTGAGCACAGTCTTCAATCACCCAAAGCTTATGTTTGCGCGCTACCGCCATGATGGCCCCCATATCGGCTGGCTGGCCGTAAAGGTGGACTGGGATGATGCCCACGGTACGCGGCGTCATCTTGGCTTCGAGCTGCACAGGGTCAAGGGTATAGGTTTTGGCGTCTGTGTCGCAAAACACGACTGTGCCGCCCGCCTGCGTAATGGTTTCGCTGGTTGAAATCCAAGAATGGGCCGGGACAATGACTTCATCGCCAGGTTTGACACCCAGGCCGTGCATGGCGATGTACAGGGAATCTGTGCCGTTGGCACAGGAGACACAATGTTTGATTTTCATCGCAGCAGCAAAGTCTTGCTCAAATTCTTGTACGTAAGACCCGCGAATAAAGGCAGAGGTTTTGATAACGTTGGCAATGGCGGCGTCAATGCCGTCTTTGATGGTCAAGTATTGGGCGTGTAGGTCGGCGAAGGGAACGTTCATAAAGTGCTCAGTAAGGTATTTTTCGGCCGTAATCAATCAGCTTGCTTTCGAATCGATGAAACAGCAGGTGACAGAAACAAAGGCTTAGCAAGAAACTGCCGATTAGCAGTAACACTTGAGGCCAGCCTGCCAGCGTTTTTGGGTATCCACTCACCAAAAATAATGTGGCGAGAATAATAGGATGGAACAGGTAAAGAGAATATGATATTTTTCCCAAGTAACACAAAACTTTGGATCTAAAAAATTGCGCCCACACGGATCGGGAACCAAGATGTAACAATATATTGATGATGACCAAAGCAGAGCAAAGATTCAGAACTGTATGTCCGATATAGGCCATCTGAGATCCTGAGTCACGACGGACGAAAAAAAGTACCACAAAACTCCAGAGCATTGCGCGGCGTAGGCCTACAAGGTTTCTCGAGAGCCATTTTTTCCAATGAGGGTCATCAAATGCACATCCGATGAGACCTCCGATCGCAAGCCCATCAAGTCGGGACAACGTGCCCAAGTCGGCGGGAAAGTTGTTAGATGGATCTAGCGCAAAAATACACGCTCTCCACACCACGGAGGTTACCGCGATGCAGGCCAGAAAAACTGGCAATCGTGATTTTGGCAATATGAGCGCCACCACCGGGAATACAAGGTAGTACTGCTCTTCGATCGCTACCGACCAAGTTACAGAGATGCCGTCTGGCCCGTAACTGGCGTTTTCGGCCATCCAAAAATTCTGTGTGAAAGTCAAAAATTGCCAAAGCGAAATTTTGTCGTTGAATATATTATTTTGGACGCCACCCATCCAAACTACCGTCCAAAAGATAGCGACCAGCAAAAAATAAGGAGGCAGGATGCGCAGGGCTCTGCGTGTGTAGAACGTCAGTAGAAAACGCGAATTCGGTTGTTTTCTGGTGATAACGATGCGCGTTATTAAAAAGCCTGAAAGTACAAAAAACAAATTGACCCCTGCACCACCCAACAAGAACACACGGAACAAGGCTTGAAATCCCCAGCCTTCAGTCGCCCAAGCCGGAATACCGATGAAATGCCATGCCAACACCATCCCGACAGCCAGACCTCGAAGACCGTCTAGCTCAGTGTCTCGGTGGGTAGTCAATGCGATTCCTTGCTGCATCCGATGGTTGATTATCAAAATTTTTTGGGGAGCACAAGCTAACCGGTCACAATGAACCAATCAAGTCAGAAGAGGCTATATTTGATTTGAGTAACCGTGCTGGGTTGCCTGCATAAGTTCCTGAAATAGCGATGTCACGAGTGACCACCGCACCAGCGCCAATGACCACATCGTCACAGATTTCAACCGGCAAAAGCGTCGCGTTGGATCCGATCGAGACGCGGTTGCCAATTCGTGTGACTCGCCACAAATTTTTGTTGCCCCTGGCAGGACCGCCTTGTGCGAATGTGTCGTTGGTGAACATCACACCGTGGCCTATGAAACAATCTTCTCCAATTTCTACGAGTTCACAAACGAAAGCGTGTGACTGTACTTTGGTGCGAGCGCCGATCTTCACACCTTTTTGAATTTCGGTATAGGGGCCTACAAACGCGTCGTCACAGATGGTGCAGCCGTAGAGATTGGTGGGTTGCACGACCGTCACATTATTTCCAAAACTGACGTCTACAACACCGACCTGTTTGAATGTCGGATGAGACATTATTTGGCTCCAAGACGGGAATACTTGGCCCGAAAACGCAATGGCACTTCCCGGCCAGTTTCTGAGGATTCGTAAATGGCGCTAATAAGTTCCAAGCTTTTGCGACCCACAAGCCCGTCCACAAGATGCGGCGTACCTTTTTTGATACTGTCGATGACGTGCTCGTAATAGGCTTGGTGTCCGAATCCATAGACATTGGGTGGGTTGACCGAATAGTCAGTCATGACCCTTTCATCGCCATCTTTTGGCTCTGAAAAATTCCAAACCTTCATTTGGTTGACGGCAAATCCACCAATTTCTACGGTCCCCCCTTCCCCAAGCACCGAGATCGAGCCCTCCAAGTCTGTTGGGCGTGCCGCAGTGGTTGCCTCAATCACACCAAGCGCTCCATTTCTGAATCGCAACGTCACGACAGCGGTGTCTTCGGCCTCAATGTTTGCCAAGGCGGTTGAGCTCATGGCAAATACGCTGTCAACCTCGCCCATCATCCACTCAAGCAAGTCAACGTGATGGCTGGCTTGGTTGGTCAAAACGCCACCATCGAGCGCCCAAGTGCCGCGCCATGCATCTTGGTCGTAGTAGGCTTGCGGACGACACCATCGCACGCGAACCGTCCCCAGAACCAATTTTCCGAATCTGCCTGCCTCTAAAGCCGTACGCAGTTTAAGAACCGGGACATTGAATCGATTCTGTTTAACCACAAACAGTTTCACTCCTGACTCATCGCAAGCACGGATCATCGCGTCAGCGTCGTCAAGTGTCAGCGCCATGGGCTTTTCAACCATGATATGTTTACCGTAAGGGGCTAGAGCGACCACATGTTTAGCGTGATTGCCACTTTCAGTCAGAACCACCACCACATCAATGGCAACCGAGCGCATCATTTCGTGCATATCCGTGAAATGAGGCACTGAAAAATTTTGGGCGATCTTTTCGGCCTTTTCAGCAACCACGTCACACACCGCAACCAGTTTCGCGTTGCGTATCTGCTGTAAGCCAAGTAGCTCGGAGTGGCGTTTAGAAATTCGCCCACAACCAACCAGTGCAAAATTCAAGAAATTCATAACCTTATCTTTCTGTCAGCAAGCCGCGACCAATGCCGAAATACTCCAACCCAAGCGCTTGCATGGCTGCTGGCTCAAATAGGTTACGCCCGTCAAAGATGATGGGCTGCTTGAGGTGGGCGCTGATTTTTTTGAAGTCGGGGCTTTTGAACGCCTTCCACTCGGTCACGATCACCAGGGCATCGGCGTCATTTAACGCCTCATGGGGGCTTTGAGCGTAGCGAAGGTCTGGTCGATCACCGTAAATGCGCTGAGTTTCCGGCATGGCAACCGGGTCATAGACCGTCACACCAGCGCCGCGTGCCCACAGGCCTTCCAAGACCACTCGGCTGGTCGCTTCACGCATGTCGTCAGTACCAGGTTTAAATGCCAAACCCCAAAGAGCAAAGTTCTTGCCGGTCAGGTCGTGACCAAAGCGTTGGGTAATTTTGTCCAACAAGACTGACTTTTGTGCGTGGTTCACGTCTTCAACGGCCTGCAGTATTTTCAGTGGCATCCCCAGCGCTGTGGCGGTCTGTTTCAAGGCACGTACATCTTTGGGAAAGCACGAGCCACCGTAGCCACAACCGGAATAGAGAAAATGGTAGCCAATACGCTGGTCCGAACCGATGCCTTTGCGTACTTGTTCTATGTCGGCGCCCAGTTTGTCGGCGAGGTTGGCCAATTCGTTCATAAATGAAATTCGGGTTGCCAGCATGGCATTGGCCGCGTACTTGGTGAGTTCGGCGGATTTGACATCCATCACCATCAGGCGGTCATGATTACGCTGGAAGGGAGCATACATGTCGCGTAAGATTTGAATCGCTCGCTCATCATCTGCCCCAATCACGATTCGGTCTGGACGATTGAAGTCGTCGATGGCCGCGCCTTCCTTCAAAAACTCGGGGTTGGAGACGACTGAGAACTTCAGGTCGTGGTCAGCTCGTTGACTCAATTCGTCGGCAATGACGGCCTTCACGCTATCTGCCGTACCGACAGGAACAGTTGACTTGTTGACGATCACCTTGTATTCGTTCAAGTGTTTGCCAACATTGCGGGCAGCATCCAAGACATATCGCAAATCAGCCGAACCATCCTCATCGGATGGTGTGCCGACCGCTATCATTTGCACCAAGCCATGCGCAACGCTGGCAGCCACGTCCGTTGTAAAGCTCAGGCGTCCCGAGGCAACATTGCGTTTGATCACCTCGTGCAACCCCGGTTCGTGAATCGGCACAACCCCGTTATTGAGCAATTGAATTTTTCTCCAATCAATGTCCAGGCATACCACGTCGTTACCCAAGTCCGCCAAGCAGGCTCCTGAGACCAAACCGACATAACCAGTCCCGATAACCGTAATTTTCATTTTGAATCTCTAAAGTAATAAGGGTGTTAACCCACCAATTCACGGCTGTGTCAGCATTAAAAAAGCTTGGGTCTGGAGACAGCCTGGTTGAAACTCGGATCTGGTTCGCGTTCCCGCAGCTTGGGAATCACTCCAGGCTAACGTTGACGCTAAAGCCATTGGCCTTCAAGAGCGCATGTTGCTTGGCTTGCGCCAAATCCGACGTCACCATCTCGCCACACATTTCTTGCGCAGTGATCTCTGGCACCCAGCCCAGTTTTTGCTTGGCTTTGGTCGGGTCGCCCAGCAGGGTTTCAACTTCGGTCGGACGGAAGTAGCGGGGGTCGATGCGGACGATGGGTTCGGGGGGGCATGGATTCCCGTCTTCACGGGAATGACGGTTGGTCCAGTAAGCAACTTCGTTGACGCCGCCTCCTTCCCAGCGCAGTTGCATGCCCAGCGCTGTTGCGGTCCACTCAATGAATTGACGCACGCTGTATTGCACGCCGGTGGCAATCACAAAGTCTTCGGGTTGATCTTGCTGCAGCATCATCCATTGCATGCGCACGTAGTCTTTGGCATGGCCCCAGTCGCGCAGTGCGTCTATGTTGCCCATGTACATGCACTCTTCTAGGCCGAGGCTGATATTCGCCAGGCCGCGGGTGATCTTGCGGGTGACAAAGGTCTCGCCCCGACGTGGGCTCTCGTGGTTGAACAGAATGCCGTTGCAGGCGTACATGCCGTAGGCCTCGCGGTAGTTGACCGTGATCCAGTAGGCATACAGCTTGGCCACGGCGTAGGGGCTGCGGGGGTAAAAGGGGGTGGTTTCTTTTTGCGGGGTTTCTTGCACCAAGCCATACAGTTCACTGGTGCTGGCTTGGTAAAAGCGGGTTTTCTTCTCAAGCCCCAAGATGCGGATGGCTTCCAGAATGCGCAGGGTGCCCATGGCATCCACATCAGCCGTGTACTCAGGGCTCTCAAAGCTCACAGCCACATGGCTTTGCGCGCCCAGGTTGTAGATCTCGTCCGGCTGCGTTTCCTGGATGATGCGGGTCAGGTTGCTGCTGTCGCTCAAGTCACCGTAATGCAGCTTGAATCGGGCGTTGTCAACATGCGGGTCTTGGTAGATGTGGTCAACGCGCTGGGTGTTGAACGAGCTGGCCCGGCGCTTGATGCCGTGGACTGTGTAGCCTTTTTCAAGCAAAAACTCAGCCAAGTAGGAGCCGTCTTGGCCGGTGACGCCTGTGATGAGGGCGACTTTGGGGTGGCTTGGTGGGGTGGTTGGCATGTTAGGCGGGGAGGTGGATTCCCGCGTATGCGGGAATGACAGTCTTTAGGAAATCTTGGTAGGCTTGGGCCAGGCCTTGGGTCAGGTCAACTTGGGCTCGCCAGCCGAGTGCATTCAGCAGGCTGCTGTCCATCAGCTTGCGTGGCGATCCGTCGGGTTGGCCAGCGTCAAAGCCGATGGCGCCTTGGTAGCCGACGGTTTGGCCCACGGCCACTGCCAACTCTTTGATGGTGATATCGTCTCCAAAGCCAACGTTGATGTGGCTTTGCATGGGCTGGGTGTGGGCGTCCAACGTGGCTTTGGGCAGGTTCATGACGAACACGCTGGCGGCGGCCATGTCGTCGACGTACAAAAATTCACGGCGAGGGGTGCCGCTGCCCCAGATGGTGACCGTGGGGGCGTTACTGACCTTTGCCTCATGAAAGCGACGGATCAAAGCCGGGATGACATGGCTGTTTTGGGGGTGGTAGTTGTCGCCGGGGCCGTACAAGTTGGTCGGCATGACGCTGCGGTAGTCCACGCCGTGGCTTTGCCCGTACTGGCGGTTGTAGCTTTCACAGAGCTTGATGCCAGCAATTTTGGCAATGGCGTAGGGCTCGTTGGTGGGCTCCAGGGCGCCGGTCAGCAACGCCGACTCAGCCATGGGCTGTGGGGCGAGCTTAGGGTAGATACAGCTGGAGCCAAGAAACAATAGCTTTTGCACGCCGCTCCGAAAAGCCGCTTCAATGACGTTGGCCTGAACCATCAAGTTTTGGTAGATGAACTCGGCCGGGTAGGTGTTGTTGGCGTGGATCCCGCCTACTTTGGCGGCTGCCAGGTAGACCTGGGTGGGCTTTTCTTGTTCAAAAAAAGCTTGTATGGCGGCTTGGTTCGTCAGGTCCAACTCGGCGCGGGTTCTGGTGATGAACTTGGTTTGACCCTGCTGCTGCAGGGTGCGCACAATGGCGCTGCCAACCATGCCGAGGTGGCCGGCAACGTAGATTTTGTGGGATTGGTTCATGGCCTTATTCAAAAATCGGCACAGGGGTTAACCAATGGGCTCGACAAATCATCACCATCACGGCATTTTTGTCCATGTCAAAACGAGCATAGCGCGCTTTTGCACGCGGTTTCATCACAATAAAATTAGTTGCCGACAACATGAGGCGCTCTGGCAATTCAGTGAACAAGACTTGGCTCAATTGGCCTTGCGGACGCCGGTGGGCACCAAGCTCAGCTCGACGGTTTTGCTGAGGATGTTCAGCAGCACCATGACGCGGCTTTCGCCGTCGCTCCCATGGTAAACCGCCTCCAAGCCCGCAAACGGCCCCTCGGTGACAAGCACCGCCTGGCCGGGCTCAAACTGACGACGCAGGCCGTCCGGGCCGGTGGTTTGTGCCCGGATGGCGTCAACCAGCTCATCCCCCACCTTAGCGGGAACATTGCCGAACGCGACCAGCCGGTTGACCCCGGTGGTGGAACGGATCGGCGCCCAGCTTTGCCCGTCCTGACCACTGCCGAGGCGGATGAACAGGTACCGGGGGAATAGGGGCTCAAGCACCACAGCCAGCGCACCGCGTGACAGTTTTTCTGCCTGGATTTGCGGCAAATAACACTCAAAACCTTGCCGCTCCAGGTTTTGCAACGCCAGCTGCTCCTGACGAATTTTGGTGTGGATCAGATACCAGTGGCCCATGTGTCGCCCTTTAAAACCTGCTCATATGCCGATGGCTCACTGCAATTTAGTGGCCGCACGCAATCGGGCCAGTTTGTCCGCAGACCTTGGTTGGGCTGCCAGTGCCAGCCATGATCGGCGCGCCAATACCCACAACAGCACCGCAAAAGTGGCGGCAAGCCCGACCAGCGAGGCTGCTTGCAATTTTTTGGGGTAGACGGGGTCAATCGGCAGGGTCGGAGCCTGAACCACCACATCACGGGTGTAGCCCTGCAACGCACGCGTCAAACTGAGCATGTCTGAAACATAACGAGACTGCAGTTCGCCGATGGAGGCCAAGGTGGTGCCAGCCTCCCCACGACTCAGGGGCTGTGCCAAGTAGCCAGCAGATTCTTTTGACAAACGCGCCATTAATGCCGTCACGCCCTCCAGGGAAGACTTGGCATAGCTCAGGCGAATTTCAAGGTCTTTGCGGTCCTGCTCGGCAGGTTTTGTGGTCTTGATCCACGCATCGATCACCGCATTGGCAAGCGTTTGCGCCTGTGCGGGGCTTGGCCCGGTCAGCTCCAAGCGCAGGAGGCCATCCTTGCCCACTGTCGCTCTCATGTTCTCGACAAACTCTCGGCGAGCCAGGTTGATCGACTTGCCGCTGGCTGGATCAAGCGCCAGAATCACAGGGTCTACTACCAATGGCGAACGCATCAGGGAGGCCACCTGCGCCGCAGTTTGGCCGCCACCACTGCTGCTGCTGGGTGTTGGCACAGCCAAAATGGCTTCACTGACAAATTTCTGCGGTAGCAAAAAAGTGAGGGCGAGGGTCGCCAAGCCGGCTACTACAGGCACCAAGATGAGCAGCTTTGCGTTTTCCACCAGGGCCAACAGTAGGTCGAGCATGTCGCTCCGACCATCTTCGATTTTCATATGTGTTTTCCAAAACGCTTCGAGTACGCGCAACAACTAGAGCAGCTCACCCACCATCCTCGCCACCCCTTGCTCCCACTTCGGCAGCGCCAATGCAAAGCTGCTTTGCAGCTTGCTGGTAGCCAAGCGCGAATTGAGCGGCCGCCGCGCGGCGGTGGGGAAGGCACTGGTGGGCACCGGCGTCACCTCGGTTGCTTTTATTTTAATAGCACTGTCAATAAGCTTGGCAAGGGCTAGCACCTGATTGGCATAACCATGCCAGCTGGTCTCGCCACTGGCCGCCAGATGGTACAGGCCGGCATCGTGGGGTTGGCGCAGGCACTGCCTCAGGGCGTGTGCGCTGATGTCGGCAATTAGCTCCGCACCGGTGGGCGCGCCGAACTGGTCGCTGATGACGGTCAGGCGCTCGCGCTCCTGCGCCAGACGCAACATGGTCTTGGCAAAGTTGCCGCCGCGCGCGGCATAGACCCAGCTGGTGCGAAAAATAAGATGCAGCGGGCAGGCGGCCTGGATCAGCCGCTCGCCTTCGAGCTTGGTGCGGCCATAAACGCTCAAGGGGGCCGGTGTATCAGTTTCAGTCCAGGGTCGGCTGCCGCCGCCGTCAAACACGTAGTCGGTGCTGTAGTGCACCAGCCAGGCGCCCAGTTTGGCAGCCTCTTGCGCCAGCACCCCGGGCGCCAATGCATTGAGGACGTGGGCCAGCTCGGGCTCGCTCTCGGCACGATCCACGGCCGTGTGCGCGGCCGCATTGACGATCACGTCGGGCCGCACGGTTTGTACGGTGCGCGCCAGGCCGTCCAAATTACTCAGGTCGCCGCACAGGTCAGGATCGTCACGGCCCGGCGCCACCAGCTCGCCCAGCGGCGCCAGGCTGCGCTGAAGCTCCCAGCCAACCTGTCCGTTTTTGCCGAAGAGTAGGATTTTCACGCGTTGTTGGCCTGCGGGTCGTATTGCTTGGCCACCCAATCACGATAAGCCCCGCTTTGCACATGGGCCACCCAGTCGGAATGCGCCAGGTACCACTGCACGGTTTTGCGGATACCGGTGTCAAAGGTTTCGGCGGGGCGCCAGCCCAACTCTTGCTCAATCTTGCGGGCGTCGATAGCGTAACGACGGTCGTGGCCGGGGCGGTCTTTGACGAAGCTGATCTGGCTGCGGTAGCTTTGGCCGTCGACGCGCGGGCGCAGTTCGTCCAACAGGGCGCACACCGTGTGCACGATCTCCAGGTTGGGTTTTTCGTTCCAGCCGCCCACGTTGTACACCTCGCCCACCCGGCCCGCTTGCAACACGCGGCGGATGGCACTGCAATGGTCTGCCACATACAACCAGTCGCGGATTTGCTGGCCGTCGCCGTACACCGGCAGGGGCTTGCCCGCCAGCGCGTTGACGATCATCAGCGGAATCAGTTTTTCTGGGAAGTGGTAGGGGCCGTAGTTGTTGCTGCAGTTGGTGGTGAGCACCGGCAGGCCGTAAGTGTGGTGCCAGGCGCGCACCAGATGGTCGCTGGCGGCCTTGCTGGCCGAGTAGGGGCTGTTGGGCTCGTAGCGGTGGGTTTCAGTAAAGGCGGCATCACCCGGGCCCAGGCTGCCGTACACCTCGTCGGTGGACACATGAAGGAAGCGAAAGGCCGCGCGTTCGGCATCGGCCAGGCCCTGCCAGTAGGCGCGTACGCTTTGCAGCAGGCGGGTGGTGCCCACCACATTGGTCTGGATGAAGTCTTCGGGGCCGTGAATGGAGCGGTCGACATGGCTTTCTGCGGCAAAGTTGACCACGGCGCGGGGGTGATGTTGCGCCAGCAACTGCGGCAACAGGTCAGCGTCACCAATATCGCCCTGAACAAACACGTGCCGGGCGTCGCCCTGCAGCGACGCCAGATTTTCCGGGTTGCCGGCATAGGTGAGTTTGTCCAGGTTGAGCACCGGCTCCCCCGATGCACTGAGCCAGTCCACCACAAAATTGGCGCCAATAAAGCCCGCACCGCCAGTGACCAGAATCATGTATTACTCCCTAGCACCATCACGCTCGATGACCTTCGAGCCGACCGACAGCGCGGGGAATTATCGCTGGCGCTTGTGGCCGAGCATTTAGAAGTAACTACCTACACGTCAAGGCGCCGCTGGCTTAGAGTGCAGGCATGATCTTCTCCGCTGCGACGCTCGAGGTCAGTGTCAAGTTAACCCTTTCAGGAGATGCCCTATGGCCACCAAAGTGAAAAAATCTGCCGCGTTAAATGCCAACTCGGCCAATGCCAAAGCGGTCAGGGATTCAGCGCAGCAAATCTGGCAGGCCGGGCTGGGCGCCTTCCACCGGGCGCAAGCCGAAGGCAGCAAGGCCTTTGAGACACTGGTCAAAGAAGGGATAACACTGCAGCGCAAAACTCAGTCCGCCGCCGAAGAAAAGATTGCCGAGACCACCAGCAAAATAACCAGTATGGCGACCGATATGTCTGCCAAGGCCACGGGCCAATGGGACCGACTTGAGACCATTTTTGAAGACCGCGTGGCTAAAGCGCTGGGCAAGCTGGGGGTGCCTTCAGCTAAAGACATCAACGCCTTGGTGGCCCGCGTTGATGAACTCAACAAGACCGTCGAACAGCTGTCGGCCAAAGTAGCCGCCAGTTCGGGGGAAAAACCAGCCGCCAGACGTGCCGCTCCGCGCAAAGCCACTTCGACGCGAATTTGAGTGTCAACGGTGGCTTGATTGCTGCAGCGCAATGGATTTTCTGACGCGAGACGCCTACACTTTGGATGTATGGCACCTTGCGTTCCACCCCTCGGCACTACAGCACGGTGAAAAAAGCCCCGCGGCGCACCGCTGAGCGAATTTTGGAGGCGTCGTTGGCCTTGTTCAACCGCTTTGGTGAACCCAACGTCTCAACCACCCTGATCTCGAGCGAGCTCGGTATCAGCCCTGGCAACCTGTACTACCACTACCCAGCCAAAGATGAGTTGATCAATGCATTGTTTGACCACTTTGAGGGCGAGCTGAATGGGTTGTTGGGGGCTGGTGAGCAGGTGCGGGACGTTGAAGAAGCCTGGTTCTTTTTTCACAGCCTGTTCGAGCTGATCTGGCAGCACCGTTTTTTGTACCGCGACCTGAATGATTTGCTGAGCAAAAACCGGCGATTAGAGACGCATTTTCAGTCGGTGCTGAAAAACAAGGCGCACGCCATCAAAGGTCTGCTGGACGGCATGGCGCGAGCCGGGGCCCTGCGCAACGACGCGAGCGAGCTGGGCACCACGGCCACCAGCATGGTGGTGGTGCTGACTTACTGGCTCAGTTTTGAGTACGTCCGCGACCCGCGCCATGCCCACGAAGCGGCCAATGCACAGGCCGCACTGATGCGTGGGGCGCAACATGTTTTGAACTTGCTGGCGCCCTACCTCGAACCGGGGCAGCGCCTGCACCTGGTCAAATTGGTGAGCGCCTACAACCCCTCCGCGGCCGCCTGAATCTCAGCGCGCTTAAGATCATGGGTACCAACCCCACCAGCGGGGCCTGCACCTTGGAGAACCCGATATGTCCGACTTGAAATCCCGCTTCGACGCCGCCGTGGCCCATTCCAAAGACCTGAGCGAGCGGCCCGACAATATGACGCTGCTCAAGCTTTACGCCCTGTTCAAGCAGGGCAGCCTGGGCGACAACACGGACAAAAAACCCGGCTTCAGCGACATGGTAGGTCGCGCCAAGTGGGAAGCCTGGAACACGCTCAAGGGCACCACGGCTGATGATGCGATGCAGCAGTATGTGGACCTGATTGAATCGCTCAGTTAACCCCCAGCCAACCCAACCAACCCAACCAACACTCAGCTCTGCTTTTTGGGCACAGCTTGCGGCGCCAGCAAGGTGTCGAGGTTGCTTGTGATCTCGCGCTCGATGCGTTCCTTGAAGGTACCCAGCAAAAAGCCAAGTTTGACCTTGAGTTCAAAGCGGTCATGGCTGACCACCAGCGTGCCGGCCACACCTGAGCGGCTGAAGCCCACCTCATCCTCTTGCTGGCCCTCGGTGTATTGGCATCGCAGGCCGAAATCAGTTTGGGCCTGCTCGACCCAGCGCAAGGCGAGCGAGCGTGCCTTGGGTAGGCCCAGCGCATGAGGACGCAGAATGTGAAGCTCAGTCATGACGGGGTTTCCCCAGGGTGAGTTGATGCAAGGCCTGGGCCCGCTCAGGCGCCGGCAGGGCGGCCAGGCGCTGCACTGCCGAATAAAACCGGGGCCAGTCTTGGCCCTCGCGTTCAAACAAGGCCTCAAACGCAGGCACCAATTCGTCGTAGGCGGCCTGAGCGCCGAAGGCCGCGTTGTTGGCGCCCGCCACCCAGGCGTCATAGCCGGCGTAGCCGCCCCAGCCGCGCCGCAATTCGGCATAGGCGGCACGGAAATCTTTCATGGCTTCAGTTTTCATAGCAAACAACCCTTTGCCATCAAGGGCTAGCGGCTTATTTGACTGATAAATTTCGGCCAGGCGGCTGCGGGTGGCCAGCGTCAGTGCGCGGAACTGTTGACGCCGCTTCGTCAGCTCGGCAGCCTCGCGTTGGGTGCCCGCTGTGCCCGGCTGGGCTAGCCAGCGCTGGACGCCCAGGCGCTCCACCGCCGTGGCAAAGGACTCATTGAAGCGGGTGTCGTCAGGCACGTACAGCACCTGATGCGCCAGCTCATGAAAAATCAACCGGGCCAGTTCGGCGTCGGGCAAGCCGACAAAGGTATTGAGCAGTGGGTCGCCACCCGCCCAGTTGAGCCAGCCCAGCGTCGAGTAAGCGGGTACACCATAAACGCTGACCTCCAGCCCGGTCTGCTGAAGCGCCGCGGCCTCGCTGCGCGCCTCGGCCTCGTTGAAGTAACCTCGGTAGCCGACGCAGCCCGCCACGGGGAAACACCAGGTCTTGAGCGTGAGCGAAAACTCAGGCGCCGCCACCACGTTCCAGACCACCGCCCGGCGCTGCAGATCGGCGTAGCGCTGGTAGCTGGCGTTATCAGGCAACTTCAGCTCAGACACGGCAAAGGCACGGATCTGCTGCGCCATCGCCAGCCGCGTCTTGAGCCCGTCCGGCGCCTGGGGGTCGGCCAGCCAATCGCTCACCGGCCGCGCCGCTTGCATCAGCTGCAGGTGGCCGCTGACCGACTGGTAGTAATAACGCGTGTCGGCGCAGCCAGCCAGCAGGGCGGACAGCAGCAAGGCGGCAAGAAAACGGGCAAGCGCCATGACTGTCAGATGACTGCTTCCAAGCCCTTGCGGTCCAACAGGTTCAACAGCTTGAGCGATGGGCCGCTAGGATGCTTGTCGCCGATTTCCCACTTGCGTACGGTGGAGATGCTAGTGTTCAAGACGGCAGCCAAGACCGACTGACTCAGTTGGAGGTGGTCCCGCAGCGCCCGGATTCTCTCAGCGTCGTAGGGGGGAATAGGTTCCAGACAGAGCGCATCAAACTTGCGCATCTTGCGCTTGTCAATGAAGCCCAGGCGGTGTAAATCAGCTGCTGTCTCGTGGACAGCCTCTAAAATGCGGCTCGGGCCTTTAAGTGGCGTGGTCATGGCAAATCTCCAGTAAAGCACCGTCTATCGCTGCCAGATCCAGCTGTGGACCTGTCATAGCGAGCAATTGCTCAGCAATATCTTGCAAGGCTCCCAGTTCATCGGCAGCAATGTTGGGTTTTTCATTTTTTTCGAATCCGTAGACGAAAAACCAGCAGTTGCCTTGGTGGGTGGCGACCAGCGTTCTGGCGCCACCGCGTTTGCCCCGGCCCGCAAGACCGATTCTTTTTTTCAAGATTCCGCCGCCCAGGTCAGCATCGATCAGGCCATTGGCCATCTCGCTGATCGCGTTGCAAAGTGCTGCGTCTGACAGTTCGGTCTTGCGCAGCCAACGATGGAAATGGCGAGTCTTGAAAACGCGTCGCATTCTTTAATTATGCCACCAAGTGGCATAATTAAGGCAAGTAAACCATCAATCCGGCAACACCGCCGTGACCTCAATTTCCACCTTGGCCCGTGCTTCGATGAGTGCGGCTACTTGCACGCAGCTCATGGCCGGGAAGTGGCGGCCGATAACCTCGCGGTAGGCCTGGCCCAGCTCTTTGAGGCGGTCGTTGTACTCGGTGCGGTCCAGGATGTACCAGGTCATGCGCACCATGTGCTCGGGGCCGGCACCGGCCTCGGCCAGCACCGCCAGCACATTGCGCAGGGTTTGCGCGGTTTGCGCGATGAAATCGTCGCTTTCAAACTGCTGCTGTGCGTTCCAGCCGATCTGGCCGCCCACATAAATCTGGGTGCCGCGCGCGGCCACACCATTGGCGTAGCCCTTGGCGGGCACCCAGCCGGGGGGATGAAGGTGTTTCATGGGGTTTTCAGCCTGAAGCGCTGCAGTTTGCCGGTTTCGGTGCGGGGCAGCTTGTCCAGAAAGACGATCTCTCGCGGGTACTTGTAGGGCGCAATACTGGCCTTGACATGGTCTTGCAGCGCCTGCACCAGCGCGCCGTCGCCCATCACGCCGGGGCGCAGCACGCAAAAGGCCTTGACGATCATGCCGCGCGCCTCGTCGCTCTGGCCGATCACGCCGCACTCGGCCACCGCCGGGTGGGCCAGCAGCGCGTCCTCCACCTCGGGCGCGCCGACGTTGTAGCCCGAGGTGATGATCATGTCATCGGTACGGGCTTGGTAAAAAAAGTAACCGTCGGCGTCCTGCACAAAGGCGTCGCCGGGGTAGTTCCAGCCGTCTTTCACGTAGGTCGCCTGGCGGGCGTCACCCATGTATCTGCAGCCGGTGGGGCCCATCACCGCGATGCGGCCAACGCTGCCGCGTGGCAGTTCCTGACCGTCCTCGCCCACCACGCGGGCGGTGTAGCCTGGCACCACCGTGCCAATGGCACCTCGCCTCACGTCCTCGGGTGCGGACGAGATAAAAATATGGAACATTTCAGTGGCGCCGATGCCGTCCAGCATCTCCAGGCCGGTGGCATTTTTCCAGAGCTGGCGGGTGGCGTCGGGCAGGCCCTCGCCAGCGCTAACGCTCAGCCGCAAAGCCGCCGGGCGGCCGCGCTGCGTGGCCTGCTCTTGCATGAAGGGCGCCATCTGCCTGTAAAAAGTGGGGGCAGTGAACACGATGGTGGCGCCGGTGTCAAAAATCAGCTGCGCCATGGCCTGCGGCGTGTAGGGAATGTCCGGGAAATACACCGAAGCACCGGCCCACATCGGAAAGATCAGCAGGCCGCCCAGGCCGAAGGTGAAGGCCAGCGGCGGCGAACCCATCACGATGTCGTCGGGGGTGGCACGCAACACGTGGCGCGGCCAGGTTTCGCAGGCCACCAGCACATCGCGGTGGGTGTGCACCGCGGCCTTGGGTTTGCCCGTGGTGCCGGAGGTGAAGGCCAGCAGCGCGATGTCGTCGGCTGACGTGGCGCAGGGCGGGCGCTGACCATCTTGCCGGGCTGCGGCCAGGGACAGTTCGCCGGTTTGGTGCAGCGAATCAAAGCTGACCAGCGTTTGCAGCACGGGCTGCTGCGCACGGGCGAGTTGCAGCTCGTCAAGCAGGCGTTCGTCGCACAGCGCCAGCGTGGGCTGAGCCTTGTCGATGACCTCAATCAGCTCCTTGGCGCGCAGCAGGGGCATGGTGGCCACCGCCACCGCCCCGGCCTGCACCACCGCCAGCCAGGCCAGTGCCATGCCAATGGAGTTGCCGCCGCGCAGCAGCACCCGGTTGCCCGGCACCAGGCCGTAGTCTTGGACCAGCGCCTGCGCGATGCGCGCCACCTCAGCCTGCGCCTGGGCATAACTCAGGGTGCGGCGCGGCGACCGCAACAGAGGCCGGTCGCCCAGTCCAAGCCGGGCCGCACTCTCAAACAGGGTCTGCACCAGGTTCAATTGCGCCGGCAATTGCAGCTCGGGCAGCGTGTAGCTGAGTCGGGGCCACTGCGCCGGCGGCGGCAGCCGGTCGTGCACAAAACGGTCGGACTGGGCAGAGTAGCTCATGCAATTCCTTCTGTATGGTGTTAACCGGCTGAGGGCGCCGGGCTGGCCGGCAAGGTTTTCAACACCGACTTGCCGATGATGAGCTGCTGCACCTCGGTGGCGCCCTCGTAGATGCGCAGCGAGCGGATGTCGCGGTACAGGCTCTCCACCTTGGTGCCCACCCGCACGCCCATGCCGCCGTGCATCTGCAGCGCCATGTCGATCACGCGCTGAGCGTTTTCGGTGGCCGTCATCTTGGCCATAGCGGCGGCGGCGGTGTAAGCCTGCGCCTGCGCAGGTGAGTCGGTGCCAACGCAGTCGCGCAGCCAGGCCGCGCGGTAGGTCAGCACGGCGGCGGCGTCCACCAGCGCCGCCATCTCGCCCAGCTTGGCCTGGGTCAGCTGAAAATCTGCCAGCTGCTGGCCAAACATGGGCCTGGCGCGCGCATAGGCCACCGCCTCGGCCAGGGCCCTTCGCGCCATGCCCAGGGCGGCAGCCGCCACCGAGGCTCGAAAAATATCAAGCGTGCGCATGGCCAGCTTGAAGCCACCATGCAATTCGCCCAGCAGTGCGCTGGCTGGCAGTTGGCACTGCGCCAAACGCAGGGTTGCCAGCGGGTGCGGCGCCATCACGGCGATGTGCTCGGACGCATCCAGCCCAGGCGTATTGGCATCGACGATAAAGGCGCTGATGCCGCGCGTGCCAGCCTCTGGCGCGGTTTTGGCAAACACGCAGTAGTAGTCGGCGATGCCGCCATTGCTGATCCAGGTCTTGCTGCCGTCCAGCACAAAGCCCGTGGCTTGGGTATCATTTTGGCCTCTAGCCCCCGTGGCATGGACCTGAGTAGCTATTGTTTTCATAGCACCCGCGTCGGAGCCGGCGTCAGCCTCGCTCAGGGCAAAGGCGGCGATTTTGTCGCCCCGGGCCACCGCCGGCAGGTAGGCCGCCTGCTGCGCTGGGCTGCCAGCCAGAGTGATGGCGCCACTGCCCAGGCCCTGCATGGCAAAGGCAAAGTCGGCCAGCGGCGAGTGGTAGGCCAGGGTTTCGCGCAGCACCACCAGCGCGCGCGAATCGAGCGCCGGTAGGGCCCCGCCAAACGCCGCCGGGACGCAGTAACGCAGCCAGCCGGCGTCGCCCAGGGCCCGCACCCAGGCACGGCAGGCGGCGCGGTCGTCCTGCTCGTCGATCTGCTGCTGCGGCACCCAGGCCGCCAAAGCGCCGCCCAGGCTGCGATGCGCCGCGTCAAAAAACGGCAGGGCCAGGTGGTCGGTGGGCGCCATCTCAGTCGCCCCCAAAAATGGGTTTTTGCTTGGCCGCAAAGGCTTCATAGGCGCGCCGAAAGTCTTGTGTCTGCATGCAGATGGCCTGCGCCTGCGCCTCGGCCTCCACCGCCTGCTCAATGCTCATGGACCATTCCTGCTGCAGCATGGTCTTGGTCATGCCATGCGCAAAGGTGGGCCCGGCGGCCAGCTCGGCCGCCAGCGCCTGCGCCCGGGACAACACGTCGGACGGCTCATGCAGGGCGTTGAAGAAGCCCCAGGCCAGGCCCTCAGGCGCGCTCATGGCGCGGCCGGTGAACAGCAGCTCAGACGCACGGCCCTGCCCGATCAGCCGTGGCAGCAGGGCGCAGGCGCCCATGTCGGCACCGGCCAGGCCAACCCGGGTGAACAAAAACGCGGTTTTTGTGCTGGGCGTGCCCAGCCGCATGTCGCAGGCCAGCGCCATCATGGCTCCGGCACCGGCGCAAATGCCATCAATAGCGCCAATGACCGGCTGCGGGCAATCGCGCATGGCCTTGATCAGGTCGCCGGTCATGCGGGTGAAGGCCAGCAGCTCGGGCATGGTCATGCGGGTGAGCGGGCCGATGATCTCGTGCACATCGCCACCCGAGCAAAAGTTGCCGCCGGCGCCGGTGACCACCACCGCCTTGACGTCGGTGCTGCTGCGCAGACCGTGGAACAGCGTGCGCAGCTCGTGGTACGAGTCAAAGGTGAGCGGGTTCTTGCGCTCGGGCCGGTTCAAGGTGATGGTGCCCACGCCATTCCCATACTGCCAGGCAAAGTGGCTGGCCTGGTAGCTGGCGGTGGCTTTGAACTGGCCGTGCATGGGGTTGGCGGGGCCGATGTAATGGGTCATGAAGTCTCCAGAGATAAGTGCGGGCTTGGGCCGGGCGGGCTGGGCACGGCGGTTTGGCTGTTGGCCTTGACCCGGCCTAGCAGCCGGTGCAGGGTGGCCACCTCTTTCTCGCTCAGGGCGGCGAAGGCGTCAACGATCCAGACCTCGTGCTGCTGCGCCATGGCGGCAAATTGCGCCCGCCCAGCCGGGGTGAGTTGCACCCGGTAGGCCCGGCGGTCGCCGGCCACGTCCAAGCGCTGCACCAACCCTTCGCTGACCAACTGGTCGGTGATGCCGGTGACGTTGCCGCCGGTGACCATCATGCGGCGCGACAGCTCGTTCATCTTCAGACCCTCGGGCGCACGTTCTAGCTGCGCCATCAGGTCAAAGCGCGGCAGGGTGGTGTCGAACTGCTCGCGCAAGGCTGCACGCACTCGGGTCTCAATCAGCTGGGTGCAGGTGAGCATGCGCAGCCACAGCCGCAGCGCCTCGGGGTGCTCGGCCGGCGTGGTGCCCTGCAGTCGGGCCTCTTTATCCATTCTGTTTGGCGATCTCGCGGTAGAGCTGGTCTCGCCCGCTCAGGTAGGGGCGCGGCCAGTCGATGGCACGGCTTTGCAGCTTGGCCGCTTCGTGCAGGGTCCAGGCCGGGTCGGCCAGGTGCGGGCGGGCGATCGCGCACAGGTCGGCCCGGCCGGCGGCAATGATGCTGTTGGCCTGGTCGGCGTCGGTGATGGCGCCCACCGCGATGGTCTGGATGCCGACCTCGTTGCGGATGCGGTCAGAAAACGGCGTCTGGTACATGCGGCCATAGACCGGCCGCGCGGCGCGGGTCGTCTGGCCCGAGGACACGTCGATCACGTCGCAGCCGGCGGCCTTGAACAGCCGGGCCATGGCTACCGCGTCGTCGGCGGTGTTGCCGCCAGGCGCCCAGTCGTGCGCCGAAATGCGCACGCTCATCGGCTTGGCCGCTGGCCAGACAGCCCGCATGGCGGCGAACACCTCCAGCGGGTAGCGGCAGCGGTTGGCCAGGCTGCCGCCATAGTCGTCGGTGCGCAGGTTGGTCAGCGGCGTCAGGAAAGACGACATTAGGTAGCCGTGGGCACAGTGCAGCTCCAGCCAGTCAAAACCAGCTTGCGCCGCGCGACGGGTGGCGGCCACAAACTCGTCTCGCACGCGGTCCATGTCGGCCCGGCTCATGGCCTGCGGCACCTGGTTCTGCGGGCCGTAGGGCACGGCGCTGGCAGCCAGCAGCGGCCAGTTGGCGCCGGGCTCGGGCAGCGGCTCGTCGGCCTGCGCCCAACCCACCTGGGTCGAGCCCTTGGCGCCACTGTGGCCCAGCTGCAGGCCGATGGCGGCGCTGCTCTGACCATGTACAAAGGCCACGATACGCTGCAAGGCCGCCGCCTGCGCCTCGCTCCACAGGCCCGTGCAGCCGGGGGTGATGCGGCCCTCGGGGCTGGGGCTGGTCATCTCCACCATCACCAGCGCGGCGCCACCCAGGGCGCGGGCACCGAGGTGCACTAAATGAAAATCTTGCACCAGGCCGTCCACCGCGCTGTAGGTCGCCATCGGCGACACCACGATGCGGTTCTTCAAGGTCAGCTCCCGCACCGTCAGCGGCAGCAGCATGGGCGCCACCCGCTTGCCACCAGCCAGCCAGGCCTCGTAGCCGCCGAGCCAGGCAGCGTCGCGCAGGCGCAGGTTTTCGTGGCTGATGCGCTGCGAACGGGTCAGCAGCGAGTAGGCAAACTGCTCGATGGCCATGCCGGTGTAGCGCGTGACGTTCTCAAACCACTCGGTCGAGTTGCGCGCGGCGTTCTGAATCTTGAGCACCTCCACGCTGCGCCGCGCCTCGTAGCGCTGCAGCACCGGCAGCAGGTCGGCGCCGGCCACCAGCTCGTCGGTGCTGGCTGCAAATTCATTGACCAGGTCGATCGCGTCTTCCACCGCCAGCTTGGTGCCGCTGCCAATGGAGAAGTGCGCGGTGTGGGCCGAGTCGCCCATCAGCACCAGGGGCACCTTTCCGCCGGGCAGCGGCAGCTGGTGCACCCAGGTGTTACAGACCACACGAGGAAACTGGATCCACTGGGCCGAGCCGCGCAGGTGCTTGGCATTGCTGACCAGCGGTTGCCCGTCCAGGTATTTGGCAAACAGGCGCTCGCAAAAGGCGATGCCCTCCTCCTGGCTCATGGCTGCCAGACCGTGCGCCTGCCAGACCGCCTCGGGTGTCTCGACGATAAAGGTGGAGGTGTGCTCGTCAAACTTGTAGGCATGGGCCTGAAACCAGCCGTGTTCGGTCTGCTCAAAAGCAAAGGTGAAAGCGTCAAAGGTTTTGTGGGTGCCCAGCCAGACAAAACGGCAGTCGCGGGTCTCAATATCGGGTTGGAACACGTCGGCATAGCGGCTGCGGATGCGGCTGTTCAGGCCGTCGCTGGCAATCACCAGATCAGCCTGGTACTGCTGCGCCAAGGCCTGATCGTCCGACACATCAACCTCAAACACCAACTCCACCCCCAGCGCCAGGCAGCGGTCCTGCAGGATGTTGAGCAGGTGCTTGCGACCGATGCCGCAAAAGCCGTGGCCGGTGGAGCGCACGCTGCGGCCCTTGAAAAACACCTCGATGTCGTCCCAATGGTTGAGCGCGTCACCAATCAGCTGGCCGGTGACCGGGTCAGCCGCGCGCATGTTGTCCAGGGTCTGGTCCGACAGCACCACGCCCCAGCCAAAGGTGTCAAAGGGCTTGTTGCGCTCTACCACGGTGATGCGGTGGGCGGGGTTTTGCAGCTTCATCAGCAGCGCGAAATACAGACCGGCGGGGCCACCGCCTATGCAGAGGATGTTCATGAGGCAATAGTTTAGGCCTAAACGATTGACTGTCAAGGGTTTGGTGCCTCGCTGCGGTCAAGCCCCCGACGACGTGCTAGTATTACTCGGTAATACTCAAGGAGTTCGCCATGCAAACCACCATCACCAGCAAGGGGCAGGTCACCATTCCGCGCGACGTGCGCCAACAGTTCGGCCTGAAGCAGGGCATGGCCGTGACATTTGCCGTGGAAGGCGACCACATTGCCCTGCGCCCAGCCGCAGCCCTGCGCCAACCCGGAACCAGCGGTTTTGGCCTGATTACAAGCCGCCACCCGGCCATTGCGCCTGATTTCGACGTTGCCACCCTGGTGGCGAGCGAGCCATGATCGGCCTGGACACCAACGTTCTGGCCCGTTACTTTGTTCAAAGCAGTGACGAACCCTCCAGGCAGCAAAGCGAGTCAGCCCGGCAGTTGCTTGAAAGTGGCAAGCGCCTGTTTGTCAGCAAAACCGTGCTGCTGGAACTGGAATGGGTGTTGCGCGGCTACTACAAGAGCACGCCGGGCGAAGTGCAGGCCGTGATGAACCATCTGGTCGGCATGCCCAACGTGGACATTGAAGACCGGGTGGCGCTGGACCTGGCCACCGCCGCATTGACTCAGGGGTTTGACTTTGCTGATGCGCTGCACCATGCCTCGTGCCGCCATTGCACCAGCATGGTCACCTTTGACGACAAACGGTTTGCCCGACGCGCCCACACAGCGGGCTGGAACCCGCAGGTCAAGGTGCTGGGGGGCGACCGATGAAAGCCCCCGCCCGACTGCAAACCCTGGTTGAAGAAGGGCTGATCGACAGCGTGGTGCGCCAGCTGATGAGTGGCAAGGAGGCTGAGGTGTTTGTGGTGCGCTGCGGCACCGACACCCGCTGCGCCAAGATCTACAAAGAGGCGACGCAGCGCAGTTTTCGGCAAGCGGTGGACTACACCGAAAACCGCAAGGTGAAAAACTCGCGCCAGGCGCGGGCCATGGCCAAGGGCACGCGCTTTGGCCGCCAAGCGCAAGAGGCAGCCTGGCAAAGTGCCGAGGTCGACGCACTGTACCGACTGGCCGACGCCGGCGTGCGGGTACCCAAGCCCTACAACTTCTTCGAGGGCGTGCTGCTGATGGAACTGGTGACCGACGCCCATGGCGACGCTGCGCCACGGCTGAACGATGTGGCCTTCAGCCCGGAACAGGCGCGCGCCCACCACGCCACCCTGCTGGGCGAAGTGATTCGCATGCTGGGTGCCGGCATCGTGCACGGCGACCTGTCGGAGTTCAACATCCTGCTCGGGCACGAAGACGGCGCAGCGGTACCGGTCATCATCGACCTGCCGCAGGCGGTGGACGCCGCCGGTAACAACCATGCCCAGCGCATGTTGCTTCGCGACGTAGCCAATCTGCGAGATTTTTTTGGCCAGTTTGCCCCCGAAATGCTGCAAACCCACTACGGCCCCGAGATCTGGGACCTGTACCAGCGCGGCCTGCTCAGCGCTGACGTGAGCCTGAGCGGCCAGTTCAAGGCCAAGAACGGCGCAGTCGATGTGCGCAGCCTGATGCGCGAAATTGACGATGCACGGGCCGAGGACGCCGCACGCCGCTTGCGGATGCAGACCATCAACTGAAGTGAACCCCATGCTCTACAAATTCAAATCCAAAGCCGCCGGCGACCTGATCATGCTGCAGGCCAACGGCCGGCGGGTGCTTGAGATCATCGGCAAGAACACGACGCCGGGGAGCGGCGACAAGGGCATCATCCTGCCAGAGCAGATGGCCGCCGCGATTGTGGCGCTGCAGGCCGCCGTGGCGCGCGAAGAAGCGGACCAGCAAGCGGCTTTGGCCGAGGCACTGAGGCTACAAAAAGCACCGCCGCGCTTTGAGGCCATTGGGCTGCGTCAGCGCGCCCTGCCCTTCATCGAGATGTTGCGCCGCTGCCAGAAGGCTGACAAGGACATCGTCTGGGGCGTCTGAGGGGCTGAACCGGATTCAGTCGACCCGCGCGCCCGATGCCTTGACCACGACCGCCCATTTTTTTATCTCGGCATCGATCAGCGCAGCAAATTGCTGGGGCGTGTTGCCGCTGGGAATGGCGCCCTGCGCCAACAGCTTCTCCTTAATCTCAGGCGAATTAAGCGCCTTGGCGGTTTCCTGCTGCAAGCGGCCGACCACATCGGCTGGCGTACCAGCTGGCGCCAAAAGGCCAAACCAGCTGCTGGCCTCAAAACCCTTCAGCTGGCCGGCTTCCTCCAGAGTGGGCAGCTCGGGCATGGCGGCAGAGCGCTGCGCGCTGGTCACTGCAAAGGCTTTGAGCTTGCCAGCCTTGATCAGGGCCATGGCCGAGGGCAGGTTGTCAAACATCACATCGACCTGGCCCGACACCAGCCCCAGCAAGGCGGGGGCAGAACCGGTGTAGGGGATGTGCGTCATGGACACGCCGGTCATGGACTTGAACAATTCGCCCGCCAGGTGGATGGACGTGCCATTGCCACTGGAGGCCATGTTAAAGCCCGCCGACTGGTTGCGCGCGTACTGGATGAAATCGGGCACCGTGTTGATGCCCAGTTGGCGCGCCCGTTCGGTGTTCATCACCATCACGTTCGGCACGCCGGCGACCAGGGTGATGGGTGCAAAGTCTTTTTGCGGATCAAAGGCGAGCTTGGCGTACAGGGACTTGTTGATACCGTGTGTACCGACCGTGCCCATCAACAGGGTGTAGCCGTCAGCCGGGGCTTTGGCGACCTGCTCGGCACCAATGTTGCCTCCAGCGCCGCCCCGATTTTCAACGACAAAGGCCTGGCCAAAGGCTTTGCCCAGCTCAGGCGCAATCGCCCGTGCCAGGATGTCGGTGGTGCCGCCGGGGGCAAACGGCACCACGATCTTCACCGTTTTGCTGGGCCAGGCGCTTTGCGCCAAAGCTGGAGTTGCTACTAAAAAAATAGCAACAACCCCAAGAGCGACAAGGGCTAGTGCCCTAAAAGCACCTGACTGCGCAGCCATGGCTTAGTCGGCAAACTTGCCAGCAGCCTCGATCGCCGGCCTGAGTTTGGCGATCTCAGCTGTGACATAGGCCTTGTGGCCTTCCGGGTCCACGCGCTTGTCGGTGACCACCACGGCGCCCAAGGCTTCTTGCCGTTGGATGAACTCGGGGTCTTTCAGCGCCGCTTTCATGGCGTCATTGAGTTGTTTCAGGACAGCGGGCGGCGTGCCTTTGGGCGCGTACATGCCGTGCCACACCGTCAGGTTGAAGCCTTTGAGGCCCATTTCCTGCAGCGATGGGTAGTCTTTGAGCAGCTTGTGGTTGTTCAGGCGGCCGGCCGTGGTGACGGCAAAAGCTTTGACGCGGCCGGCCTCAATTTGCTGGGTGGTGTTGGTGGTCTGGTCGCACATCAGATCAACCTGGCCGCCCATCAGGGCGGTCATGGCCGGGGCCGTGCCGTTGAAAGGAATGGTGGTCATGGCCTCTTTGGCATTCACCGCAGACTGCCACATCAGGCCGCACAGGTGCGAGGCCGAGCCCAGGCCAGCGTGGGCAATGTTGAGCGCGCCGCCGTTGGCCCGGATGTAGTTCTCAAAGTCGCGGTAGGTATTGGCGGGCAGTTGTGGCTTGCCAATCAGGGTCATGGGCACGTCGTTGATCATGCCCAGGTACTCAAAATCTTCCAGCGGTTTGTACTGCAGCTTGCGGTACAGGCCGGCGGTGGCCGCCATGCCAATATGCCAGACCAGCAGAGTGTGGCCGTCCGGTGCAGCGCGGGCCACCTTGGTGGCACCAATGGTGCCGCCGGCGCCGTTGACGTTTTCCACCACAAAGTTGCTGCCAGGCAGGGTTTTGCGCATCGCTTCGCCAAGTTGGCGGGCCACCAGATCGGTTGGACCACCAGCGGCGAAAGGCACCACCAGGGTGATCGGCTTGGTGCCGGGGTAGGTTTGAGCCTGGGCAAACAGGGCGGCGGTAGCAGCAGCAAGAACCAACAAACGTTTCATGTCAAATCTCCAATTTAAACAAACACATCAAAGGTTAGCGAGGCCAGGCCTTGCGCGCAATGCGGAAACTACCTAGGCCGGCGACGATTGGCCGCCAGCTTATCGCAAGTCAACCATTCCAAGTTGAATCTCACCTATTTGTAACTCCGGGCGTCTTCAATCACCTTGCCGTCGTTGGGCAGGCTGCCCAGCGGCAGCAGCTCGACCTCGCCGCGCAGTTTGGTGATGTCGCGAATGGCTTCGCCAATGCGGCTGGCCAACGCTGCTGGTTCACCGGCGGTCTCGACCTTGAGCGTCATGGCGTCGTTGGCCATTTCACCGGTCACCACCAGGCGTGCCCGCGCCACCTCGGGGAAGCGCTTGGCAATGGCATCCACCTGGGCCGGGTGCACAAACATGCCGCGGATCTTGGTGGTCTGGTCGGCCCGCCCCATCCAGCCCTTGATGCGGGTGTTGGTGCGCCCGGTTGGGCAGGGCCCGGCCAGCACGGCAGACAGATCAACCGTGCCAAAGCGAATCAGCGGGTAGACCGGGTTCAGGCTGGTCACCAGCACCTCGCCCACTTCGCCATCGGCCACCGGATCGCCGGTGCCGGGGCGCACGATCTCCACAATCACGCCCTCGTCCAGCACCAGACCCTCGCGCGCGGCGGTTTCAAAAGCGATCGAGCCGACATCGGCAGTGGCATAGCACTGGTAGCCGGCAATGCCGCGCGCGGCAAACCAGTCGCGCAACGAGGGCGGATACGCCTCGCCGCCAAACATGGCCTTGCTCACACTGGGCAGGGCCACGCCCATCTCGGCAGCCTTTTCGACAATGATCTTGAGGAAGCTGGGCGTGCCAATGTAGCCGGCGGGCTGCAGCTGCGCCATGGCCTGCACCTGCTGCTCGGTCTGGCCGGTGCCGCCGGCAAACACGGTGCAGCCCAGCGCATGGGCGCCCGACTCCATCATCGAGCCTGCCGGCACAAAGTGGTAGCTGAAGCAGTTGTGGATCAGCTCGCCCGGGCGAAAACCGGCCGCAAAGATGGCACGTGCCATACGCCAGTAGTCGCGGCCCGACCCTTCAGGCTCGTAAATTGGGCCAGGGCTGGCAAACAGGCGGGGCATCTGCGCGCCGTAGCCCAGGGTGCTGAAGCCACCAAACACATCACCGCCGGCCACGGCGCGGCTGGCCTGCTGGCGCTCCAGCAGTTCGTGCTTGCGCGTCACCGGCAGCTGGGCCAGCGCCTGCCGGCTGGTCACGTCAGCCGGGTCCACCGCCGACAGAATCTGCGCCAGCGCGGCCGAGGCCTGCTTGGCATGGGCCACCTGCTTTGGCAAGGCGGTCATCAGTGCGGCCTCGCGCTCGGCGGGCTCGCGTGTTTCCAGGGCGTCAAAAAAAGAAATCATGGGCAACGGTCCTCAGGCCAGCCAGCGCTTGCGCCGCTTGTAACTCTTCACATCCTTGAAGCTCTTGCGCTCGCCGCCGCCCACGCCCAGGTAGAACTCCTTGACGTCTTCGTTGTTGGCCAGGTCACTCGCCACGCCGTCCATCACCACCCGGCCCGACTCCATGATGTAGCCGTAATCGGCGTATTTCAGCGCCATGTTGGTGTTTTGCTCGGCCAGCAGGAAGGTGACCTTTTCCTTTTGGTTGAGGTCTTTGACGATCTCGAACACCTCTTCCACGATCTGTGGCGCCAGGCCCATCGAGGGTTCGTCGAGCAGCACCATGCTGGGGTTGGCCATCAGGGCGCGGCCGATGGCGCACATCTGCTGCTCACCGCCCGAGGTGTAGGCGGCCTGGCTGGTGCGCCGGGTTTTGAGGCGCGGGAAATAGGTGTAGACCTTGTCCAGGTTGCGCGCAATCTCGGCCTTGTCCTTGCGGGTGTAGCCGCCGGTGAGCAGGTTTTCTTCAATGGTCAGGTGGGCAAAGCAATGCCGCCCTTCCATCACCTGCACCACGCCGCGCTGCACCAGGTCGGCGGGCGACAGGTTCTCGATGCGCTCGCCACGCAGTTCGATCGAGCCCTTGGTCACAGCGCCGCGTTCGCCGCGCAGCAGGTTGGAGACGGCGCGCAGCGTGGTGGTTTTGCCGGCGCCATTACCGCCCAGAATGGCCACGATCTTGCCCTCTGGCACATTCAGGGACACGCCCTTGAGCACCAGGATGACGTGGTTGTAGATGACCTCGATGCCATTGACGTTGAGAACTATTTTGGGAGCGTCCATAAATCCTTGCCTTTTGCCAGTCGGCAGCGTTGCACGCAGCGCTGCCGGTTGGCCTGTCAACCCGGGCCATCTGCCCGGACTGACAGATCGATCATCAGGACTGGCAGTCCGCCGGGGTGCGGGGTGCCAGCTTCTTCTCAGCCGCGTACTTGGCCGCCGTGGCCTTGACCAGTGGCTTCAGGATCTGCTCATCCGCCTGCAGCCAATCTGAGGAGAAATTCCAGGCCTTGCCGTCCCAGGTGTGCACGCGCGCCCAGTTAGAGCCCATGTGGTCGACGCAGGAGGTGCTGATGGGCCGCATCACGCCGGCAAAACCCAGGGCGTCGAGCTTCTTCTGGTCCAGCGCCAGGTTCTCATAGCCCCAGCGGGCCTGCTCACCGCTCATCCATTTGCCCTTGCCAAAGCGCTCCTGCGCCCGGGCCACACCCTCCACCGCCAGCATGGCGCTCATGGCGCCACGGATGTACAGCACCTGGCCCACTTCTTCCTTCGGCCCAGTGCCCTGGCCCTTGGCATGCACCAGCGCCAGAATGTCCTTGACCACCTTAGAGTTCGGCTCGGCGCCGTGCTGCATGGTGACCGCGTTGTAGCCCTTGGCGCCTTCGCCCACGTCCTTCACATCAGGCTCAGCGCCCGACCACCACACGCCATACATCTTCTCGCGCGGATAACCGGTGGCCTGGGCTTCTTTGAGCGAGGTGGAGTTCATCACGCCCCAGCCCCACAGCAAAACGTAATCAGGCTTGGCCTGGCGCACCTGCAGCCAGGTGGCTTTTTGCTCTACGCCAGGTGCGGTGACCGGCAGCAACTGCAGGTTGAAACCGAGCATGGCGGCGCGCTCTTGCAGCAGAGGGATCGGCTCTTTGCCATAGGGCGAGTCGTGGTAAACCAAGGCGATCTTCTTGCCCTTGAGCTTGTCCAGACCACCTTCTTTCTTGCCAACGGTCTGCACCAGTGCGTCCGCCGCCAGCCAATAGGTGCCAGCCAGCGGGAAGTTCCACTTGAACACGCTGCCGTCCTGGCTCTCGCTGCGGCCGTAGCCGGCGGTGATCAGCGGGATCTTGTCGCCAGGGGCTTTTTCGGTCAGGGCGAAGGTGATGCCGGTGGACAGCGGCTGGAACACGGTGGCGCCACCGTGCTTGTCCTTCAGGCGCTCATAGCACTCGACGCCGCGGGCGGTGTCGTAAGCGGTCTCACACTCTTCGTACAAAATCTTGACGCCGTTGATGCCGCCCTTGGCATTGACCAGCTTCAGGTAGTCGGCATAGCCATTGGCCCAGGGCACGCCGTTGGGCGCATAGGCGCCGGTGCGGTAGGGCAGGCCAGGGAAAAACTGCAGCTTGGTCTCAGCCGCAGCGGCCTTGGCAGGCGCAGCCGCCTTGGCCGGCGCGGCGGGTTTGGCCGGCGCGGCGGGTTTGGCCGGCGCAGTCTGTGCAACAGCCACCGACGCCACTGTGGCGAGCGTCATGGCAGCAAGAAATCGTAACTTCATGTTTGTCTCCTGGATAGGTGGCAGCAAGCTGCCTGGGTTTACGAAAAAAAGGTCAATGGGGGAACGGCCACAGCCGCAACTTCTGTTTGGCGGTCGACCACAACTTGGCCAGGCCGTGCGGCTCCACGATCAGGAACCACACAATCAAGGCGCCAAAGATGATGAGTTCGGCGTGCGAAATGCCAGAGGTGGAAATCACGATGCCAAACAGGCCGCCCAGCACCGGCAGAAACTGGTTCAGGCCAATCGGCAGCAGCACGATGAAGGCGGCGCCAAAAAAACTGCCCATGATGGAGCCCATGCCGCCAATGATCACCATGAACAGCAGCCGGAACGACATCTCCACCGAAAACGCTGCCGGCTCCCAGGCGCCCAGGTAGACAAAACCCCACAACGCACCGGCCACGCCGATGATGAAAGAGCTCACTGCAAAAGCGGTCAGCTTGGCGTACATCGGGCGGATGCCGATCACGGCCGCGGCCACGTCCATGTCGCGGATGGCCATCCATTCGCGGCCGATGGCCGAGCGCACCAGGTTTTTGGCCAGCAGCGCCAGCACCACCAGGACAGACAGGCAGAGCAGGTATTTTTCGGTGGGGCTGTCGATCGGAAAGCCGAGGAACTCCAAACCCGACACCGAGACCGAGCCCGAAGCGGAGTCGTTGGTGAACCACTTGATGCGCAAAAACATCCAGTCGCTGAAGAACTGCGCCGCCAGCGTGGCCACCGCCAGGTACAGGCCCTTGACGCGCAAACTCGGCAGGCCAAACAAAATGCCAAAGGCGGCGGCACACACCCCACCCAGCACCAGCGCCAGCAGCAGCGGTATGCCGGGCAGGCGCACAAAGAAGTTGAAGGCCGCGTAGGCGCCCACCGCCATGAACGCACCCGACCCGAGCGATATCTGGCCGCAATAGCCCACCAGGATGTTCACGCCCAGTGCCGCCAGCGACATGATCAGGAACGGAATCAGGATGGCGCGGAACATGTAGTCGGAGCTGAACTGCGGCACCAGCAGGAAGGCCGCTGCCACAATGAGCAGTACCGCCCAACGGTCCTGCGCGATCGGGAAGATCTGGCTGTCGCTGCGGTAGCTGGTCTTGAATTGGCCGTTTTCTCTGTAAAACATGGTGCTTTCGGGTTAGTCATTCCCGCGACGGCGGGAATCCATCTTTGCCGGGCCGTGGATTCCCGCCTTCGCGGGAATGACAGCCATCAGCAGCAGAGCTGGCGGGTTGTGGTGCTGACAGACAGGCATGGGGTCAACCATCAAACGCGATCAATGATCTTCTCGCCGAACAGGCCCTGCGGCCGGAACAGCAAAAACACCAGGGCCAGCACGTAGGCGAACCAGATCTCGATGCCGCCGCCCACGTAGGGTCCGAGGAATACCTCAGACAGTTTCTCGCCGACGCCGATGATCAGGCCGCCGATGATGGCGCCGGGCACCGAGGTCAGGCCGCCCAGGATCACCACCGGCAGGGCGCGCAGCGCCACCGTGGTGAGCGAAAACTGCACACCGAGCTTGCTGCCCCAGATCATGCCGGCCACCAGTGCCACCACACCGGCCACACACCAGACGATGACCCAGATGCGGTTGAGCGGAATACCAATGCTTTGCGCCGCCTGATGGTCGTCAGCCACCGCACGCAGGGCGCGGCCGGTGGCGGTCTTCTGAAAAAACAGGCTCAAGGCGGCCACCAGTGCGGCGGCGATCAAGGCGGCGTACAGGTCTTCCTTGTTGATCAGGATGCCGCCGTCAAAGACGGTCTGGAACGCCATGATGGGCTCCTTGGGCATGCCGATGTCGATCTTGTAGATGTCGCTGCCAAACAGGGTCTGGCCGATGCCGTCCAGAAAGTAGCTGATGCCCAGGGTGGCCATCAACAGCGTGGTGCCCTCCTGGTTCACCAGATGGCGCAGCGCCAGCCGCTCGATCAGCCAGGCCACCACAAACATGATCAGCCCGGCCACCACAAAGGCCGCCAGCGTCGCCAGAACCTGGTTGTTCAGCCCCGTCCAAAGTGGAATCCATTCGGCGAAGCGGGCCATGGCCAGCGCCGCAAACAGCACCATGGCGCCCTGCGCGAAATTGAACACGCCCGAGGCTTTGTAGATCAGCACGAAGCCGAGCGCCACCAGCGAGTACAGCATGCCAGCCATCAGGCCGCCCAACAGAGTTTCAAGAAAAAATGCCATATGCTTTAGTGACTCGTGCCCAGATAGGCGCTGATCACTTCCTCGTTGTTGCGTACTTCATCGGGCGTGCCGTCGCCAATTTTTTTGCCGTAGTCCAGCACCACCACCCGGTCGGAGATGTCCATCACCACGCCCATGTCGTGCTCGATCAGCACCACCGTGGTGCCGAACTCTTCGTTCACATCAAGCACGAAGCGGCACATGTCCTGTTTTTCTTCGACGTTCATGCCGGCCATGGGCTCATCAAGCAGCAGCACCTTAGGCTCCATCGCCAGCGCGCGACCCAGGTCAACGCGTTTTTGCAGGCCGTAGGGCAGTTGGCCGACCGGCGTCTTGCGGTAGGCCTGGATTTCCAGAAAGTCGATGATGTGCTCGACAAACTCGCGGTGCCGATCTTCCTCGCGCTGCGCCGGGCCGATGCGCAGCGCCTGCAGAAACAGGTTGCTCTTGATGCGCAGGTTGCGGCCGGTCATGATGTTGTCGATCACGCTCATGCCCTTGAACAGCGCCAGGTTCTGGAAGGTGCGGGCAATGCCCATCACCGCCACCTGGTGGCTGTCCATGTGGTCAAAGGTCTGGCCGCGGAAAGCGATCGTGCCCTGCTGCGGCGTGTAGACGCCATTGATGCAGTTGAGCATCGAGCTCTTGCCCGCGCCATTGGGGCCGATGATGGCGCGCACCTCGTGCTCGCGCACGTCAAAGGAAATGTCGGTCAGGGCTTTGACGCCACCAAAACTTAAAGAAATGTTCTTGACGTCAAGAATGACGTCGCCGATTTTCTTGGCACTCATGCTGCGGCCTTTACCGGGGCGAAGGTCTTGGCGTCGTCAATGCGCAGCGTGGCGCTTACGCTGCCGGTGCGGCCATCCTCGAACTTGACCTGGGTTTCAATGAACTGGGAGGTGGCGCCGCCATACAGCGCATCGACCAGGGCCAGGTATTTGTCGGCAATGAAGCCACGCCGGACCTTGTTGGTCCGGGTCAACTCGCCGTCGTCCGCGTCAAGCTCTTTGTGCAGCACCAAAAAGCGGCTGACCTGGCTGCCGGCCAGCAGGGTGTCGGCGCTGAGGTCGGCATTGACCTTTTCGACGCACTCCTTGATCAGCTGATACACCTCGGGCTTTTGCGCCAGGTCGGTGTAGCCGGCGTAGGGCAGGTTGCGGCGTTCGGCCCAGTTACCCACCGCGTCGAAGTCGATGTTGATCATGACGCACACCTGGTTGCGGCCGTCGCCATAGGCCACCACCTCTTTGATGTGCGGAAAGAACTTGAGCTTGTTCTCGACGTACTTGGGCGCAAACATGGCGCCGTCATTGGCACCGCCGCGAATGCGGCCCACGTCTTTCACGCGGTCGATGATCTTGAGGTGGCCGTGCGCATCCAAAAAGCCGGCGTCGCTGGTGTGGTACCAGCCGTCTGCGGTCAGCACCTCGGCCGTGGCCTGCGGATTTTTGAAGTACTCCTTGAGCAGCCCGGGCGACTTGACCAGAATCTCGCCGTTATCAGCGACCTTGATCTCAACCCCGGCAATCGGCACGCCCACGGTATCGGCTCTGGCTTGATGGTCGGGCTGCAGGCAGACAAACACCGCAGTTTCAGTGGAGCCGTAGAGTTGCTTGAGGTTGATGCCGATCGAGCGGTAGAAGGTGAACAGGTCGGGGCCGATCGCCTCACCGGCGGTGTAGGCCACGCGCACCCGGCTCATGCCCAGGTTGTTGCGCAAAGGGCCGTACACCAGCAGATCGCCTAGCGCGTACAACAGCCGGTCCGTCAGGCCGAGCGACTTGCCGTCCATGCGCGCGGGGCCGACCCGCTGTGCGACCTTCATAAAAGCCTGGAACATGTTGCGCTTGAGGGCGCCGGCGTCCTCCATGCGGATCATCACGCTGGTCAGCAGCCCTTCAAACACGCGTGGCGGGGCAAAGTAGTAGGTGGGGCCGACTTCCTTCAGGTCGATCGTGACCGTGGCTGCCGACTCGGGGCAGTTGACGACATAGCCACAGGCCAGCCACTGCGCGTAGCTGAAGATGTTCTGCCCGATCCAGGCCGGCGGCAGGTAGGCCAGCACCTCTTCGCGGTGGGTTAAATGGTCGAACTCAGCGCCGGCCCGGGCCCGGTCCAGCAGCGAGTTGTGGGTGTGCACCACGCCCTTGGGGTTGCCGGTGGTGCCAGAGGTGAAGAACATGGCCGCTACATCGTGCGGCTGCGACAACGCCACTTCATTCTTGACGAAATCCGGGTGCACTTTGGCAAAGGCCTGGCCCGACGCCAGCAGCTCGTCCAGGGCGGCCAGGCCGGGCTCGTCATAGTTGCGCAGGCCACGCGGGTCATCAAAATAGATGTGCGCCAGGCCGGGGCACTGGGCCCGTGCCTCCATCAGCTTGTCGACCTGTTCCTGGTCTTCGGCAAAGGCGAAGGCCACCTCGGCGTTGTTGATCGGGAACACGCACTCAGGCGCGGCGGCGTCCTGGTACAGCGGGATCGGCACCGCGCCCAGGGACTGCGCGGCCAACATGGTGGCGTACAGGCGCGGCCGGTTGGCACCCACCACTACCATGTGCTGGCCCCGACGCAGACCGGCCTGGTGCAGGCCACAGGCCAAATGGGTCACCATGGTGGCCAGGTCAACCCAGCTCAGGGCCTGCCAGATGCCATATTCTTTTTCACGCATGGCCGGCTCTCCCGGGCGCTGGGCGGCGTGTTGAAAAAGCAATTGAGGGAAAGTGGTCTGCATCCCGGCACCTTGTCTTCGTATCAGCGCAAGTCCGGCAGGGGGTTGCCGCTTGCTGCAATAGGGCAAATAATAGGGATTCATTTGACGCCAAGTTGTCGTTCCGACGACAATTTTGACCTTAATCAGTAGGGGTTTTCCCTTCGCTTTCTGGCAGCTTACAGGCTGATCCCGTCATGGTTCAAGAGTCTTCGCTGCACCAGCGCCGTCGCCCGCTCACCCCGGTAGAGCTGAACGCCATTCCCTGGCTCAGCCTGCTGGCGCCGACCGAACGTGAACGCGCCGTGGCCGACGTCAAAATCGCCGATGCCAGCCCAGGCGACTATGTGTGCCGCGTGGGACGACCGGTGACTTACTGGTTTGGCGTGGTCGATGGCCTGCTGAAAATGAGCACCGACAACGCGCAGGGCCAGACCATGACCTTCACCGGCGTGCCGCCCGGCGGCTGGTTTGGCGAGGGCACGGCGCTCAAGCGTGAGAGTTACCGTTACAACATCCAGGCCCTGCGCAAGAGCCGGGTGGCGGGCCTGCATGTCGACACCTTCCACTGGCTGCTGGACCATTCCATTGGCTTCAATCGCTTTGTCATGAACCAGCTCAACGAGCGGCTGGGCCAATTCATTGCCGCACGCGAGATTGACCGCATGGGCAACCCCAATTTGCGGGTGGCCCGCAGCCTGGCCGCGCTGTTCAACCCGGTGCTCTACCCCGGCGTGGGCGAGGTGCTGCGCATCACGCAGCAGGAACTGGCCTACCTGGTCGGGCTGTCACGGCAGCGCGTGAATGAGGCCCTGACCGAGCTGACGGCACAGGGCGCGATCCGGGTCGAGTACGGCGGCTTGCGGGTGCTCGATTTGGGTGCGCTGCGCACGCACGTGTTTGTGGGCTGAATTCGCGGCCAGTTGTGAGCGATCACATCACGTCAGCAAAGGCGCAGCGAGACGGGCCGCAGCGTGCCTCGTTGCGCCTTTGCAAACCGGCGTTGTCAATTCCAAGGCAAAGCCTGGCGTCAGGGGTGGCGCGGTAAGGGCGCATTCTGGGGCGGCGAGAAGCGCAGGCCAGCGGTCGTCGCGCGCAGCGCGCTCGTCATCATGCTGGGCGCGGTTGTTCGAACGGCGTGAGCGCAGCGAACACAGTGAGTTCTGCGCCCCGACCGCTGGACGAGCATCGCAGCGAAGTCGGCGTTCACGCCGACCGCCGCAGACAGCGCCCTTACCGCGCCACCCCTGACGCCGGGCTGCTAGACGAGAGGTTCAAGCCGTCGCTGTCGGTCTCCTTCAGAGTTTGAAGACAAATCAGCCCCCAGCCCTTGTAAAATATGACGCTATAGCTCCTAATTCAATAGCAAATGACCCTACCCAAACCCCCTGCTCCGCCCGCTCCCACCTTCCGGCGCGCAGCGCCGCCGGCCCAGCGGGCGCCAATCCCCGCGGGGCAGACCAACACCGCCGCCATCGGCCCCAATGGCACGCTGCGCCTGAACAAACGCATGGCCGAACTCGGGCTGGCCTCGCGGCGCGAGGCCGATGACTGGATCGGCAAGGGCTGGGTCAAGGTGAATGGCGTGGTGGCCACTATGGGCATGCAGGTGGCGCCCGATGTGCGCATCGAGGTCAGCCCGCAGGCGCAGGGTCAGCAGGCCAACCAGGTCACCATCCTGGTCAACAAACCCATGGGGCTGGTCAGCGGGCAGGCTGAAGACGGTCACCTGCCGGCCATCACCCTGGTGCAGCCGCAAAACCGTTGGGCCGAGGACAACGCACGCTTTTTCTTTCACCCCAAACAGTTGCAAAGCCTGGTGCCGGCCGGCCGGCTGGACATCGACTCGATCGGGCTGCTGGTGCTGACGCAGGATGGCCGGGTGGCGCGCCAGCTGATCGGCGAAGACTCGGTGATGGAAAAGGAGTACCTCGTGCGCGTGGTCTACCTCGGCTTGGACAAAACCGGCCAGCCCCAGAACGACCCGAAGCCAGGCCAGTTGGTGCGCATGGACGACGACGACCCCATCACCACCAACGTGCAGGCCGTGTTCCCGCCGGCCCTGCTGGACAAGCTGCGTCACGGCCTGAGCCTGGACGGGCAGGCCCTTAAACCTGCCAAGATCAGCTGGCAAAACCCGGAGCAACTGCGCGTGGTGCTGACCGAGGGCAAAAAACGGCAGATCCGGCGCATGTGCGAGCTGGTCGGCCTGAAGGTGGTCGGGCTGAAACGGGTGCGCATCGGCCAGGTCATGCTGGGCAACCTGCCGCTGGGGCAGTGGCGCTACTTGGCGCCCCACGAAAAGTTTTAAGGCCAGGCCCAGCCAAAGACTTGCCCCTGTGTAGGGGCTTTAGCGCCTGACGCACTCTTCGGCTGGCACCGTGGTAACAATCATTGCGCCAGCATTTTCTGGCACCCGTAGCTTGAATATCCATGAAAAAATCACTCTTTGCCCTGTTGGCCCTGACCAGTTCCTTGGCTTTTGCCCATAACTGCCCGAGCGAAATGAAGGCCATTGACGCCAAATTGGCCACCAAACCGGTACTGACTGGTGCGGACATGACCAAGGTGAAAGCCATGCGGGCCGAAGGCGAAGCACAGCACAAGGCCGGCAAACATGACGCCTCCATGAAGGCGCTGGGCGAAGCCAAGAAACTGCTCGGCCTTTGAGCGTTTGAGGGCCTGGGCGTCTGAGCCTAGCCCCCAGGCCAGCGGTACCCCAGCACGCACAGGCGGGGGTAGGCGTGCTCTCGCACCGCTTCAAGCTGGTTCCCGCCCAGCAGGTGCACCTGGGCCGCGTCCTCGCGCAACCAAAAGCCCACGTGCCCTTTCCAACTGGTGGGCTCATCACGCCACAACACAGCAATGCAACCAGGCCGTGGCGCCTCTAGTGGCTCACCCCAATCGAGCCAGCTTCGCGCCAGCGCCGAGCCAGTACCCTTGATCCCGCTCTGCCCCAGCACCCAGTTCACAAAAGACGAACACCAAGAGGCTTTGTCGTCGTAGCCTTGAATATTCGTGCCGGCGTGGTACGCGCAGATGCGGGGGTTGCTCTCACCGGGCGGGAAAGTGCGTACCCCGACCTCCAACCGGGCCACGGTCAGCCAGGGCGCGACTGGCTGAGGTGCATGGGGCGCTTGGGGCATCGTTGGAGGGGTCATTCGGCGGGTGGCGTGAGGGGTAGACACCATTTTATGAGGCGCAGCGCAGCCCGAGGTCGACGACGGGCGCCTTGAAATGGAGGCGCATCGCCCATAATTGCGGGTTGTCCGGGTGACCGGCTCCGGCGCCCATCAGGCACCCTCCGTTTTTTGAGACCACACCACACCTATGAGCAAGCAAACCCTCTCCTTCCAGGCCGAAGTGGCCCAGCTTCTGCACCTCGTCACCCACTCGCTGTACTCCAACAAGGAGATTTTTCTGCGCGAGCTGGTGTCCAACGCCTCTGACGCCTGCGACAAGCTGCGTTTTGAAGCCATCAACAACAGCGGCCTGTATGAAGACGCGCCCAACCTGGAGGTGCGGGTCAGTTTTGACAAGGACGCCAAGACCCTGACCATCACCGACAACGGGATTGGCATGAGCCAGCAGGAGGCAATTGACCACCTGGGCACCATTGCCAAGAGCGGCACCAAGGACTTTGTCTCCAAACTCTCGGGCGACCAGAAGGCCGACTCCCAGCTGATCGGCCAGTTTGGCGTCGGTTTTTATTCGGGCTTTATCGTGGCCGACAAGATCACGGTCGATTCCCGCCGTGCCGGGCTGAGCACCGCTGAAGGGGTGCGCTGGATCAGCGGCGGCGCGGGCGACTTTGAGGTCGAGACCATCGACCGCGCCGCACGCGGCACCAGCGTGACGCTGCACCTGCGCGACGACGCGCTGGATTACGCCAGTGCCTGGAAGGTCAAGGGCATCATCAGCAAATACTCCGACCACATCAGCCTGCCGATCCTGATGGAAAAGGAAGAATGGAAAGACGGCGAGCTGATCAACCCCTGCGACGAAAACGGCGGCCGCCAGCCCGGCGGCATGGTCAAAACCGGCGACTGGGAGTCGGTGAACAAGGCCAACGCCATCTGGGCCCGTGCCAAAAAAGACATCACCCACGAGCAGTACGACGAGTTTTACAAACAGATCAGCCACGACTTCGAGGCCCCGCTGGCCCATACCCACAACCGGGTTGAAGGCAGCACCGAGTACACCCAGCTGCTGTACATCCCGTCCAAAGCGCCGATGGACCTGTACAACCGCGAAAAATCAGCTGGCATCAAGCTCTACGTCAAGCGCGTTTTCATCATGGACGACGCCGAGGCGCTGATGCCCACCTACCTGCGCTTTGTCAAAGGCGTGGTCGATTCGGCCGATCTGCCGCTCAACGTTAGCCGCGAGTTGCTGCAGGAGAGCCGCGACGTAAAAGCCATCCGCGAAGGCTGCACCAAGCGCGTGCTGGGCATGCTCGAAGACCTGGCCCGCCATGACACGCTACCGGCTGCGGCCGATGGCGAAGTGACCGACGTGCTGAGCGCCGAGGACAAGGCGGCCGCCGAGGCCGCCGCTGGCAAGTACACCAAGTTTTACAACGAGTTTGGTGCCGTACTCAAAGAAGGCCTGGGCGAAGACTTTGGCAACAAGGACCGGCTGGCCAAGTTGCTGCGCTTTGCCAGCAGCACCAGCGACACGGTGAGCGTGGGCCTGGCCGACTACAAGGCCCGCATGAGGGAGGGCCAGGAAGCCATTTACTACATCACCGCCGACAGCCTGGCCGCCGCCAAGAACAGCCCGCAACTCGAGGTCTTCAAGAAAAAAGGCATTGAGGTGCTGCTCATGACCGACCGGGTGGACGAGTGGGCGCTCAACTACCTCAATGAGTTTGACGGCACGCCGATGCAAAGCGTGGCCAAAGGCGCCGTCGATCTGGGCAAGCTGCAGGATGAAGCCGAGAAAAAAGCGGCTGAAGAAGCGGCTGAGACCTTCAAGCCGCTGCTGGCCAAGCTGAAAGAGGCGCTGAAAGACAAGGCCGAAGACGTGCGCGTGACCACCCGACTGGTGGACAGCCCGGCTTGCCTGGTGGTGCAGGACCACGGCATGAGCACCCAGTTGGCGCGCATGCTCAAGCAGGCCGGCCAGAGCGCCCCCGAGGTGAAGCCGGTGCTGGAAGTCAACGCCGAACACCCGCTGGTGAAAAAGCTCGACGGCTCGGTGCATTTCCACGACCTGGCGCACATCCTGTTCGACCAGGCGTTGCTGGCCGAAGGCGGCCTGCCGGCCGACCCGGCGGCTTATGTGAAACGGGTCAACGCGCTGCTGGTGTGATGCTATCCATCGGCACACCCTGGGGTTTGCCGATGCCGAAGGGGTAAACGCCGCAACCCAAGCGCTGGGAGATCGCACGCGCCGCCTCGTGCAGCGCTGCGATCAGCGCGCGTTCAGCGTCAACGTCGATATGGTGGGATGGAAACGCCAAACCCAGTGCGCCGACGATCTGCTGTGCCGCCTTGAACAGGGGCACGGACACCACACCCAGACCAGGCGAGGTTTCGTTGCGCTGCACGCAATAACCATCCCGCCGAGCGGCGGTGATCAGCCGTTCCAAGGTGTCACGATCTCGCACGGTGTCGGGGGTGAGCGCTGGTACGGGCAAACTAAGCAAGTGCCGCCTCCTTTCGGGATCGAGGTAGGCCATCAAAACGCGGCCGGCCGAAGAGGCGCCAAATGGCACGCTGCTGCCAGAACGCCAACCGGTGTCCATGAACATCGGCCCTTCCAGACCGATCAGGTACAGCGTCTGCTCCCCGTCCGGCACTGACAGCCGCACACTGTGACCGGTTCGGTTAAGCAGCTCACGCATCACCGGTGTGGCAGCCTGACACAGGCCGTCATACGTGGTGAACCGGGAGCCCAGCACATAGCAGCGCTGTCCAACCGAATAGGTGCGAGTCCCCGGGTCCTGCACTACCAGGCCACTGTCGACCAAGGCGCTGAGGATTTTCGAGACCTGGCTTTTGGCCAGGCCGCAGCGCGTTGCCAACTCTGTGACACTGAAATCGCGTTGGCTGTTTTCAAACTCGAGCAGAATACGTAAGCCCGTTCGCAATGACTTCATGGGTTCAGTGGAGCTGGAAGACTGGCCGGTGTCTGCCACCCGATCTTGGTGCGAGATTTCCATCAGCCCCATTCTGCCCGGGTCGAGGCGGGGACTACAAGAACGTCCAACGCCATGACGCCCTGCCCCTGCGGGCGAACCAGTAGGGGGTTGAGGTCGACCTCGGCAATCCCGGGATCGGCACAAAACTGCTGGGCGAGCCGGTGTATGACGGCGCAGGCCGCGTCGACATCCAACGGCGGCTGCCCACGCGCACCGCGCAAGATAGGCGCAATGCGAAGGCCCTGCAATGCGGCCGCAATTTCAGATCGGCTCGCAGGCAGCGCCAGAAATCTCACATCGTCGAGGATTTCGGCCCAAATGCCCCCGGCGCCCACCATCAGCACACGGCCCAGTTCCGGGTCAACTGAGCAACCGACGATCAACTCAAAACCACCGCTGAGCATGGGCTGAACCGAGTAACCCGTAATTTTCGCCGCGGGCGCCAGCCTGATGACCGATGCCTGCATGTCGCGCCAGGCATTAGCCAATGCCCGCCCGTCGGTCAGGTGGAGTGCCACGCCACCGACCTCGCTCTTGTGGGGGATGTCGGGGGATACCACCTTCAGCACCACAGGATAGCCTTGACGCGTAGCGAAGTCCAGGGCGGCATCTAACTCGGTGCACCTACATTCTGGCAACACTGGCACGCCCGCCTGGGCCAGGAAGTGCGCCACCGATGGGCTTGGACTCGCCTGCTGCAGGGTGATTGATTCCGCAGTGGGCAGCGCCCTGACGGCTTGCCCACGCCGGCCCAAGGCTGCCACCACACGCTCAGCGGTTGGCAGCACCAGGGCGCCGGACTGCATCGCACGGCGACGATCCGCCACCAACATCGTGTCGGAGGAGGATAAAAATGTCAGGGCCAGACGCTTGTTCAGACGCATGGCGTCGGCGGCCAGTTGCTCTAGCCAAGGCAGCAAGGCTTGGTAGTCATGCGCCAGCCGGGTCAGCACCAGCAACAGGGTTCCGATGGCTGGATCACGCAACACCGACTCCGCACAATGGGCGTAGCCCTTTTCATCGGTGAACAGGGCGGTATCCACCGGGTTGGCGACGGTCATCTGCGGCGGCAGGATTGCCCGCAGCCCAGCCTGTGTCGCCTCACCAAATGTTGGAATCGCCAAACCCACATCGGCAGCAGCATCAGAAATCAAAACTCCCAAGCCACCCGAAATCGTCAATACACCCAAACCTGGGGCTGCATCCAACGCAGGGTGTCCGAACCGATCGACTGCCGCCACCACATCTAGCAACTCATCCAGGTTGTTCACCGTGACAAGGCTGGCCTGTGCAGCGACATCGCACCAGACCTTCCAGGCACCGGCGAGTTTGCCCGTGTGCGAAACCGCCGCTGCGCGGCCCTGCTGGGACCGACCAGCCCGCAACACCAGGATGATCTTGCCAGCTGCCCGGGCCCGTCGCGCCAAAGCCAGCAACTGCTCCCCATGCTGAAGACCTTCCACATACAGCGCGATCAACTGAACCTGGTCGTCCTCAATCGCGTACGACACCAATTCAAGGACACCGATGTCCGCTTCGTTACCGGTCGATACCCAATACGCCAGACCGAGCCCCAGGTCGTTAAAGCTCTGCAACAACGAGTTGCCCAGCGCACCTGATTGCGTGAAAAGAGCCACTTTGCCGGGCCGCGGCAAAGCATTTTTGAGCTCACTGGAAAACGTGGCGGTCACACCCAAAGCAGGGTTGAGCAAGCCCACGCAATTCGGGCCCACCAGCCGGATGCCATACGTCTGGCAGATGGCTGTGAGCTCTTGCTGCGCAGCCGGCGCACCTGCCTCAGCAAAGCCGCCAGCGATAGAGATCGCATTGGCCACGCCTTGCAAGGCGCAGGCTTCCAAGGCTTGGGCGACGCCCGAGGCCGGGAGCAGGATCAGCGCCAGATCAATGTTGCGCGGCAAGTCTTGGATGGTCGCACTGCAGGGTACGCCGTCGATTTGCGCGTGCTTGGGATTCACGGGGTACACGCGGCCCTGATAGCCATAGCGCCGCAGATAGGCCAACGGTCGTCCGGCCAGCTTGCCAGCGTCTGGCGAGGCCCCCACCACCGCGATGCTGGCCGGTCTGAGCAAACGCGCGAAATCGGTCATGCGGTCACCAAGACAACCGCAGCATCAGCGGCAGGGCAACTCGGCCACTGCCGAGCCCTTGATCGTCAATTGGCCCAGCTGGTTCTCACCCCACAGCTCGATGTCCACCAAACCGACCCCGTCGACCACGCGCTTGGCTGTGACCCGAGCTTTGAAATAATTGCAGTCGCCAAAAATGACCGGCATCTTCAGGCGGGCGCTAACGCTTCGCACAAACCCGCCGTCACCGATCCAGTTGGTCACCACCGTGGTCAGCATGCCACAACGCTGCGGCCCATTGTCGTAAGGTCCAGGCATGCCCAGATCGACGGTGGCAACTTTGGCGTCCTGGTGGCCAATGCTAGGCAGCACCACCGCACCGTAGTAGCTCTTGTCGTAGTTGTTGGGCAGCTTTTCAGGGCTGTGGTTGGCCCAATTCTTGTATTTCCAGCGCAGCTTGGTTGACTTGTAGCCAGAGGTGCCGACCGCGCCGCAATAGTAGGTGGTCATGTCAAGTTGGTTGATCGGTCCACGAACGGTCCCAGGCAGATCAGCGCCCACAACGACATCATCCCAGTAAAGGACCGCGCTGCCGCGGACAAACTCATTGATCTGGGCATCGGCGATGTGAGCCAACTCGTCGGCAGTAAACACGTGCTTCTCACGCGGTGCGTAACTCAGACCGCCCTTGGCAGCCTGGCGCGCCACGCGGAAGCAGTGCGATAGCACCTTGGTCATCAGCCGGCCATTTTGATCGTGGTAACGCACATCGCCGGTCTGAACAATCATGTTGGCCACAGTTTTACCCGACAGCGGCTGAGCATCGACGTACTCGGCCGATGCTGTGATGGCGTCATTACGCCGGATCGGGTGATAAAACTCGGCGTCGATACCCGAGTAGTACCACTGCACGTCAGGCAAGCCAGGTGCCACCACGGCATCCCAGATGCCAAAGAAAAAAGTAGGTGGCGCAATGATGCCACCCCAGGGGGTGCTCTCAGCGTACTCGGGGTCAGAGAAGAGTGGGTTATCGTCACCAATGCCCCAGGCGTAGTGCCGAATGACGTCGCGGGTGGCCTCGTAATTCCATTGCTCAACCCTGATGGGTAGGCCGAGCAGGGCACGGGCTTCGGCCAGGGCATCGCTGGAGATGGCGGGTGCCAGGAGTTGTTTGTCAGTCGCTTGATTCACGGTGCGTGTCTTTGGTTGGTTTGGCTTGTCTTGACATGGCCGAAAGGTTGATGCCTTTTGAAGCCTAGAGTTTTGCAGCGCCCAGGCCCATGCCGCCATCGACATCGACGACAGCACCCGTAGTCCAGGTGGCAAGGATCAGGTACTCCATGGCCTGCGCGATGTCTTCAGGTTCACCAATGCGCCCGATCGGGTGCATATGGGCCAGTTTGTAAAAGAAGGCTTTGGCCTCTGCCGGGTCCTGCCCGGTCACTGCGGCGTTGATCTCTGTGGCCACGGCGCCGGGTATGACACAGTTGACGCGGACTTTGCGGGGCCCGAGTTCAGCCGCCAGCACCCGCGACATATTTTGTACAGCGCCCTTCGAGGTGGCGTAAGCCAAGCGGCCGGCCAAAGCCAAGCGCGTGTGCACCGAGCCAATGAAAATGACGCTACCCTGGCTAGCTTCCAACGCGGGCAAGGCTGCCTGGGTCAGCATCAGAGGTGCCGCGATATTGCTTTGGAGCACCCGCATCAGGCTGTCCTCATCCAGACCAACCAGTCCGCTGTGATGGGTAATGCCTGCGTTATTGACCAATGCATCGAGACGCCCTTGCCCGTGGGCGACGGCAGCGTCCAGCATGCGCTGACGATCAGCGGCCAGTGTGACATCGCCTACCACTGTGTGGCAGCTGGGGCCAATGGCATCGGCCACCTCGCGCAGACGGCTCTCGCGACGCCCGCTGATGGTGACCCGAGCACCACGAGCCGCAAAATAACGGGCGCAGCCAGCCCCGATCCCGGTGCCACCGCCGGTGACCAGGATGGACTTGTCTTGCAGAGTATTCATGGCAGGCTTCAAGGTTGGGGTTCGTTCAACACGCGGCAATGGCTTGGTCACTGCCTCGAATAGCCCATAGCGCCGCGCGTTGCAGTAGACGCTTGTGGGTTGGGTGGTTCAGCGAGGCGCTGTCATGGCCCAAGGCGTTATAGGCAACCCTAGCGCCATCGACCTCGCGGGCCCACAAGCAGGGCGAGGGTTCCTCTTGCGACGGCGCCTGAACAGTGGCCAGCGCATGAATGCCGGGCACCAAGTCCATGCGGGCATAGGCTTCCTCAGGAAAGTTGAATGCCTCTAAACCTCGGGTGATGGGGTGCTCAAGGGTCGTCATACGGACATCCACCGGCCCGTGTGGTGGGTGGTTGGATGTGCCCCAAATCCAGCCGGCACCCACGATGTCACGCCACCTCGGCCAGTCTGAGAAACTGATGGCCGCGGTGTGCAACGCCAGCACACCACGACCCGCTGCCAGATGCGCGTTGATTCGTGCCTGGTCCTGGGCGCTCAGGGTGACAGCCCAACGGGCGCGGTCGTTGGCGAACCGCTCTTGCTCCATCGGCCAGCGCAAAGCGTACACCGTCAGTAAATCGTATCCGCCGTCATCGAGCCAAGACAAGCCACTGCTGATGTCGGTGGTGACGTCAGACTCAATGCCAACCTCCAGAAGCGTATGGGTCAAGGACTCGCAAGCATCTTCAAAGGGATGGAAGACGCCGCCGGTGAGGATCAAGTTACGCGTCATGGCTAATCTCGCGGTATTTGGGACAACAGGCTATGGACCAGGCCGCCGTCAACACCGAGGTCTTGTCCATGGACATAGGCCGCGGCGTCAGAGGCCAAGAACATCACGGCTTGCGCAATGTCCTCGGTAGAACCGAGGCGGCGCAGCGGCACGGCCTTGGTGCGGATATCCCGGGTACGGGGATTTGCAAAAACAGCGGTGCTCATGCCCCCATCGACAAAGCCCGGCGAGACCGAATTGACACGGACACCATGCGGTCCGAGTTCAAGGGCCAACAGTTTGGTCATGGTCACCAGTCCACCCTTGGCGGCGGCGTATGCATTGGTGCCGAGGCTGGGGGTGATGGCGTTGATGGACGAGATATTGACGATGTTGCCCTGCCCTCGGGCACGCATCATGAGACCCACTGCCCGCGACAGAATATAGACCCCGACCAGGTCGACCTCCAAAACCCTGCGGAAGTCCTTGACGCTGATGTCGACAAGGTGGCCAAATTTGACAATACCAGCGTTGTTGACGAGCAGGTCTGGTGTGGCGCCCAGGGTCGCCAGTGCGGCGTCGACAGCCATTTCATCGGTGACGTCACACGGGAGCGCCACGGCGTTACCCAATTCCCTGGCCATGGCTTCAGCTGCGTCGGCCTGCGCGTCCATGATGGCGACTCGGTAACCGGCACGGCTCGCGGCGCGGGTGATGGCGGCGCCAATCCCACTACCACCACCTGTGACAAGGGCCAAGCGCTCGGTCATGACTGTGGTCCGTGGCCGCCGACCGGCTGACCGCCGCGCGCCTGCTGAACCACCTCTTTGGACAGGATGCTGCCGAACTCATGAACACGCCATTCGGGCAGTGGCGTTCGGTCCGGGTCGGTCCGCAAAAGATCGATCGGCTTGCCACCAAGCATGACCATGCGCAATTTGTCGCGACGACCCACCACGCTCACATCCTTGGACGGGTCACCATCTATGAGAAGCAGGTCAGCCAAGCGCCCCGCTTCGATGGTGCCTACTTTGTCTTTCATGCGGAGCGCCAACGCACCGGACTGCGTGGCGCATTGGATCGCCTGTAAGGGGGACAGTCCCAAGTGCTTGACGAACACCTCCATCTCTCGGTAATGCCAATCGCCATACGGGGTGACAGAGAAACCGGATTCGGTACCGCACAAGACGGGCACACCCGCCTTGTAGGCCTTGGCCAGCATCGCGGCACTGCCCTCAATTTCTCGCCGGAAAATTTCCTGAAGCGTGGGGCTGGCATTGATGGCGTCGCCGAACTCCATGAGGTTGGCCTGGAATGTCATGGCCGGAACCAAGAAGGCGCCGTGTTTAACCACCGCATCCAGCGCATCGTCGTCCATCAGCGTGGCGTGAATGATCTGGTCAAAGCCTGCCTCACAGGCCACCTTGATTGAGTGTGCGCCGCGGCAGTGGCCCGCGACCTGAACGCCAAAGCTGTGGGCGATGTCACAAACGATGCGTAACTCTTCCATCGTGAAGGTCACCATTTCGCCTTCGCTTCTGCGGTTGGACAGCGAACCGGTGACGTGAACCTTAATCCAGTCGCAGCCGATCTTGATCTGCCGGCGCACCTCCGCGATGATTTGGTCTTTACCTTGCAACAAAACCGCATAAGCCATCGTGCCGCTGTCCGGCATAAGTCGTCCGGCCGCACCCCCGACTGAGGTCATCAAGGCATAGCCGCCCACAGCCATGCGGGGTCCTTCGATCACGCCATGCTGGATGGCCTCCTTCAGATCTACGCCCAGATCGAACAACGAGTCGGCGTCAAAAAAACCGGTGCATCCCGAGGTCAGGATGCGCCGAACATTGCGCACAGCCGTGATCGCCGCCATACCTGGGCGCCGGTGGTAAAACAATTCATCGTGGCCAGCTGCGTTGTCAAACGTGCTGTGCACATGGCCGTCAATCAGCCCAGGCATTAGGGACAGGCCCGTGGCGTCGAGCCGCTGAACCGATGGGTCAGCGAGGGTGTCGGCAGCACTGCCGACGGCTTGAATTTTGTCGCCAGCGACCAACACAGATGCCAGGCGCGAGGGCGCACCTGTTCCGTCGATCACATTGGCGTTTTGGATCAGCAGTTGTTGAGGGTTCATGGTGGTGTCGATCAGTTTTTATTTCTCATACGGAAACTATATTTCCGCATTGAAAATTTAATTCTAAATATGGAAACTTGTGTTCTTTTTTTTGATTCTATTGCACAATACGCCCGCCGCGACAGGGGTTTTTGCAGCCCATTGCTTATTTTGAGATAGTGCACCGGTTGACACTTAACCAATGAACATAGCAAAAGCAATAAACATGTTAGATACCCCCTTGCTCAGCATGACCACGCCGCTTGAGGTCGGCATCGGTTGCCGGGACCTCGCCGTGATGCGACATTTTTACCAGCACATGCTCGGGCTGCAGTTCGTCAGTGAGGCCCGCATTCCCGTCCATGTGGCGCAAACTTACCGATTGGCTCGCGGAAGTGCCACCGTGATCCGGATGCAGACCACGCGGGGTGAGCGGATCAAGCTGATTGCGCCGGATGAGGCACCAGTTCTTCCAACAGAACAGGCGGCCTATGTTTTTGATCTTCCGAACGTGATGTACCTGACCTTCATCATCACCGACGTCAAGGCGGCCATAGTCCGCTTGCTTGAAGCCGGCGTTAGCTTTATGACGGGCCCTGAGCCCATCCAAAGTAGGCCAGGCGTGACCGTCTCATTTCTGCGCGACCCCGAGGGCAACATCATTGAGTTGGTCCAATATGACGACGTGCCCGCCTATCGACCCGATTTGCAGTAACGACTAGGGCAAGCCACCATGACAATTCCACGCCGCGTTCCACCGCCCCCCGCAAGTAGCCTAGAGAGCCGCTTGGCCGCCGTCGAAGACCAACTCGCTATCCGTGACTTAACGGCCCGCTACAACTTTGCCATCGACAACCGAGATATGGCAGCTGCCGCTGAGCTGTTCACCGATCAGGCATCGTTCGGATCTCAGGATGGTGCCATGCGTGCGACCGGACGGGAGGCGGTCATCAGGCAATTCGAGAGTCGCTACAGCGTGATGGGGCCCTCCAATCATTTTGCCCATGACCATGTCATTTGGTTTGACTCAGCAACGCAAGCGCAAGGGCGCTTGTCGGTCCATGCAGAGGTCTGGCGCAATGAGCAACCTATGGTGACCGCCATGCGGTACAGCGACCGCTACGAAAAGGTTGACGGTCTTTGGCGGTTTTCGGAACGACTGTTGTCATTTTTTTACTACCTCAACGTCGCTGACTACGCCGCGGCCATGGGGCACTTGGATCGCAACAGAGCCTCGGGTACCCCGGTGGCTGCCGACTACCCCGAACGCCTGCCGACCTATGTAGAGCTTCGCCCGGGCAAATCGAAACCTTGACACCTAAGGAGTCTGAACACCCCCTGCCAATCCTTTTCCCCCAACTCGTTCCACCGAACCGCCCGGGTTATTACCCACTAGGCGGTACGCCAAGAATTGAATACTATCGCGTGCCACTTGGCACCCAAATAAATGATGAGGAGACAATTATGAAATTCAAATTAAAAGCCCTAACCCTATTGCTTGCAGGCGCTGCAATCAGCCCACTGTCTGCTGTGGCCGCAGAGTTCACCATCGCATCCATCAAGGCGCTCACCGGCCCACTGGCATTTGTCGGAGTTCCTGAGGCGAATGCAGTCAAGATGGCCGTCGACGAATTGAATGCAGCCAACTACCTGGGCGCAGGCAATTCCATCAAACTGGTGTCAAACGACGATCAGAACGACCGGGCACAGATCACCACCCTGCTGACGCGCGCGGCCAAGGTTGACAATGCCCTGATCGTCCTTGGCGGAGCTAACAGCGTCTTGATGATTGCAGTGGCGCCCATGCTCAATGAGCTGCAAATCCCCATGTTCGCGACAGCCCAGACCGCTGCGCCGCTGGCAGCCAGCAAGTGGTACCTCAAAGTCACCGCATCGTCAGAAATTCAAGTAGCACCTCTGGCACAGTACGCTATCGATAAAGTTAAGCCACAACGCCTGGCAGCCATCTGGGGTCGCGACAACGATGGTCATATTAACAACATGAAAGCCTTCATGGGCCCACTGGCCGCCAAAGGCGTGAAGCCGATTGCCGAAGAGACTATTCTGATCTCTGACACCGATTTCGGCGCCTTGGCCACCAAGATCGCAGCAGCCAAACCTGATTCGATTTGGCTTGGTGCCAATGCTGCGCAGGCCGCCAATTTGGTGATCCAGCTTAAGCAGGCAGGCGTGGCACCCAATGTCACCTTCTTTGGCACCGCCGGGCTGGGCGCCGACTACCTCAAAATTGGCGGCAAAGCCGTGGAAAACACCTATTTTTCGATTGACTTCAATGACCAGTCGACGGCTCCCCTGAACGCCAAATTCCGCGAGAACTACAAAAAACGATTCAATACCGAGCCTGACAACTGGGCCGCAGTGGGCTATTCAGAAACCCTGCTGGCCGCCCGTGCGATCAAGGATTCCATGCCCAACCCGACCCGTGAAAAAGTACTTGATGCCATCATGAAAATGCGCGACGCCGACGTCGTTCTGGGTGGCGGAAAGTGGACCCAGAAAGCCGACCGAATCCCTGATTACGGCCCGGCTGTGATGGTCATCCGCAACAACAAGCCGGTTCCAGCCAACTGATCCCAGGCTTATCGCTGCCAGACCATGCCCCAGCAATGGCTGCGCGTGGTCCGGTTAAGCGGTGCCCGGTTGCTGTGACCCGGTTCACCGGCCTCCATATCCTATTCCGCGGCGCTTAAGGCCCGCATTAAAAAAATGGCTCACGCATGATCGCCCAGCAACTTGTCAACGGACTTGTCACCGGTTCGGTGTACTCGCTGTTTGCACTCGGATTTACCTTGATATTCGGCACCTTCAAGATTCTCAATCTTGCGCATGCCGGCGTCTTCATGTCCGGGGCCTTCATCGGCTACTTTGCGGTGTTGAACGGATTGCCGCTGTGGCTGGCCTTAGTGCTGGCCATGATTGGGGCGGGATTGGTGTCCTACATTGTGGAGTTGACGGCCTTTGCCACCATCCGTGGCAGTGGACAAATCGAATTTACTGCCCTGATTTCATCGATTGGGGCCAACCTCTGCCTGATGAGTGTCGCGCAGCGCCTGTCCAATACCAAAGTACTGCGGTTCCCGTTTGAGACCTTCCCGGTGGCTTTCTACGAGCTGGGGCCAGTGCGGTTTTCTTTCTTGCAGATCATCATCCTGCTGGTGGTGGTGGTGCTCCTGGCCTTGATGATGCTGTATCTCTACAAGACCACGTTTGGTCGACAGATTCGCGCTGTCAGCGGCAATGAGCGGGTCGCATCGCTGCTCGGGGTTAACCCGGCGCTGGTGTACTTTCAGACCTTTTTTATCTCCGGTGCGCTGGCCGGTGTGGCGGGCATCCTGATCGGGCTGTCCTTCAACTCAATTCATTTCTACATGGGCGAGCCTTACTTGCTGAAGGCCTTCGTTGTGGTCGTGCTTGGCGGACTTGGCAGTGTGCATGGCGCTGTTGTTGCAGGCATGCTCTTGGGTATTTTCCAGAACCTGGCAGTGGCCTACCTGCCCAGTGCCCTGACCGACACGATCATCTACGGCTTGTTGTTCGTGGTGCTATTGGTGAAGCCGAGTGGGCTGTTCGGTAGTGAGGGTGTGCAAGTGGGAGTAGCGCGGCGATGATGAATTTAATTTATACCTATCAGCCCCTGTTCGACTATTTTCTGTTGGCAGTCGGGTTTGCCTACAGCCAACAAATGGTGTTGCGTGCCGGAGTTTTCTCCATCGGCTCGGCAGGGTTTGCTTGTATCGGGGCGTATGCGGTTGGGATTTTGGTCAAAAACCAGGGGGTTCATCCGCTTTTAGCACTGTTGCTCGCGGTAGTCATCGGCTGCGTCGGCGGTTTTCTGCTGTCGATTCCGCTGGCGCGCCTACGCGGTGTCTTTCAAGCCATCGCGACGCTGGCGTTCGTTCAAATCGTAGTCTCCTTGTGCTTGTATTTTGATGACTTGACTGGCGGCCCACAGGGGTTCAACAACATCCCTAAACTGGTGCAAACCTGGCACCTGCTGCTGGCAGTGGCTGTGACCATCTATTTCATGTACGTGATCAGCCGCTCGTCCATCGGGCGTGCATTCGATGCCTTGCGACAAGACGAGACGGTAGGGGCAACACTCGGCATTTCTATCCGGAAGTACCACATGATCGCCTTTGTGCTAAGCGGGGCGCTGGCCGGATTTTTTGGCGGCATGCAAAGCCTTTACACCTACAGCATCGAGCCGGAAATGTTTGGCTTTGCCTTTCTGGTGGCGGCTCTGACCTACATCATTCTCGGGGGCCGGGGTACTGTGACCGGGCCGATCATAGGCGCTGCCATCATGTCGGTGCTGCCTGAGCTGGCGCGCCCACTGGCCGACAACCGTCAGTTTTTTCAGGGTGCGTTGATGATGGTGATGGTCGCCTTCATGCCCCATGGTGTGTTTGACGGGCTCGTGCTTTATCTTCGTAAACGGCGTGCCGCAGCCCGCGACAAGACTTTCAAGGAGGGCGGCCATGGCAGCACTGGTTCTTAACAATGTGTCCAAACGCTTCGGCGGCCTATTGGCGGTTTCAGACGTCAACCTTGAAGTGCCTTCAGGCCGGATCACCGGTCTAATCGGGCCAAATGGCGCTGGCAAGACGACAGTGGTCAACATGATCACCGGGTTGCTGAAGTTGACAACCGGCAACATCCGGCTGGGTGACCGCGATATCACCACGGCCGAAGCCCATGAGGTCGCCTTTGCCGGCGTGTCGCGCACCTTCCAGAACATTCGCTTATTGCCCGAGGCGACGGTGCTTGAGAATGTGGTGATTGGCTTTCACGTGCACGTCAAGTCATCGCTATTTGCCCAACTGCTCGGGTTACCGTCATCCTTGCGTGAGTCGCCGAAGTTGTTTGAGCGCGGCTGGCAATTGCTGGAGCGCTTTGGCATGACGCGTTTTGCCGATCATCCAGCCGGGGGTCTGGCCTATGGGCACCAGCGCCGGGTCGAGATGATGCGTGCGGTGGCGACGGACCCCCAAATCCTGTTGCTGGATGAGCCGGTCGCAGGCATGAATGACGTCGAGGCGGCCGAGCTTGGCACAGTCTTCAATGAATTAGCGGCCAGCGGCATTGGCCTGCTGTTGATCGAACACAACATCCGTTTCGTTAACCAATTGTGCCAAAAGGTCTACGTGCTGGATTCAGGGGCCATGATCGCACAGGGGACTCCGCAGGAAGTCATGCACGACCCGGCGGTGATTGCAGCTTATCTGGGTGGAAAAAAATGATGCTTGAAGTCAAGGACCTGGCGGCCGCATATTCCGGCATCGAGGCGCTGCGTGGCGTCAGTCTGCATATTGAAGCCGGGGAGATGGTGGCGTTGATTGGTGCCAACGGCGCCGGCAAGTCGACCTTGCTCAATTGCCTGTCGGGAACCGTTCGCGCCCGACGCGGGACGGTTCATTTTGAGGGCCACAATATCACCGGGATGAAACCCCATCGCGTGGCGCGCGAAGGCTTGCTACAGGTGCCCGAAGGGCGGCAGATTCTGGTGGAGCTGACAGTCGAAGAAAACCTGCTGCTGGGAGAACTGGCGCGAGGCTCAAGGACTTCGGACTATGGCTTGAAGGACGTCTATCAGCTGTTCCCCATTCTTGAAGATCGCCGCACTCAGAAGGGTGGCACGCTATCCGGCGGACAGCAGCAAATGCTGGCGATTGGCCGCGCCTTGATGGGTGGCCCGCGCCTGTTGTTGCTCGACGAGCCCAGCCTTGGACTGTCACCAATCATCACCGACCAGGTGTTTGAGGCCTTGCGCAGGCTGAATGGCTCTGGCCTGACCATCCTGCTGGTAGAACAGAACGCGCACCGAGCGCTGCAGGCGACCCAACGCGCTTACCTCCTAGAACATGGCGAGCTGGCGTTTCAGGGCAACAGTGCGGACTTGATCAACGATGAAAAGGTCATCGCGCACTACCTCGGCCACATGACAACGGCCTGAGCAGGGCTACTTTTTAACCATCAGGATTTGTCCATGAGCACACCGCAAGCAACGAGAGAGTCTTTGATCGCCGAATTCACCGCAATGGTGGAAGGCAGCCCAGAGGTGGATCGCCACGATCTGTTTGCGCGCTTGCGACGCCACGTGCCGATTTTCCACAGTAGTCGACTCGACGCCTGGGTGATGACGCGTTATGAGGACGTCAAGACGGTGCTGTCCAACGACAGTCTGTTTCAGCCGCCACAACAGGGCGCCGGTGCATCACCTTTTGGTCGCTCCTTCATGCAGATGAGCGGCCGTGAACACAGCAAGAAGGTGGGCATCGTCGCCCGTGAGATGAGGACCCAGCGCGCCATGCGCGAAAGGCTCAGCGAGGTGGTGCTGCAGATTGCGAAGAGCCAGGCAACCAGCCTGGTGATGGGCGAACCTATGGACCTGCGTGAACGCTATGCGACCTGGGTACCGCTCCTGGCCATCACAGCACTGACCGATTTGCCAGATGCAGCACGCTTTCGCGACTGGTACCGCACCATCGTGGCCGGTGGGTCTTCCAGCATCACCAACCCTGGCGCACGCGATGCTGCGTTCCGGGCGCGGGAAGAGGTGCGCGCGTTTCTGGAGCCGATCATCGAGGCGCGACGCCTCAAGCCTGGCAATGACCTGTTGTCCGATCTGGTCATGGCCGACTACGATGGCGAGCCGATACCGCACGAAGAAATCGTCTCCAACATCATTTTTTTGCTGGCCGCCGGGGTAGAAACCACCGAGCGTGTGCTGACCAGTGTCTTGCGGCACGTCGCACTCGATGCCGAAGAGTGGGCGTGGCTAAAAGCCAATTACACCGACCCTGAGGCGCTGTCAGCGTTTTGTGCCGAGGCACTCAGAGTCTTTCCGCCGGTCAGTGCCAATGTACGCACCGCATTGCAAGACCTTGAAATTGCCGGAGTCAAGATCAAGGCCGGCGAAAAAGCAGTGGCATTGAGTGTGTCGGGCAACCATGATGAAAACCACTTCGCTAATCCGACGCATTTTGACCACAACCGCTTCATGGGGTCCAGCGAACGCCAGTTCACTGCGGGTGGCGACATCCTCAGCTTTGGCGACGGCACGCACCATTGCGTCGGCTCACGCCTGGCCAAAGTGGAGATGGCCCACGCCCTGACCGAGTTTCTTGATCGGGTGGCGCGTATCGAGCCCGTGGGCAATTTGCCGGTAGGCGAGGGTTTCATTTTTCACTCCCCACCCAGACTCCCTGTGATATTGCACCCTGAAGAGTTGGCATGACCCTGCAAAAAAAGCCCCTCTGCACGGACCAATCCAACGGCCATGATGAGGGCTCGCCACACTTTCAGATTGCGGCGGCGCGAAGGATGCTGTACCGGGCAGGGCTTGACAGCCAGGTTGGTGGGCACGTGAGTCTGCGGGTTCCTGGGGAGGAGGCGTTTTGGGTCACGCCATTTCAGTACTTTGACGAAACCCTGCCCGAGCATGTGTCCAAAGTCGGTTTCGACTTGACCGTTCTGGAGCCTGGTAGCTTGCCGGCCTCACCCGGAATCAACTTCCATGCGTCAGTGATGATGGCCAGGCCGGACGTGAATTGCGTGATCCACACCCACGCAAAGACCATCGCCACCTTCGCAACGACGCGCCAAAAATTCGGTGTTTTCTATGTTTACGGCGCCATGTTTGCAGACTTGGTGACAGAGTTTGTCGACGATCCAAGTTTGACGCCCGATCAGGAAGGGGCAGCCATCGCGTCCGCCTTAGGCATGAACAAGGTGGCCCTGATGCCACACCATGGCTCGGTGCACGTGGGTGCGAACCTGGAACACACCACGGTCGAAACCATGGTGTTCAACCTGGCCTGCGAGTACCAACTGGCGGCCTTGGGGTCAGGGGGTCAGCCCATGGCGGCCAGCACCGCCCTGGCCTACCGAGACGCCTACTACAAATATGGATTCCGGGAGCAGATGTGGCTGGCCAACTACCGCCGACTTCGGGCCAGCGACCCGGAGCTGTTCAATTCGCTCGCTCGGTAAGTGACGACTCAGTTGCGGTCAGACCCAGTGTGGCACTGACTGCACGGCGAGCTACTGCCAGTGGGTCATCTTGCTGGTAGTGGTCATTCATGATCTCCACCGAATACACACCGCGGTAGCCCATCCGCTGGAAGTAGTCAAAAAAGGCTTTGATGGGTCCCACACCCTCGCCCGGAAATAGCCGGTAATGGCGAGCAATTTCGAACGGCGGCAAGCGGGTCTGCGGCCAATCGCAGAGCTGCACCAGAAAGACTTTGTCCGGGTCGATGGCGTCAAGGCCATCGAGCGGCAGGCCGTGTGCGGCCACATGCAAGCTGTCCAAGGCCAAGCCCATGCAGGGATGGTTAACCTCCTGCACCAGGCGCCAGGCCTCCCGGTAGTCAGAGAACCAACGAGCCCAGCCAATCGGCTCGTAGGCAATGCGCATGCCGCGCGACTGCGCCAGCTGGGCTAAACGCAGCAAGTCAGCCACACAACGCGCCCGATCGGGACTGGCTTCAGGGTGGATGTTGGCACACAGCACCAGTAATTCTGCGCCCAGCCAAGCCATCTGATCCATCATCTGTTCAGCGATGCCCAACACATGGTCACGCTGTTTGACCGGCATACCCTCATAGTCCCGCAAGGCCTGATAAGCAGAAATTGCAAGCCCACTGTCCCTGACCATGTCAACGCAGTAGTCGGGGCCACGAGGATCTTCAAACAGGTCGCGGGGAAAGAACTCGGTAGCCACAAACCCAGCCTGTTTCATCGCTTGGAGTTTTTCAGGCAAGCGCCTGCCAAAGGTTGCCGTCGTACCACCGAGGCGGGTGATTAGGGGTGCCGTGGCGGAATCCATTGGGCCATCTTTCGTGCTGGAGTTTGAATAACGCCCATCCGACATCCATCCGGCGAGGCGAGTGGGCTCGATTGTGTCCCAGTTTCTTTTGGCCTAAGGCACCTTGGCATGGCCATTGTTAAGCCATGGCGAGGTCTGACTAGCTGGCATACCCCGCCTGAGTCGAAGTCGATCCGGACTACTCCGGCTTGATGCCGGCGGTCTTGATCACCCGCACCCAGGTATCGAGTTCGGACTTGACGAAGGCGGTGTAGGACTTGCTGCCCTGCGGCGGCACGACAAAACCAACCGAGTTCATGCGTTGGCGGATCGTGTCGGACTGCATGGCCTGGGTAATAGCCGCTTCGAGCTTGTCCACCACCGCCTGCGGCGTGCCCTTGGCCACCGACATGCCCGACCAGGACAGCGCCTCAAAACCTTTGTAGCCAGATTCAGCGATGGTTGGCACATCAGGGTAGAGCGGGTTGCGCGCCACACTGCTCACCGCAATGGCCCGCATCTTGCCAGAGCGCACGTGGGCCAGCGCCGCATCCTGGTTGATGAACATGGTGGGAATCACACCGGCCAGCAGGTCGATCAGCATGGGGCCGCCGCCCTTGTAGGGAATGCCAGTGAGCTCAACGCCGGCGGTTTGCTTGAACAGCTCCATGGCCATGTGGCCAGAGGCCGCATGGGTAAAGCCGTAGTCCAGCTTGCCGGGGTTCTTCTTGGCGAAGTCGACCACGTCGGCGACTGTCTTGTACGGTGTGGCGGGGTGCACCACCAGCACATTGGGGCCCGAATGTACTTGTGACAGGTGGATGAAGTCGCTCATGGAGTTGTAGCGCAAATTAGGGTCGAGCCCGTGGGCCACGGCACTTTGGCCGACGCCAGTCTGAATCAGGGTGTAGCCGTCAGCCGGCAATTTCAGGGCCCGCTCAACGCCAATGGTGCCACCAGCGCCACCAATGTTCTCAACCACAAAGGGCTGCTTGAGGCTCTTGCTGAGTTCGTCGGCCAGCATTCTGGCCATCACATCACTGGTCCCGCCGGGCGGAAAGGCCACGATCACTTTGACCGGCTTACTGGGGTAATCCGACTGAGCCCAGGCCAATCCACTGTTCGCCATCATAAATAGAGCAATAAACGCAGACTGAACAAGGCTTAGGGTTCGATTTGGCATCTCTGTTCTCCTGAATAGTTAGGCATCCATGTTAATCGGACTCGGACACTAGCGGGCCTTCAATGCGCGCATTGCCTGCGACAATTGCAGCCGCCCACCAACTTCCGGAAACCTCACCATGAGCCATCCCTTGCAACGTGCCGCAGTCGTCCTTGGACTGACCCTGGCCAGCCTGTCCGCCACCTGGGCGCAAAACGCCGTCACCGCTGCAGCCGCCAAAGAGGCCGGTGCCGTGGTCACACCCTCGGGTCTGGTCTTTCTATCGCTTAAAGATGGCGCCGGCGCCAGCCCAGGCGCCAGTGACAAGGTCAAGGTGCATTACCGCGGCACCTTTCCGGATGGCAAAGAATTCGACAGCTCCTACAAACGCAATGAGGCGATTGAATTCCCCTTAAGCGGCGTAATCAAGTGCTGGACCGAGGGCGTGCAGCGTATGAAGGTCGGTGGCAAGGCCAAACTGACTTGCCCACCGGCCATCGCCTACGGCGAACGCGGCGCAGGCGGCGTGATTCCGCCCAATGCCACCCTGCTCTTTGAGGTGGAGTTGCTGGCCATCAACGGCAAATAGGCCCGCGTCAGCGCTGGGTGCTGCGGCTGGACGCCGCACGTCGGCCCTGCGGCCGGTCCCCCTGTCAGTGTGCTCACACCACCAGCGGCGCCTCTTGCATGGCCTCTAGCTGGTCCTCCAGCATCTGCACCTGGCCCTGCCAGTAGTCGCTGGATCCAAACCACGGAAAGTTGATGGGGAACGTGGGGTCGTCCCAGCGCCGGGCCAGCCAGGCGCTGTAATGGATCAGGCGCAGGGTGCGCAGCGGCTCGATCAGGGCCAGCTCGCGCCGGTCGAAGTCACGAAACTGCTCGTAGCCATCCACCAACGCGCCCAACTGGCGGCTGCGCTGCTGCCGGTCGCCGCTGAGCAGCATCCACAGGTCCTGCACCGCCGGTCCGGTGCGGGCGTCATCCAGGTCGACAAAGTGCGGCCCCGGCCCGGCAGCAGCCGGCACGTCCAGCGGCGTCCACAAAATATTGCCGGGGTGGCAGTCGCCGTGCAGCCGCAGCTGTCGAATCGCCGAGTCTTCGGAGTCTTTTTGGCCTCTAGCCCCCGTCAATGCTGGATAGTTAGCTATTAAATCAAGAGCGTTTTGGGCGGCGCGGGTCCAGGCCGACTGCACGTCCAGCGGCACCTTGTCGTGCGCCAGCAGCCAGTCGCGTGACTCGGTGCCAAAGCTGTGCAGATCCAGCGCGGGGCGACTGGCAAACGGCCGGGCCGCACCCACACTGTGAATGCGCGCCAGAAAGCGGCCAATCCACTCCAGCACGTCGGGGTCATCCAGCTCAGGGGCGCGGCCACCCCGGCGCGGGCTCACACTAAAGGCAAAGTCGCCAAAGTTGTGCAGGGTGCGGCCTTCCAGCAGCAGCGGCCCCACCACCGGGATTTCGGCTGCCATCAGTTCAGCCGAGAACGCGTGCTCTTCCAGGATCTGCGCCTCGCTCCAACGCTGCGGCCGGTAAAACTTGGCCACCACCACCTGCCCGTCCTCAAGATGGAGCTGGTAGACCCGGTTTTCATAAGAACTCAGCGCCAGCAGACGTCCGTCACCATACAGGCCAACGCTGGCGAGCGCGTCCATCACGCCGTCCGGCGTCAGGGTCTCAAAAGCGTGGCGTGGGGCGGGCGGAGGCGAGGTGTAGGACATCGCCGCATTGTCGGGCCTGTGCCATCAGCGCCCGGTGCCAGCCTAGAACGGTGCATCGCGGTCGGGGTTCCAGATGGGTTTGAGCTTGGCCGCCTGCTCCTGCGGGCGCTCAAAGGGCAGGGCCTGCTTGACCAAAATTACCGTGCAGGGGGCGTCCATGGCCACCTTGATAGGCACCGTGGCCAGCAGCCGCTGGGTCATCAGGCCATGGGTAGCCGCGCCCATGACGATGGCACTGACCGCGTTGCCGCGGGCATAGGCCAGCAAAGCCTGCGCCACATCGCCCGATTCGAGCACATGGTAAGAGACCTGGTGCCCTGACAAATCCAGCGGCTCGGCCCAGTGGCGCAGAGTGGTCAGGTAGCGGCGGTGGACGCTGGTTTCGCTGGTGTCGTCGCTGCTGGCATCGGTCTGCCCGGACGAAATCACGGTGACGCAGGCCAACTGCGCGCCGGGCCGGGTACCCAGGGAGCGGGCCACCGCCTGGCGCAGGGAGTACAGCGTGGCGTCACTCACGTCTTTGTGCGGCAAGGCCACCATGACGATGGGCACGTCTTCGGCCTGCCGCGCCGGCAGTGGGCTGGGCTGGTAGTGCATGCCGGCTGCCTTGAACCAGCGTCGGGCATGGGCGCCAAAGCCGGTGCCCTTGAGCTTGCGCCCGCGCTCGGTCACCTTGACTTGTTCCGGGTGCCGCAAATCAAAGGCCAGGTGTGCGGCTGATGGGTAACGCCGGGCCGCCTCGGGTTCCAGACATCGCAGAATCACCTCTTGCAACCACTCGGGCAAGTCTGGCCGCAAGCCGCGCGGCGGCCGGGGGTCCATCCACAGCCGCTGGCGCAGTCCGCCCGCGGTGCGGGGCTCGCCAAACGGCAACGCGTGGGTGGCCAGTTGGTACAGCATGACCCCCATGGCAAAGATGTCGCTGCGCGGGTCGCCCCGCACGCCCACCACCTGCTCGGGCGCCATCCAGGCGGGCGATCCAACCGCCTTGCGCAACTGCTCGGCCAGCAGATCCGGGTAGAGGGCGCTGCACGACAGCCCAAAATCGAGCAACACCACCTGGCCGTCCGGGCGAACCAGCACATTGGCGGGCTTGAGATCCAGGTGGACCGCATTCTGCTGGTGCAGGCTGTGCGCGGCGGTGGCCATGGCAGCGCCCAGGCTGGCCAGTTCGGCCACCGCCAGCGGCTCAGTGGCCTCACTCCAATGCGCCAAGGTCTGGCCGGTGAGGTATTCCATCACCAGATATGGCACCTTGTCCAGGTCACCCGCCGCCACAAAACGCGGCACGTGGGGGCCCGTCAGCAGTTGCAGCAGTTGGTGCTCCACCTCAAAGCTGACAATGTTTTCCGCGCCATCACCCGCGGTCATGCGCGGGACCTTCATCGCCAGCGCAAAGCCGGGGTCCCGCTCGCCCTGGCTGTAGCGCACCCGGTAAATGTGCGCCATGCCGCCGGCATGAATGCAGGCCTCGACGGTGAAGCCGTCCAGCTCGGCACCCGGCTCCAGCAATTTCACAGCGCCGACTCCAGACGGTCTGCAAAAAAAGCCGGCAACTCGGCCCGGCGGATGGCCTGCGCTGCGGCGTGGTGGTCGTAATCGACGCGATGAAACATCAGCTGCAAGCGCTGGGTATCGAAGATGGCGTACTTGGAGAGCGGGTTGCCATCGCGGGGCTGCCCCACTGAGCCGATGGTGGCCAACCAGTGCCGATGGCCCGGCAAAGACACAGCCACGCCCGGTGTGGGAATGAACTTCATCAAGCCCGATCCGCCGCCGCGGTAATACAGGGTCTGGGCATGCACATGACCGCCAAACACATAACGCACGGCAGGCAGGCGGGCCGCCGCATCCAGGCTGGCACCAGCAGCACGTGCGTCGTAGACATAGCGCCAAAGCTCTGGCTGGTCTGCAGTGGCGTGCACCAATAGCAGAGCCCCCTCCTGGCGGCTGAGTGGCAGCTGATGCAGAAACTGCCGCTGCCCGGGGTCCAGTTGCCGGTGCGTCCAGTCTGCCGTACTGTCGCCCATAGACTTGGCGTCGACCGGCGGGCTGACCGCCAATGCATCGTGGTTGCCCTTAAGCACCCAGGCGCCGGCTGCGGCCAGGGTCTGCACCCGCTGCACCACGGCCGCCGGGTCGGCACCATAACCGACCAGGTCGCCCAGAAAAGCATAGTGGGTGGCCCCCTGGTTCTGGGCATGGGCCAGGCAGGCGTCCAGCGCCTGGATGTTGGCGTGAATATCAGACATCATGGCCAGTTTCATGGGTTTCTTCCTTGGGTTGGCGCAGTAGCGGTGACACCCCTGCAGGTACGAGCCTTGCTTGTATTGCCGCCGCCGCTTGGTGCGCCCAGGCTGACTGTACTCCGCTGAAAAGCGGTGGGGCCGGATAGGCGCCGAGCGGGTACGTCAGGCTACCCGATTGACGCCAAGGTGACCGCCAAGACTGGCCCAGATGCTTGTCAAAGCCCACAAAAACCGCTTAACATCAGTCCAACTAAGAAAGTAAGGATAGGAACAGTGTTGGGTGATTCGGGTAATCCCTTGGTCGGCACATGGCATTTGGTGCGTTGGGACATCAGTTACGGGGATGGCCGCGCACCGACGCTGCCCTTTGGCGCCGCAGCCACCGGCATGATCCTCTACACCCACGACGGCAGCATGAGCGCCTGCATTGCCCAGGCCAATCGGGCCAAATTATCGTCCGAGAGCGTGCGCAGTGCCCCGGTGGCGGAGCGGCTGGCCGCTTTTGAGAGTTTTTTCCAATACGCCGGTCGCTACCGTGTCCAAAGTCAGGACGGCCGGCTGCAGGTGGTGCACAGCGTCACCCATTCGCTGAACCCCAATTTTGTCGGCACCGAACAAGTCCGCTGGATCGACTGGCCAGCGCCCGGCCAGTTGGCCCTGTCGGCCTCTGACACCATGCCCGGCTCGGCAGTAGCCCGCCATCACCGACTGCTGTGGCAGCGCAGCCCCTGAACATGACAAACAGCTACTTCAAAACCCACCAGGCGCGGTTCAAGCGGGCGCAGTTGGCCTGCGCCCAGCGAGACTGCTGGAGCCCCTTCCCAGAACTGCCTGGCAAATACCCGGACGCCGAAACCGCTCAAGCCAAAGGTCTGGCGACCTTCAGCGCCCGTCTCGGTCAGGACCAGCCCCACCACTTTGACCTTGCCCAACCTGGCACCGTTGGCACCCTGGGCGAAGAAATTTCCCCCTACACGCAGCGCCCGCTGGGCATCCTCTACCCGCAGGCCGATCCAGACCAGCTATTCAAAGCGGCAAGCAAGGCCATAACCGACTGGGCCCGGGCACCGATCGACGAGCGCATCGGCCTGTTGCTGGAGGTGGTGGAAACGATCTACCGCGAGCACCTGTTTGACATCGTGAACGCCGTGATGCACACCGCTGGCCAAAGCTTCAACATGGCCTATGCCGGCTCCGGCGTGAATGCGCTCGACCGGGCCATTGAGGCCCTGGTCTATGCCCACCAAGCGCAGCATGCTGTTGCGCCGCAAGCCCGCTGGGAGCGGCAGTTTGGCCCCTCGACCATCGTGCTCGACAAGACCTACCGGCTGGTGCCGCGCGGCGTCGCAGTCTGTTTTTCTTGTGCCAGCTTCCCGACCTGGAACGCCTGGCCGTCGATGATGGCCAGCCTGGCCACCGGCAACGCCGTCATCGTCAAGCCGCACCCGGCCACCGTGTTGCCCATGGCACTGACGGTGCGCGTGTTCCGGCAAGTGTTGCAGGCAGCGGGTTTTGACCCGAACCTGGTCACTCTGGCCCTGGACAGCCAGGCCGCGCCGATTGGCAAGCAATTGGTCAAGCACCCGGCCACGGCGATGGTCGACTTCACCGGCAGCGTGCGCTTTGGCCAGTGGGTAGAGCAAAACGCCCACCCGGCGCTGAGCTTTACCGAGACCGCCGGCTGCAACACGGTGGTGCTGGCATCGGTCACCGATCTGGACGCAGTGGTGCGCAGTCTGGCCACCACACTGTGCCTGTTCAGTGCCCAAATGTGCACCAGCCCGCAAAACATCTATGTGCCGGCTGCCGGGGTGCAAACACCACAGGGCCTGGTCAGCCTGGATGAGGTGGCGCGGCGACTGGCGGAGGCGGTAGCCGCCTTGACGCGAGACCCGAAAAAAGCCGCGATGATATTGGCCACTGTCCAGTCACAGCAGACTTTGGCGTTGCTGGCGCAGTTGCATGGCCAAGGCGCGCAGCGCGGCCAGGTCTTGTTGGCGCCGCAAGCCTACCCGCACCCGGAATGGCCAGATGCCCGCACCAGCACACCACTGATGCTCAAGGTCAGCAAGGCCGAGCGCGACCTGTACGGCGAAGAACGCTTTGGCCCGGTCAGCTTTGTGATCGCCTGCGACGACGCCGATGATGCGCTGGCCCAGGCCACACGCGATGTGCGTGAATTCGGCGGGCTCACAGCTTTTGTGTATGCCACCGACGAGGCCTACATCACCCAGGCGCAGGACGCCTACGCCCGCGCCGGCGCCCAACTCACGATCAACCTGACCGGCGCCATGCCGCTCAATTTTGCCGCCGCCTACAGTGATTACCACGTCACCGGGCTGAACCCCGCCGGTAACGCCGCCCTGACGCACCTGGCCTTTGTGGCCAACCGCTTCTGTGTCACCCAATCGCGTCGGCCCGCCCGGGCTGATGCCGCAATTAACTCCAAGTAGAGGAATCAACCATGGGCTACAACGAAATCCCGGTCCTGAATGGCGGCTTTGCGCCGATCGACCAAGAGCTAACGCTCGACCTGACCGATATCGAGGGCGAAATCCCGAAGGACCTGACCGGCATGTACGTGCGAAACGGCCCTAACCGCCGTTTCGAGGCGCCCGGCCGCTACCACTGGTTTGACGGCGACGGCATGCTGCACGCCGTGCGCTTCGCCAATGGCAAAGCACAGTACCAAAACCGCTGGGTCATGACCGACAGCCTACAAGAAGAACTCAGCGCAGGCACGGCGCTGTGGCAGGGCATCAAGGACCCGCCGCGCAAAGACCGGCCTGACATGCCGATCAAGAACACCTCCAACACCGATGTCAAGTACTACGCCGGGCACCTGGTGTCGATGTGGTACTTGGGCGGCTCGGTCTACCAGTGCCGACCGGGCGACCTGTCCACCGTCGGTCGGCTGCCGGTCGACCCGCGGCTGGTGGGCCTGCCGATTTCGGCCCATTCGCGGGTCGATGAACGTACCGGCGAGTTCCTGTTTTTTGCCTATGGCAAGGAGGCGCCCTACATGCACTATGGCGTGATGGACCGTCTGGGCCAGCTCAAGACCTTCATGCCGGTGCAGTTGCCCGGGCCGCGCCTGCCGCACGACATGGCGATCACGCCCAACTACACCATCCTGCACGACCTGCCGCTGTTCTATGACATGGACGCGTTTGCCGCCGGCCGGCACAAGCTCAAGTTTCACCACACGCTGCCCTCGCGCTTTGGCGTGGTACCGCGCCATGGCACGCCGGATCAAATCCGCTGGTTCGAGGCCAACCCGACCTACATGTACCACGTGTCCAACGCCTGGGAAGAAGACGACGGCCAGGGCGGCACCGAGATTGTGATGACCGGTACCCCATTTAGGCTGCCGACCGACATGCGCGGCAAGGTCGACGTGGAGCGCTTCCCCAAGATGCTGGCCAACCTGGAGCATGACTTCATGTTCTACGAGTGGCGCTTCAATCTGCGCACTGGGCAGACCAAGGAGCGGGTCATTGACGACATCATCAACCAGGAGTTCCCGGTGATCAACTCCTGGATGCAGGGCCACAAGACCCGCTACTCCTGGAACGTGCTGATGGGCCGCAGCAACCGCGCCGAAGACCCCCGCTTCTGTGGCTTCGCCCGCTATGACCTTGAAAAAGACAGCTGCACGACCTACCACGCCGGCGTGCACAAGTGGTTCAGTGAGGCCCCCTTCGCCCCCAAGGACAACTGGCAGGCCGAAGACGATGGTTACCTGGTCGGTTTCATGTGGGACGACCTAAGCAAAAGCTCGTGGGTCACCATCTTTGACGCGCATGACGTGGCCCAGGGCCCGGTCTGCCGTATCCGCCTGCCGCAACGCGTGCCCAACGGCTTTCACGCCACCTGGGTCAGCGGCGAACGCCTGGCACGCGGCTACTGAGATGCTGCTGGTCCAGCCGGAAACTATCGCCGCTTACACCGCAAAAGGATGGTGGGGCCAGCAAACGCTATGGGATCTGTTTGTGCAGCAGGTCAGCGCGCGCGGCGATGCGGAGGCCGTGGTCGACGCCTGCAACCGCAGTGATTTCGCCCATAGTGTGCAGCGGCGCCTGAGCTGGCACCAACTGGCTGAGGACATCGACAAATTCAGCCTGGTGTTGTTGCAACAGGGCCTGCGTCGCGATGACATCGTGGTGGTTCATCTGCCCAACGGCGTGGAGCAGTATGTGGTCTACCTGGCCTGCGCCAGGCTGGGTTTGATCGTGACACCGGTTCCAGCCCAGTACCGCGAACATGAGCTGGCGCATATTCTGACGATCACTGCAGCCACGGCCGCGATCACCTTCACCCACATCGGCCGCATGGGCCACAGCCATCAAGCCGCCGCCATGTACTGCGCACTCGGCGCTGCACACGCCAGCCTGACCAAGGTGCTGGCCTGGGGCCCCGATGCGCCGGCAGGCGTGGTCAGCATCGAAGCGGCCTGGCCCGACGCACTCACCCCCGATCACCAGGCACAGCTGGCGCAGGCCGAACGGGACGCCGCCGTCACCGCCAACGATGTGTTCAGCATCTGCTGGACCTCGGGCACAGAAGCAGCACCCAAGGGGGTACCTCGCAGCCACAATGAGTGGCTGATTGTGCCGCCCAGCATCATCGAGGCAGGCCAACTTGAACCTGGCGCGCGCCTGCTGAACCCATTTCCGTTGGTCAACATGTCTGGCCTCTCGAGCGCTCTGGCCACCTGGCTGGTGCTGGGCGGCACGGTGGTGCAACACCAACCCTTCAGCTTGTCCGTCTTCCTGCAGCAATTGCGCGAAGAGCGCATCGACTACACGGTGGCAGCACCTGCCATCCTGAACATGCTGCTGCAAGACAACCGGCTGCTGGCCGGCATTGATTTTCAGCGCCTTAAACGCATTGGTTCAGGCTCGGCGCCACTTTCAGAATGGATGGTGAGTGGTTTTGCCGAGCGGCACGGGGTGCAGATCGTCAACTACTTTGGCTCCAATGAAGGCGCCGCACTGTCCGGCGGCGACATTGACATTCCTGACCCAGCCATGCGCGCGCAGTACTTTCCTCGCGTCGGTGTGCCAGGCCTCGAGTGGAGCGTCTCCACCACCCGAAAAATCAAAACCAGACTGGTTGACCTGCTCAGTGGCGCCGACATTACTGAAGCCGGTCAACCCGGCGAATTGCGCTTTCAGGGGCCCACAGTCTTCAGTGGCTACTTCAAGGCCCCCGACTTGACGGCTCGCGCCTTCGACGAACAGGGCTTCTACCGAACCGGTGACCTGTTCGAGATTGCCGGCGACCAATTGCAGTACTACCGCTATGTGGGAAGGTCGAAGGACCTGGTGATTCGTGGCGGTATGAACATCTCCAGCGAAGAGATTGAAAGCCTGCTGGCGGCGTGCCCCGGCGTGCAGGAGGTGGCGGTGGTGGGCGTGCCCGACCAGATACTGGGCGAGAAGCTGTGCGCCTGCGTGGTCAACGCACCAGGGCAGACTGTGTCCCTGGGTGATCTGGTGCAGTTCTTGCGCGACCAAAAGCGCGTAGCCGCTTATAAGTTGCCCGAATATGTGCTCCAGATTGATGCGCTGCCGCGCAATCCGGTGGGCAAAATTCTCAAGCGCGAGCTGCGGGAACAAGCCCGCGCGCTGGCCCCGGAGGCTGTATGAAGCCCGTGCTGCTGCTGATTCCCGGCATGCTCAACACCAGAGCGATCTGGGATGCCGTGCGGGCCGACCTGGAGCCGACCCTGGATGTGCGTGTGGCCGATGTACTGACACAAGACTCGATCCCGGCCATGGCCGCCGATGCCTGGGCTCTGGTGGCAGATTTGCCGACTGAAGCCAGCCTGACCGTCTGCGGCTTTTCCATGGGTGGCTATGTGGCCGTCGAGCTGCTGGCTCGGCACGGCCAGCGAGTTCAGGCCTTGGCGCTGGTCGACTCGTCTGCCGCCATCGAAACCGCTGACACCCTGGCGGTGCGCGAAAAAACCATTGGCGCATTCGAGCGTAACTTTGCCCGCACAGTGGATGGCATCATTCCGTTCAGCCTGCACCCCAACAGCCTGGCCAACACGGGCTGGGTTGACGGCATGCGCCGCATGCTGCATGAGGTCGGTGCCGCCACCGCCATTCGGCAGACCCGCGCCGTCATGACTCGGTCCGATCACCGGCCTATGCTGGCCACCCTCGCGAAGCCGGTGCTGGTGGTGTGCGGGCGCGAGGACAAGGTCACACCACCGCCCCTGTCCCAGGAACTCGCTGACCTGATCCCGGCAGCCCAGCTGGTCTGGCTGGACGAGGCCGGCCATCAAACCCCCATCGAGCAGGCGCCAGCCCTCGCGCGGCTGCTACTGCAACTGGCCCTGTCCACCCAATCCCACCAGGAGAAGCCATGACTTTGGCGAACCGTCCCTTGCCATTTGTCCTGCGTCTGCCTGTGGTGGCAGCGCCAATGTTTTTGATCTCCGGGCCCGAACTGGTCCTGGCGGCCTGCAAGGCCGGCATCATCGGCGCCTTTCCAACACCCAATGCGCGACCGGTGTCGGTGCTGGCCGACTGGATGCACCAGATCACCGAAGGGCTGGCCCAGGCGCGCGATGCGCAACCTGCCGCCACCCTTGGCCCCTGGTGCGCCAACCTGGTGACGCACTCGTCCAACACCCGGCTGGCGGAAGACCTGGCCCTGGTGGCCCGCTTCAAGCCACCGGTGGTGGTGACGGCGCTGGGCAGCCCGAAGCCAGCGATTGAGGTAGTGCACGCCTACGGCGGCCTGGTGATCGCCGACGTCATCTCGGTCGGGTTGGCCAAAAAAGCGGTGGCCGCCGGCGCCGATGGGCTGGCCTGCGTGTGCGCGGGCGCGGGCGGCCACACCGGCTTCCTGTCGCCGTTTGCCTTTGTCAGCGCGGTGCGAGAGTTTTTTGACGGCTATGTCATCACGGGCGGCGGCATTGGCGATGGCTGGGGCGTGGCCGGCGCGGTGGCCAGTGGGGCCGACCTGGTCTACATGGGCACCCGCTTCATCCCCACCGCCGAGAGCCTGGCGCCGCCCGAGTACAAGCAAATGGTGGTGGACAGCAGCATCGACGACCTGGTGGTGAGTGCCGGCGTGACCGGCACCGCCGCCAGCTGGCTCAAGCCCTCACTGCGCGCCCAAGGTCTGGACCCCGACAACATGCCCGACGCACCAGGGCGCCAATACGACAGCAACCAGTCCTTTGCCGGCAAGAAATGGACCGAGGTCTGGGCCGCCGGGCAGGGCCTGGGCCCGATCAAGGCGGTGGCCAGCGTCGCCACCGTGGTGGATGAACTGGCGCGCGATTACCAGCAAGCCATGAATCGATTCAAACAACTGCCCTGGCTGGCAGCAGGAGACCAACATGCATGAACCCGTCTATGTGCTGGGTGGTTACCAGACCGATTTCGCCAAGGTCTGGTCCCGCCAGGGCCAGGATATTTCGGACATCACGCGCGAGGCCACGCTGGGCGCCCTGGCGGCCTGCGAGCTGGATGCCGCGTCCATCGCCAGCATCCATGTCGGCAACGCCTTTGGTGAATTGCAGCGCCAGCAGGCCCATCTGGGCGCGATGGTGGCACAGGTGGTGCCCGAGCTGTGGGGCGTGCCCGCCATGCGGCACGAAGGGGCCTGTGCCTCTTCGTCGCTGGGCGTCCTGAGCGCGATGGCCGAAATCGAAGCCGGCCGCTACGACTGCGTGCTGGTGCTCGGGGTGGAGGAGTTCAAGAACCTGCCGGGCAATGTGGCGTCCCAAAACCAGAACGCTGCCGCCTGGCAAGGCCATGAGGACATTGATTGCACCTTCATGTGGCCGGCGGCCTTTGGCCTGTTGGCGCAGGAGTACGAGCGGCGCTACGGGCTGGACCGCAAACACCTGAACCGGATCGCCGAGCTCAACTACAGCCACGCCCGGCGCAACCCGCTGGCCCAAACCCGCAAGTGGGCCTTTGACGCCCTGAGTTTTACCGATGACGACGAGGCCAACCCGGTGATCGAGCCCGGCACCCGACGCCAGGACTGCGGCCAGATCACCGATGGCGCCTGCGCCGTGGTGCTGGCCTCGGCCAGCTTCGCCCGGGCCTACGCCCAGCGCCGCGGCAGCAGCGTGGCCAAGTTGCCGCACATCGCCGGCTGGGGCCACCGCAATGCCGGCCTGCGCCTCAAGGACAAGCTGGTCCGCAGCGCGTCAGAGCCCTATGTGTTTCCCCATGTCCGCCAGACCATCGAGGACGCCTGGCGACGCGCCGGCGTGGGCGGGATCGATGCCATGCAGGGCGTCGAAACCCACGATTGCTTCACCACCACCGAATACATGGCGATCGACCACTTGGGGCTGACCGCGCCAGGCCAAAGCTGGCAGGCGGTGGAGGATGGCAGCATCGAGCCCGGCGGCCGCTGCCCGGTCAACATGAGTGGCGGTCTGATCGGATGCGGCCACCCGGTGGGCGCCACCGGCACGCGCATGCTGTTTGACGCGGCGAGACAGGCCACCGGCACCGCCGGTGATTGTCAAATTGAAGGGGCGCAGCGCATTCAGACGCTCAACATTGGCGGCTCATGCGCCACCGTGGTGAGCTTTGTGGTGGCCTGCCCGGCCTGACCCTGCCGCTGCCGCTGCCGCCCATAGTGGACCTGCAACTCACCCACGACGCCCTGTTGAGCAGCACGCTCAACCACGGCCTCAAGGTCATGGGCGACCGATGGACGGCGGCCGTGCTGCTGGGCGCTTTCACCGGCGTGAAGCGGTTTGAGGATTGGCAGGTGCAACTGACCATCCCACGCTCCACCCTGACCGACCGGCTCGGGAAACTGGTCAAGCTGGGACTGCTGCGCCAGCGACCTTACCAGGAACGCCCGCGACGCCAGGCCTACCACCTTACACAGGCCGGGCTCAAACTCTATGACCAGGTGCTGATGATCTGGATGTGGGAGCGACGCTGGGGCCAGCGCGCCCGCAGCTTGCCGGGCTACTTGCGCCACAAAAGCTGCGGCCACCCATTCCTGCCCGTGCTGGCCTGCACCGCCTGCAGCGAGAAAACCGGCATGAATGACCTGACCTTCAGCCTGCAACCCGTGCCGGAATTGCTGCTGGCCGAAAACCTGAGCCGCAATGCCAGGGTCACCAGCGCCAGCACGCAGAGTATGGGCCAGGGCCTGCGAGTGGACCGCTGGTCACTGTTGATCGTGACAGCGGTGGTGCTGGGCTGTCACTACTTTGACGAACTGGGTCGGGTGCTGGGAATTGTCAGCAGCGTGCTGGCCCGACGTCTCAGTGGCATGGTTGAGACTGGCCTGTTGCTGGCGCAGCCCGATGTCGCCGACGCACGACGCATGCGCTACCGTCTGACACCGGCGAGCCGAGACCTGTTTGGCTACCTCGTCTGCTTTTCCACTTGGGCCAGCCGCGACTACCTGCAACAACCCAGTGCTATCCGACCCGTCCACAAAGCCTGTGGTCACCGCTTCGTGCCCAAGGTCCTGTGCAGCGCCTGCCGTGCGCCGGTCTTGCCATGGGAGGTTTCGTTTTCTGATAAGCCCGACTGACCCACCAAGGAGTTCTTATGACTACCGAGCTGATCCGCCGTCTTGAATCTGACATTGAGCCAGGTGACCACCCCTACCTGCAAGGGGCCTGGACACCGCTGCTCGAAGAGGTTAACGCGACCGACATGCCGGTACTCTCGGGCAAAATTCCCGATGACATTGACGGTATTTACCTGCGCAACACCCAGAACCCGGTCTACCGGTCGATCGGCCGTTACCACCCGTTTGACGGTGACGGCATGGTTCACATGATCAGCTTCCAAGACGGCAAAGCCAGTTACCGCAACCGCTTTGTACAAACCAAAGGCCTCAGCGCCGAACAGGAGGCCGGCAAACGGCTCTGGGCTGGCCTGATGGAAAACCCGGCACTGTCAGCCCGGCCTGGCTGGGGGGCGCATGGCTCGATCAAGGATGCGTCGAGCACCGATGTGGTGGTGCACGCCGGACGCGCATTCACGTCCTACTACCAATGCGGCGAGGGCTACCGGCTAGACCCGTTCACACTAGCGCAACAGGGCATCCCGGCCTGGTCGCCGCTGGATGGCATTTCGGCGCACATGAAGGTCGACGAAGCCACGGGCGAGATGCTGTTCTTCAATTACTCTAAGCATGCCCCCTACATGCACTACGGCGTGGTGGACCGGCACGACCAACTGGTGCACTACGTGCCAATACCGCTGCCGGGGCCACGGCTGCCGCACGACATGTGCTTTACCGAGCATTACGCCATCCTCAATGACTTTCCCCTCTACTGGGACCCGGAGCTGCTCAAGCAGGGCAAGCATGTGGTCAAGTTTCATGCTGACCAGCCTTCGCGTTTTGCCATCATTCCCCGGCGGGGACAGCCGCAGGACATCCGCTGGTTTGAGGCGGCGCCGACCTTTGTGCTGCATTGGCTCAATGCTTATGAAGAAGGTGACGAGATCGTGCTCGATGGGTATTTCGAAGAGGAGCCTGAGCCCAAGAACTTTGACGGGGCACCCAAAGGCTACGAGCGCATGATGTCCTACTTGGACCAGTACAAAATGAAGACCCGCTTGCACCGCTGGCGCTTCAACCTGGCCACCGGGCAAACCAGCGAGCAGCGCCTGGACGATCGCACGCTGGAGTTCGGCATGATCAACCAGCGCTACGCCGGGCGCCACTACCGCTACATCTACAGTGCCGTGCAGGTGCCAGGCTGGTTTTTGTTCAACGGCTACGTCAAGCATGACCTGCTGACCGGGGCGTCGTGGCAAATCGCGTTGCCTGAGGGACAGTACGCCAGCGAAGCGCCGTTCGCACCACGCATCAACGCCACAGATGAAGACGATGGCTACCTGGTGACCTTTGTCACCAACGAGAACACCCAGCGCTCCGAAGCGCTGCTGATCGACTGCAAGCGCTTTGCCGAAGGGCCGGTATGTCGCATTGAGCTACCCCACAAACTGTGCAGCGGCACCCACTCCTGCTGGGCCAATGGCGCCGATGTGCGCGACGGTTTGCTGAGCCTGCCATGACAGCAACTCTGCTCTTTTTTGCCGCTGGCCTTTGGTTGGTCTGGATGGCTGGCCTGCTGGTTTTTCGGCGCAGGCCGGAACTGCGAGTGGGCACCGCCCGCGAGTTTGTCTACCCCATCGCGGCGATGGTGATCACCTTGGCTTGGCTGCTGCTGCCCGCCAGTTCGCCGGCTTCGGCCTTTCTCACACTCTACCTGCATTCGGGCTTGATCACAGCGGTTTTCCTGACCGCGGTCTGGCTGCTTAGCCTGGCCCGGCGTGACTGCGGCATCATGGACGTGGCCTACCCGCTGGCGGTGGCGATACCGGTTACCAGCCTGGTGGTATGGCGCGGCCAATGGTCTCCCCATGAGATCATGATCGTCGTTTTGGTCGCGCTGTGGAGCCTGCGCATGTCCTTACATATCGGCCTGCGCAACCGGGGGCACGGTGAGGACGGCCGTTATGCAGCCTGGCGCAGGCGCTTTGGCGGCGCCTGGTGGTGGTGGAGCTACTTCCAGGTTTTCATCATGCAGGGCGTGACCGTATGGCTCTGGTCCCTGGGCCTGGTCCTTGCCGTCGCGTCGGGTCCGCAGGCGCTGGGCTGGCAGCATGCCATTGCCCTGGCAACGTTTGGCCTGGGTTTTTACTTTCAGGTGATGGGCGACCTCCAACTGGAGCGCTTCAAGGCCCATCGGACTGACCGTCTTATGGTGCTGGACACCGGCTTGTGGCGTTTGTCGCGTCACCCCAACTATTTCGGCGAGGCCGTGGTTTGGTGGAGCTTCGGTGCGCTGGGGTTGATGCACCCCTGGGGTTGGCTGGCCCTGGCCTGCCCGCTGTATGTGACCTGGTTCATGAGCGCTGGCTCAGCCACGCCCATGCAGGAGCGCTACCTGGCACGCACCAAGCCCACCTATGCAGCCTACATGGCACGGGTACCGGCCTTCTTCCCATGGGGCAAACCGGGGTGAGCACGCTGGACCTTCAAGGCCAACGCGCCATCGTCACCGGCGCCGGCAAGGGCCTGGGCCGCGCCTATGCCTTGCATCTGGCCAGCCGTGGCGCCCGAGTGCTGGTCAACAACCGGCGCCATGCGGGCGAGGCAGATGCAGCCACTTCAGCCAGCCTGACGGTTGAGGCTATTCGCGCGGCGGGTGGCACCGCGCAGGCCAGCTGGTGTGATGTGGCAGAGCCTGTCAGCGGCTTGCAGATGATGGACGAAGCCAAGCGGCATTTTGGCGGCGTGGACATCGTGGTGGCCAATGCGGGTATCGACCACGGGCGCACCTTTGTCAAACAAAGCATGGATGAGTTCCGCCACATCTTTGACACCAGCTTTTTCGGCAGTTTGCACCTGGCGCATGCCGCTTGGCCGCAGCTGCTTGGGCAAGGCTATGGCCGGCTGATCCTCACCACGTCTAGTGCAGGCCTCTATGGCAACATCGGTCAGGCAGCCTACTCGGCCGCTAAGGCGGCGGTGATCGGCCTGATGCGCGCGCTGGCCTTGGAGGGCCAGCGACACGGGGTGCTGGTCAATGCCATTGCCCCCTATGGCTTGTCGCAGATGACCGCACCTCACCTGGATGCCAGCATGGCCGGCGCACTGGACCCTGGTCTGGTCGCGCCCCTGGTGGCGTGGCTGGCCAGCCCGGCCTGCGACGTGTCGGGCGAGGTGTTGGTGGCCGGCGCCGGCCTGATCCGCCGCGCCGGCGTGGGCGAGACCGACGCACTGCGCATGCAAGCCGGGCAGTTGGCATCGCAGCTGACAGACCTGAGTGCCCTGCCCCTGCGTGGCTACAACTGCGCCAACGATGCCTTCACCACCCTGATGCAAACTCCGACCCATTGAGCTGGACCACACCATGAACCCCGTTTACATCGCACAGGCTGTGCGCACGCCGCGCGGCAAAGGCAATGACAAAGGCAGCCTGCGCGGCATCAAACCAGCGCTGCTGCTGGCCCGGGCCCTGTCGGCCCTGAGTTCCCGCACTGCGCTGGACACCCGCCAGGTGAGCGACGCCGTCTTCGGCTGTGTAGCCCAAACCGGTGATCAGGGGGCCAGCGTAGGCACCTTGGCACTGCCGCTGGCCGGCTGGGATGACGCGGTGGGCGCTGTCACCATCAACCGCTACTGCGCCTCCGGTTTGTCAGCGGTGAATTTCGCTGCGCTGCAAGCCAGTTACGGCGACACGCTGGCCTTGGGCGGCGGTGTCGAGATGATGTCACGCGTGCCCATGGGCAGCGACCAGGGCGCGTTAACGCATGACCTGGCACTCCAGACCCTGGCGCACCTGGTGCCCATCGGCATTGCCGCAGACGCCATCGCCACCCAACGCGGCTACACCCGGGAGCAACTCGACGACTACGCGGTCAGCTCACAGCAACGGGCCGCCGCTGCCGCTGCTCGCGGCTTGCCGCCCTCCATGGTTCCGGTGAGTGATGACGATGGCCAACTGCTGCTAGACCGCGACGAAAACATCCGGGCCAGCACCACACACGCCTCACTCGCCACCTTGGCGCCGTCTTTTGCTGCGTGGGGCGCAAAGGGGGGTGATGCCGGTTGGGATGCACAGCTGTGCCAACGCTACGGACTGGCCGGCGTGGTGCACAGCCACCACGCCGGCAACTCACCCGCCATGGCGGATGGCGCCGCGGCCGTGCTATTGGGATCGGCCGCCGCACTGGCACGCGCCGGCTTGCCCGCACGGGCCCGCATCCTTGGCATGGCAGACACCGGCTCGGACCGCACTCTGGCACTGACTGGCACAGTGCGGGCAGCCCAGTTGGCAATCTCAAGGGCCCAGTTGCAAGCTGCGGACATCGACCTGTTTGAAATCAATGAAGGCTTTGCCGCCATGGCCCTGCACTTCATGGAAGAGATGAACGTCGATCACGAGCGGGTGAATGTCAATGGCGGCGCCATCGCCATCGGTCATGCCATGGGCTGCACCGGCGCTGCGCTGGTGAGTGTGCTGCTGGACGAATTGGACCGGCGGGAACTGCGCTACGGTTGCATTGCCATTTGCGGTGCGGCAGGGGTCGCCAGCGCGCTGGTGGTAGAGCGGCTAAGCAGCGTCGGTGTTTACCCTTGAGTGGGTACAACAGGGCCCGTGACAGGTAGACGAAGCAAAGTGGATGTGAAAAAATATTACTTCGTAAACCAGACTAAGTTAGTCCAGATTTAAACCTTGAATTCCGATCTTGCCCAATTGATTCAGCTGACCCTCAACGGGGTCGCCATCGGCGCCATTTATGCGCTGGTGGCGTTGGGACTGGTCCTGACTTACAAGGCGACTGAGGTCCTCAATTTCGCACACGGTGACGTGCTGATGGCGTCCTCCTTTGTGGGCTGGGGTCTGATCGTCGGACTGGGCTGGCCGTTCTGGCTGGCGACCCTGGCCACCGTGCTGCTGGCCGCAGCCCTGAGCTGGCTGATCGACGCCCGCATCATGCGCATGATCGTCGGGCAACCCCAATTTGCGGGGGTTATGCTGACCATTGCCATCGCCTTCATGCTGCGTGGTCTGGTCAGTATGTTTTTCGGGCCCGACTCACGCACCTACCCCACCCCCTGGACCGGCCAGAAAACACAGCTAGGCACCCTGGTGATCAATGACCTTAGCCTGGCGATTGTGGGCTGTGCGCTGCTGATCACGCTGGTGCTGTTTTGGTTTCTTAAAAAAACCGCTCTTGGCACCTCGATCCAGGCGGCCTCGCAAAACCAACTTGCCGCCTACCTGAGCGGCATTCGCGTCAAACGGGTGACCTCAATGGTCTGGGCCATCTCAGGTGCCATCGCTGCGGTCTGCGGCCTGCTGCTGGCGCCGATTGCGCTGGTTGACATCGGTCTGTGGATCGTGGTGCTCAAAGCCCTTGCCGCCTTGGTGTTGGGGGGGTTCGGCAGTGTGCCGGGAGCCATCCTGGGCGGCCTCTTGCTGGGCGTGATCGAACAGTTTTCCGGGGTCTACCTGCCCGACGGCTTCAAGGATGCCATGGCCTACATCGTGCTCATCGGCGTGCTGATTCTCTGGCCGCGCGGGCTATTGGGCGAAGCCCACGGACGTCGGGTCTGACAAGCTGCCTCCCATGCGCTTTGCCTACGACACCACCTACCGCGACGGCCACGCCCTGCTGCGCTACCTGCCCGGCCGGCTGGCTTACGGTTTGCTGATGGCCGCACTGCTGATCGCCCCATGGGTGATGCCCAAGTATGTGGTGGGCGAGCTCAGTTACGTGTTCATCATGTGCATTGTTAGCCTGGGCCTGATGGTCTTGGTGGGCTACACCGGACAGGTGTCGCTGGGGCACTCGGCGTTCATCGCCATCGGCGCCTACACCCACACCTGGCTGCTCGCGCATGGGTTCCCGCTGGTGCCATCGATGTTGCTGGCCGCTGCCTTTACGGGCCTCATTGGCCTGGTCATCGGGCTGCCGGCGATCAGGGTATCCGGGCTCTACCTCGCCATGGTCACACTGGCCTTTGCCATACTGACCGAGCATGTCATTGGCCGCTGGAAGAGCGTGACTGGCGGCTTTAACGGCATCTCTGTCAACAGCCCGGTGCTGTTCGGCCTGGACTTGTCCAAGCTGCAATCTTTCTACTACCTGTGTCTGGTGGTGCTGGTGATCGTGCTGCTGGGTTTACTTAACCTGATGCGCGCCAAAACCGGGCGAGCCTTCATGGGGGTGCGCGACTCCGAGGCTGCGGCCTACAGCCTGGGCATCTGGGTGGCGGGTTACAAGGTGCTGGCTTTTGTGGTCTCTGCCATGGTCACCGGACTGGGTGGCGCCCTGCTGGCCCACCATGTTGGGTTCCTGACGCCAGAAGGCTTTGGCCTGATTCTCTCGCTTGAGCTGGTGCTGATGGTCACCATCGGCGGCCTGGGTTCGCTGCGTGGTGCCATCTTGGGCGCCATCCTGATCAGCATGCTGCCGACCTTCATCTCCCGGATCAAGCCCCTGCTGCCCGACCACATCGCCAAACAGTTCGGGCTGGAAACCTTCGTCTTCGGCTTGGTGCTGGCGCTGTTTGTCCTTTTCGAGCCGAAAGGGCTCAACGGCCGCTGGATCAAGTTCAAGACCTTTCTTGAAACCTTTCCGCTGTACCGGCAAGACATGTTCAAACGCGGCAAGAGCTACATGAAGTCGGAGCGTTACAAGTGAGCGTGTTTTCCGTCTCTGATTTGTCCCTGCGCTTTGGTGGTGTGCAGGCGATCGGCAATGTCAGTTTCTCGGTCGAACAGGGTGAGGTGTTTGCCATCATTGGCCCCAACGGCGCCGGCAAGACCTCGGTCCTGAACGTGATCACCCGGGTGTTTGACCCGACCCAGGGCCGGGTATTGTTCGAAGGCCAGGACATCACGGCGCTGCCGCGCCATAAGGTGGTGCACAGCGGCATCGGACGCACTTTCCAAAACATCGAACTGTTTGAAGGCGGCACCGTTCTGGACAACCTGCTGTTGGGCCGGCACCGCTTTCCGCACGGCAGCTTTGCAGCGCAGTGGCTCTGGACCCCGGCGGTCCGTGCGGCTGAGGCCGCTTCGCGGGACCAGGTCGAAGACGTGATTCAACTGCTCGATCTGATGCCCTACCGCAACAGCCCGGTGGCCGGCCTGCCCTATGGCGTGCGCAAGGTGGTCGAATTGGCGCGCGCACTGGCCACCCAACCCCGCCTGCTGCTGCTGGATGAACCAGCCTCCGGCCTTAACCCGGAAGAGACCCGTGAGCTGGCCTTCTGGATTGACGACATCCAGAAAGACCTGGGCATCACGGTGATCATGGTCGAACACGACATGTCACTGGTGTCCGAGGCCGCCGACCGCGTGTTGTGCATGAACATGGGGCAGGTGCTGGCGCTGGGTACCCCGGCCGAGGTACAGGGTGACCCGGCAGTGATTGCCGCCTACCTGGGGGCCTGACGCCATGACCACCCCAACACCTGTACTCGCCATCAAGAACCTGGAGACGTGGTACGGCCCCGTCAATGCCATCAAGGGCATCAACCTGGAGGTCCAACCAGGCCGTATCGTGGCCGTGCTCGGGGCCAATGGCGCCGGCAAGACCACGCTGCTCAATACCATTGCCGGCGTCATCGATCCCTTCAAGGGCAGCATCAACTACCAGGGCAAGGCCATCCACGGACAAGACCCCGACCAGGTGGCGCGCAGCGGTGTGGTGCTGGTGCCCGAAGGCCGCCAAGTTTTTCCCTTTCTGTCGGTGCGCGAGAACCTGATGATGGGCACCTTCGCGCGTGCCGGTCGTGAGCATATTGAGGCCGACCTGGCGCGGGTCTTCACTTGGTTTCCGCGCCTGCTTGAGCGCCAAGCCCAGCATGGCGGTTTGCTGTCGGGCGGCGAACAACAGATGCTGGCGATCGGGCGGGCGCTGATGGCCAGGCCCGCGGTCCTGCTGCTTGATGAGCCGTCGCTCGGCCTATCGCCCCTGCTGACCCGCGAAATTTTCGTCATCATCAAACGTATCAATGCCGAGCTGGGCACGGCCATTCTGGTGGTCGAGCAAAATGCCGCGATTGCCCTGGCCACGGCCGACGACGGCTACATCATGGAACTTGGCCGGATCGTGGCGGCCGGCAGCTGCGCCGAACTCATGGCCAAGGACGATGTAAAAGAGTTCTACCTGGGCGGGGGCCATCAGCAGGCGCGCGAAGACGGCCAAAAACAGCGCTGGAAGCGGCGCAAGACCTGGAGGTAGCCGAACCATGTCTGTCGCCACGCCCTCGTCCTTGCCTATTCTGGCTTTCGGTTCTGACACGCCGCAAAAGCTGTTCCGTGCCCGCAGCCAACAATGGGCATCGCTGGCTGCGTTGCGTCACAAGAAGAAAGGCATCTGGGCCTCGATCAGCTGGGCGCAGTACTTTGACCAGGCCCGCGCCGTCGGGCTGGCCCTGCACAGCCTGGGCTTGCAGCGTGGCGAAGCCATTGCCATCCTGTCAGAGAACCGGCCCGAGTGGCTGTACGCCGACTTTGGCGCGCAGTGCATGGGGATTTTGAGCACCGGCATCTACCCAACCTCTTCGCCCGAGCAGGTGCAATACGTTCTGCAGGACGCCGCAGTGCGCGTGCTGTTCGTTGAAAACCAAGAGCAATACGACAAAGCCCTGTCGGTGCGCGACCACTGTCCGGCCCTGCAGCGCATCGTTATCACTGACCTCAGGGGTATGCGTGATCTGGCAGACCCGATGGCCACCCCATTCGACCAGTTCCTGGCTCTGGGTCAGGCCCAGGCAGCGGCCCATGGAGAACGTTTTGACGCGTCCATCGACGCCAGCCAACCGGACGACATCGCCTTTCTGGTCTACACCTCGGGCACCACCGGGGCGCCCAAAGGGGCCATGATCAGCAACCGCAACCTGGTGTTCCAGATCAACAGCGTGCAACAGTACCTGAACCTGCAACCGCTGGACCGGACCCTGTCCTTTTTACCCCTGTGCCATATCGCCGAGCGCATGAGCACCGCCTACAACCCACTGGCACAGGGTCAGACCGTCCATTTCCCCGAGAACTCTGGCACCGTCTTCAATGATGTGCGCGAGGTCGCACCCCACGTGATCTTCGGGCCACCGCGGTTCTGGGAAAAAATGTACTCCCAGGTCACCCTGTACATGCAGGATGCGCTGCCCGTATCGCGCAAGGTGTACGCGCAGGTGCTGACTGAGGGCGCAGCCATGGCACAGGCCCGGCTTGATGGCCGCCCCATCACCGGCTGGCGGGCCACGCGTTATGCCTTGCTGCAAAAACTGGTGTTGTCCAATTTACGCAGCTTTCTGGGCTTGCAGAACATCAAGACCGCGATGACCGGCGCGGCACCCGTGCCGCCTGACCTGTTGCGCTGGTACATGGCCGTGGGCATCGATCTGCTCGAGGCCTTTGGCATGACTGAGACCTGCGGTTTCTGCACCTCGATGCCAGCTGACCGCATCCGGATCGGCACTGCCGGGGTCTGCGCGCAGGGCACCGAGATTCGGCTCGGCGTCGACGACGAGGTGCTGGTGCGAGGTCCCAATGTCTTCGCTGGCTACTGGAACCTGCCCGAAAAAACCCGGGAGACCATCGATGCTGACGGCTGGCTGCACACAGGCGACTGCGGCGCCATCGACGCCGAGGGCTTCTTGAGCATCAAAGACCGGCTCAAAGACATCATCATCACCTCTGGCGGCAAAAACATCACACCCAGCAACATCGAGAACCACCTCAAGTTCAGCCCCTACATCTCGGACGCGGTGGTGATCGGTGAGGGCCGGCACTACCTGACCTGCCTGGTGATGCTGGACCAGGACAACGTGGCCAAGTTTGCCCAAGACCGGCAGGTGCCTTACACCGACTACGCCAGCATGACGCGTGCGCCTGAAGTGCTGGCCATGATCCGGACCGAGCTAGAGCAGGTCAATACCCGACTGGCCCGGGCAGAGCAAATCAAGGATTTCCGCATCATTGCCCAGTTGCTGACGGCCGAGGACGACGAGCTCACGCCCACCATGAAGCTCAAGCGCAAGGTGGTGGCGAGCAAGTACGCGGCTGTGATTGCCAGCATGTACGCCCCGCCCTGAGGCAGCAAGCACCCCCATTTTTCATCTGTCGATTAACTAGAGAAGGAGACCGTTATGAAGCGTTATTTCAAATTTTTGCCAGCTGCCCTGCTGGCCGCTGTGCTGGGGACCACCGCACACGCGGGCGGGGTCTCAGACAAAGAGATTGTCCTGGGCACCCACATGGACCTGTCTGGCCCGGTGGCTGCGGGCATGCCGCACCTGCGCAACGGCATGCAGATGCGCCTTGATGAGGTCAATGAGGCCGGCGGCATCAACGGCCGCAAGCTGCGCATGGTGGTGGAAGACAACGGCAGCCAACCGCAACTGGCGGTGCGTGCCGTCGACAAACTGATCCGCAGCGACGATGTCTTTGCGATCGTCAACCCCTTTGGCTCCGGCCCGAACGCGGCAACGGTGAAGAAAGCGGTGGATGCGGGCGTGCTGTATTTTTCGCCTTGGGCTGCGTCCTCGGTAATCCAGCAAATCTCTGGCAAAAGCCCCTTGCTGTTCACCACCACGCCCAACTACAACACCGTCATGCACAAAGGTGTCGACTGGATGATCAAAAAGCACGGTGCCAAAAAAGTGGGCTACATCTACCAGGAGGGTCCGCTCGGTGACCTGATGGGCACGGGCGTCAAGTCAGCGGTGCAGGCCAATGGCCTGACGCTGGTGGCTGAAGCTGGCTACAAGGTGGCCGACATTGACTTCTCCTCCCAGGTGGCCCGCATGAAGGCTGCAGGCACCGACCTGATCGTCATCGCCACCGTTACCCGCGAAACCGTGGGCATCATGTCCGAAGTCAAGAAGCTGGGCTGGACCGATGTCAAGGTGTTGACAGGTAACCCTGGCCGCACCGGCATCGTGCTGCAACTGGGCAAGGAGACCGTGGAGGGCCTGTATGGCGTCGGCGTCTGGAAAGCCGGCACGGATGCACCCGAAGTCAAGGGCTGGAAAGACAGCTTCAAGAAGCGCTTCAACAACATGGAACCCGATGAAAATGCGCTTTTGGCCTACGTCTACACCGACTGGTTCATCAAGGGCCTGACCGCTGCCGGCCGTGACATCACTGCCGACAAAGTGGCTAAGGCGTTGCAGACCACCGGCTACGACGACAAGGGCCTGATTTTCTACGGTCCCAAGACCTTCAAGACCAACCACATTGACCCGGAAACGGTGCGTGTCGACCAGGCCAGCGGCGGCCGCTGGGTCTCGGTCAGCGACCTACTGCCTTGAGCACGGTCACCGGGTTGCAGCTAACGTGACCGTACCGGCCTTTGATCCCGCGCGCCTGGGACCGCCACCCGGCGCGCGGGTCGCCGTCGTCGGAGGCTGCGGCGGCATGGGCCGCCAACTGGTGCAGGCGCTGTTGGACACCGGCGTAGCAGTGGCGGTGCTGGACCTGCCCAGTTCGCTGGCGCAAAACCCGCCGCCAACGCAGGTGCTCTCAATTGCCATGGACGGCAGTGACGAATCCAGCGTGGCGGCTGCCTTTGAAACGCTGTGTCAGCACTGGCCGGCGCTGGACGGCTTTGTCAATCTGGCCGGGTTCTTCAAGGGCTGGCAGCCCATTGCCAACTTGTCGGTGGCCGTGTTTGACGAGATCATCGCTGGCAACCTGCGCTGCCATTTTCTTTGCGCCCGCGCAGCTTTGCCGATGTTGCACCGATCCGGAAACGGCGCCATGGTCAGCGTCGCCTCGACCATGGCAGTCGACGTGGTCAAGGGATACACCCATTACGGAGCGGCCAAGGCTGGCGTTGTCGCCCTGACCAAGGGCCTGGCCCGCGAGAACGCGCCACGCGTCCGTGTTAACGCGGTTGCACCTGGCCTGACCAACACCGCCTTTCTGACCGGCGGCACGGGTCGGGAACAGATCTTCGACGGCATTGATGCCGACAAGTATGGCAAGCGCGTTCCGATGAACCGTATGGCGCAACCGCAAGACATGACAGGGCCCATCCTGTTCTTGCTTGGCCCTGCTGCCGGCTTTGTCAACGGCGAGATGCTCATTGTTGACGGCGGCGTTTACACCCAGTAGCCGTCACGAAGCGACCAGCGGCGACATGAAGCGGGCGTCACTCGCTGACACGCAGTGTGGCGTCAGCACGCTGGTGCAGATCGGGCAGCAATTCCAAGCCTAGCCCGGGTTTATCGCTCAGGCTCAGCATGCCATGCTTGACCACGGGCAAGTCAGTCACCAGCTCCTTGTACCAGCCGCTGTAAAAGGCCCGCACACTCTCCTGCACCAGGGCATTGGGTGCGTGCAGCGACAGGTGGCTGGAGGCGGTCCAGACCACCGGCCCGGTGCAGTCGTGCGGGGCCACCGGCAATTGCCAGGCATCGGCCATGGCGGCAATTTTGCGCGCCTCGCTCAAGCCACCGCACCAGCTCAGATCCAGCATCACCACACCGGCCACGCCAGTCTGCAGATAGTCCTTGAAGGCCCATTTGTAGCTCAGCGTCTCGCTGGCGCAGATCAGGGCCTCGCAGTCCCGCGCGTACTGCTTGAGTAGGTCCAGGCTGTCCATGCGGATCGCGTCTTCATGCCAGAAGGTGTTGAAGGGTTTGAGCGCCCGAGCAATTTTCTGCGCCATCGGCAGCCGCCACAGACTGTGGAACTCGACCATGATATCCATGCGCTCCCCGACGGCCGAGCGGATCTTGCGAAACGGCTCCAGTGCGAAGTCGAGGTCTGCGTTGCTGATGTACTGGCCATCGCTGCGCTCGGCCGCAGGGTCAAACGGCCAGATTTTCATCGCTGTGATGCCCTCGCTTAGCAAGGACTCGGCCACCTCGTCAGCGCGGTGCAGAAAACCCTCCAGGTCTTCGTACGGCCCCTGATGCTGGCCCAGGCCCCAGTTGGACGTGCTCTGGTTAACGGTATTGCGCACATAACGGTAGCCGGCGCAGGTGTTGTAAATGCGGATGTCGTCGCGACTTTTGCCACCCAGTGCGGTGTGCAGCGGCATGTTGGCAGCCTTGCCAAAAATGTCCCACAACGCGATGTCGATGGCCGAGTTGCCGCGTGTCTCGGCGCCGGAGCCACGCCAGCCCAGGTAGCCTGTAAGTTCCCGGTTGCGCGCCTCGATCGCCAGCGGGTCCTTGCCCAGCAGCTTCGGACCGGCCCACTCGTGGATATAGGCCTCCACCGCCTGAGCGCCCATGAAGGTTTCGCCCAGACCGACCAGACCCTCATCGGTATAGACGCGCACCCAAATGATGTTCGGGAACTCGTCGAGCCGCAGGGTTTCGACTTTGGTGATTTTCAATTCATACTCCAAAAAAAACCGCAGGCGTTGCCACCTGCGGCCGGTTCTGACGAAGCAGGGGGTCAGCCGCCACGCGCCTTTTTAAGGCCATCCAGCACCATGTTGACCGCTTCGCCACCGATCGTCGGGATATTGCGGTCATAAACCGGTTTGACCTTCTGGAACATACGCAGCTGCTCAGCCGGCGTGACCTCATTCACCACCATACCCTTGGTCTTGAGTGAACTCAGCGATTTTTCGTTGAGGCTGCGGTTGGCCGCGCGCTGCACTTTCTGGCCTTCAATGGCCGCTTCACGCAGCACGGCCTGCTCTTGGGCGTTGAGCTGGTCCCAAAGCTTTTTGCTGTACAGCACCAGGAACGGGGTGTAAGCGTGGCGGGTCACGCTCAGGTACTTCTGCACCTCGTTAAGTTTGGAAGTCTCAATCGTGACGAAGGGGTTCTCCTGACCGTCAATGGTTTTGGTTTCCAGTGCGGTGAACACTTCGCCAAAGGCCATGGGCACAGCGTTGGATCCCAGGGTCTTGAAGGTGTCCAGGAAGATGTTGTTCTGCATCACCCGCACCTTGACGCCGTCAAAGTCTTCGGCCTTGGATACAGGCCGCTTGCTGTTGGTCAGGTTACGGAAGCCGTTTTCCCAATAGGCCAGGTTCACCACACCGGCGTCTTCGAGCTTCTTGTTGAAGTAGGCGCCAGCCGGGCCATCCAGCACGGCATCGGCTTCTTTTTCGTTGGCGAACAGGAAGGGCAGGTCAAAGGCGCCCAGCTCTTTCACAATGCCGACCAGCGGCGAACTGGAGGTGCACACCATCTCTTGGGTACCGGCGCGCAATGCCTGAGTGGCCGGCAGGTCACCGCCGGCCGAGCCGCCCCAGAAGGCGTTAATCTTGATCTTGCCACCCGTCTTGGCGTTGAGCACCTCTTGCATGCGCTTGACACCCAAGCCCACGGGGTGGTCTTCGTTGACGCCGTTGGTGAACTTGATGGTGCGCTCCGCAAATTGGGCGAAAGCCGAGGTAGCGACCAGCAGGGTGGCGGCCATCAGGGCCGAGGTGAGGGTTCTGCGTTTGAACATGTTTGTCTCCTTCAGGGTATGACACAGGGTTGAAAAATCATCGTCAATCATCGCATCAGCCAGTGCAAGGGCACCAGCACAATGTCAGGGAACAGCACCAGCAAGAACAGCACGACGAGCTGTGCGCACAAAAACGGCAGTACCCCCTTGAAGGCGTCGTCCATGCTGATGCGCGCCACGCCGCAGACCACATTCAGCACAGTGCCCACCGGCGGGGTAATCAGGCCGATGGCATTATTCATGATGAACAGCACGCCAAAGTACACCGGGTCAATGCCAGCCTTGAGCACCACGGGCATCAGCACCGGCGTGAGAATCAGCACGGTCGGGGTGAAGTCAAGCGCGGTACCCACCACGATGATCAGCGCCATCATGATGAACATCAGAAGCATCTTGTTGCCCATGAAGGGCGCCAGCATGCCGGCCACCTCGGTCGGAATATTGGCCACTGTGATCAGCCAGGCGCTGACCATGGCCGCAGCCACCAGGAACATCACCACAGCGGTGGTTTTCCCTGCAGCCAACAGCAGGCCATAGAGCGCCGACCACTTCAGTTCGCCATAGATGAACTTGCCCACCACAAAGCTGTAGACCGCAGCCACCACCGCCGCCTCGGTGGGGGTGAACACGCCAAACTTCATGCCGCCAATGATCACCACAGGCAGCGCCACGGCAAAGCCACCCTGCGCCGTGATGCGAAGACGCTCCGGCATGGGTACCTTGCGGCCGGGCCGTACGTTCTCCCTCTTGGCCAACCACCACCAGGTCAGGCCGATGGCCAGGCCCATCAACAGGCCGGGCACGATGCCGGCCAGAAACAACTTGGTGATGGAGACATTGCCCGCCACGCCAAAGATGATCATGCCGATGGAGGGCGGGATCACCGGGGCGATGATGCCGCCCGAGGCGATCAGACCGGAGGCACGGCCCACGTCGTAGCCGGCGGCCCGCATCATCGGAATGAGCAGGGCCGCCAGCGCGGCGGTATCTGCCACCGCTGAGCCCGACAGCGAGGCCATGATGACGGCGGCAATCACGGTCACATAGCCCAGACCACCCCGAAAGTGCCCCACCCACGCCATGGCCAGGTTGACAATGCGCCGGCTCAAGCCGCCCGCGTTCATGAACTCGCCAGCCAGCAGAAAGAAGGGTACGGCCAGCAATGGAAAGTTGTCGGCGCCCTCGACAAAACGCTGCGCCAGGATCTGGCTGTCAAAAATGACCAGCCCGCTGGTGGCCGCCAAAAAAGCCATGAGCGTGACGCCGCACACCAACAGCGCGTAAGCGATAGGCATGCCTATGGCCATGGCGGCCAGCAAGCTCAGGATGAAGACAGAGACGGTCATGACTCTCGGCTCAGGCCTTGGCGGTTTGCAAAGTCTTCTCGACGTCGGCCAGCCCTTCGGCTTCCACCACTTGGATCAGTTCAGCCTCGGTGATGCGCCCGCTCAGCAAGCGGTACAACACGCGGATGTTCATCATGCCCATCACCAGGCTGACCACATAGCCGATGCCGAAGACCCAGATCATCGACAAACCGGCCACCGGAGACACATTGGTCACCTGCAAATCGTGCATCTTCCAGGTGCCCAGCAGAAACAGGCCGTTGCAAAACAGCATCAGGCTCTCACTGAGGAAAAGGCAGGCTTTTTTTCCGCCCCGGGACAGGTGCTTGACCAGGGTGTCAACCCCCAGATGACCCCCTTCCCGCATGGCCACCATGGCGCCAATATAGGTGAGCCAGATAAAGCAATATCGGGACATCTCGTCCGAGATGGTGATGCCCGAGTTGAAGGCGTACCGCAAAAATACATTACCAAACACCATCACCACCATGGCAACCATCAGGATCACAACCAGGAATTCCAGCAACTTGAAAAAATAGCGTGGCACGATTTGCATTCAAAATTCTCTGGTTCGAGGCATGGCGACGTCAGGTGGCGCCGCGGCCGCGTCAGCTTAATTTACTCAGGCGAGGTCAAATATCATATGATTAATGCGAACCGCCGGGCTTTCGGGTAAACCCTGTTTGACCCCCAATAAAGGAGACAAATTCAATCATGAACACCAAACCTAAGAAGAAGCCCGAAGACCTTCGCAGCCAGCAATGGTTCGGCCGCCAAGACCGCGACGGCTTTGCCTACCGCAGCTGGCTCAAGGGTAAGGGCATCCCGCAAGACCAGTTTGAAGGGCGGCCGGTCATCGGCATCTGTAACACCTTCAGCGAACTCACCCCCTGCAACTCCCACTTCCGCACCATCGCCGAGCAGGTAAAAATCGGCGTCTATGAGGCTGGCGGCTTTCCGCTCGAGTTCCCGGTGATGTCCTTGGGTGAAGTGCTGTTGCGCCCCACCGCCATGTTGTACCGCAACCTGGCCAGCATGGACGTGGAAGAAAGCATCCGTGGCAACCCGATCGACGGCGTCGTGCTATTGATGGGCTGCGACAAGACCACCCCCTCGCTGATGATGGGCGCCGCCAGCGTCGACCTGCCCACCATTGGGGTCAGCGGTGGCCCCATGCTCAATGGCAAATGGCGCGGCCAAGAGCTGGGCTCCGGCACCGGGGTCTGGAGCATGAGCGAGCAGGTGCGTGCCGGCACCCTGAAACTGCAAGAGTTTTTGGAAGCCGAGAGTTGCATGCACCGCAGCCACGGCCACTGCATGACCATGGGCACCGCCAGCACCATGGCCAGCATGATTGAAGCGTTGGGCGTGGGCCTGCCCGGCAACGCCGCCTACCCGGCGGTCGACGGGCGGCGCAATGTGCTGGCGCGCTCGGCCGGCCGGCGCATTGTGGACATGGTGCACGAAGACTTGATTCTGTCGCGCATCCTCACCCGGCAGGCCTTCGAAAACGCCATCAAGACCCTGGCCGCCATCGGGGGCTCGACCAATGCGGTGATCCACCTGATTGCCATGGCTGGGCGTATCGGCCTGAAGCTGACCGTGGAAGACTTCGACCGTCTGGGCAGCGAAATGCCCTGCCTGGTCAATCTGCAGCCCTCAGGCAAATACCTGATGGAAGACTTCTGCTACGCCGGTGGCCTGCCTGCGGTCATGAAAGAAATCGCCGCAGACCTGCACTTGGACGCCATCACCGCCAACGGTAAAACCATGGGTGAGAACATCGCCGGGGCCGAAAACTTCAACCAGGACGTGATCAAGCCGCTGAATGCGCCTTTCATGGAAAAAGCCGGTATCGCCGTGCTGCGCGGCAACCTGTCACCTCGCGGGGCGGTGATCAAACCCAGCGCCGCCACCCCAGCGCTGATGGTCCACACCGGGCGTGCCGTGGTGTTCGAGAACATTGAAGAGTTTCACCGCCTGATCGACGACGAATCGCTGGACGTCGATGAGACCTGCGTGCTAGTTTTGAAGAACTGTGGCCCCAAAGGCTATCCGGGTATGGCCGAAGTGGGCAATATGCCGCTGCCGCCCAAGGTCTTGCGCAAGGGCATCACCGACATGGTTCGCCTGAGCGACGCCCGCATGAGCGGCACCGCCTACGGCACCGTGATCCTGCACACCGCCCCCGAGGCCGCTGCTGGCGGACCTCTGGCCGTAGTGCGCAATGGCGACATGATCGAACTCGATGTTCCCAACCGCCGGCTAGAGCTGAAGATCAGCGACGAAGAGCTGAGTCAGCGCCTGTCTGAGTGGAGGGCGCCACCGCCACCGCTGGACAGCGGCTACTGGAAGCTGTACGTCGACCATGTGCTGCAGGCCGACGAAGGCGTCGACCTCGATTTCCTGGTGGGCCGGCGCGGCTCTTTTGTTCCGCGCGACAACCACTGAGCCGGGTTAGCCGCGAAAGCGCCGGCGCGTCAGCGCCAGTGCCAGCCAGAAGCCGGCCACCGCATAGGCCACCAAGACCAAGCCATGCTGCAGGGCTTGGGGCGGCCATTGGTCCATGAAGAGGGGCCGCACCAGCGCCACGGCATTGGTCAGCGGCAGCCAATCCGACACCAGCCGCACGACCGGGGGCAGTTGCTCCAGCGGGAAAAAGATGCCGCTCAGGAACATCATGGGAGTCAGGCACAAGGTGAAGTAGTAGGTGAAAAAGTCGTAGCCTTTGGCCAGGGCATTAAAAACCAGTGCAATGCAACTGAAGGTCATACCCACACCGAGCAGGATCGGCCAGGCCAGCAGCAGCTTGGGGCTGGCGCTGATGCCCAGGGCCAGCATCACCAGCAGAATGGCGCTCACCGTGAACAGCGACTTGAAGGCCGCCCAGAGCATCTCGGCCAGCACCACGTCGTCCAGGCTGACCGGGGCATTCATGATGCCGTCCCAGGTTTTTTGCACATGCATGCGTGAAAACGCCGAGTACAAGGCCTCAAAGCTCGCCGCGTTCATGGCGCTCATGCAGATCGATCCACTGGCCAGAAACAAAATGTAGGGCACCTTCACCGCCTCGCCGCCATCAGCGCCAGCCACGCTGATCTGACCCACCAGGGCGCCCATGCCGTAGCCAAACGCCACCAGCCACATCAGCGGCTCGGCGATATTGCCGACCAGGCTCGGGATCGCCAGCTTGCGCCAGACCAGCAGGTTACGCAAAAACACCGGCCAAAAGCGCAGCGACAGCTGCGGTGCGCGCCAGATACTGGGCGTGCTTGGCGTGATATTGGTCGTGCTCATGTCAACCCTCCTCCCGAATCTGACGCCCGGTCAGCTTGAGGAATAAATCCTCCAGATTGGCCGGCCGATGCAAGGTGCGCAATTGCGGGTACACCGACAAGGCTTGCAGCAGCGGCTTGGCGTCTTGCGTGTAGAAAAACACGGTTTCACCGCTTTGCTCAACCCTGCCCGCCATGGCCCGCAGGGGAGACGTCAGAAGCTCTGCAGCACCGGCGCCAAAAACCTCGACCACGTCGGGCTCCAAGTGCTGCGCAATCAGGGCCCGTGGCTCCCCTTCGGCAATTTTTCGGCCGTGGTCCAGCACCAGCAACCGGGAACACAGCCGCTCGGCTTCGTCCATGAAATGGGTGGTCAGCAAGATAGATTTCCCCTGCTGCAGCAGCAACTGCAGTCGCTCCCACATCAGGTGCCGGGCCTGGGGATCGAGGCCGGTGGTGGGTTCATCCAGCAGCAGCAAGCGTGGGTCATTGACCAGCGCACGCGCCAGGCTGAGCCGGCGTTTCATGCCGCCCGACAACTCCCCCGGCTTGGCCTTGGCCTTGTGGGTGAGCGAGGCAAACTCCAGCAAGGTCGGAATGCGCGCCTGGATCTCAGCGTCTTTCATGCCAAAGTAGCGGCCATAAACCAGCAGGTTTTCGGCGCAGTTGAAATCCGGGTCCAGCGTGTCCATCTGGCTGACCACGCCCAGCTGCGCCTTGATCGCCAGTGCATCGCGCGGCATTTGGCCTCCCAAGGCCTCGATCGTGCCGCCATCAGGCACTGACAGCCCCAGACACATGCGAATGGTGGTGGTCTTGCCCGCGCCATTGGGGCCGATCACGCCCAGGCATTCGCCAGGGGCAATGTCAAACGACAGGTCATCCACCACGGTGGTGTCGCCATAGCGCTTGGACAAATGTCGGGCTGAAAAAAGAGGTGTCACCATGACTTTTCGCTTCGATTATTGAAAGGCCACTTCGGCAAAACTACGCAGTTTCCGGCTGTGCAACTGGTCCACCCCCTGGTTGCGCAACAACTCCAGCGCCCGGATACCCACGCGCAAATGCTGGTCCACCCGCTCCCGGTAAAAATGGTCGGCCATGCCTGGCAACTTGATCTCGCCATGCAATGGCTTGTCGCTGACGCACAGCAGCGTGCCATAGGGCACCCGAAACCGAAAGCCGTTGGCGGCAATGGTGGCGCTCTCCATGTCCAGCGCCACCGCCCGGCTCTGGCTAAAGCGGCGTTGCGGCCCGTTGTCGGGCAGCAACTCCCAGTTGCGGTTGTCGGTGCTTGCCACGGTGCCGGTACGCATCACCCGCTTGAGCTCGGCGCCCTGCAGTTGCGTGACCTGCGACACCGCCGCCTCCAGAGCCACCTGAATCTCGGCCAGGGCCGGTATCGGCACCCACAGCGGCAGTTCCTCATCCAGCACGTGGTCCTCGCGCACATAGCCATGAGCCAGCACATAGTCGCCAAGCTGCTGAGAATTGCGCAAGCCAGCGCAGTGCCCCAGCATGATCCAGGCGTGCGGTCGCAGCACCGCAATGTGGTCGGTGATGGTCTTGGCGTTGGCGGGTCCGACGCCGATGTTGACCATGGTGATGCCGCTGCGGTCTGCACGCATCAGGTGATAGGCCGGCATTTGCGGCAGCCGCGCTGGCAATTTTCCCAACGCGTCGGCCGGCATGACGTCGCTGCCGACGCGCCGGGTCACCACATTGCCCGGCTCAACGAACGCGATGTACTCGCTGCCAGGGTCTGCCATGGCTTCATGACCGAGCCGGACAAACTCGTCAATGTAGAACTGGTAGTTGGTGAAGAGCAAAAAATTTTGGAAGTATTGGGCTGCTGTGCCGGTGTAATGCCGCAAGCGCTGCAAGGAATAGTCCACCCGCGGCGCGGTGAACAGGGCCAGCGGCTGTGGCTCACCCGGGCGCGGCGCGTAGGTGCCATTGGCAATACCATCGTCCATAGCGGCCAGATCGGGCAAATCAAACACATCGCGCATCAGCTGGCGACGCTCGGGGCTCAGGCTGCCTTCCACATGGTCCTGCTCGGCGAAAGAAAAATGCACCGGGATAGGCTGCGAGCTGGTACCCACCTCCAGCTCAACCCGGTGGTTTTGAATCAGCAGCGTGAATTGCTCTAGGTAGTAGTCCGCATACAGGTCGGGGCGCGTCAGCGTGGTCTCAAAACGGCCAGGGCCGGCAACAAAACCGTAACTCAGACCCGCATTTTTCAGCAGGCCCGTGCGCGACACGGTGTCGGTCTGCACCCGAACAAAGGGGTAGCAGGCGCGCACATGCCCTGGCAAGGTCTCACCTGCGACAAAACGCCGCATGGCACTTCGCAGGTGGGCCAGGCTGCCGTCGTAAATCTCGCGCGCCTTGGCCAGCACGGCAGCCGGATCGCTGAAACGGGCGGGGGCAATGAAGTCGGGCAGGTAGGACATGGTGCTATTGTCCATGGTCTGCTGACCCACGTTATTGAGCCACAGGATTGATCTACGACGGGCAGACCTTGGCTAAAACTGCCATACTCGCGCCGTTTCTAGAGGAAGTGCGAATCCATGTTGACATTCACCTGCTGCGACGCGGCGCGCCAGTTTGCCGGTAGCGGACAGGCCCAAGTCCTGCGCGGCATCACGCGTGGTTACGAGCGTGAATGTCTGCGCGTGGACGCCACTGGCCAGCTGGCCACCACACCCCACCCTTTGGCGCTTGGCGCCAAGCTGACCCACCCTTGGATTACCACCGACTATTCCGAAGCGCTGCTGGAGTTCATCACACCACCCTCGCAGGACAGCGCTTTTCCGCTCGCGTTTTTGCGCCAGCTGCACCAATTCAGTGCACATCAGCTCGGCAACGAGCTGATGTGGGCCAGCTCCATGCCCTGTCGGCTCGGCGCTGAGGCCGATATCCCCATTGCCGATTACGGCCACTCGCATACCGCCCGGTTCAAGTCGGTCTACCGGGAAGGATTGGGCTTGCGTTACGGCCGCCACATGCAGACGATTGCTGGCGCCCACTACAACTGGTCACTGCCCGAGGCATTCTGGGCCATCCTGAAAGACCTGTGTCCACCCACGCGGCCCGAGCTGGACTTTGTCAGTGAGCGCTACTTTGGCCTGATTCGCAATTTTCTGCGCTACAGCTGGCTGGTCCCCTACCTGTTTGGTGCCTCGCCGGCGCTGTGCGAGTCGTTTCTGCAAGGCCGCAAGTCCGAGCTGCTGACCTTGGTGCCCGGCACGCTCTACGGCCCAGACGCCACCAGCCTGCGCATGAGCGACCTCGGCTACCAGAACCGAGCCCAGGCCAATTTGCAGGTCAGCTTCAACTCACTGGCCGAATACACCCAGGCCCTGGAGTCGGCCATTCGTACGCCCGACCCCTTCTATGAAGCCATTGGCGTGCGCGAGGGTGGGCGCTGGAAGCAGCTCAATGCCAACCTGCTGCAGATTGAAAACGAGTTTTATGCCGGCATCCGGCCCAAGCGGGTGGCGCCACACGGCGAACGCCCGGCCAAGGCCCTGCAGCGCTATGGCGTGGAATACGTCGAGGTGCGCCTGTTTGACCTCAACCCGACCATCGACATCGGCATTGCGCCGGAGCAAGGCAGCTTTGCCGATATGTTCTTGCTCATGTGCCTGTTTCGCGACAGCCCGCCGATCAGCAGCCGGGAACAGGCTGAGAACGACGAGAACAAACGACGCGTCGTGAACCACGGCCGCGCCCCGGACTTGCATTTGCTGGCCCACAACCGTGAGCAAGCCATGCGACCACTGGCACACAGCCTGTTTGACGACATGCTGCCGTTTGCCGAGATGCTGGACAGCGCTTACGGCGGCACGCAGTACGCTGAGACGCTGCGCCTGCTGCGCGAGCGCATCGACCACCCCGAGCTCACCCCCTCGGCCCAGGTGCTCTATGGCGTACGCCAGGCCGGTGGTTTTACCAGCTACAGCATGGCTTTGGCGCGCCAGCACCAGGCGCAATTGCTGGCTATGCGGCTTGACAGCGACACGCAGGCCCAGTTCGACGCCAGTGTGCAAGAGTCAATGGCCAGGCAATCACAATTAGAAGCCCACGAAGAGGGTAGTTTTGAGGGCTTTGTGGCGCAGTATTACGCCTGACAATCGGTAACCGACACCCACCCTAATTTTAAGCAAAATCGGGCTCCAGCCCTTATGTAATATAGGGTTTAAGCTATATAATTTATAGCATTTCCCGAGTCAGATCGGGACCGACCTACTGCCATGCCCAAGACCAACACCGCGCCCCTCGCGCCCACCGCTTCCACCGCTTCCAATTTCACCCTGAATCAGGGCGCGGCCTTTGCAACCCTGGCACTCAGCCCAAGCACCTTGGCCAATCTGGATCGCCTGGGTTACCACCAGATGACGCCCATTCAGGCCGCCAGCCTGCCGCCGGCACTGGCCGGCCGCGACCTGATCGCCCAGGCCCAGACAGGCAGCGGCAAGACAGCCGCCTTTGCCTTGGCGGCGCTGGTGCGCCTGAACCCGCGCCGGTTTGCGGTGCAGACCCTGGTGCTGTGCCCGACCCGGGAACTGGCCGACCAGGTGGCGGTCGAGGTCCGGCGTCTCGCGCGGGCTGAGGAAAACATCAAAGTCGTCACCCTGTGCGGCGGTGTGGCTCTGCGCGGCCAGCGTGCCTCGCTGGAGCACGGCGCCCATGTGGTGGTGGGTACGCCAGGCCGCATCATGGACCACCTGGCGCGCGGCTACCTGAACCTGGAGGCGCTCAACACCCTGGTGCTCGACGAGGCCGACCGCATGCTCGACATGGGCTTTTTTGAAGACATGGCGACTGTGATCAAGCAGTGCCCCAAAGACCGCCAAACCCTGCTCTTTTCGGCCACCTACCCCGAGGGCATCGGCAAGCTGGCCGCCCAGTTCATGCGCGACCCACTGCAAATCACGGTTCAGGCGCCTCCAGCCGAACGCCTGATTGAGGAACGGCATTACGAAGTCACTCGCGACAACCGGCTCGACACCGTAGCCCGCCTACTGAACCACTTTCGCCCGGTCAGCACACTGGCGTTTTGCAACACCCGCCAGCAGTGCAAGGACCTGGTCGGCGCACTTCAAAGCCAGGGCTTCAGCGCGCTGGCCCTTTACGGCGAGCTTGAGCAACGCGAGCGCGACCAGGTGCTGGCGCAGTTTGCCAACCGCAGCTGCTCGGTGCTGGTGGCCACCGACGTGGCCTCCAGGGGGCTGGACATCAGCCAGTTGGAGGCCGTGATCAACGTCGACATCACGCCCGACCCCGAGGTGCATGTGCACCGGATCGGCCGTACCGGCCGCGCCGGCGAGTCTGGTCTGGCGCTGAGCCTGGCCAGCCTGCACGAGATGGGTTTCGTCGGCCGCATTGAGCAGTACCAGCACCGCGAATCGGTCTGGCACCCCTTAAGCAGCCTAACACCCAGCGGCAAGGGCCCGCTGCAACCGCCCATGGTTACGCTGCAGATTCTGGGCGGGCGCAAGGAGAAAATTCGCCCTGGCGATGTGCTGGGCGCCCTGACCGCAGACGCTGGCTACGCCCGAGAGCAAATCGGCAAAATCAACGTCACCGAGTTCACCACCTTTGTCGCTGTTCAGCGCGACATCGCCCTAGAAGCGATGCACAAGCTCAATGCCAGCAAAATCAAGGGCAAAGGCGTCAAGGTTCGTTTACTCTGATGGGTTCGCGTCGTTGTTGGCGCCGCGTCGTCACCTCGGTTGTAAGGGAAATTCTGACAACCGATACAGCCAACTGCTGACTTCAGTTGGCGAACTCCGGGGCTAAAGTTCACCCAAGCGCAAAAGCGCCTTGAACTTACCGGAGAAGCCTGATGAAAACCACCGAGATTGCCTTGAACCCGTTCAGCCTGATGATGGAGCCGGAATTGGTCCTGCAAACCATGGAGCGTTCAGAACAACTGCGCCGCCTGCGTCGCCACAAGCTGCGCCCACTGGACAAACCACTGATCCCCTATACCCAACAGGCCATTGACAGCCGTGCGGCCTATGACGCCGCCATCGACGCCGAAGAGTTTGACGCTCTGGGCAGCGAACTGTTGAACTAAGTCTATTTCGGGCGCCATCTATGGCGCCCGGCGGGGCCCGCAATCAGCGCTTGAGTGTGACGCCGCCGTCGACCACCAGGGTTTCGCCCACCACGTAGTCGCCGGCGCGCGAAGCCAAGTAAATCGCCGCGCCGGCCATATCCTCGTCCACCCCGATGCGGCCCGCCGGAATGTGGGCCGACACCTCGTCAGCCCGGTCACGCGCGTCGCGGTTCATCTCGGAGGCAAAGGCCCCCGGGGCAATCGCGGTCACAGCGATATTGTCTTGAATCAGGCGCAAGGCCATGCGGCGCGTCAGGTGCACCAGGCCCGCCTTGCTGCCTGCATAAGAATAGGTTTCCTGCGGGTTGACCGACAGGCCATCGATGGAGGCGATATTGATGACCTTGGCCACCCGCTGTTGGCCAGCCAGGCGCAAATGGCCCGCCAGCGCCTGCGTCAGAAAAAACGGCGCCTTCAGGTTCAGGTCCACCACCTTATCCCAGCCACTTTCAGGAAAGTCGTCAAACGGCGCGCCCCAGGCCGCGCCGGCGTTATTGACCAGGATGTCGAGTAGCGGCTCATGGGCTGCATAGGCCACGGCCAGTGCTTTTGCGCCGGCGACGCTGGAGACATCGGCAGGCAGCGAGACACAGTGGCCCAACTCACCCAGCTCTGCGGCGGTCTGGTCGCAGACGGAAGCCTTGCGCGCCGAGATGTAGACCCGTGCGCCCTGGGCCAGAAAACCAGCGGCAATCATTCGGCCGATACCCCGCGAGCCGCCGGTGATCAGGGCGGTGCGGCCCTGCAATGAAAACAAATTGTTCATGAAAAAAGCCCCTTGTTGAAACATCAGCTTAAGCGACGAGACACCGAGTTGACAGTCACCTGGGCGGCAGCTGCCGATCAGGCGTCGGAAGCAGGGATAATCCGGTTTTTGCCACAAATATCTGGAGTGAGCGTCATGCCCAAAGAATTCCGTACTGAAGCCGACCGCCTGGCCACCCCCCGGCCTGTGCCACCCAAGGGCGTGTGCTTCACCGCACCGCGCGGCCAAAAGCGCAGCCTAGAGCGTGGCACCGCCACCAACAACAAAAAGAACCCCGGCAAGCGTCCGCACCAGGGCGGCTAAAGCTCCGCCCGAGCTGGTGGCGCAGCCCGTCAGGTCAGGCGCATCAAGGGAATGGCGGCGATGGCGAGGGCCACCGCCAACAGCTTAGCCCGGTTAATCGCCTCTTTCATGAAGACCATGGCGATCAGCACCGCAAACACCGAGCTGGTATCGCGCAAGGCCGCTGCACCCGCAATCGGCGCCTTGCTGAACACCCAGACAATGAGCAGGTATGACGCCATCGACAGCGCCCCCGACCACAGGGTGACGCCAGCGTGCTGACGGATCGTGGCAAACAGGCTAGGCACCCGACGCTGCTGCCATGTCATGTTGGCTGCGTTGACAATCGCGACGATGCAGCCGTAGGCAAACGGCGAGCCGGACTGCCGAATGCCATGGGCGTCAATCAGCACGGTACAGGCACTCAAGACCCCGCCCACGCCGGTCCAAATCAAGACGTGGCGGGAGAAATCGTTGCCGTGCCGCGCGCCCAGGGCCAGCATGGTCAGCGCTGTGACGATGAGCCCGATGCCCAGCATGACGCCCATAGGAAGCTGCTCCTGCGCCAGCAGGGTAGACAGTGGCACTACCAGCATGATCATGATGGCACGCGACATGGGGTAAACCAGCCCGAACTCACCATGGTCGTAGGCACGCAAGATGGCCCTCAGGCCCAGCACGTTAAACAGGGCCGAGGCGGCGATCCAGCCCAGTGACGCCAAATTGGGCATGCCAACAAAAAACAGCACCGGCAGGCCGACCAAGGCCGCCACCTGCATTTGACCGGTCATCACCGCCGCATGCTGCCCGGTGGACTTGACGCCTGCGTTCCATGTGGCGTGGAGCAGTGCGCTGCACAAGGCAGCAATGATGTAAATGGTGTCCAAACGGGCCCAGATTCGCGGGGTTGCAGACTTTACATGTTACGTCGGTATTGCCCGCCCACCTCAAACAAGGCATTGGTGATCTGCCCCAGCGAGCAGACTCGCACCGCGTCCATCAGCACTTCAAACACATTTTGGTTCTCGATCACCGCCTGCTGCAGGCGATGCAGCATAGCCGGCGCCTCACTGGCGTGCAGGGCATGAAAGTCGGCCAGGCGCGTGAGCTGGTTCTGCTTTTCTTCGTCAGTCGAGCGGGCGAGTTCAAGCTTGTCCAGCACGGCGTCACCGTGCGGGTTGCGGAAGGTGTTGACGCCAATGATGGGCAGCTCGCCGGTGTGTTTGAGCATCTCGTAGTGCATGGACTCGTCCTGAATCCTGCCCCGCTGATAGCCAGTTTCCATGGCGCCCAGCACGCCGCCACGCTCGGCGATGCGTTCAAACTCGGTCAAGACCGCCTCTTCAAGCAGCTCAGTCAGCTCTTCGATGATGAAGGCACCCTGCGACGGGTTCTCGTTCTTGGCCAAGCCCCATTCGCGGTTGATGATGAGCTGGATCGCCATCGCCCGGCGCACCGAGTCTTCGGTAGGCGTCGTGATGGCCTCGTCAAAGGCATTGGTGTGCAGGCTGTTGCAGTTGTCGTAGATGGCGATCAGCGCCTGCAGCGTGGTGCGGATGTCATTGAACTGGATCTCCTGCGCATGCAGGCTGCGGCCGCTGGTCTGGATGTGGTACTTGAGCTTCTGGCTGCGCTCGTTGGCGCCGTATTTTTCTTTCATGGCAACCGCCCAGATGCGCCGGGCCACCCGGCCCATCACGGTGTACTCGGGGTCCATGCCGTTGCTGAAGAAAAAGCTCAAATTGGGTGCGAAGTCATCAATGTGCATGCCGCGCGCCAGATAGGCCTCGACAAAGGTAAAGCCATTGCTGAGGGTGAAGGCCAGCTGGCTGATCGGGTTGGCACCGGCCTCGGCAATGTGGTATCCGCTGATCGACACCGAGTAAAAGTTGCGCACCCGGTTGTGCACAAAGTACTGGGCAATGTCGCCCATCACCTTCAGGCTGAACTCGGTGCTGAAAATGCAGGTGTTCTGGCCCTGGTCTTCTTTAAGAATGTCGGCCTGCACCGTGCCACGCACGTTTTCTTGCACCCATTCGCGGATGTTGGCCAGCTCAGTCTCGGTCGGCTCGCGGCCATTGTCAGCCCTGAACTTGTCAATGTTCTGGTCAATCGCCGTGTTCATGAACATTGCCAAAATGCTGGGCGCCGGGCCGTTGATGGTCATGCTGACGCTGGTGGAGGGGCTGCACAGATCGAACCCGCTGTACAGCACCTTCATGTCGTCCAGCGTGGCGATGGATACGCCCGAGTTACCCACCTTGCCGTAAATGTCTGGCCGCGGGTCGGGGTCGTTGCCATACAGCGTGACCGAGTCAAACGCGGTGGACAGGCGCTTGGCCGCCATGCCTGCGCTCAGCAGCTTGAAGCGGGTGTTGGTGCGAAAGGCGTCGCCCTCTCCGGCAAACATACGGGTCGGGTCCTCGCCCTCACGCTTGAAGGCAAAGGTGCCGGCGGTGTAGGGGTAGCTGCCGGGCACGTTGTCCAGCATCAGCCACTTCAGAATTTCACCGTGGTCCTCGTACTGCGGCAGCGCCACCTTGCGGATGGTGGTACCGCTGAGCGACTTGGTGGTGAGCGCGGTGCGGATTTCCTTATCGCGGATTGTCACCACGAACTCGTCGCCGGCATAGGCGGCCTGCATCGCCGGCCACTGTGCCAGCAGCTTGCGCTCAGCGGCACCCAGGTGCGCGTCACGTTGGCTGGCCAGGTCCAGCACGGCCTCCGCGGCGCGGGTCTTGGTGGCATCCGCTTCCCTGAGCATGCGGGCTGATTCGCGCAACTGCTGGATTTCACGCGCCAGCCGGGCCTGGCTGCGCCCACGGACCTTGTAGCCACGCACGGTGTCGCTGATCTCGGCCAGGTAGCGGGTGCGCGCTGCGGGCACCACCGGCGTCTGGTTGGTGCTGTGGCGCACCGCCACCTGCGGCAAGCGCGAGGGCTGCACCGGCAGGCCCAGCGCAGCCAGACGTTGCAGCAGCGCCTGGTACAGCGCGGTCACGCCGTCATCATTGAAGCGGGCCGCCATGGTGCCAAACACCGGCATGTCGGTCAAGGGTGTGGTCCAGGCCTCTTTGTTGCGCTGCACCTGCTTGGCCACATCGCGCAGGGCATCAAGCGAGCCTTTGCGGTCAAACTTGTTGATGGCCACAAATTCTGCAAAGTCGAGCATGTCAATCTTTTCCAGCTGGCTGGCCGCGCCAAACTCGGGCGTCATCACATACAGCGGCACATCCACATGGGGCACGATCGCCGCGTCGCCCTGGCCAATGCCAGACGTCTCCACCACCACCAGATCAAAACCGGCCACCTTGCAAGCCGCAATCACGTCGGGCAGCGCTGCGCTGATCTCGGAGCCAAAGTCACGCGTGGCCAGGCTGCGCATAAACACGCGTGGGCCGCCGGCCCACGGCGCCATTGCGTTCATGCGAATACGGTCGCCCAGCAGGGCGCCACCGCTTTTGCGGCGGCTGGGGTCAATGCTGATCACCGCCACACGCAAACGGTCATCCTGGTCCAGGCGCAGCCGACGAATCAGCTCATCGGTCAGGCTGGACTTGCCAGCGCCACCGGTACCGGTGATGCCCACCACAGGTATCTTTTTTGTAGCAGCCAAGGCCCGTATCTCCGAGGCTAGAGCCGGATTTGCCTGCTCATTTTCGACAGCAGTAATCCACTGCGCCAGTGACCGCCAGGCCATCTCGCCGTGGCCTTGAAGCGCCGTCAATTCAGTGGGGGCGTGCGGCGTCAGGTCTTGGTCGCAGCGCATCACCATCTCGCCAATCATGCCGGCCAGGCCCATGCGCTGACCGTCTTCCGGGCTGAAAATGCGGGCCACGCCGTAGGCTTGCAACTCGCGAATCTCCGGCGGCACAATCACCCCGCCACCGCCACCAAACACCTGAATATGGGCGCCACCGCGCGCCCGCAGCAGGTCCACCATGTACTTGAAGTACTCCACGTGGCCGCCCTGGTAAGAGCTGATGGCGATGCCCTGTGCGTCCTCTTGCAGTGCGGCTGTCACCACCTCGTCCACACTGCGGTTGTGTCCCAAGTGGATCACCTCGGCGCCCATGCCCTGCAGGATGCGGCGCATGATATTGATGGCCGCGTCATGGCCGTCGAACAGGCTGGCAGCGGTCACGAAGCGCACTTTGTGCGTGGGCCGGTAATTGGCCAGGGCTTTATATTCGGCAGACAGGTCGGTCATGGCAGGGCTCCATCGGGCCGCTGCTCAGCGATATCGCAGCGGCACACATTGACGTTGACGTAAACGTCAATGGTATCGCCTTTTCCGCCTCATTTGTAGAGCATTTGCGGCAACCACAGGCCAATGGCCGGGAACTGGTACAACAGAAAAATGGCCAGGACCTGAATAGCCATGAAGGGCAACATACCGGCAAAGATCTGGTTCAGGGTCACGTGCGGCGGACTCACCCCCTTCAAGTAGAAGGCTGCCATCGCCACCGGCGGGCTCAAGAACGCAGTTTGCAGGTTCAGTGCCACCAGCAACCCAAAAAACAGCGGATCAATGCCAAAGTGCGGCAGCAGGGGGATGAAGATGGGCATGAAGATCACGATGATCTCGGTCCACTCCAGTGGCCAGCCCAATAAGAAAATCACCACCTGGGCCAAAATCATGAACTGCACTGGCGTCATGTTGAGCGACAGCACCCACTGGTTGATCAGCTCCTGACCGCCCAGCAGCGCAAACGCGGCAGAGAAAATGCTGGAGCCCACAAACAGCCAGCACACCATGGCGCTGGTCTTGGCGGTCAGGTAGACCGACTCCCTCATCACCGTCATATTGAGCCGCCGGTAGGCCGCTGCCAGCAGCAAGCCGCCCATGGAGCCCATGGCCGCTGCTTCAGTGGGCGTCGCAAGACCGAATACGATGGTGCCCAACACCGCCAGAATCATCACTGCCAGCGGGAAGAACGAGCCGAGCAGCATCTTGAATATCTCAAGCCGTGCGAAGCTGAAGTAGGCATAAAAAATGGCGAGTGCCACGGCGCAACTGGCCAAAGCGACCCAGAAACTCACCGGCGGAGGCAGTCGCTGCGGCACGGCTGAGGGCTCGGCAACCGCCTTGGATGCAGGCTCGGCTACCGCTGCCTTGGGAGGTTCAGCTGGCGTTGCCGGGTTGGTCGCAGCGACCGGCTCAGAGGCCGCCTCGGCCTTCGTGTCGGCAGCGCCGGGGGGCGGCTTCAGGCCTCCATCTTCCTCAGGCTCTGCCAGTCCGCTAACACTTTTTTCCTCCTCCTCGGGCACGCCGGTAGCAGCAGCACCCATCGCCACCACACCTTCAGAGGCTTCTTCCACCAAAGGCGCAGTCACCTTGAAATAGACGGTGCCCATGATCAGGGCCACCGCCAGCGCCGGCAACACCGCAATGCCCAGGTGACTGAGCAGGCTGCGCAGCGGTACCGCGCTGTTGCGTTTGCCTTTGATGGCGCCAATCAGGCCCGGGAGCACCCTTTCGCTCACACTGCTTGACACGATCTGGGCAAATTCGGGCAGTGGCACGCGACGGTCTTCAGCCGACATCGGCGGCGCCAGATGGGGTTTGAGCTTGGCGACCACCACCACATACACCACGTACAGGGAAGCCAGCATGATGCCTGGGAAAAACGCCCCGGCGTAAAGCTTGACCACCGACACGCCAGCGGTGGCGCCATACACGATCAACATCACCGACGGCGGAATCAGGATGCCCAGACAACCACCCGCCGTGATGGCGCCCGCCGACAGCTGCACGCTGTAGCCCGCCCGCAGCATGGCCGGCAGAGCCAGCAAGCCCATCAGCGTCACCACCGCGCCCACGATACCGGTGGCCGTGGCAAAAATGGCGCAGGTGATGATGGTGGCCACCGCCAGCGAACCCGGCACGCGAGCCGTGGCGAGGTGCATGCTCTTGAACAGCTTCTCAATCAGGTTGGCACGCTCGATCAGATAGCCCATGAAGACGAACAGGGGGATCGAGATCAGGACATCGTTGGACATCACCGAATAAGTGCGCTGCACCATCAAGTCCAGGGTTTGCTGCACCGCCAAACCCGGGTTTTGACTGCGGTAGGCAATCCAGGCGAAGACCATGCCCATGCCCATCAAAGTGAAGGCAGTGGGGAAACCAAGCATGATGGCCACCACCACCAGCGCCAGCATCAAAAGGCCAAGGTGGCCGTTGGTCATTTGAGAAGGTGCCGGCAGCAGCACAAAGGCGGCCAGAACCACGGCGGCCATGATGGAAAGGCCAAACCAGACTTCTTTTCTCATTTTCGATTCCCCGAAGAGGCTGGCTGTAGCGCACCCAGTTGGGCAATATCTTCGTCTTTGACGTGCACCATTTCTTTCAGCTTCTCAACGTCGACTTCCTCGACGTCCTGCCCCCGAGACGGCCAGGCACCCTGCTGCAGGCAAACAATGCAGCGCACGATCTCCACCAGGCCCTGTGCCAACAAAATGGTGCCGGCAATCGGGATGATGGTTTTAAAAGGGTAGACCGGCGGGCCGTTAGCCGTGATATTGGAGTGCTCATTGATGGCCCAGGACTCAGCGGCAAAGTTATAACCGGCCCAAGCCATCGCCACAACCCCCGGAATAAAGAACAGGATGTACAAGGCCAAGTCCAGACCGGCTTGCAGTCGCGGCGGAAAAAACCCGTACAGCACATCGCCCCGGACATGCCCATTTTTGGACAACGTGTAAGCACCCGCCATCATGAACACCGAGCCGTACAGCATGCTCATCACGTCAAAGGCCCAGGGGTGCGGGTTGTCCAGCGCGTAGCGTGAGAACACTTCCCAGGTGATGAGCAGCGTCAGTACGACGATCAGCCATGAAAAGGCTTGCCCGATCACCGTACTGAGCTTATCAACAGCCAGTAATAATTTTTGCATGAAGCGCTCTCACTAAAAAACTCAGCCATCCGAATCAGGTTCGGATGGCTGATGATTCGACCCGCGAGGAAAATCAGGCCTTTTTAGGCGCCGCTTTGGTAGGCGCCGCCTTCTTGGCACTGAAGAAATGGCTTACTGCCATACGGCGGCTCACATAAGTGTCTTGGTCCCATTTGACGGCGCGCTCGGCAAACGCCTTCTGCGACTCTACAACTTCCTTGAAGAGTGGATTTTCAGCCGATTTCTTCTCAAGGATGGCATCCCACAGCTTGAGCTGGGCTTGCAAAATGGAGTCGGGCGTCTTGTAGAACTTGACCTTGTCTTTGGTCTGCAACTCGATGTAGTCCTTGGAGTAACGGTCAATGGCTTTCCAGGACATCTCGGCCGAAGCGGCCTCGGTGGCGCCGGCAATGATGGCCTTCATTTTGGGCGGCAGCGCATCGTACTTGGTCTTGTTGAACATGATCTCGAAGGTTTCCGCACTCTGGTGGTAGCTTTGCAGCATGCAAACCTTGGACACATCAGGGAAACCGAGTAAGCGATCCGATGAGGCATTGTTGAACTCTGCACCGTCGAGCAGACCGCGGTCCATAGCCGGTACGATCTCGCCGCCGGGCAGGGCATTCACCGCTGCACCCATGGCCGTGAACAGGTCAATGGCCAGGCCGTTGGTGCGGAATTTCAGACCCTTGAAGTCTTCTGCCTTGGTGATCGGCTTTTTGAACCAACCCAGCGGCTGAGTCGCCATGGGGCCGTACAGGAAAGACTGCACATTGCCGCCAATCGAGGCATACAGCTTGGCCAGCAACTGCTCGCCGCCGCCGTACTTGTGCCAAGCCAGGACCATATTGGCGTCCATGCCGAAGGCCGGGCCAGAGTTCCAGAGCGCCAAGGCATTCTGCTTGCCGTAGTGGTAACCCAACACACCGTGCCCGCCATCGAGCGTGCCCTTGGACACGGCCTCTAGCAAACCAAAGGCTGGTACCACGGCGCCCGCTGGCAGGACTTCGATCTTGAGGTCACCGCCGGTCATGTCGTTCACCTTCTTGGCGTAATCCAATGCATACTCGTGAAAGATGTCTTTGGCCGGCCAAGTGCTCTGCCAGCGCATGGAGATCGGGCCGGCCTGCGCCTTGGCGATCATGGGGGCGGACATGGCGCCAGCGGCAACCGCAACGCCTTTGAGCAGACTACGACGACGGGGTGTTTTGCTATCAGTCAAGAGATTCTCCAAGAGTTATGGCACAAGGGACTGAGATTATGGCGGTGCAGCAGAGAACGCCACTTAGTAGAAACCACGAGACGGCCGGTCATTTTTTCAATCCGGAGCATAATTAATTTCAATGATTAGCCAGACCAGGAAAGTCCGATGACCCCCTTGCAACTGTTCGATCCCGCCTCCAGCACCTACACGTACCTGCTGTTTGACGAGGTCACGCGGGAGGCGCTCATCATCGACCCGGTGGACCAGCAGATCGAGCGCGATCTGGCCATACTGCGCGAGCAAGGGCTAAAACTGCTCTGGACCTTGGAGACCCATGCCCATGCCGACCACATCACCAGCGCCGGTCAGCTGGCAGAATTGGTCGGCGCCCGCACTGCCGCGCCCAGTGGATGCGGCATCCACACCGCCGCCATGCAGCTCAAGCAGGGTGACATCCTGCGCTTTGGCCAGGAGCAGGTCACTGCCCTGCACACGCCCGGCCACACCGCTGGCAGTATGAGCTTTCTCTGGCGCGATCATGTCTTTACTGGCGACACCCTGCTCATTAATGGCTGCGGTCGCACCGATTTTCAGTCGGGCAGCCCAGAGGCCCTTTATGACAGCCTGACCCAGGTGCTGTTCGGATTGCCCAACGCCACCACCGTGTGGCCAGGGCATGACTACCAAGGACGTACACGCTCAACCATTGGTGCCGAAAAGCTCAGTAACCCGCGCATCGCGGGTAAATCGCTGGCTGAGTTCAGGGCCATCATGGACGGGCTGAATCTGCCGCGGCCCAAACGTATCGACGAGGCGGTGCCCGCCAACCTCCACTCAGGTCTAAGGCATGACGCCGGTGGCGCAGAGTTGACGCACCCTCGCCCGGCCGCCGGGTACGCCGGCGACGTTTCTCCCGAGCTGGCGTACCGCTGGTGGACCTCAGGAGAGGCCGTGTTGGTGGACGTACGCACCGACGCCGAGCGCGAATGGGTCGGCTTTGTGCCAGGCGCCGTGCCGGTGGCCTGGAAGCAGTGGCCTGGCATGGCCATGAACCCGACGTTTGATACTGCGTTGCAAGCCGCAGTTCAGCTCGCAGAACCCAAAGCCATGAAAGTGCTGTTGCTGTGCCGCAGTGGGGTACGCTCCATCGCCGCCGCCAAACGCGCCACCGAACTGGGCCTGGTGGCCTACAACATCCTGGAGGGGTTTGAGGGCGACCCAGATGATCACGCCCACCGAGGCCAACAAGGCGGCTGGCGGCATCGCGGCCTGCCCTGGCGGCAGAACTGAGTTTGATGATAATCATGGTATGACCTTCCTGGCGATAGACGTTGGCAACACACGCCTTAAGTGGGCGCTCTACCAACAAGCTCACCCCAAAAGTCGTTTGTTGGCGCAGGGCGCCGAATTTCTCGAGCATATTGACAAGCTGGCCGAAGGCGCCTGGGCCAGTCTGCCACCGCCCCAGCATATGCTGGGCTGCATCGTGGCCGGCGATGCGGTCAAGCGCCGGGTCGAAGAACAGATGGAGATCTGGGACGTGGCACCACAATGGGTGGTGGCCAGCGCGGCTGAGGCCGGTCTCGTCAATGGCTACGACCACCCTGCCCGACTGGGCGCTGACCGCTGGGTCGCCATGATTGGTGCCTGGCACCGCATGCTGGCCCTCGGCTCGGCTCGACCGCTGGTGGTGGTGATGGTCGGCACCGCCGTGACCGTGGACGCCATTGACTCGGGCGGCAAGTTCCTCGGCGGACTGATCCTCCCTGGCCACGGCATCATGCTGCGTGCCCTGGAGTCAGGCACTGCCGGCTTGCACGTCCCGACCGGCGAGGTTCGACCCTTTCCCACCAACACCAGCGACGCACTGACCAGTGGCGGCACCTACGCCATTGCCGGCGCGGTGGCGCGCATGACAGAACATTTACGCAAGCATTGCGGGAGCCAACCGCACTGCCTAATGACAGGCGGCGCAGGCTGGAAAATGGCCCCCAGCATGAACCTGCCATTGGAATTGGTCGACAACCTGATCTTTGATGGCCTGCTTGAAATGGCTGGGCGCCGCTTGGGCGTTTGACGCCTGCACCAAAGCCAGCAAAGGTAGTTTGCTATCTATTAAGTAGCAAACTATTGAGGATGGGTAAGGGCTGGGGCTTGTTTTTATTAAGTAACCAGCCCAGCCGACGCCTGCGCCAGCACCTGGCGCGCCTGGCTCAAAATTTGGTCTTTCCAGACCGGAGTGTCGGTAAAAAAGGCGTCTTTGACCTGCTGGTGGATTTGCGCCGCCAGAGCCGCTGGCGCTTGGGGGTGCTGGTGCAGCCAGTGGTCGGCGCGCAGCGCCTGAAGCATGTCGGCAATGGGCAGGGTGCCGTACTCAAGCGCCAGGCCGGTGTACTCGGCCTGCGGGCACTCCTGATAGGCGGCCATCCACATCAAGCCCGTCAGAAAGGCCGAACTCGACGAACCGTCATAAATCGAGGTGACGGGCGTGGCGCCGTTGCCGCCCCACCAATTGCGGGCCCGGGCCAGGGCGGTGGCGTCGTCCCGGCAAGCAAAAATACGTTCACCCAGCCCGCTGGGCCCCAAGCCGGTGTGCAAATCGACCCAGGCCAGACGGCGGGCCGCCTGAGCATGCTCGCGCAGGATTTGCCGGATGTTCTGGTTGCTCCAGGTGGGTGCCGTACCGCCGTAAAACAGCCCGTCGGCAAACTCGTGCTGGCCGCGGGTAATGGCGCCCTGAAAGGCGTTGATACCGTGCTGGCTGATGTAGTCGGCCACAGCGGCCCGGTTGGCGGCGTCGGGCGGCCAGTGCTCGGGCAGCAACAGGGCGTGCAGGGCGCGGTAGGCCTCGTTCACTGGCAGCGGCTTGGCAAAAACATGAAAGTTGCGGTTAAGGTCAACGTTCTCATGCGTGACGCGGCGCTGGTAAGAAAAACCATGCGGGTTGAGGGCGTGCACATACAACACGGCCACGCCTTGGGCATGGGCCTGCGCCCGCCAGGCGGCGTTGCCCAGTGCGTCGACTTGCACACCGCTGCCGCAAAAGCCCTCCACCCCATGGCAGGCGCTGCTGACGATCAGCAGACGCTCGGCGTTGGCTGGGCCGTCCAGCACCACGTCGGTGGCCAGTGCCTCGCCGTCGCGGCCAGGCATGGGGTGCGGGTAGGCTTGCACCGCCAGCCCGGCACTGGCGGCTGCCGCCAGAAACTTGGTTCGGGCCTGGTCATAGCTGTCAGAAAATGCGTCGGGCTGGGTCATGGTTGTGCGCTCAGGCGGTCTTGAACCATTCTTCGGCCAGGCGCACCCAGTAGGTGGCGCCCAGCGGAATGAGGTCGTCGTTGAAGTCGTAACTGGGGTTGTGCAGCATGCAGGGGCCGCCGCCGTGGCCCATTTCGCGGTGGGCGCCGTCGCCATTGGCAATGAAGCTGTAGCAACCTGGCTTGGCGAGCAGCATGAACGAGAAGTCTTCGGCGCCCATGGTGGGCTCTTGCGCCACCACGTTGTCCTCGCCCACGATGTCGGTCATGACACGGCGGGCAAACTCGGCTTCTTTGGCGCTATTGATGGTGGGCGGGTAGTTGCGTGAGAAGGTGAACTCGCAACTCATGTCAAAAGCGGCGCAGGTGTGCTCGGTGATTTGCTTCATGCGCCGCTCAATCATGTCGAGCACCTCCAGGCTGAAGGTGCGCACCGTGCCCTGCAGTTCGCAGCTGTCGGGGATGACGTTGGTGGCCTCGCCGGCGTGGATCATGGTGACCGAGATGACACCAGCGTCAATCGGCTTCTTGTTGCGGGTGATGATGGTCTGAAAGCCCTGCACCAGCTGGCAGGCCACAGGCACCGGGTCTAGCCCGTTGTGCGGCAGTGCAGCATGGCCGCCTTTGCCACGGATGACCACCCTGAACTCGTTGCTGGAGGCCATGACCGGGCCCGGGCTCACGGCAAACTTGCCCACGGCATAGCCGGGCCAGTTATGCAGGCCAAACACAGCGTCCATAGGGAATTGCTCAAACAGGCCGTCTTTGATCATCTCGCGGGCGCCGCCACCGCCTTCTTCTGCGGGTTGGAAGATCAGGTACACAGTGCCATCAAAATTGCAGTGTTTGGCAAAGTGCTGGGCCGCCGCCAGCAGCATGGCGGTGTGGCCGTCGTGGCCGCAAGCGTGCATTTTGCCGGCGTGCTGGCTGGCATGGCTGAAGGTGTTGAACTCTTGCATGGGCAGGGCGTCCATGTCGGCGCGCAGGCCGATGGCGCGGGCCGAGGTGCCGCTTTTGACAATGCCGACCACGCCGGTCGTGCCCATACCGCGGTGGATAGGGATACCCCACTCGGTCAGCTTGGCGGCCACCAGGTCGGCAGTGCGCACTTCTTCAAAGCGCAGCTCGGGGTGGGCATGAATGTCGCGTCGGACAGTTGCCATCGACGCGGCCTGGGTCACAATGGAATCAATGATTTTCATAAGTTCTCCTTGACCTCAGTCTAGCGCCAACCGGCGACCCCTGCCATCCGACCTAACCCTTACCCCAGCATGACCCACCCCGACACAGCGACTCACCAAGTCCGCGGCGCCTGTCCGCACGACTGCCCGGACACCTGTTCGCTGCTGACCACGGTGTCTGGCGGGGTGGCCATTAAAGTTCAGGGCAACCCGGCGCACCCGGCCACAGCCGGCACACTGTGCACCAAGGTGTCTCGCTACACCGAGCGTACCTACCACCCAGACCGGCTGCAGCAGCCCATGAAGCGGGTGGGGGCCAAAGGCAGTGGGCAGTTTGAGCCGGTCAGTTGGGGAGTTGCGCTGAGCGACATTGCCAACCGGCTGCACGCCATTGCGGCTCGCGGCCCGGACTCAGCGCAGGCAATTCTGCCCTACAGCTACGCCGGCACCATGGGGCTGGTGCAGGGCGACAGCATGTCGGCCCGGTTTTTCCACCGGCTGGGCGCCTCTTTATTGGACCGCACCATTTGCGCATCAGCCGGGGCCGAAGCCCTGACGCAGACGCTGGGCGGCAAGCTGGGCATGCGGATCGAGTTTTTCGCTGAATCCAAGCTGATTTTGATTTGGGGCAGCAACCCGATTGCCAGCAACCTGCACTTTTGGCGGCATGCGCAAGAGGCCAAGCGGCGCGGCGCGCGGCTGATTTGCATCGACCCGCGCCGCAGCGAGACGGCCGAAAAGTGCCATGAGCACATCGCCCTGCTGCCGGGCACCGACGCCGCGCTGGCGCTGGCGCTGATGCACGAGCTGATCCACCGCGACTGGCTGGACCACGATTACCTGGCACAGCACACCCTGGGCTGGGAGCTGATGCGAGCACGGGCGCTGCAGTGGCCGCCCGAACGGGCTGCCGCCGTATGCGGCATCACGCCAGAACAAATCAGGGCGCTGGCGCAGGCCTACGGCGCCTGCCGCGGCGAGGCCGGGCCGGCAGCGATACGGCTGAACTACGGCATGCAGCGGGTGCGCGGGGGCGGCAATGCCGTGCGGCTGATTGCCACGCTGCCTGCGCTGATTGGCGCCTGGCGCCACCGGGCCGGCGGCATGCTGCTGTCCAGCTCAGGCAGTTTTCCTGTGAACCGGGCCGCCCTGCAGCGGCCCGACCTGCTGGCTGGTCGGCGGCCGCGAACCATCAACATGAGCACCATCGGCGACGACTTGCTGCGCCCGGCCAGCGCTGAGTTTGGCCCGGCCATTGAGGCCTTGGTGGTGTACAACAGCAACCCGGTGGCGGTGGCGCCCGACTCTGGCCGGGTGGTGCAGGGCTTTGCCCGCGAAGACCTGTTCACCGTGGTGCTAGAGCATTTTCAGACCGATACCGCCGACTACGCCGACTACCTGCTGCCCGCCACCACCCAGCTGGAGCACTGGGACGTGCACGCCGGCTACGGCCACACGGACGCGCTGCTCAACCGGCCCGCCATTGCGCCACTGGGCCAGGCCAGAACCAACACCCAAATTTTTCGGGAGTTAGCGCTGCACATGGGCTTCACCGAACCCGAATTTACCGAGGACGACCAGACGCTGTGCGGACTGGCCTACGGCGATGCGGTGGACTTTGAGGCTCTGCTGGCAAAGGGCTTTGCGCCGGTGACGCAGGTGCGGGCGCCGTTTGCGCAGGGTCAGTTTCCCACGCCCTCTGGCAAGTGCGAGTTCTTCAGCGCCCGGCTGGCGGCGCAGGGGCTGGACGGCCTGCCCGACTACCTGCCCAACCATGAGGCGCCGGGGTCTTCTGCCCATTACCCCTTGGCAATGATCTCGCCTCCGGCGCGAAATTTTCTGAATTCGAGCTTTGTCAATGTGCAGAGCCTGCGCGACATCGAGGGCGAGCCGCTGCTGGAGATGCACGCCCAAGACGCTAAGGCACGGGGCCTGAACGATGGCGCCACGGTGCGGGTCTTTAACCAGCGAGGCCAGCACCACTGCAGGCTTGTTGTGTCACACCGTGCCCGGCCGGGCGTGGTGCACGGCCTGGGCGTTTGGTGGCGCAAGTTCGGGCTGGACGGCACTAATGTGAACCAGCTCACCAGCCAGCATCTGACCGATCTGGGCCGGGCGCCCACGTTTTACGACTGCCTGGTCGAGGTAACAACAGTGTCATAGATTTGCAAGAAAATCGACTTCCATGAGCAAAGTAATTGGTGTGTCGGGCGTCAATGCGCCTAGGCTGGCGAGGGTAGTACGTCAGTCTGCGGCCGGCATCACCGTCGGCTTGAGTGCGGTCATTTACGCCATCTCTTATGGCGCCATGCTGTTTTCAGGACCGCTCGCGCCCTACGTTGGGATCGGGATTGCTGCGGCCATTGTGACGGCGGTGATCGGCGCACTGTTCGGCCTGCTGTCCGAAGAGCGCAGATTCATCAGTGGTCCAGACTCCAGTACCACTTCTGTGCTGGCGGGGCTGCTCGCTACCCTCAGTGCCTTGGAGTTTGCCGAGCTTCGCACCGTCAACTTGGCATTGGCCACCTTGTTCCTGACGTCGGTTGTCTGCGCAGTGGCGTTCTACGCGCTGGGTCGATTTAAATTGGCTGGGCTGGTTCGCTTTATGCCGTTTTCGGTCACGGCAGGTTTCTTGGCTTCTAATGGTTGGCTGATCTGCAGCAGCGGGCTCGACATCATTTCAGGTACGCCGCTGAGTCGTAGCGGCCTGACAGCGCTACTTGACCAGCCGTACCGGCCCGAGCTGGTCCTGGCAATGGCCGTTTTGTTGGCCCTTTACGGTTTGGCAAGTCGAGTTTCTGCCGCGCTCCTGATACCACTGGTGATGTTGTCAGCGTCACTCCTAGTGAATGTGGCGCTGGCATACGGCATTTGCCCCGCCACGGCGTGTAGCCGCGACAACTGGATGTTCCACGGGCTTGATGACCTGGCATGGCGACCACCATGGGACCTGTCTCTGGAGTGGCTTGACTGGCGAACGCTCGTTTCTGAGCTGCCAGCGATGCTGGTCATCAGTTTTGTGGGCACCTTAGCGATATTGGTCTCATTGGCGAGTCTGGAGCGTGATTTCAAAAAAGAATTCGATCTGGACCGTCTGCTTAAAGCCCATGCGGCTTCGACCGGCGTTTCAGCGTTTTTGGGTGGATTCGTGAGCATTGTCTCGATCGGGCGGACCTCTTTGAACCGGGCTGTGGGTGGCGGGGCGTTGTCCGGCGTGATCGGGTCGGCCATCTGCTTAGCCATGCTTGTGGGCGCAAGCGGGCTGATTGCTTATGTGCCAAAAGCCGTGTTAGGTGCGCTGATCATGTTCTTGGGCCTGAATATGCTCAAGAATTGGCTGTGGGACCAAATCACTGCGGTCAATTTGCACGAATTGGCGCAAATTGTCTTGATCATCGTGCTGGTCGCCAACTTTGGCTACTTGGTCGGTTTTGCCGCTGGGACCGTCATCTCTTGCATCGTGTTCGCCGTGGCCTACAGCCACATCCCTTTAGCGAACCTGACGACCGACCTGTCAGCGCTGCCGAGTTCGGTTGTCCGCTCTCGGCAAGACGTGGAGACGCTGTCAATGCGTGCAAGCAAGACAGTGATCTATCGGTTTGAGGGCTATATGTTCTTCGGCTCAGCCAAAAAGATCGATGCCGTTTTTCAGACCATGGACATGGCGACATTGGAAGCGATCGTCATGGATTTCACCCTGGTCAATGGCATTGACCGGTCGGCGATATCGGCTTTTCAGCGCATTTTGAGGCGTTACGCGGACTTGCCACTGCACTTTTATTTCGTTCTCCCGGTGGCTAACCGAGATTTGCAACTGTCGCTGCTGGAGGATGACACACTGCACCACCAACTGAGCTTTTTCCAAGTGCTGGACCATGCGCTTGAGGCGGCAGAGGACCGCATCCTGAGCAGGAATAGGGTGGTGGGCTATGAGCCCAGCTGCTTTGATTTTCTAGACGATATGGGTGACCGAGAGGTATTCCGCCGCTACTGCGACTTCAGGCAGTTTGAGAGTGGCGACATGCTGTGCCATGAGGGTGAGTTGTCGGACGCAATCTATTTTGTGAACAGCGGCACCTTTGATGTGATCAAACCCTTGGACAGCAAGCCAGGTCGCCGGTTGGCAAAAATCAGCGTCGGCGCCATGGTGGGTGAGATGGCGCTTTACACGGGCAAGGCGCGGAGCGCCTCGATACAGGCTACCGTTTCGTCATCCGCCTACATTTTGAGCAAACTGGCACTGGCGCGTATGCGTGCCGAGCTTCCCGAGCTTGTCACACGCTTTGAGCACATGGTTATACGCAAGGTGTCAGAGTCGCTTGCGCGCTCCAACCAGTTGGTCACAACGCTTCGATAAGCGTGGGCAATAGGTCAGGTTAAAACATTGAAATCGACGAGGCGAGCGTGGAGTTGCTGAGTGTTTTAGCTCTAATGCACTGTTGACGCCGACCGAAAACTGACCCACTTATAGAGGTTATGCCGACCCAAAATTGACCCAGGTGTTTTACTGGCTCTGCCCGTTTTTTGGGCAGGAGCAAACAAAGGTGATCACCATGGAAATGCTGG
>CAMELV010000009.1 GCA_945925985.1 Comamonas sp. lk | reverse complement strand
AGCCCAGACTGATCTGCAAGCCGCAACGGCCATGAACGTAGCTAGGCTTAAACTCTTCGACTTGTTCAACCGACGATCCAAAACAGCCGCCTGATTCAGACTACCGAATCACACAAGGCTCAGGCTCATACCTGATTTGGAAAATACTGGTTTGACGTCAATTTAGCTGTTGCTAAGGTGACAGGCTGCTCGCCAGATTACACTTTTAGGATGATCAACCTCGCCCCCTACCCCCTTGGCCGCCCGCGCCGCTTGCGGCGTGACAGCTTCACCCGCAACTTGGTGCGAGAGCACGCGCTGACGCCGCATGACCTGATCTACCCGGTGTTTGTGGTGGACGGCCAACAGCAACGCGAGCCGGTGCGCTCCATGCCCGGCGTGGAGCGTCTGAGCCTGGACCTGCTGATGCCTGTGGCGGCCGACTGCGTGGCACTGGGCATTCCAGTGATGGCGCTGTTCCCGGTGATTGACCCGGCTCTCAAGACGCCGGACGGGCGTGAAGCGCTGAACCCGGACGGCCTGGTGCCGCGCGTTGTGCGGGCGCTGAAAGACGCCTATCCCGAGCTGGGCATCATGACCGACGTGGCACTGGACCCCTTCACCAGCCACGGCCAGGACGGCCTGATTGACCCTGACCCGGCCGAGGGTGGCTACATCATGAATGACGAGACCGTAAAGGTATTGGTGCAGCAGGCGCTGACCCAGGCCCGGGCCGGCGTGGACATTGTGGCGCCGAGCGACATGATGGACGGCCGCATCGGCGCCATCCGGCAGGCGCTGGAGGCCGAACGCTTCATCCACACCCGCATCATGGCCTACAGCGCCAAGTACGCCAGCGCCTTTTACGGCCCGTTCCGCGACGCCGTCGGCTCCGCCGGCAACCTGGGCAAAAGCAACAAAAAGGTCTACCAGATGGACCCGGGCAATACCGACGAGGCCCTGCGCGAGGTGGCTTTGGACATTGCCGAGGGCGCCGACATGGTGATGGTCAAGCCTGGCATGCCCTACCTGGACGTGGTGCGGCGAGTCAAAGACGAGTTTCGTGTGCCGACCTTTGCCTACCAGGTCAGCGGAGAATACGCCATGCTCAAGGCCGCCGCGCAAAACGGATGGCTCGACCATGACGCGGTGATGCTGGAGAGCCTGCTGGCTTTCAAGCGGGCTGGCGCCGATGGCGTGCTGACCTATTTTGCCCGAGACGCTGCCCGCTTACTTCAAAAATAATAGCTAGATCGCTAGGCTGGACAAGGGCTAGAGCCTGTTTTAATCCATAAAACCTGATCGGGAAACCGGATGCGGATTTTCTCCATTGCGGGCGGCAACGTCACCGAGACTGACCAACTCGCCGGTCTGGCCCGCGCCCCTGCGGGCGAACCAGCCTACTTGTGGATCGCCTGCGCACGGCGCGAGTTTGAGGTGCTGCAGGCCCAGATTCAGTCGGCCTTGCATGGGTTGACGGGCACCACGCTGGTCGATTTGCACGTGGCCGACCTGTTGAACAATCAGCTGCCTTCGCACTACGACTACACCTCGCAGTACGACGTGTTGGTGTTTCGCCGCCTGGCGGCCGGTCATACCGAGACCGACCTCAGCCGCCCGGGTCTGCCGCTGAGCCACCTGAGCCCGCGCGGCGGGCCGCCAATCTTGCGCCGCATTGACACCAGCCCGGTCGGCTTTGCTGTGTTTGACCATGTGCTGCTGACCGTGCACCCGACCGGCTGTGCAGTGCGCGACGCCTATGCCGCCAAATTGCTGGCCTCGGTGTCGGCCGAATCCCGCGCCGCTGGCACCCGCCTGCCTAGCGGGCCGGCGGATCTGATGCTGCGCATCATCAACCACATGGTGGACGGCTACCTGGACCTGCGACGCGAACTCACGCACCAGTTGGACCACTGGCAGTCGGAGTTGCTCAACCCCCGCACCCGTTTCAACAACTGGGGCTCGCTGCTCGACGCCCGGCTGTCGCTGCATCAGCTCGATGAGATCTGTGAAGACCAGCGCGCCGCTCTGCAAGACTGGGTCGAAGCCCTGAAAACCTGGCCGGCCGCCGGCTCCACTGCCGAGGGGCACGAGCGCGAACTGCTGCACGTGCGCAGCCGCGACGTGCTGGAGCACATTGAGCGTGTGGTGCACCATGTGCGCCGGCTGGAGCAAAGCGCCGAGACCGCAGTGCAAATGCACTTCAACGCGCAAAGCCACCGCACCAACGAAATCATGCGCACGCTGACCGTGCTGACGGCGGTGTTTTTGCCGTTGAACCTGATCGCCGGTATTTTCGGCATGAATTTCGAGTTCATCCCGCTGGTGCATCTGGCCAACGGCTTCTGGATTGCCATGGCCCTGATGCTGCTGGTGGCCGTGGGGCTGGTGGTTTATTTCTGGCGCAAACGCTTTATCGAGCACAGCGGGCGCTAAAAGCCGTCACGGGTCCGCCCGGACGCCGACCAGGGCTACTTCAGCCCAAACCAGCCGGCGGCGTTGTCCCAGCCAATGGCCCGCGCCACCTCTGGCGGCAGCCCGCCCAGCCAAGTGCGGTAGCCCTGCATCAGCTCGTCGTAATACTGCCAGCGCTGGTTGACCCAGGTGTCTGAGCCGATGACAAACCGGTTCGGGTATTTCAGCAGCAGGGCTCGCCACTCCGGGCAGAGCATGCCGCCGTCGCAGGTTAGACCGGGCCGTTGGCATTGGCGCTGTCGTACAGATGAAACTCACCCAGGCCCTGGTAGGGGCCGGCGGGCGTGCCACGCGCCAACTCGGCTTGCACCATCTGGTAGATAGTGTCATCGCGGAACCAGTTGTCGTAATCGGCCCGGTCGCGGTACAGGCGCACAAAGGGCACAACGGTCACGCCGCCTTGCGCGGTGGCCGCACCAGCCTCGGCCAGCGCCCGGGTGCCGTCATTGGGCCGCGAGTTGGCCAGCACCGCGCGCACACCATTGCGCTGCATCCGCGCCAGCACGTCACTCAAAGGGTGCGGCCCGGTCTGGCCGTTCCAGGCCTCCTGGTTGTAGTGCAGGTGGGCGTCAAACAGGGGGCCACTGTAGGGTGCAGTATGCGCCGGCAGCCCAGCCGCCAGGCCAATTGCTATTTAAATAATAGCTAGAAACCTAATACCCATAAGGATTACACCCCTAAAACATGCTTAACTTTTATGCATCCACCCAGGCCGCGGCACCTCAGCCCAGGTGTTGGGCCAGAAACGCCAGCGTGCGCTGGTAGGCCAGCTGGGCCGCCGCCGCGTCAAACGAGCCCCGGTGGTCGCAGTTGAAGCCGTGGTCGGCGGCGTAGACATGCACCTCTGCGCCGGGCTGGGCCTGCTTGAAGGCCTCAACGCTGTCCAGAGAAATCCAGTGGTCCTTGGCACCAAAATGCGCCAGCACCGGGCAGCCGGGCGTGCGCGCCCCCTCAGCCGGGCTGGTAACGCCGCCGCCGTAGTAGGGCACGGCCGCACTCACGCCGCGCAACAGGCAGGCGGCGCGCCAGGTCAGCAAGCCGCCCCAGCAGTAGCCCACCACCGCCACCCGGCCATATTGCGCCGCGTTGTCAATGGTGACCTGAATATCTTGCAGCACGCCAGGCGCCGGCAGCGCCTCTACCGCCGCTTTCAGGGCAATGCCAGCCTGCATGTCCGCCGCCTCGTAACCCAACTCCACGCCGGGCTTAACCCGCTGAAAAGTAGCCGGCGCCAGCGCCACATAGCCCGCCGCCGCATAGCCATCGGCCACGGCGCGGATGTGGGCATTCACGCCAAAGATTTCCTGCAACACCACCACGGCGCCTTTGGGCGTGTCGGTGGGGTTGGCTTGGTAGACCGGAAAGGTGTGGTGGTCGGGGGCGGTTAGGGTGAGGGTTTGGGGCATGGGATTCAAGAAAGTTAACGAAATGATCGGAAAGCCAAATTACTACCAGTTACGAGCCGTCGTGCCGGCCGCACTTAAAAGGTTCTGGATCGTCATGTAAATCACAATATCATCGAAATAAAGGGCGGGCTGATCGATGCCAATGGTCTTGTCCGAGGCATTGCGGCGCGCATAGATGACACCGGCACTCGGCGCTAACGTATTCGGCGTTTCAGGGTTGGTTGCTGGCGCAGGTGGCACGACAGGCAAGGCCATGCGGCCACCACCGGGCAACCAGGCACCTCGCCCCGTGGCGCCATGGCTAACTAATACAAAGCCCACCTGCGCGATTGCCACACCGTGATCCGTCAGCGGTAGGCCCGGCCGACGGACGGGGTCGAGCACAGTGTCTGGAAGAGTCCGCGTGGCCGGGGGAGCGGCACACAGGAAAGCTGGCCCAACGGCTGCCGAGGCAGGGGTCAGTGCTGGCGTTGCAAAGTCGCTATCGCAGTTGGTGATCAAAGCGCCCCCATCAACGGTCAATCCAGTAACGCCCGCGTAGACTTTATACGATAGCCTGCGACCCCAGGCATCCTGGCCCTCGGCCTCAAGCAGACCCAAAGTCACCCACGGCGCTACCCCTCTGGCCATAGCAGTACAGGCCCCAGTGGCCGCAGTTCTAGCTTCGGCACCAGCAGTGGCCAAGCCAATAGCAATGTCCCCATCTGCCGGACAAGGCAGTCGACCATTATTCATTACGAAGTAGACCATTGCCTTGCGTACGGCCTCAAGTCTCGCATTGGTGACCGAGATCTGGTCACCAGCTTGCCGCACCGAATTGGCCTGGCGAATCACCAATGCTGTTGCAACGGACGTCAGAATGGCAGCAGCGAGCAACAGCGCAACCAATCCCCTTTGTCTGCGCGCAGACATCAGCTTCAATTCAAATGGGCCCGCGGCCCAAGTTGCGCCCGCGTGATCACAGAGAACAAGGACGGCCGCAAAACGATGTCATCAAAATGGGTGTTTGCATCATCCGCGTCTCTTAGCGGCGCATCGACATAGTAGATTCGCAGCGCTTGACCGTTGCTATTCCAATCCTCCATGGGGCTGTTGGCCGGACTGGCGGCTTGGAGCGACCCAGCCCTTGAGAAGGCACCTCCCAGATTTTCTCCATGACTAATCAAGACATAGGCAGCGCCTGTCGAGACTGGGTTTGGCGCCGCCGAAACAGTCGGATTCATCAAGCACGGTAGGGCTGGCGGAACGGGGCAAGGTAACAGTGCGCCTACTAGGAGCAAATCTTCCCGGACAGCGATACCTCTTCCATCAACGAAATTCCGGGGGGAGGTGCAGGCCGCCGTAACATTTTGTAAGTTACAGCCAGCTGCTGGGGCGACGGTAGTGGGAGCGCAGGTGCGTCGATTGTGTAACCGTAACGGAAGCGCAGGGTTAGCATCAAGGTTCACTGCAGCCGCGCCGCCGGCCGGATCACAATGTGTCATGTCAAGCGATTGGTCACTGGTAAACCCGAGATTTGGCACGACAGGGGGCGGGGCCAGAACGGCAAGGGTCGCCGTCATTGTTCGGTACGTGATCCTGTTATCCCAACCGTCCAGCGCATCGCTCTCAGGCAAGCCAAGTGTCACCCAAGGCGCTACACCGTTGGTCATGGCTGTACAAGCGCCCGTGGCAGGCGTTATCGCTTCTACGCCAGCATTGGCTGCTCCGCTAGCAATAGTCCCATCCGCCGGGCACGGGAGCCGGCTTTGCAGCGCCACATAGTTCACCAACGCCGCATCCACCCCCGCCAAGCGCGCGACCGTGGTCTGGCGTCGCTCGGCGCTCAGGTAGGCCCCAGTCGACTTCAAACCAATGGTCAGCACAAAACCCAGAATGGCCAGTACCATGGCCATCTCTAGCAATGAGAAGCCGCGCAGTTGATGTCTTGAACCATTGGTCACTTCAGTATTCCTGTTCACAGAGGCTGTCAGCCGTGCATACTATCTCAAGCCAACATCGCTTTAGCCAGCATTTTGATCCGAAACCAGCCCGCCCGGCGTCCAACTTTCTTTACATATGACCCCCACCCTCCTCATCACCGGCGCCTCTCGCGGCATTGGCGCGGCCACTGCTTTGCTGGCGGCGCAGCGCGGCTACGCGGTTGCTGTCAATTACAGCGCCAACTCTTTGGCAGCAGACGAGGTGGTGCGGCAGATCCGCGCCGGCGGCGGCACGGCGATGGCGGTGCAGGCCGATGTGGCCGACGAGGCGCAGTTGATGGCGATGTTTGCCCACATCGATGCCAAACTGGGGCAGCTGACGGCGCTGGTCAACAACGCCGGCGTGGTGGATGTGGTGGCGCGGGTGGACGAGATGAGTGTGTCGCGGGTCAAACGCATGTTTGACATCAATGTGCTGGGCAGCTTTGTCTGCGCGCGTGAGGCGATCCGGCGCATGAGCACGCGCCATGGGGGTACTGGCGGCAGCATCGTCAACCTGTCTAGCGCGGCGGCACGGCTGGGTGGGCCGGGCCAATACGTGGACTACGCCGCCAGCAAAGGCGCCATCGACACCTTCACCCTGGGGCTGGCGCGCGAGGTGGCGGCCGAGGGCATTCGCGTCAATGCGGTGCGGCCCGGCATCATCGAGACCGACATCCACGCCTCGGGCGGGCAGCCCGATCGGGCGCGGCAACTGGCGCCGATCGTGCCCATGCAGCGCGCCGGCAGCGCGATGGAGGTCGCGCAGGCCATCGTCTGGCTGCTGTCAGACGATGCCAGCTACACCACCGGCGCTTTGATCGACGTGGCCGGCGGCCGCTAAGGCCGGCGTCATGGATTTCAAACCCCTGGTGACCCTGCTGGCCATCGTCAACCCGCTGGCGATCGTGCCGTTTTTCATCCACTACACGCACGATTTCACCTCAGCACAGCGCAAGCGCACCATTTGGATCGCCTCGTTCAGCGCCTTTGTGGTGATTGCGGTCAGTGCGCTGATGGGGCTGCACATCCTGGCGTTTTTTGGCATTTCTCTGGCGAGTTTTCAGGTGGGCGGCGGCATGCTGCTGCTGACCTCGGCCCTGGCCATGCTCAACGCGCAGCCGGCCGAAGCTAAATCTAATGCCGAAGAAATGCACGACGCCGCCACCCGCGCCAGCATTGCGGTGGTGCCACTGACCATCCCGCTGCTGACCGGCCCGGCCACCATGTCCACCGTGGTGATTTACGCCGAAAAGGCCAAAACCTTCTGGCAGACCGGTGCCCTGGTCGGCTACGGCGTGGTGATCGCCCTGGCCACCGCGCTCTGCTTTGCACTGGCCGAGCCGATTGCTCGTTTTCTAGGCAAAACTGGCATCAACGTGATGACCCGGCTGATGGGCCTGATCTTGGCGGCGCTGGCGGTGGAGGTGATGTCGGACGGGCTGATCAAGCTGTTCCCGGTACTGGGGCGCTAAAGACAGCCCGAATCAGCTCAGCGTCGCCGCCGCCAGCAGCGGCCCCAAGTCGGCGCAGTCAGCTAGGCTTGAGGCCAGCGCCCAGCTTTGTTCGGCCTTGGCCTGTCCCAGTACCGGCGCGCTCTGGTCGACAAACTTGGCCTTGAGCTGTGCCTCGCTCATCGGCCGCTGGGTGCTGCCGATGGCGTGTTCGATGACGATGTGCAGGTCACGCCCATCATGGGTTTGCACGCGCACATCGGCGGCGGCCTCGCTGATGCGGTCATCCACAATCGCCTCCACCTTGGCGCGCAGCGCCAGCACGGCGGGCGAGTTGACCACCGCGTCGGTGTACTCATGCTCCCCGGCACGGCCAAAGATCAGGCCGACCGCACAGGAGTGGTAAACGCTGAACTTGCTCTCCAGACCATTGGTGGGCGTTTTTTTGCCGGTCAGCTCCAGCACCAGCGAGTGCACTCTGATGGTCACTGCTTTGATGTTGTCTGGGGCCAGCCCATGCTGTTCTCGCAGTTGCACGCAACCGTCGATGCTGGGGTGAATCACGATGCCGCAGGCAAAGGGCTTGTAGGTGTTGAGGGCGATTTCCCAGCTGTCGCCGAGCTTGTCGGTGACCTGCGACCAGTCGGTCTTGGCGGAAAACACCTGCATCAGCCCGCGTGGCGCCTCTAGTGCGCGTTTGGAGGCGGTGTAGCCGTGCTTGGCCATCAGCGCCGACATCAACCCAACCCGCGCCGCGCCACCGGGGTGGAAAGGCTTGGTCATGGTGCCAAATTGCTCGCGCAGGCCTATGGGTTGTGAGGCGGCAATGCCGATCGCCATCTGGGTGCGCTCGGCATCCAGCTTGAGCAGGCGGGCGCAGGCGGCAGCACTGCCCAGCATGCCGGTGGAGCCGGTGATGTGCCAGCCCCGGTCGTAGTGGTCGGGGTAAATGGCGTTGCCTACCCGGCAGGAGACCTCGATGCCGATGACCAGGGCATCGATCAGCTCTCGCCCCGACACTTTTAGGTGCTCGCCCAGCGCCAGCAGGGCCGGCGCCACCGGACCGGCCGGGTGGATGATGGTTTTGAGGTGGGTGTCGTCAAAGTCAAAGGTGTGCGAGCTGATGCCGTTGAGAAGGGCGGCGCTGGCCATGTCCACCCGGTCGCGCCGGCCCAGCACCGCCGCCTGACTGGCGGGCGCCAGCTCCATCACGGCAGCCAGGGCCGCCACCATGGTCTCGTGGCCAGACGGGCCGATGGCACAGCCGACCCAGTTGGCGAAGGTGCGGTGCGCCTCGCGCTCGACCGCATCGCTCCAGCCCCGTGACGGGTGACTCACGGCAAAACGCGCCAGCATCTCGGTAATGGGTGGCGCGTGATGGTCTGCCTTGACGATGGTGTTGATAGCCATACAAATTGTCCTTATCAAAAAAATATTGAACTGAAAAACGGAACTGTCAGGCCGCCACCACCACCCGCAACACCTCCTGGCCATAGGCCTCCAGCTTTTTGGCGCCAATGCCGCTGACGCCCTGCAACTCGTCTAGCGAATGCGGGGCCAGCTCGGCAATGGCCAGCAGGGTGGCGTCGTGAAAAATCACATAGGCCGGGAGGTTGTGCTCACGGGCCACTTCAGCGCGCCAGGCCTTGAGCGCCAGGTAGCGGCTTTGCCCGTCGGCGTCCAGGGTCGCCGGCGGCGGTGCTGCGGCGGCGCCACGCTTGGCCTTGCGCTGGCCGGGCGTTGACACAGATTGGCGCAAGCGCACCGCCACCTCGCCCTTGAGCACGGCGCGAGAGGCGTCGGTCAGTTGCAGGGTGTTGAAGGCTTCGGCGTCCACCGCCACCGCACCAATGGCGATCAGTTGGCGCAGCACGCCGCGCAGCTGCACCTCGGTCAGCTCGGCACCAATGCCAAAGGTGCTCAGGCGCTCGTGGCCACGCTGGGTCACCTTGTCGGTCACCTTGCCGCGCAGGATGTCCATGATGTGGCCGGCGCCGTAGCTGATACCGCCCATCTGCTGCACCCGGTACACGGTGCTGAGCAACTTGCGCGCGGCGTCAGTACCGTCCCATACGTCGGGCGGCTGCAGGCAGTTGTCGCAGTTGCCGCAGGGCTGGCTGGCCTCGCCAAAATAAGCCAGCAGGCGCACGCGCCGGCAGTCGGTGGCCTCGGCCAGGCCCAGCAGGGCGTCGAGCTTGCCGCGCAGGCCCTGCTTGAACTCTTCGCCGGCCGGGCTCTCGTCGATCATGCGGCGCTGGTTCACCACGTCTTGCAGGCCGTAGCACATCCAGGCGTCGGCGGCAGCGCCATCGCGCCCGGCGCGGCCGGTCTCCTGGTAGTAGCCTTCGATGTTTTTGGGCATGTCCAGATGCGCCACAAAGCGCACATCGGGCTTGTCGATGCCCATGCCAAAGGCGATGGTGGCCACCATCACAATGCCCTCGCTGCGCAAAAAGCGGTCCTGGTTGGCCTGGCGCACCCGGCCGTCCAGGCCGGCGTGGTAAGGCAGGGCGTCGATCCCCTCGTCGCACAGCAGCTGCGCCACCTCTTCCACCCGACGGCGCGACTGGCAGTAGACGATGCCGGCGTCCCCGTTGTGTTCCTGGGTGATGAAGCGCATGAGCTGCTGGGTGGTGTCTTTTTTCTCGACGATGGTGTAACGGATGTTGGGCCGGTCAAAGCTGCTGACAAACAGGCGCGCGGCCTGCAGTTGCAGGCGCTCGATGATGTCGGCGCGGGTCAGGGTGTCGGCAGTGGCGGTCAGGGCGATGCGCGGCACGGTGCCAAAACGCTCGTGCAACACCGTCAGTGCGCGGTACTCGGGCCGGAAATCATGGCCCCATTGGCTGACGCAATGGGCCTCGTCAATGGCAAACAGGGCCAGGCCACCGCGCTCAAACAAGGCGTCAAGCTGGGCCAAAAAACGCGGTGTCGTGACGCGCTCGGGCGCAGCGTACAGCAAGGTGATGTCGCCGCGCAGCAGGCGCTTTTCTACTAGGGCTGCCTCCTCGCCAGACAGCGAAGAGTTAAGGAATGCAGCGCTGACACCGGCCTCTGCCAGCGCGCCAACTTGGTCGTGCATCAGCGCGATGAGCGGCGAGATCACGATGGTGACGCCCTGCCCGGCACGCTGACGGGCCAAGGCCGGGATCTGGTAGCACAGTGATTTGCCGCCGCCGGTGGGCATCAGCACCAGGGCGTCGCCGCCACCGGCCACATGCTCAATGATGGCTTGCTGCGGGCCCCGGAACTCGGGATAGCCAAAAACCTCCCTAAGGATGGTGTGGCAGACCGTGGCCTGCTGCGTCAGGCTCAAGTTACAGGCGCCCCCGTGCTGGGACATTTGAAGACCGCCCGGTCGACAGCTTGGATGAAGGAGTCAAGGAACGTCGCATGGCCCCATTGTCTGGCGGATTTGGTGCGGGCCGCCCCTCAGGCTCGGTGCAAGGCCAACACTTTTTGCACAGCCGGGCGCTCGCCCATGCGCTGAAAATGAGCCTGCACAGCCGGAAAACCCGCCATGTCCACGCCGTCGCCTCCCAACCAGCTTGCGATGGTGAACAAATAGGCGTCGCACACGCTGTACGCGGTACCCAACACCCAAGGGCCGTCCAGCATGTCGCGCTCAATCAGCGCAAAGCAATCGGCCATATTCTGCGGCACCTTTTGCTTCAGGGCCTCGACGGCGGCCGCATCGTCAGTCCAACGGGTACCGCGGGTCTTGTGGGCGTGCGCCACGTGGACAGTCGAGCACAGGTAGCTGTTGAAGGCCTGGGCGCGAGCAAATGCGTAAGGCTCAGTTGGTGCCAAGGCGGCTGCGGGAAAGCATTGCGCCACGTAAGCCAAAATGGCCGGGGTCTCGGTCAACACCCCTGCGGCGGTCACCAGGACCGGCACCCTGGCTTTTGGGTTAACCGCCAAAAACTCTGGGCGCTTTTGTTCGCCATTAGCAAAATTCAGGCGCACTGCCTCGTAATCGGCGCCCGCCTCTTCGAGAGCAATGTGTGCCGCCATGGCGCACGTACCGGGGGCGAAATAAAGTTTCAGCATGTCTGTGTCCTTTGTGTCAATGCGGCGCAGCGCGACGCTGAGCCAATATAAACGCCCCGAGCGCCAGCAGGCTGATGGCCAGCAGCAGCCAGATGCCACTGGTGTAACCGCCCACTGGCGTCCACAACAGGCCCAGCAGCAGCGGCGCGGCGGCACGTGCCAGCGCCTGCGGCACACCCAAGGCACCATTCAGCGAGGCCATGTGCTCGCGGCTGACATACAGTGCCATGGCGGTGCCCTTCACAATGGTGATCATGCCATTGCCGACTCCCCAAAGCAGCACAAACACCAGTATCAGCCCGCCTTGCCAAGCACCCAAAATTGGAGCGACCACCAGCGCCGACAAGGCCAGCGGCAACAGGATCATGATCAACCGGTTGGCGCGGTGCACATCCAGATGGTGCTCAAAAAAGTACATCAGCAGGCGGCCCGCCACCTGTATCACGCCAATGCTGGCCGGCACGGCGATGGCCCAGGCTTCGCTCATGCCGTGCTCACGCAACAGGTTCACCATGTGCGCCGGCAGCGCCACGGTGACGGCCATCATAAGCACCAGAAACAAGCCCACCAGTGCAAACGTGGGGCTGCGCAGGTACTGGGACAACGGGGCACTTGCCGGCTGATCGGGCGTCACCAATCGCTGGGGCAGCGGTGCATCGCGCAGCGCCTGCCAATGCACTGGCAGGCAGACCAACAGGTGCAGTGCCGCCAGTACCAGCACCGCATTTCGCCAGCCAAAGCTGGCCATCAGCCAGGCAATCAAGGGGATGAACACCGTGCTGGCCAGGCCACCCAAAAAGGTCATGGTGATGATGGCACGCCGAAAATCCTCCGGGTAGCGGCGGGTCACCACCGCAAACACCGGTTGGTACAGCATGGCCGACATGGCCGCGCCCACCCCAGCCCAAGCCAGGTAAAAACCGACCACGCCTGACACTTGGCTCAGCAGCGCCAAACAGAGCGCCGCCAGCGCCGAGCCGCCGGCCATGACCGCGCGCTCATGGCCGCGGTAGATCCATCTCCCGACGGTATAGGCCAGCAGACCCTCCACCAGCAGGGCCAGGCTGAAGGCCAGGGAGGATTCAGCCCGGCTCAGGCCCAGCGCCTGTTCGACCGGTGTCATCAGCAAGGCAAACAGGTAATAGGTGCTGCCCCAGCTGACCAACTGGGCCACCGACAACCAACCCACCACCCGGGGGTTGTAACGCGACAGACTGGCGCCGGTCACGCCGCGTAGTCGATGGGCCGGCTCAGAGCCGGGTTGGCGTGCCAAGCCCAGTAGGTCGAGACCAGCCGGCGGGTGATGGGGCCGGGTCGGCCGTCACCCAAGGGCCGGCCGTCTACCCGGGTGACCGGCAAGACGCCACCGCCAGAGCTGGAGATAAAGACCTCATCAGCATCGCGCAACTCACTGGCCGGCAGGGCACGGCACTGCAGTGGCAGGCCGAGCGACTGCGCCATCTCAATCACCGTGCGCCGGGTGATGCCCTCCAGCATGCCGACATCAGGCGTCACGATGGCGCCCTGGCGGACGCAAAACACATTAAAGCCTGGCCCCTCCACTACATGGCCCGCGGCATCGACCAGCACCGCGCTGTCGAAACCTCCGTCCAACGCGCCGAGCAAGCCCATGGTCATGTCGTTCCAGTGGTAATTTTTAGCGGTTGGGTCAACCGAACTCGGCGGAATGCGTTGCACCTCGCTGATCTGCAGATGCAGCCCATTCTCTCGTTGCTCGGCGTTGGCCAACCAGACGTAGGGGACGGCAAAGGCATAGAACTGGTTGACAGCCTGGCGCGGGTCGCGCGAGCCCCGGGGGGGCTGGCCACGGGTGCAGATCATTTCCACATAAGACGCGCGCAGCCCGCTCAGGCGCACACATTGGGCCAACACCTCGGTGATCTGCTCGGGCGTTTGGCCAGGATCCAGCCGCCAGCGCTGGCAGCTGCGCATGAAGCGCTCCAGATGGGCCTCAAGCCGGAAAAACGACCCCTCCCACACCGTGACCACGTCGTAGGTGGCGTCGGAGCGCAAAAAGCCCCAATCGGTCATCGGGATACTGGCCTGGCTGATGGGCAGGTACTGGCCTCGTACGTAGGCGACGCCGCTGGAAAAATCGGGTGTTGTCACAGCTTGCCTGCTCGGAGTGGTCTGAAGCCGGATTATGCAATGCCACCCCTGACCCAGCGTGACAGATCCGTCGCACCCTGCCCCGGCGCAGCCCGGTCATGGCCGGGGGCCAGCCCGGCTAAAGCATCTGGTCGCGGGCGTAAAAATATTTGCGCGCGTAGGCCACCAATTGGCCATCGCTGGGGTGGTCTACGGTCTCGACGCCAATCACCTTGGCCGCCATCTCACGGTGGTGCGCATAGATGTGCTTGATCAGATGCAACTTGGCTTGTGCCGGCCCCACCACCAAAATTTCTTCAGCGCCAGTCAGTGCGGTCGCCACCCGATGGTAATAGTCGGCCTCTTCAGCGGCGCGCCCGCTGCCGGGCTTGCCGGCCAGTGCGTGCAGCTTATGGTGAGGCTGGCTGGGTTGGACGATGGACTTTTCGACATCGTCGCGGCTGATGTGCATGACATGGGCTTCTGAGTGGTCGATCCAGACGACCGCGTGGTAATGAGACAAATCAAGCTCCCGGTGGGTGGTGTTCAGACTGCTCTGACAGCAGACCGATAGATCATGCGTCAGCCAAGGGGCAAGCACGGGCTGAATCGGCCTGGGCAGCGTCGTTTAGCCGGGTGAATTGCCGATAATATGACTTACATCAACTCCCGGGCAGCTGACAGGACGCCTCTTGAATTGCTCAGCCGTGACGACAGCGGCCTACCCCACCAGCGCCACCGATTTCACCTGCGCCCAAACCTGTTGGCCTGGGGCCAGGCCCAGGGCGTCCACGGCGCGCGCCGTGAGGCGGGCCAGCAGCACGGCATCGCCGCACCGCAGTCGCACCAGGGCCTGCGCGGGGTAAGTGTCTGGCTCAACGGCCTGCACCACACAGGCCAGCAGGTTCTGGATGCTGGTGTGGCTGGGTTTTTCGGTGGCAATACTCACGTCCCGTGCCAGTAACCGGACCCTCACCCGCCGCCCCAGCGGCAGCCCGGTATCGCGCACCCACAGGGTTCCACCCGCAAAGGCCAGGCTGGCCAAGTGCCAGCGCAGATCGCGCTCTTGTACGACCGCTTCAAGCAAAGCACCGGCGTCCTCCCCCATCACCACCGGCCCATCCTGGCCAGTCAGCACCGTGCCAACAGGACCGCAGGCCTTGACCCTGCCTGCCTCCAGCACAACCAACGTTTGGGCCAGGCGTATCACTTCGTCCGCTGCATGGGTTACATACAGCATGGGCATGTGCAATTCATCGCGCAAACGCTCCAACCAGGGCAAGATCTCTTGCCGCCGGGCATGGTCAATGGCAGCCAGAGGCTCGTCCAGCAACAGCAGCTTGGGCTGTGTTGCCAACGCCCGGGCGATGGCCACCCGTTGACGCTCGCCACCCGACAACTGGTCGGGGCGTCGCCGCAGCAGCGCCGCAATACCGAGCAGCTCGATCGCCGCATCCAGCCCTGCCGCGTCGCGGGCAAGGCCCGAGCGCTTAAGCCCAAACTGCAAATTGCCCCGCACGTCCAGATGCTCAAACAGACTGGCCTCCTGGAACACATAGCCCAATGGCCGCCGCCAGGTCGGCAGGCAGATACCGGCTGCGGCGTCTTGCCAGGTTTCGCCCGCGATCGAGACCCTCGCGTCAGGCAAAGGCTCTAGGCCCGCCACGCAGCGCAGCAGGCTGGTCTTGCCGCAACCCGAGGGGCCAAACACCACCGTGATGCCGGTCCCCGGCAGACGCAGGTCAACCTCCAGCGAAAAATCAGCGCGCTGCAGGCGCAGCCGGATGTGGCTCTCGGGCCGGCTCATGGCAATACCCGGCTGCCTCGTCGGCTCAGCAACGACAAGCTCAGCAACACCACAAAGGAAAACACCACCATGCCAGCCGACAGCCAATGGGCCTGGGCGTACTCAAGCGCCTCAACATGGCCATAGATCTGGGTCGAGACCACCCGGGTCTGCTGGGGAATATTGCCGCCAATCATCAGCACCACGCCAAACTCGCCAATGGTGTGGGCAAAGCTCAGGATTGCCGCAGTCAAAAATCCTGGCCGGGCCAAGGGCAGCGCCACTGAGAAAAAAGCATCGACGGGCCCAGCCCGCAAGGTGGCGGCCACTTCCAGCGGGCGCCGTCCGATAGCCTCAAACGCATGCTGAATCGGTTGCACGGCAAAGGGCAAGGAGTAAATCACCGAGCCCAGCAGCAAGCCGCCAAAGGTGAACGGCAGCGTACCCCAACCCATGAACAGGGTAAATTGGCCGAGCGGCCCGTTGGGGCCCAGGGCGACCAGCAGGTAAAAGCCCAGCACCGTGGGCGGCAGCACCAGCGGCAAGGCCACGATGGCTGCCACTGGCGCGCGCCAGGCGGAATGGGTTCGGGCCAGCCACCAGGCCAGGGGCGTCGCCAGCACCAGCAAGAGCAGTGTGGTCAGGCTGGCCAACTCCAGAGTAAGCTGGATCGCGCGCCAGGTGGCCAGGTCAAACTCAGGGCTCATAGCCATAAGCCCGCATGATGCCGCGCGCCTTGGCGCCTTGCAGGTAAGCCAGCAGGGCAGTGGCAGCCGGCTTGTCGCGCCCGGCATTCAGCAGGACCGCCGCCTGGGTGATCGGCCGGTGCAGATGGGCCGGGACGATCCAGCCAGAGCCATGGCTGAAGCGGCCCTCGGTGTACACCTGTGACAGAGCCAGTAAGCCCAACTCAGCGTTGCCACTGGCCACAAATTGGTAGGCCTGACCGATGTTCTGGCCCTCCACCAGGCGGCCTTGCAGGGTCTGCAGCAGGCCCAGGCTCTGCAGGGTCTCATGCGCTGCTGCGCCATAGGGTGCCAACTTGGGGTTGGCGACCGCCAGTTTCCTGAAACTTCCGGTTTTCAGCACGGTACCCTTGGCATCGACCCCGGCCACCTGTTTGCTCCACAACACCAGACGACCGGTGGCATAGGTGAACCGCGATCCTGGGACCGCCAAAGCGGCCTTCTCGAGTTGCTCTGGCGAGGTGGCGTCAGCGGCCAGCAAGACCTGAAACGGCGCACCGTTCATAACCTGGGCGTAAAAACTGCCGCTTGAGCCGAAAGCCAGCACCGGCTTGTGGCCGGTGTCCTGCTCAAAGGCCTGGGCAATGGCTTGCATTGGCAGCGCAAAATTGGCGGCTACAGCCACACTCACCTCGGCGGCGTTCGCCACCGCAGACGCGGCCATGCTCAGCACCCAGCCAAGGCGCTTGAAGCACGGGCCCAGATCAGTTACGCTAAGCATTTTTACGCTATCCATTTTTTGAATAGCGCAGTATAGCCAGCCGTTTGACCACTTTGCACAAGGCACTAAACGCAATGACCGCAATTACCGCAATGACAACGCCCCAACTGCTGCTGGCCGACGCCCTCGGCCACCCGTCCAGCGACAAACGCATCGACATCTTGCGGCGCATTGGGCAGGTCGGCTCGATTTCAGAGGCAGCACGAGGTGCCGGCGTCAGTTACCGGGCGGCCTGGCAGGCGCTTGACACCCTCAGCAATCTGGCCGGGCTGCCCCTGCTTGAAAAGCTGGTGGGGGGTGCTGGCGGTGGCGGCGCCCGGCTTACCCCAGCGGGCCTGCGCCTGCTGGAGGCAGCGGACCGCCTGGACCAAGCCAGAACCGCGGTGCTGGCACAGATCGACGGCAGCCCGGGCCTGGCCGGCGGGCAGCCCGATTTATCGGCCTTGGCGCTGCGCACCAGCATGCGTAACCAGCTGCCCTGCACGGTCCAGGCGCTCAAACCCGATGCCGGCGCTGTTCGGGTCACACTCCGCTTGGCTGGCGGCACCCTGCTGTCGGCGCGGATCACCCGGGAGAGCGTCGAACTGCTGGGGCTTCAGCCCCGGTTGGCCGTGCTGGCCCTGTGCAAGGCCACCGCTGTGTCAGTGGTGCCTCATGCTGACCCGGCCGATGGCCGCAACGCCTTGCCGGGTAAGGTGAACCGCACATCGCGCTCGGTCAAAGGCGGCCAGGTGGCTCTCACCCTAGACGCCGGGTTGCAGCTGGTCGGCTTCACAGGCGCCGGGCCCGTGCTCAAGGTGGGGCAGGCAGCGATGGCACTGATCGACGCCTCTGCGCTTGTGGTGGCCGTCACCCGCTGACCGTCAGGTCTGTGCCAATTTGGCTGCCCAGTTTCAGGCGGTCGGCGTGGCCCTCAAGGCACGGCGGTACTGCATGGCCTCTGCCAGGTGACTGACCTGGACGTTTGGCGCACCAGCCAGATCGGCAATAGTGCGCGCGACTTTGAGTGCCCGATGCGTGCTGCGGGCTGACCAGCCCAGACGCGTCGCCGCAACATTGATGAATTTCACGGCGGCATCGTCCAGCTGCACATGCTGGTCAATCTCCTGTCCCTGCAGGGCCTGGTTGCTTTTGCCTTGCCGTGCCATCGCCACGGCACGCGCCGCCGTGCAACGCACCCGGATGTCGTGGGTCGACTCCCCGGCAGACCCTTGCACCAATTCAGCCGACGCCAAGGCCGGCACCTCGACATGCAAGTCGATGCGGTCGAGCAGCGGACCGCTGAGTTTGCTCTGGTAGCGATTAACCTGATCGGGTGTGCACCGGCAGGCCTTTTGGGTGGCACCCAGGTACCCACAGGGACAGGGGTTCATGGCACCAATCAGCTGAAAACGGGCCGGGAACTCGGCGCGCCGGGCGGCGCGAGAAATGGTGATGCTGCCGGTCTCCAAAGGCTCGCGCAGTGCTTCCAGCGCAGCACGGTGAAACTCTGGCAGCTCGTCCAGGAACAGCACCCCGTGGTGAGCCAGTGAGATTTCCCCCGGGCGCGGTGGCGATCCGCCGCCGACCAGGGCCACGGCGCTGGCGGTGTGGTGCGGACTGCCCGTGGGGCGCTGGCCCCAGCGGGCCAGAGAAAACCGGCCGGCCAGGCTGGCCACTGCCGCGCTTTGCAAAGCCTCGTCGGTGGTCATGACGGGCAGCAAGCCAGCAAAGCGCTGGGCCAACATCGACTTGCCCGAGCCTGGCGGCCCCATCATCAGCACACTGTGCCCGCCCGCAGCGGCGATCTCCAGCACCCGCTTGGCGCCGGCCTGCCCCTTCACGTCCGCCAGGTCCGGGTACATCACATCCAAGTTAGGGAACGCCGCCGTGACGCGACTCCAACCGGCGCTTGGCTCAGGCGGCGGCTCGTCGGGCGATTGCGGCAAAAATTGGCGCACCACATCCAACAGGTGCCGCGCGCTGTACACCTGTGACTGCGGCACCAGCGCGGCTTCTTCGGCACTGCCTGGCGGCAATACAAGCCGGGTCACCACCTGGCCCGAATGCAGCGCCAAACTCATGGCAAGGGCGCCACGGATCGGTCGCAAATCGCCCGAGAGCGACAGCTCGCCGGCAAATTCATGGCCGGCCAAGCGGCTTGGGTCGAGCTGGCCGCTGGCCGCCAAAATGCCCAGTGCCATCGGCAGGTCAAAGCGGCCAGAATCTTTGGGCAAGTCGGCCGGCGCCAGATTCACTGTGATTCGCTTGTTGTTGGGGAACTCAAGCCCCGAGTTTTGAATGGCACAGCGTACCCGCTCGCGCGCCTCTTTCACCTCGACATCGGCCAGCCCCACCAGCGTAAAGCTGGGTAAGCCATTGGCCAAATGAACTTCGACCGTGACGGCCGCGGCCTCCAGACCCAGCAGGGCCCGACTTTGCACCAAAGCAAGACTCATGGTTGTTCCTCTCCAAAACAGTGCGATGGCGACGAGTAGGGGAGACCGCTATTGCACCAACGCGGTGCATCTGTTGTTTTATACAGTCATCTTAACGCAAGGCGCTGGCGCAGGTGCACGGGCATTGACACCGTCACCTGCCCAGGTGAGGGCGTGGCTGGCACGGTCTGTGCGTAAAGATGATGCACCTTAACTTTGCTGGAGCCCTGAATGAACCTGACCACCACTTCCGCCCTTGTCCTTAGCGCACTGCTTTGCACGCCCTTTGCCAGCACCCAGGCGATGGCCGCGGAACCTGACTACACCCTGGCCTACAACGTCGGGGTCACCACCGATTACCGGTTCCGCAGCATTGCCCAAACCTCCTTCAAGCCAGCCGTTCAAGGCGGCCTTGATTTTGCGCACAAGAGCGGTGTCTATGCCGGCGCCTGGGGCTCCAATGTGAATTGGGTTAAGGACTTTGCTGGCGCCACCGAGGGCTCTCTCGAAGTCGACCTTTATGGCGGCTACAAGGGCGAACTGACGAAAGGTCTGGGGTTTGACGTCGGCCTCATCGGCTACATCTACCCGTCCAATAACGCCGCGACCAACGCCAACACCACCGAAATCTACGCCGCGCTCACCTATGGCCCGGTGACAGCCAAGTACAGCCGAAGCCTGGGCAATTTTGTGGCTAACGCCAGCAGCGAGGGCAGCCAGTACCTGGAAGTAGCCGCAACCTTTGACCTTGGCAACGGTTTCTCCCTGACACCCCACATCGGCCGTCAGACCATCCCCAATCAGTCGACTTCTGCCGACTACACCGACTACTCGCTCTCGCTAGGCAAGGACTTTGGCAAAGGCATTTCTGCCTCGTTGAGCGCAGTCGGGACCGACGCCAAGGACGGTTTTTACAAAGTTGGCAGCGTCGACAACTTAGGCAAAAACGGCCTGGTTGCCGGCCTCAAATACAGCTTTTGATTCCCACACCACATTGAGAGGAGAGCGCATGAAACTCGTTACCGCCATCATCAAACCCTTCAAGCTCGACGAGGTGCGCGAAGCCCTGTCGGCCATCGGTGTCCAAGGGATCACCGTCACCGAAGTCAAAGGCTTCGGTCGCCAAAAAGGCCACACGGAGCTGTACCGGGGAGCCGAGTATGTGGTCGACTTTCTGCCCAAGGTCAAGATCGAGGCCGCCATTGACGATGAGCTGTCCGACCGCGTCATTGAGGCCATCGAGGGCGCCGCCCGAACCGGCAAGATCGGCGACGGCAAAGTGTTCGTCTATGACCTTGAACAGGTGGTCCGCATCCGCACCGGTGAGACCGGCAAGGAAGCCCTTTGAACCCAGCAGAAAAGAAAGTCTGACATGAAAAAAATTCTTCTCTCCCTGACTCTGGGCCTGAGCCTATTTTTTGGCGGTGCCGTGATGGCGCAAACCGCAGCCCCGGCACCAGCACCGGCCGCGTCTGAAGCCAAAGCGGCCGAACCAGCGGCAACCGCCAGCGCAGCAGCGCCTGCTGCTGCAGCAACCAATTTAGCGACGGCGGCACCCGTCCCCAACAAGGGTGATACCGCCTGGATGATGGTCTCCACGATGTTGGTGATCCTGATGACAGTGCCCGGTCTGGCCCTGTTCTACGGCGGCTTGGTGCGCTCGAAAAACATGCTGTCGGTGCTGATGCAGGTCATGGTGACCTTCTCGCTGATTGTGGTGTTGTGGTTCCTCTACGGCTACAGCCTGGCCTTCACCGAGGGCGGCAGGTTCTTCGGCGGCTTTGACCGTCTCTTCATGAAGGGCATCTGGGATAACGCGGCTGGCACCTTTGCCAATGCCGCCACCTTCAGCAAGGGCGTGGTCATTCCTGAGATCGTGTTTGCCGCCTTCCAGGCCACCTTTGCCGGCATCACCGGCTGCCTGATCGTCGGCGCCTTTGCCGAACGCATGAAGTTCTCGGCCGTGATCGCCTTCATGGTGCTGTGGTTCACCTTCAGCTATGCCCCGATTGCGCACATGGTCTGGTTCTGGATGGGCCCCGATGCCTACGCCACCAAAGACGTGGTTGACGCTATGAACGCGAAAGCCGGCTATATCTGGCAGACCGGCGCGCTGGACTTTGCTGGTGGCACGGTGGTGCACATCAACGCCGCAGTGGCCGGCTTGGTCGGTGCCTTCATGGTTGGCAAGCGCATCGGCTACGGCAAAGAAGCCATGGCCCCGCACAGCCTGACGTTGACCATGGTCGGTGCCTCACTGCTGTGGGTGGGTTGGTTCGGTTTCAACGCCGGCTCGGCACTCGAAGCCAACGGCTTTGCCGCCCTGGCCTTCATCAACACCTTGGGCGCCACAGCGGCCGCGGTACTGGCCTGGTGCGTGGGTGAGGCGCTGATGCGCGGTAAAGCCTCCATGCTGGGTGCAGCCTCTGGCGCGGTGGCAGGTCTTGTGGCCATCACGCCAGCAGCGGGCAACGTCGGCATCGGCGGCGCGCTGGTAATCGGTGCTGTCGCCGGCTTTGCCTGCATGTGGGGTGTCAGTGCGCTCAAGAAGATGCTGGGCGCTGACGACTCGCTGGATGTGTTCGGCGTGCATGGCGTCGGCGGTATTGTGGGTGCACTGCTGACTGGCGTGTTCAACTCGCCGGCCTTGGGTGGTCCCGGCTATGTTGCCGACTGGGTCACGGCTGGCATGGTGACCGCGGCGGACTACTCGATTGCAGCCCAAGTTTGGGTTCAGTTCAAGGCCGTGTTGGTCACCATCGTGTGGTCGGGCGTGGTCTCCTTCATCGCCTTCAAGCTGGTGGACATGACCATTGGCCTGCGCGTCAGTGAAGAAGACGAGCGCGAAGGCCTTGACATCAGCGCTCACGGCGAGACCGCCTACAACCGCTAAGGCCAACTTTTCTTGAGGGTTCACACCCGCCGGGGCAAAAGCTCTGGCGGGTTTTTTTGTTTGGCGAGTCAAGGCGACAATTGGCAACACGACCGCACGCCGCCCCCATGACCACCGCACTCCAACTGAACCACGCCTCCCTGCGCTGCGACCTGGCCCCAGCGTTGGGCGGCAGCATCGCTGGCCTGTGGCTGGATAACGTGCCAGTACTGCGCTCGACCCCCGGCCCGGCGCTGCAGCAGGTGAGTGCGGCGGGCAGCTATCCGCTGGTGCCCTTCTCCAACCGCATCGGCCATGCCACTTTCAATTGGGTGGGCCGCAGCCACACCCTGCTGCCCAACGTTGCACCCGCACCCCATGCCATCCACGGCGTAGGCTGGCAGCGGCCATGGACCGTGCTGCAGGCCGACGCAAGGCAAGCACACCTCGCCTACCACCATCAGGCCGATGCCGCCTGGCCCTTTGCCTTTGCAGCCGAGCAATTGATTGAGCTTTCGGACGAAGGCCTGACTCTGCACATGACGCTGACCAACCAGTCTGAGGCGCCCATGCCGGCCGGGCTGGGCTGGCACCCTTTCTTTGTCAAGCGCCCGGGCAGCCACCTTCGCTTTACCGCTAACGGCCGCTGGGAGATGGACGCCAGCAAGCTGCCCACGCACCGTCTGGCATCACCCGGTTTGGACACCGACTGCACGGCGCTTGACGTGGACCACTGCTTTGACGGCTGGACCTGCGACGTGCAGTTGCAAGATGCGCTGCTGCGCATACGCATCCGCTCTAACCTGCAACGGCTGGTGGTATTCACCAACCCGACGCGGGATTTTGTGGCCATCGAGCCGGTGAGCCATGTCAACAATGCGTTGCAACTGATGCACGCGGCGGGCGCCAACGCAGACGCGCTCGGCCTGATCGTTTTACAGCCCGGCGAATCAATGTCGGCCCACATGCACATCCAAATGGAGCACCAACTATGACCTGGCAAGCACTCACCACCACGCCCTGCGAGCTGGGCGAATCCCCGTTCTGGCACCCGCATGAGCAGATGCTGTACTGGGTCGATATTCCCGGCAAAAAAATCCAGAGGGCCAACGTCTACTTGGGCACGGTGGACACCTGGGACCTACCTACTGAGCCTGGCTGCATCGCACCAGCGGCCAGTGGCGGCCTGGTGATGGCGCTGCGACACGGTGTGTTTCGCGCCCACAGCTGGGGCGGTGAGCTACAGCGCATCGCCACTCTGGACTACGACACCAGCCGAATGCGCGCCAACGATGGCAAATGTGACGCGCTGGGTCGCTTTTGGATCGGCACCATCGATGAAAGCCGCGCCGTCCACGACGGCGCACTCTACTGCCTGGATGGCAGGGGCGGCCATGGCGATGCTCCCCCCACACTCAGCCGAAAGGCCGGGCCGGCCACCACTGCCAACGGCCTGGCCTGGAGCCCGGACGGCCGCACCCTGTACTGGGCCGACACACCGGCCCATGTGGTCTGGGCCTGGGACGTGGAACCCACCACCAACAGCCTGAGCGCGCAGCGCACTTTTCACCAGTTTTCGCCCAAGCCGACCGACTGGCAGTTTGAGCAAGCCGACTACCAGGGCCGGCCCGATGGCGCGGCGGTGGACCTTGATGGCAACTACTGGGTGGCGATGTTCGAGGGCCGCCGCCTGTGCCAATTTGCGGCTGACGGTCGATTGCTGGCGGAGGTGCCCACACCCTTGCAGTGCCCGACCATGCCCTGCTTTGGCGGCGACGACCTGCGTACCCTGTACGTGACCAGTGCAAGTTACCGCCGCAGCCCGGCCGAGCTGCAGGCCTTTCCCCTGTCCGGCTGTGTGCTCTCAATGCGGGTTGAGGTGCCGGGCCTGCCCGTTAATTTCTATGCCGACTAAACGCTAAGCAGCGGTGTGCTGCAAAACCAGTGCTGTAACACCACCTCAAAAGCCGCAAAATCGGTCACGCTGGCCGTGCAAAAAATTCATTCGGGCTGAGCGGGCCTACCGCTAACATCGGCGCCATGCAAGACATGGACACCGCCACCCGCCCGTTCGTCGATCAAATTTTGGCCGCGGCCGACCGGCGCACGCCGCTGCGCATCCGGGGCGGCGGCAGCAAAGACTTTTATGGTCAGGCCTTCCAGGGTGAGGTGCTGGATGTGCGGCCCCTGGCCGGCATCAGCAGTTATGAGCCCAGCGAACTGGTGGTGACGGCTCGGGCCGGCACCCCGCTGGCTGAGCTGGAGGCGGTGCTGGCTGAGCAGGGACAGGCCCTGGCCTTTGAGCCGCCACACTTCGGCCCCGACGCCACGGTGGGCGGCATGGTGGCGGCAGGCCTCAGCGGCCCAGCGCGCGCCAGCGTGGGCGGCGGGCGCGACTTCGTGTTGGGTGTGCGCCTGCTCAATGGCCGCGGCGAGCTGCTCACCTTTGGCGGCCAGGTCATGAAAAACGTGGCCGGCTATGACGTCTCACGCCTGCTGGCCGGCAGCCTGGGCACGCTGGGTGTCATCACCGAGGTGTCGCTCAAGGTGCTGCCCACAGCGCCCGCCGAGGCCACGCTGATCTGCGCGGGCGTGGCGCAAGGCACGGCTCTGGCCCTGCTCAACCGCTGGGGCGGCCAGCCGCTTCCGCTCAACGCCAGCTGCTGGGTGTTTGACAGCACCACCCAGCCAGCACAAAACAGTTTATTTGTGCGATTGCGCGGCGCGCTGGCGGCCGTAGAAGCCGCCTGTCCGCGCCTGGTGGCCGATGTACAGGCCGCCGGTGGCAGCGCCGCCCGGATGGACAACAGCCAGGCCGGCCCTGACTGGGCCGCCTGCCGGGAGCAGACCCTGCCCTTCTTTACACCGCCCGAGCCCGAGCTGTGCCTGTGGCGGCTCTCGGTGCCGCAAACCACCCCGGTGTTAGACCTGCCCTACCCGATGTTTATTGAATGGCACGGCGCCCTGCGCTGGCTGTGGGCACCGGCCAACGCGGCAGCCGGCATTCGCGCTGCAACCGCCGCCGCTGGTGGGCATGCCACTCTGTTCCGCGTCAGCCAGGCCCACGGCGAGGCGGACCGGGCCGTGGGGGTGTTCACGCCGCTGTCAGCCGTGCAGCTGCGCATCCAGCAAGCCTTGCTGCGCGAGTTTGATCCGCAAGGCCTTTTCAACCCGGGTCGCCTCTTCGGCACCCTAAGCGCCGCAGCCTGAACCCGCCATGCAAACCCACCTCGCCCCTGAATACCAGAACACCCCCGACGGCCTGGCCGCCGAGGCCATCCTTCGCAAGTGCGTGCACTGCGGCTTTTGCACCGCCACCTGCCCCACCTACCAGCTCTTGGGCGACGAGCTCGACGGGCCACGCGGCCGCATTTACCTGATGAAACAGGTGCTGGAAGGCGAGACCCCCACACGCAAGACGCAACTTCACCTGGACCGCTGCCTGACCTGCCGCAACTGTGAAAGCACCTGCCCCTCGGGCGTGGACTACGGCCACCTGGTGGACATCGGGCGCAAACTTGTCGATGCCAAGGTGCCGCGGCCGCTGCCCGAGCGTGCGCTGCGCTGGGCCCTGAAAGAGGGCCTGCCATCGCCACTGTTTGGCCCGGCCATGAAGCTGGGGCAGCTGGTGCGCCCGCTGCTGCCGGCGGCGCTCAAGGCCAAGGTGCCGGCACCGCAAGCCAGCGGCGCCTGGCCCAGCCGCACCCACACGCGCAAAGTCTTGTTGCTGGCCGGCTGCGTGCAACCCGCCATGAGCCCCAACATCAACAGCGCCACCGCCCGCGTGTTGGATGCCATTGGTGTGGAGGCCCTGGTGGCGCCCAAGGCGGGCTGCTGCGGCGCGGTCAAATTCCACCTGAACGACCAGGACGGCGGCAAGGTGCAGATGCGCGCCACCATCGACGCCTGGTGGCCCCATGTGCAGGGACAGAACGGCACACCCGGCGTGGAAGCCATCCTGATGAACGCCTCCGGCTGCGGTGTCACGGTCAAGGACTACGGCCACCTGCTGGCCAGCGACCCGCTGTACGCCGCCAAAGCGGCGCGAATCAGTGCGCTAACCAAAGACCTGAGCGAATGGCTGCCCGAGCTCAGCGCGCAACTAAAAGGGCGCGTCAAGCCCACAGCGCAGACCATCGCCTTTCACCCGCCCTGCACGCTGCAACACGGCCAGCAATTGCGTGGCGGGGTCGAGCAGCATCTGGGCGCTTTGGGCTTTCAGGTCAAGCTCACTGGCTGCGAGCCGCACCTGTGCTGTGGCTCGGCCGGCACCTACTCGGTGCTGAACCCCGAACTGGCCTACCAGCTGCGCGACCGCAAGCTCGGTCACCTGGGCCAAACCTTGGGCCCGGCCGCCACCGAGGTGATTGTGTCGGCCAACATCGGCTGTATCACCCACCTGCAAAGCGGCACGGCCACGCCAGTGCGGCATTGGGTGGAGTTGCTGGATCAGGCGCTTCAGCCAGTCTCCACAGAGCTACTATAAGATTGATAGCTATAAACGACCGGCTGACAAGGGCTGGAGGCCGTTTTTATTCTAATGAAACGACATTCCAAGAGCTCTAGCGAACCCCCAGCAGCGCTGGCAAGCCGGTCGCCAGGATCGGCAGCCAGGCGATCGCCAAGGTACCCAGAAAAATAGCCAGCAGGGCCGGCAACACGGCAGCCGCCACATAGCGAACCGGTTTTTTGAACATGGCCGAAGCAAAGTAGATGTTCATGCCCGCGGGCGGGCAAAGAAAACCCATCTCCATGGCGGCCAGGAAAATGATGCCGAAGTGGATCGGGTCGATGCCGTAGCTGATGGCCACCGGCAGCAACAGTGGCACCAGCACCACGATGGCGGCAAAGATCTCCATCAGTGCACCTGCAAACAACAAGAACACCGTGAGCGCAAGCAGGAACACCGCCTTGTTGGGGATCACGGCTTGCACCCATTCGATGGCTGCGTCCGGAATACCCGCGTCGATCAGGTAGTTGGTGAGCGCCAGCGCCATGCCCAGAATCAGCAGCACGCCGCCAATGATTTGCGCTGACTCGTTGAAGCAACGTTGCAACAGCCGCAGGGGAAGTTCCCGGTGCGCCAAGGCCTGGGTGGCGATGGCGTAGGCCACGGTCAGGGCAGCGCTCTCGGTGGGCGTGGCCAAGCCGCTGACCAGCGAGCCCACGGCCACAACCGGCGCCAGCAGTTCCCACTTGGCGGCCCAGGCCGCGGCCCACGCAGCTGATGCAGAGGGCCTGCCCGCCGGAGCCGATGGGGCTACTGGTACGGCGACTGGTGCTGTACCGGGTGCTATGGACGGTACAACGCGTTTAAGGTAGCCCCCGACCAGCACCAGAAAAATCACCATCACCACCGCCGGTACCAGGCCGGCCAGAAACATGGTGTTGATCGGCACACGGGCAATGATGGCGTACATGATCAGCGGCACCGAGGGCGCCAGCAGCACCCCCAAGGCGCTGGCGCTGGTGACCAGGCTGATGCCGCGCCGCTCCGGGTAACCGGCATGGCCCAACAGCGGCAAAAGCAGCCCCCCCAGCGCCAGGATGGTGACACCGCTGCCCCCGGAGAAGGCGGTAAAAAATGAGCAGAGCGCAGCCGTTGCCAGCACGGTGCCTGTGACACCGCCGCCCATCACGGCGATGAACAATTGGCCCAAACGCGCGGCTGCCCCGGTGCGCGCAAAAATCAGGCCGGCCAGCGTGAACAGCGGCAGCGCGGGCAACGATGGGTTAACGGTGATCTGGTAGTGCGAGAGCGCCACCGAGGCCAAGGGTAAACCCTCACTCCAAAAGAGCGCCAATGCCAAACCGCCCAGCATGGCAAAAATTGGCGCACCGGCCAACAAAGCGCCGAGCAACACCAGCAGGCTGGGCCAAACCATCAAGGGCTGACCGTCAAAGTGCCAAGCGAACCAAAAACCGGCAACTGGCAGCGCCAGACCGCAAGCCATTTTGGATAACCGGGCGAGGCCGCATCGCGCGCCCAACTTGGCACCCAGAACGCCAAAGGCCAGCGGCATGCTGAACTGGACCACCCAAGCCGGCAAGCCGTAAGCCAGGTCATTGGGCGCCAGCATTTCACTGGCCACAAAGCGCCAACTGGCCAGGGCCAACACCCCACACACCAAGGCGGCAACGGCGTCGGCAAAGTTGCGCCTGACCGATCTGGGGCCGGTGTCGGCGCCGCCGCCTTGCCCCACCAGACTGGTCAGGTGCCCATGACGCTCTGCGGCCAGTGCCCCGAACATGGCGAGCACCAGGCCCAGGTGTTGCACCAGCACGGACGCGTTCTGGATGCCACTGCCCGCCAAGGGCCGCATCAAAATTTCCCACAGCGGGATCAACACCATCAGCAGCAGCGCTGCTGACGACAGCATTTCGTCAAAGCTGGCAAGGCGCCGCAGGGCGCCGAGGTGCAAGCGCGGCACGCCTATTGGCCCTTGCTGGCGCGGTAGGCCTTGAGGTGCGCAAAGACCTCGTCGAAGGTGTCAGCCGGCACCATGGTGCCGCGGATCCGGGGGTACAGTGCTGCCGCGAACGCCTGCCACTCGCGCAGCTGCTCCGGGCTGGGCCGGTTGACCACCAGGCCGCGCTTTTTCATGGCGTCCACGGCGTCATCGACTTCTTGCCGGGCCTTGGCGCGAATCTGGACGCCAGCCTCGTCGCTGGTGGTGCGCACGGCGGCCTGTACGGCAGGCGACATGTCATCCCATGCTTTTTTGCTGACCACCAGAGCCCCCACAATCGGCGCCCAATTGATGTCGAGCATGTGGGGGGCTGTGTTGTAGATCTGGGTGGCCAGCGCAAAGTAAGGTGTGGAGGGCACCACGGTGATCATGCCGGTCTGGATGGCGGGCAGGATGTCGGTGGTCTCCAGCGGGACCGGGGTGTAGCCCAGGCTTTTCATGATCGCCTGCTGGTCCGGCTCAGACCCCCAGGCAAAGAATTTCATTTTTTTATAGTCATCGGGGCGCAAGGCTGCCTCTTTGGAGAAGAACCGCACCCAACCGGCGTCGCCCCAGGCCAGCACCACAAAGCCCTTATCGAGGAATTTTTTCTCCATGCCGACGCGCATTTTCTCGCGCACGTGATCCAGCTCGTCCCAACTTCTGAACAGCAGGGGCATGCTCTGCAATGCCGCAATCGAGGGCTCGATCTCGCGCAGGCCAACCACCGACATCAGGGCGCCCTGCAGCTGCCCGATGCGCATGCGCCGCACCATCTCGGCCTCGCCGCCCTGGCTGCCGTCAGGGTACACCAGGTACTTGGAGCCGCCGCCCTGCGCCAAACGCCAGCTCTCACCAATGGCCATCAGTTGGCGGTGGTAGAGCGAATTTTTGGGCACCAGCGTGCCAATACGCAGCTGTTTGTCAGCAGCTGATGCCAGGCCCGACTGGCCCGCGATCAGGGCCAGCGCCAGGCACAGCATCCCGGACCACACCCGAGACAGACCCGCCAATGGCAGAAGAAAAGATTGAAACATCATGATGGATCCCGTCAAAACAAATCGTCCGCCGTAGCCAGCAGCCATTGGGCCCGCTCGCGCATGACCTCGTTGGGCAGGTCGCGATGCTCGGCACTCACGCGCAAAGCCTGTCGAAGCAGGGCCTCAAAGGCCGGCCGGTCGCCGGCCGTGAGCGCGATTGACTCGGCTTTGGCGACATAAGCGCCCGCGCTTTTTCCGGCACCGGCCGCGATGGCCGCGTCAAAGTAGATACTGGCCTGCTGCGCCGAGCCGCCAGCACGCGCCGCCTCAAAACTTCCCATCAGGCTGCTCAGGTCACCGTTGGCGTGCTTGGGCGAGACGCGCCAGGCCAGTTGCGCCAAACGAAAAGCCACCGGCAGGTCGGCCACCACTTCGGGCAGGTCTTTGGACAGCGAGATGTAAGCACCCCAGGACGCCGCAGCCCAATAGGCCACGCCCACCTGAGACGGCTTGAGGGTGGGCCAACGGCTGGCATCGGACTGGCTCAGTGCCTTGAGGAACCCGGGTTGCTGTTGCTCCAAGGCAGCCATGGCGTGCCGGTGGGCGCGCAGGTAGAGGCGCCTAGCCCGCTCGTTCAATGCTTGGGCTGCCTTGGCGTCTTTTGACTCGAGCCGCTCAGCCTCAAAGGCGACGAAGGCGAAGGCATATTGGGTAAAGCCGCCCGCCACGGCCTCGGCCAGGGCCAGGTTGTCAGGGGCCTCACGCAGCAGCCCTTCGGACAGCTTGAGGTAGAAACTGCTGGCCTCACGCGCCAGGCCCAGATCGTCCTCAACGGCCTGCCCTTGCTGGGCCAGTTCGTTGGCAACGCTTTGAATGATGAGGTGCCTGGGTGAGCAGCCGGCCAGAGCCCCAAGCAGCGCACAGACAGCCAAAAAACGGAAAAAAGTCAATATTCCAGTGCTCATCGTCACCCAGGCTCCAGCAGACGTTGTCAAAAAAGACTGCGCCGCGCGCAGAACCTCAAAAACCAGTCCTCAATTAGGAAGAATTTACGTCGGGGGTGTGAAAATTCGATGACAAACAGCGCGCATTCACTCTCGACACATTACTATAAAATCCATAGCTTGAAATGCCCGGCTATCAAGGGCTGGAGCCTGTTTTTACTATGAATCTACCGACCGCCCTCGACAACCTGAATGTGCTGTCGCAGCACACACTCCCTCCGCCCGAGCGCCTGCACCAGGACGTGCCGCTCAGCCAGCGGGCCAGTGACACCGTGCGCCAGGCCCGGGCAGCATTGGGCCGCATTCTGCAGGGGCAAGACCCGCGTTTGCTGGTGGTGGTCGGGCCCTGCTCGATCCATGACATCCCCTCGGCCATGGACTACGCGGAGCGGCTCAAGGCGCTGGCCGACGAGCTGTCGGACCAGCTGCTGCTGGTGATGCGGGTGTATTTTGAGAAGCCACGCACCACAGTGGGTTGGAAGGGCCTGATCAACGACCCTCGCATGGACGACTCTTTTCACATCGAAGAAGGTCTTTATCTGGCCCGCCGGCTGCTGGTGGCGCTGAACGACATGGGACTGCCCTGCGGCACCGAGGCGCTGGACCCGATCACACCCCAGTACCTGGGCGACCTGATCGCCTGGAGCGCCATTGGTGCGCGCACCACCGAAAGCCAAACCCACCGGGAGATGGCCAGCGGCCTGTCGTCGCCTGTGGGCTTCAAGAACGGCACCGACGGCGACCTGGACGTGGCGCTCAATGCCATGCTGTCAGCAGCGCAGCCGCACGCCTTTCTGGGCATCAACAGCGCCGGCCAGGTGGCGGTCACACATACCCGCGGCAACCCGCTCGGCCACCTGATTCTGCGCGGCGGCGCCGTGCCCAACTACGACTCGGTGGCGGTGGCCCAGGCAGCCAACGCGCTCCAAGCGGCCGGCCTGCCAGGCAATATTGTGGTGGACTGCAGCCACGGCAATTCACGCAAAAACCACGCGCTGCAGCCGCTGGTGCTACGCGACGTGGTGCACCAGGTGGCCGACGGCAACCGCGCCATCAAGGGTGTGATGCTGGAGTCTCACCTGTTCGAGGGCAAGCAGACACTGGGCCGCGTGCAAGACCTGCGCTACGGCGTCTCCATCACCGACGCCTGCATGGGCTGGGACAGTACGGCCGAGAGCCTGCGGGCTGCGGCTGAACTATTGCGGCAGTCCACACGATAAGGTCTCCCCGGCCCAGGAGGCTCAGCATGGGATTGGACGAGTCTAGGCTTAGGCCTCGTTCTGACGCAGTTGGTCGGACAGTTCGATATACCCGTCCTGCAGGTCTTGGCGGATGGCGGCTGCAAGTGACTGCGCGTCCCGTGCCGCCAAGGCGGCAAGGATCGCCGCGTGGTTGACCCCGCCGCGCCACTGGCGGTAGTAGGCGGGATAGAGCAGGCGCAAGGTTGGCCCGGTTTGCAGCCACAGCGACTCCAGAATAGCCAATAAAGTCGGCATGCCGCAGCGGCGATAGAGACTGAAGTGAAATTCGCGGTTGCGCGCCAGGACTCGAACATAGTCCTCTTTTTTCTTGGCAGCAAGCAGCCCCTCTTGAACAATCCGCAAGGCCACGAGATCAGCGTCGCCGAAGTGGGGCAATGCGGCCACGGCGGCCATCGGCTCCAGCGCCATGCGGATCGTCACCATTTCTTCGTAGCGTGCAAGCGTCAGGGACGGCACCATCAGCCGACGACTCGGCCCGAGTTGCAGTGCGCCCTCGGTCGCCAGACGATTGAGCGCTTCGCGGGCTGGCGTGAACCCAATGCCCAGAAGATCAACCAGGCCACGCACCGTCAACCGTTGTCCTGGCGGCAGGGCTCCGGACGCGAGTGCCTCGCGCAAAGACTCGTAGGCCTGGTCGCCCAAGGTCTTGGCGCGCAAGACGGGATCGAGTTGAACCTTGACCTGGGCCGACTGGTTTGTGCGCGCTGAGGGAATTCGCTTGGAGGTCATCACCGGATTTTAGGCAAGCCACACCGATCCATCAAAAGCGGCGTTGGGGTTGGGCCACTGACACCTTTAGCCTTTGCTGCCAAGGCGGTGCCGTTGACGTGCGGCATTAAGGAGCGTCGCACTGTAGGCGTGCGTCACTACGCCGGCGCGTAACGCGGCCGCAGAGACGGTCTCGACAACCTGGCCCTCCTGCATGATGGCAATACGGTCGCAGAGTTGCGCCACCACAGCCAGATCATGTGATACGAACAGGTAAGACATACCCCGCTGTTCACGGATATGGGCTAGAAGACGCAGTACCTCGGCCTGCACCGACATGTCGAGCGCGGAGGTGGGCTCGTCCAGCAACAGGAGCTTGGGCTCCAGGGCCAGCGCGCGGGCAATACAAACACGCTGGCGCTGGCCACCTGAGAGCTGGTGAGGGTAACGAAAACGCAACTCGGGCCCGAGTGCGACTTGCTGCAGTAGTGCCGCCACACGTTGATCGAGATCCGCCATCCGGTGAATCCGCATGGGTTCACGCAACTGTTCATCGACGCTTTGGCGCGGGTGGAGCGCACCAAAAGGGTCTTGAAAAATCATCTGCACTAGACGCGCGCGGACTTCAGGCGCCAGTGTGTTGAGCGCCTGGCCGTCAAGCAGGCAAGTGCCCGAATGGATCGGGCTCAGGCCGCAAACGGCTCTCAGTACAGTCGATTTGCCACTGCCGCTCTCGCCAACAATGCCCAGTGACTGCCCATCTTCCAGCGTCAGGTCGATGCCACGTAAGGCCCGAACGGGATTGGCATCCGTTCCAAATCGGACATCCAGGTTGTGTATCGACAGCAGAGGCGTATTCATGGTTCCGCCAGCGCTGGCACACAATTCAGCAAACGGCGTGTGTAGGGGTGGTGCGAATGTGAGAGCTCCTCAGCCCGGCATTGGTCCACGATATGGCCCTGGTGCATCACGATGACCCGGTCACAGAAGCCCTCGACCATGCGCAGATCATGGCTGACCAGCAGCAGCGCCATGCCACGATCTTTCACCAGCCCTTCGAGCAGGGCGAGAATTTCAACCTGAACGGTGACATCCAGGGCGGACGTTGGTTCGTCAGCAATCAGGAGTGCGGGCTCCATGGCCAGCATCATCGCAATCATGGCGCGTTGGCCCATACCTCCAGAGAGCTGGTGGGCATAGGATGTCCACACCCGTTGCGGATCGCGCAAGGCCACGGCGTCGAGCAGGCGCAGACCCTCGGCGCGGGCCGCCGCACCGCGCAAACCGCGCTGCAAGAAAAGGCCCTCTTCAATCTGGGTGCCGATGGTTGCCACCGGATTGAGCGAATAGCGAGGGTCCTGCATGATCAAACCCATTCGACAGCCACGCACCGCGCTGAAGGCACTCGGTCGAGCGTGTGCGTAGTCATCGCCGAACAACCGCATCGCTGACGCAGTCACCCGTGCCGGCGGTGCGATCAGCCCCAGCAAGGCGCGGCAGGTCACCGACTTTCCTGAGCCGCTTTCCCCCACAATGCCCAATTTTTCTTGACCAATTTCAAAGCTGATCCCCTTCACAGCGTTGGTCATGCCCGCACGGCTTGGGAATATGATGTGCAGGTCACGGACCTCCACCAAGGCTTCTGTGCTGATGCTCATGACTGGCGGCGGGGGTCGAGCGCGTCGCGCAATCCATCCCCAAGAAGGTTGAAGCCGAGGCTGGCAAGAAAGATAGCGGCTCCTGGCAATGTGGCCACCCACCATGAGTCCAGCAGGAAGTCCCGGCCGTTAGACAGCATGGCACCCCATTCAGGGGTGGGGGGTTGCGCCCCCAGCCCCAGAAAACCCAGGCCGGCCGCAATGAGAATGACACCCGCCATATCCAGCGTCACCCGCACGAGCAACGAGGGCAGGCACAGCGGCACAATTTGCCGCAATATGATTCGCCAAGGTCTGGCACCAGCGAGCCATGCAGCCGCTACAAAATCACTGCGCCTGATGACCAGCGTCTCGGCTCTCGCTAAGCGCGCATACGGGGGCCAAGCTGTAATCGCGATGGCGATCACCGCGTTTTCCAGGCTGGGACGCAGCGCAGCCACAAAGGCCAGTGCCAGTACCAATCGCGGAAAGGCCAAGGCGATATCGGTCATGCGCATGAGCACGCGATCCACCCAGCCGCCCATAAAACCGGCCGCGCAGCCGACCGCCAGGCCAATCGGCGCCGCGATCACGGCCACCAACACAACGATGCTGAGCGTGATGCGGGCACCATAGACCACCCGGCTGTAGATGTCACGTCCGAGCTCGTCGGTTCCAAACCAATGCGCTTTCGAGGGCTTCTGCAACATGTTGACCAGGGATTGGGCTGTGGGGTCATGGGTTGCCAGCCACGGGGCAAACGCGGCGACGAAGATCAGCAGCAGGACAATGGCCAAGCCCGCCATTGCTGCAGGACTGGCAGCAAAATCGAGCACAGCGAAGGTCATGCGCCCCATTCGCGCCTGCCATTGCGACGATGGTGTGGGGGACAGCAACCATCTAGACAGGCGCGTCATTGTGAGCGCGGGTCCAGCCGTCGGTAGGCCAGGTCCGAGAGTTGGTTGAGGATGACGAACACCATGCCGATGACAAAGGTGCCACCGATCACCGCGTTCATGTCGGCATTGAACATCGCCTTTGTCATGTACTGGCCTAGTCCTGGCCAGGCGAACACAGTTTCTGTCAAGACCGCCCCTTCCAGCAGTAAGCCGTAGGTCAAGGCGAACGTCGTGATGAGCTGTACGCCGCAGTTGGGAAGCGCATGACGAAGGACCATCCGCGTCGTGGACGCCCCCTTCACAGACGCGGTGATCATGTACTCTTGACTGAGTTGTTCGAGCATAAAGCTGCGGGTCATTCGCGCAAGATAAGCGCCGGCACCATAACCCAGGCTCACAGCCGGCAAAACCACATGGCCCCAGGCATCGCGCAGGGCGTCCCAGTCACCCTGCAACAGGCAGTCGACCAGGAGCAAGCCCGTCACGGTCGGCACTTGCCCTTCAAAAGCAATGCTTTGTCGACCCGGACCCTCTGCCCAACCCAGCATCACGTAGAACACCAGCATCAGCATCAGCCCTTTCCAGAACACAGGCATCGAATAACCGATCAGGGTGATACAGCGCAAGACGGCATCCACCCAAGTGCCGCGCATCACCGCCGCCACAATGCCGGCCGGTACGCCAATGGTGGCACCGATCAATATACCCAGTGTGGCGAGTTCAACCGTGGCGGGAAACACGCGCGCAATATCGACGGAGACCGGGTTACCGGACAGAAAAGACTGGCCGAAATCAAACTGGACCAAGCGCAGCACAAACCGCCCGAACTGCACCAGCAGTGGCTGGTCTAACCCAAGTTCGGCCGCAACGCGGGCATACTGAGCCGTAGTGAGATCGGCACCGGCCGCCGCCACAACCGGATCGATCGGCATGATCCGACCGATCAAAAATGTGGCCGCCAGCAGCCCCATGAAAGTGAAGCCGAGATCGCCAACAAGTTTCCAGCCTCCGACTCGCCCGGCCGCCTGGTTCACGGCAGGTTCTTCTTGCTGGTAAACGCAAAGCTGGTGTCGCCGCCCTTCGAGCCGTAGCGGTAATTCTCGACGTTGCCACGCATACCAATGGCCTGAACCGCCTGAAAGGTCTGCGCGAACGGAGAGGTTTCCCAGTACTGACGCTGAATGTCCGCATACAGCGCAGTCCGTTTTTTGGGGTCAGACTCCTTGGTGGCGGCGATGACTTTCACCGACAGATCAGTCGGCGTCCAGCCCAAGCGCCAGGTCAGTTCACTTGGGTAACTTTCGCCGGGCTTGGCACCCGGCATGCCCCCAGGGCTATAGGCAAACTTGTTGGCAGTGGCGTGCGGGTCCCCATAGGGCGTGTAAAACGACAACATCAACGCATCCACTTTGCGATCACGGTACATCGGAATCAGTTGACTGGGCGGCATCATGACCACCTCGACCTTGACCCCGGCAAGTGCCGCAGAGGCCTGGAAGGAGGTCGCCATGTCGATCTCGGGGCGTCGGTTGACCACGTTCAATTTGAAGCTGAAACCCTGCGACAGTCCGGCCTCAGCCAACAGTTCCTTGGCCCGCGCCACGTCATACTTGAAAGGATGGTCTTTGAGCGATCCCATGATGCCGTTCGGGATGAAAGACTGGTGAACCGTGCCTTGGTGGCGCATCAGGGTCTTTTCCCAAAGCTGGTAGTCCATCAGATGCTTCATCGCCTTGACAGCCCGTGGGTCGTCGAAGGGCTTGACCACTGTGTTGAAGCCGGCGTACAGGACGCGGCGCGATGGAAATAGCTCCACCTTGGTACCGGGTTTGACTTGCAGCGCCTCGATGTCTTGCGCGGTCAGATTGAACGCCATGTCAGCATCGCCACGCTCAATCAGGAGACGCTGGGCGCCAGATTCAGGGATGTGTCGGAAGATAACGCGGCGCAAGGGTGACTTGAAACGCCAATAGGCGTCATTGCGCTCGAGGATCAACGTGTCGGAGGCGCGAAAGTTGCTGATACGGTAGGGGCCCGATCCGGCAGAGGTCTCTTGACCGGTGCGGCGGGACAACCATTTGGAGCCATAGTCGCCACCTTGAGCATTGGCTTCGAGCAGTTTTTTATCGACAATTCCGAAGTAGGCGGATGTCAGTAGATTCAGGATGTAGGTGGTGGCGTAAGCGTCGGGTAGCGACAGCACAAACACATCATCGCCAAATGCACGCGCGAAGTTGTCGACATTCTCTTTGGTGATGCCAATCTGGCGCAGGTTGGTAGACGGCTCCCGATCCAGCGAGATGATCCGCTTGAACGTGTAGGCAACGTCTTCAGCTGTCAGCGGGTTGCCCGAATGGAACTTCACGCCCTTGCGTATGCGGAATGTGAACTGCTTCCCGTCCGGCGTCATCACCCAGCTTTCCGCGATGATGCCCGCCAGTGGACTCCCGGCTTTACGGGGGTCATAGCCGACCAGCCGTTCATACATGTCCGAATTAATCTCCTGCGTGTCGAGAATTTGCGACACCGCCGGATCCCAGTCCGCGATGGCGCTGATCTCACGCGCGATGACCAGCGTGTCGCGGGGCGTTGCCGCCTGCGCCGGCGCCAACAGCATGGCCAGGGCAAAGGCTGCGCCCCAAGCGTAAAACTTTGGTTTGAAACGTTTGATTGCGTCCATGGTGTTGCCCTTATGTAGTTGCAGGTATCGCGTCCAGTGGCCACACGGGTCGCGGAACACGGGTGAATGTGAAACGTTTTAGGTCGGCTGTGGACAGGCCCCCTGTATCGACATCGAGAGTTCGACTGCCGATCGGGTCGAATGCCGCATGATGACCCTGCATGCATTTCACAACAACCACCGAGAAATCCGCCGGCTCCACCCCAAAGATGCGGAATTGCTCAAGGTCGTACAAACCAAGATTTCGCGACGAAACGATGACGGCAAACCCAGCCACATCCAGGCAGACGCTCGGGCCAAAGCTGCGCCTGGTTCCTGTGCCGTAGGGTCCCTTGAAAACCATATCGCCAGTGACGGAGATGGAACGCACGCGGGCTCGTGTCCGAATCGGTTCACCCATATACGCCGGGTCACTGTGCCCCCCCAGGGCGATGTCAATCTGCGCCCCGACACCGGCACTCAAGGCTTGCTGGGCGGTGGCTGGGTCATGAATGGCAGCCAAGGCGCCACCCGTTATGCCCGCCTGCAACAAGGCTGCCAGCAGCCTGGTGCTGTCGCCATAACTGCCGCCGCCTGGCGCATCGCCATAGTCGCCCAGCACCAAGGGCGCTGCGCCGGTCACATGTTGGCGTGCGGCTTCAACAGCCTGCTCAATGCTCACCAGCGGGTCACTCCAGACCATGCGGGTCTCCCAGCAAAAATCCATCAGCGACTCGGCAATGACGCGCCCACTCGAACTGCTGCCGTTGGTGGTCACCACCACCGTAGGGCCGAGTTCCGCGATATCACACCGCGAAAACCCTGATTGAATACTGATACAGGCAACCTCGGGATGCTGGCGTTGCGCGTCGGTGGCCAGGTCAAGGGCTTGGAGCATCGGGCCGCCCGGCACGTAGGTTCGCGCACCGTCGAACCCCTGAAGTGAAGGCCGGCGCGCCAGGGTCATTTCAGGGTGCAGGCGGCCGTGCATGGTGTCATCCAGCATTTTTGCCGCCCGCATACCGGTCTCATATTGATCAGTATGCGGGCTGGTGCGAAAGGCCGTGATGATGTTGGCATGGTCGACCATGCGCTGGGTCACGTTGGCATGGGGATCGAGTGTGACGGCGATGGGAATCTGCGGCCCGATCACGGCGCGCACACGCGCCAGCAACTCCCCTTCGGCATCGCCGTAGCTTTCAGTGAACATCGCGCCGTGCAGGGCGAGCAGCACGCCATCGATATGTGGCTGACTTTGAAGACCTTCAATCAGCAGACCGCAGAGATGGTTGAAGGCATCGTCTGCCACCATGCCGCTGGGGTTGGCAAAGGTTGAGACCGGCACATCGAATGTCCAACCGTAGCGGTCTGCGCTCTCGATAAAGGCGCCCATCTCCAGCCGAGTTCCCCGGTAGTAGGGAACCACCTCGGGTCCGGCATGCAGCTCGTAGTCGCGAAAATGCTCCAATGTGGTCAGGTTCCGGTTGAAACCATTTGTCTCGTGCTTGATTTTTGCGATGATCACGTGTTTGGGCATGGGGTGGCGTCCTTTGCTGTCAGTCGTTGGGGGATTGGGTCAGTAGATTACGGAGGCGCGTTTTTCGACGATGCCGGCAGCTGCCTCTTGATACGCAAGCCCCGAACTCGCCGCTAGGTCGGTCAGGTAACTCTCACGTGCGGCATCATGGAGCAGGGACAGCATCAAATGCATTCCGGCCGGTCGACTGATCGCTCCCGGTAGCCAACCGCGCTGACCCATCAGGGCGGCGACGCGCATCATGTCGATGCCAGGATCGCCAAATGCCATGACTGCAAGATCCGGTTCAGCGACCATGCGGTAACCCGGGATGGCCTTGATCCCCGCCACGTACGCGTCACGCATCTGCATGACCTGAAGGGCAACTTTGCGGTACCCTTCAACGCCAAGAAACTGGATCGTGGCCCAGGCGCCGGCCACGCCCCCTGCAGGACGGGTACCCACCAAAGTGTTCGTCACAAAACGACCCGAGGGCCAGACGTCCAAGTCAAATCCTGCAAGCTTGGCGCGCTCGGGTGTTGAGAAAAAGACCGTTGACGACGGCTTTGGACAAAAACCATACTTGTGCAGGTCCGCCGACAGCGAACTGACGCCGGGGACACCCAGGTCAAAGTCGGGCACCGAATAACCCAGATCTCGCACGAAGGGCGCCAGGTAGCCGCCCACGCAGGCGTCCACATGGAGCCAAGTCTGGTGCTCGATCGCAACTTGCCCCAACGCGTCAATGGGGTCGATCACACCATAAGGGAAGCAGGGCGCAGACCCGATCAGCATCACGGTGTCGTGGTCAATGGCCTGCGCCATCGCCTGGACGTCAGCCCGGCCGTTGGCCAGAACCGGGATGCGCCGCTCATCCAGGTCCATGCTTTGTGCTGCCTTGGTAAAGGCTGGATGGGCGGTATCGGGCATCACCATGTTGCCGACGCCTCTGGCGAGGCCACGCTTGGCCCGGGCCTCCGCACGGGCGGCCCGAACGGCGAGAAAGATACTTTCTGACCCACCGCTGGTCACAATGCCGGCCATGCCGTCATGTCCGTTGAACAAGGACAGGCCCATCTCGACAATGTCTTGCTCCATTTGCCGAACGCTGCCGAATGCGCGCCGAGCGCCTAACGCATTTTCGGAAAAAAACCGGAAAAAGGCGTCGCGACCCACCTCATAGGCCTCGGAATCACCGCCGAACACATACAGGGGCGCGCGACCACCACGCCAATTGATATCCCCACTGGCCAGCGCATCCAAAGAAGCATCGATCTGGGCGCGCGTCAAACCGGAGGGAGGAAAGGGCTTCATGTCGAATTGATCCGAACCTTGTTAGTTTGATACATGTTATATCAATTAACAGTACGGACCTATACCTACTTACCCAGGCCGACTTACCCAGGTCGGACCTATGGCGCCTTCATCACCCACGGCTGACTGGGCTGGGGCAACACCGCTTAATAGGTGCGGGCAGCGCTGATGCGCCGGACCCAGCGTTAATCTCGCTCCGGAGAGCTTAGCGGCTCACGCCACCAGTGCAGCCTCAATGTCCTGGGCCAGACTGGCGGGTTTGTCGGTCGGGGCGTAGCGTTTGAGGACGTGACCGTCCTTGCCCACCAGGAACTTGGTGAAGTTCCATTTGATTGACTTGGACCCGAGCAGGCCGGGCGCCTCACTGCACAGCCACTGGTACAGCGGGGGAGCAGAAGCGCCGTTGACGTCGACCTTGGCCATCATCGGGAAACTGACGCCGTAGTTCAATTGGCAGAATTCGGCGATTTTGTCGTTGCTGGCCGGGTCTTGGCCGCCAAACTGGTTGCAGGGAAAACCCAGCACCACCAGGCCGCGTTCACCATAGGTCTTGTGCAGTGCTTCCAGGCCGGCGAACTGCGGCGTGAAACCGCAGGCGCTGGCGGTGTTGACAATCAGCATGACCCGGCCTTTGTGCTGGCTCAGGACGGCTGGCTGCCCGTTGATGAGTGGCGCGTCGAAATCGTACACAGTGGCCATAAACTTATCCGGATGAATTTAAAGCAGAAGTGTCGCATATTGCCCCGCCGCTTATTTTGCCGCCCGCCGCGCCGACCCGACCGGCAGCACCGCCAGCAGCGAGGCCATCAATATCAGGGCGCCGCCGGCCAGGGTCTGGGCCGACAGGCTGCCGGTGCCCAGCAGCACCGACGACACACTGGCCACCACCACCTCAGACAACATGATGATCGATGTGCTGCTGGCACTCAGGCGCGCCGCGCCGAATTGCAGCGCCAGGTTGCCCGCCAGCAGCGCCAGACTCAAGGCCAGGGCCAGTCCCAACCAGGCCGTGCCAGACAGGGCGGCGGCGGGCACCACGCCGAGCCGCAGTCCCAGTGTGGCGACTGCCGACGACATCACCGCGCCGCCAATGAACATGGCCAGCATGCGGGCACCTTCAGGGGTGTGGTGCAGCTTGCGCAAAAGCACATTGGTCAGGGCAAAGCAAAAGCCGCCCATCAGCGCCAGCCAGTCGGCCAGGCTTTCCGGCAGCGGCCAGGGCGAGTCTGGCGTTTTGAGCACCAGCACCACGCCGCCCAGTGCCAGCGCCAGCCGCAACAAACTGCCCGCGGTTGGCCGCTCACCCAGCAGCGGCCAGGCCAGCAGCACCACCCAAGCCGGCATCAGGTAAAACAGCAGCACGGCCCGCACCACGTCGCCCACGGTGACCGACCAGTTAAAGCCCACATTGGTCATGCCAGCGGCCAGCACCAGCAGCCAAAGCAGGGGCTGGCGAAACAGACCGCGCCAGGCCTGCGGCAGCAGCACCAGCAAGCCCACCAGGCCAATCACATAAATGATGGCCGTGGCCCACAGGGGGTGCAGCCCCTGGGTTTGCAGCGCCCGAAACGGCCACCACAGCATGCCAAACACCAGCGCATTGAACAGCAGCGCGGCGACCGCCAGTGCCCTAGCGGGCATCAGCCGTGCAGGTTGTCATTGCGGGCAATGGCGATCAGTCGATCGATCTCATCCTTGTGCACCACGCAGTTGCGGGCATGCCAGCGCTTGATCAGCCACATGAAGCCGGCAATCAGCAGCCCAAACGCCGTGATGGCGCCAAAGGTAGGCAAGCCCATGCCAGTGGAAAAACTGTAGGCAGCACCCAATGCAAGTATGCAAGCCTGTTCGTTGAAGTTCTGCACTGCGATAGAGCGCCCGGCGCCCATCAGGTTGTGCCCGCGGTGCTGCAGCAAGGCATTCATGGGGACCACCAAAAAGCCGCCGAGTGCGCCGAGCAGGATCAAAAAGGGCGCGGCCACCCAGACGTTGTCAATGAAGATCAGCAGGATGATCAGCAGGCCCATGCCGATGCCCAGGGTGATGACGCGCGGCCCGTCTTCCAGGCGCATGCGCATTGACGCCACCACCGCGCCCACCGCCATGCCGATCGCCACCACGCCCTGCAGTGCCGAGGCTTGGGTGACCGAATAACCCAAGGCCGCCGCCGCCCAAGCCAGCACAATAAAGCGCAGATTGCCGGCCACCCCCCAGATCAAGGTGGTCGCAGCCAGGGAAATCTGGCCGAGCCGGTCGCGCCAGAGCAGGGTGTTGCAAGACCAGAAGTCAGGCAGCAGCGTGATCAGCCGCTTGGGCATGGGCCGCATCTGCGCACCGGTCAGCGGGATGTGGGTATTGAACCAGGCGGCCGCAAAATACACAAATATCAGCACCAGAATGGCCGCCTCAGGTGCCGTGTCGATGCTGGTGGTGATGAAGGGAAGGTCAAACGCCAAAAGCTGGGGCGACAGCATGGGCCCCACCAATTGCCCACCCAGCAAAACGCCCAGAATGATGGAGGCAATGGTCAGGCCCTCGATCCAGCCGTTGGCCTTGACCAGTTGAGAGGCTGGCAGCAGTTCGGTCAGGATGCCGTACTTGGCAGGCGAATAGGCCGCTGCGCCGAGTCCGACGATGGCATAGGCCATCAGCGGATGCGTGCCAAACAACATCAGCAGACAACCAATCACCTTGATAAAGTTGCTCAGAAGCATGACCCGGCCCTTGGGCATGGAATCGGAGAACGCGCCGACAAAAGGCGCCAGTACCACGTAAAACAAGGCGAACATGGGCACCAGCGCGGCCTGCTGCCACTCTGGCGCATGGCTGCTGCGCAGCAACTGCACAGCGGCCACGAACAGGGCGTTGTCTGCCAGAGAGCTCAGAAACTGAGCGGACATGATGGTGAAAAAGCCGCGCTTCATGCTTGCTTCGCCTGCACCGACAGGTGGATTGCCTTAGGATTTGTCATATGGCTCCGAGAGGTACCGGGTTATATCACGCCCCAGCGGTGTCAAAATGATGGCTGTATCGACGCCGCTCGGCCCGCCCAAACCGACCTATGCCCCGCCCCATTCAAGCCACCATTCACACTGAGTCCTTGCGCCACAACTTGGCGCGAGCCCGTGCTGCCGCACCGGATTCCCGCGTTTGGGCCGTGGTCAAAGCCAACGCTTACGGCCACGGCATTGAGTTGGCGTTTGACGGCCTGCGCGCTGCCGATGGTTTTGCCCTGCTGGACCTGGACGAGGCCCGGCGAGTGCGCGCTCTGGGCTGGCGCGGCCCAGTTTTGTTGCTCGAAGGCGTGTTTGAACAGCGCGACCTCGAGCTCTGCTCCCGGTTGGACCTTTGGCACACCGTGCACTGCGATGAGCAGATCGACATGCTGGCCACCCACAAGACCAACCTGCCGCACCGGGTGTTTTTGAAGATGAACTCGGGCATGAACCGACTCGGTTTCACGCCCGAGCGCTACCGCTCTGCGTGGACCCGGCTCAACGCCCTGCCGCAGGTGGATGAGATATCACTAATGACCCACTTCAGTGACGCCGATGGTGCGCCCGGCATTGCGGCACAGATGGCGGTCTTTGTCGCCGTCACACGCGATCTGCCGGGCGAGCGCAGCCTGAGCAACAGCGCGGCCACACTGCGCCACCCCGAGCCCGAAACGGCCTCCGACTGGGTGCGCCCCGGTATTGCCATTTACGGCAGCGCACCCGACTACCCGGACCGATGCGCCAGCGACTGGGACCTGCTGCCGGCAATGACTCTTGCTTCCAAAATAATAGCAACACAAGACCTGCAGGCGGGGCAAAGCGTGGGTTACGGCTCGTCTTTCACCGCGACCGAGCCGATGCGCATCGGGGTGGTGGCCTGCGGCTACGCCGACGGCTACCCCCGGGTCTGCGGCACCGGCACCCCGGTGCTGGTGAACGGGGTGCGCACCCGCACCATTGGTCGGGTCAGCATGGACATGCTGGCAGTCGACCTCGGCCCGCTGGCTGAGGCCGGGCAGCACCTTGGGCTGGGCACTGCCGCGGCCAACGAAGTCATTCTGTGGGGACGCAGCAGCCAGGGCACGGTGCTTGATATTGACGAGGTTGCCCGCCACGCCGGCACGCTGGGCTACGAGCTGATGTGCGCGCTGGCACCTCGCGTGCCCAGCCTGGCGGACTAAAGGCGCCGGGCCGCCTCGCGCCGGCGCTGCACGTATTTCACTGCCTCAAACCAAACCACGCTGAGCATCCCCAAGGCCAACGCGGCCAGCAGCTGCGCCAGACCCAGTGGCGCAAACAAGAACAGCCCCGTCAGGGCCGGCAGGTAAAGCGTGAGCAGCAGCAGCGCCATGGCAAAACCCACCACCAGCCAGAGGCTGCGGTTGGGCGTGCCCAGAGAAGCCCACAACGAGCGGCTGCGGCTGCGGTTGGAAAGGATCAGGCCCAGGTTGCCCGCCACCAGCGACGAGAAGGCAAATGCCCGTGCGTGGGGCTCAGGCCATTGTTCGACCGCCCAGGCATAGCCCACCAACACCACCAGCCAGACCCCTATCCCCTGCACCAGGGCCAGCAACATCGCCCGACCTCCAAACAAAGGGGCGTTGGCATCACGCGGCGGGCGCTGCATCACGTCTGCCTCGGCCGGCTCGCCCTCAAACACCAGCGAGCAGGCTGGGTCAACCACCAGCTCCAAGAATGCAATGTGCAAGGGGAACAGCAGCACCGGCCACCCCAGCACTACCGGCACCAGCGCCATGCCGGCCACGGGCACATGCACCGCCAGGATGTAGGACATCGACTTGTGCAGGTTGTTGTAGATGCGCCGGCCCAGCCGCACCGCCTGCACGATGGAGGCAAAGTTGTCGTCCAGCAACACCATGGATGCGGCCTCGCGCGCCACGTCCGTGCCTCGCCCGCCCATGGCCACACCGACATGGGCCGCCTTCAGTGCAGGGGCGTCGTTCACGCCGTCGCCGGTCATGGCGACGATGTCGCCATGACGCTTGAGCGCCTGCACGATGCGCAGCTTTTGCTCTGGCGTGATGCGGGCACAGACCGTGACCTGCGGCACCCGCGCCTGCAACTGAGCGTCGTCGAGCCGGTCCAGCGCATCACCGGTGAGCAATTGGCCCGCCCCGTCACAAGCAATATGCGCCTGGGCCGCTATGGCGCGCGCGGTGACCGGGTAATCCCCGGTGATCATCATGACCCGGATACCGGCCGAATAGCACTCTGCCACCGCAGCCCGGACGCCAAGGCGCAACGGGTCCGCCAATCCGAGCAGGCCCACAAAGGCAAAGTCAAAATCATGCTCGGCGGCCGGCCACTGCCGCCCGACAAAGCGCGCCCTGGCCACCCCCAGCACCCGCAAGCCCTTGGCCGCCATGGCGTCGGCCGCAGTGGCCACTCGCCGCTGTGCTGCGGCGTCCAGATGGCACAGGTCGGCAATCGCCTCCGGCGCACCCTTGGCCGCCACCACATGCGCCTCACCCTGTGTCGCCTGCCAGACGTGCGCCATGGCACGCAGTTCGGGCGTTAGCCCGTACTCGCGGAGCAAGGTCCAGTCCTTATGCAGGTGCTTGGTCTGGTCCAGCATTTGCTGCCCCAAGCGGTGAAAAGCCTGTTCCATCGGGTCGTAGGGTTCTGCCATGCTGGCCAAGATGGCGTACTCAACCAGCGCATGAAACGCTTCTGGCACAGCGGCTTCGGTCAGTGTCGTCAGATCAAAGAATTCATCGGTTGCAGCCTCCCCGCTCGGCGCATAGAGGGCCACGACAGTCATGCGGTTTTCGGTCAGCGTCCCAGTTTTATCGACGCACAGCACCGTGGCAGCGCCCAGGGTCTCGATGGCGGCGATGCGCCGGGTCAACACCTGCTGCTGGGCCAGCCGCCATGCGCCCAGCGCCGGTATTACGGTCAGCACCACGGTGAACTCCTCAGGCAGCATGGCCATCGCCAGCGCAATGCCAGCCAGCAGTGCCGCCAGCCAGTCACCCTGCCGCCAGCCGAGCAGCAGCACCAGCACCGCACTGGCTGCAAAACCGATCAGCGCCAGGGTTCGCACCAGCCGGGCGGTCTGGCGCTTGAGCGGCGAGCGCTCGGTACCCAGACCCCGCAGCGCCTTGCCAATGCGGCCAATTTCACTGCGCCCGCCCGTCGCAGTCACCCGCGCCGAGCCATGGCCATTCACCAGCAGAGTGCCGGCAAAGAGCACCGCCGCCCGATCCGCCTGCTTGTCAACCGGCATCGACTCACCGGTGAGCAAGGATTCATCCACCTGCACCTCAGCGCCACTCAGCAGTTGGGCGTCGGCAGCAATTCGGTCGCCCTGCGCCAGCAACAGCAGGTCACCGCGTACCACGTCGCTGCCGGCAATGCGCTGTGCCACGCCGTCACGCAACACCAGCGCGCGCGGACTGGTCAGCTCACGCAAGGCCGCCAGGGCGCGTTCAGTCCGCCCCTCCTGGTACAGGGTCAAGGCCATCACCACCAGCACCAGACCGAACATCACCAAACCGTCCTGCAGATCACCCAAGATGAGGTACAGGGCGCCGGCCGCCAACAACAACAGAAACATGGGCTCCTGCAATGCCTCGCGCAGGATCACGACCCAGGTACGGCGCTGCTCACTGGCCAGCACATTGGGGCCGTCGTCTCGCAGACGCTGCGCCGCCTCTGGCGTGCTCAGGCCCTCCGGTGGCTGTAGGACCTGGTTGGCGGCGGCATCGGTCATAGGTACCCACGATACGCCAGCGCGTGGCGCTGTCTCTTGATCGAGATCAAGCTTCGCCTTGCCTGAGCAGGGCGCACTGGCAACATAATCAGCGCCATGCACTTCCCCCTACACCCATGAAGTCAAGCGAATGGGCTGACGACCCGGAAGACAGCGAGCACAGCCCCGCCGAGCGCGCTGCGGCCGCCATGCGCAGCACCTGGGTCAGCGTGGGGGTGAATCTGGTGCTAACAGCGGTTCAGGTCACGGTCGGCATCCTGGCCAAGTCACAGGCTCTGGTGGCTGACGGTCTGCACTCCCTGTCGGACCTGGTGGCGGACTTTGTGGTGCTGCTGGCTGGACACCATAGCCAAAAAGACGCCGACGCCGACCACCCCTACGGTCACCAGCGCTTTGAGACGGCGGCATCTCTGGTGTTGGGCGTGCTGCTGCTGGCCGTGGGCGTGGGCATGCTGTGGGCCGCCATGCGCAAGCTCGAGTCGCCCGAAACCGTGGCCACCGTGCATGTGGCGGCGCTGTGGGTCGCGGGCGGTGCGCTGGTGGCCAAGGAACTGCTGTTTCGCTACATGCTGCGCGCGGCCAAGCGCATCAAGTCGAGCATGTTGGTGGCCAACGCCTGGCACGCCCGCTCTGATGCCGCGTCGTCGCTGGTGGTCGGTATCGGCATCATCGGCAATCTGGCCGGCTACCCCATCCTGGACCCGATTGCAGCCTTGATCGTCGGCTTTATGGTCAGCAAAATGGGCTGGGGATTTAGCTGGGATGCAATGCACGACCTGATGGACCGGGCGGTGGACGAGCAGGAAGTGGCCGCCATTCGGCAAACCCTGGTCGAAACACCCGGGGTGAGTGCTGTGCACGACGTGCGCACCCGCAAGATGGGTGACCTGATTTTGGTGGATGCCCACCTGGAGGTGGAGGCCACGATCACAGTCGAAGCGGGGCACGACATTGCCGTGGCGGCACGGACCCGGGTCTTGCAGCGGCACCGGGTGCTGAACCTGATGACCCACATCGACCCCTGGCGCCGCCCCGACCTGGACCACCCAGGATAAAACCGATCATTTAGGGCTCTAGGCCCCGTCAATACTGGGTTTCTTGCTATGAATTCAATAGCAATCAGGCCGCCAGGGCCACCGGCTCAGTCAGGCCCATGCGGTCCAGGGCTGCAGCGAGTTGGTCCACGCTGCGTTCCACGTTATGGAGTTTTTCCAGGCCGAAGAGGCCGACCCGGAAAGTCATGAAGTCGGCCGGCTCGTCACATTGCAGTGGCACCCCGGCCGCTGTCTGCAGACCCAGCGCCAAAAACTTCTTGCTGTTTTGGATGTCGGCATCACGCGTGTAGCTGACCACCACGCCCGGGGCCTTGAAACCGTCCGCCGCGACGCTGACGATGCCACGGCTCTCAAACAAAGCCCTCACCTGCTCACCCAGTTCACGCTGCTCCGCGCAGACCCGATCAAACCCGTAGGAGCGGGTTTCTTGCATCACCTCGCGCAGGCGCACCAAGGCGTCGGTCGGCATGGTGGTGTGGTAGGTGTGGCCACCTTTTTCGTAAGTTTCCATGACCTGCAACCATTTTTTCAGGTCACAGGCAAAGCTGGTGCTGCTGGTGCCGTCGATGGCAGCGCGCGCGCGCTCGCTGAGCATCACCATGGCGCAGCAGGGTGAGCCACTCCAGCCCTTTTGCGGTGCGCTGACCAGCACGTCGACACCCGTGGCAACCATGTCCACCCAGATGGCGCCAGAGGCAATGCAATCGAGCACCATCAGCCCGCCCGCCTCATGCACGGCATCGGACACGGTTTTCAGGTAGTCGTCGGGCAAGATCATGCCGGCCGAGGTTTCCACATGGGGTGCAAACACCACGTCGGGGCGCTGAGTGCGAATGGTGTTGACCACCTCGTCCACCGGGCAGGGAATCCAGGCCGACTGGCTGTCGGTGGAAACCCGACGCGCCTTGAGCACAGTGGATGAGGCAGGGATGTGGCCCATGTCAAAAATCTGGCTCCAGCGGTAGCTGAACCAGCCGTTGCGAATGACCAGCGCCTTCTTGCCCGTGGCGAACTGACGGGCCACGGCTTCCATGCCAAAGGTGCCGCTGCCGGGCACCAGCACCGCCGACTTGGCGTGGTACACCTCTTTGAGCATGCTCGAAATATCGGTCATGACGCCCTGAAAGCGCTGCGACATATGGTTCAGGGCACGGTCGGTGTACACCACCGAAAACTCAAGAAGGCCATCAGGATCGATGTTGGGCAAAAGGCTGGGCATAGGACTCTCCGTGTGAAGTGGGTCATTTACAAAGTTGATCAGCTTAGCATGATTGGGTAAAAATGGCCTTAGGTAGGAGATCTGGCGCAAGCCGGGCAGGGTTAACAGTTGACTCCGGTATCCTTCAGGCCATGCCACACATCAGCCACCCTCAGTTACAGCCGACTGCTTCCCAGCCGGGCCGCTCATGAGGGCCGTCGCACCCACCGGTCCCCTGGTAATCAATGCGGTCGCGCTGCCCAGTGGTGGCCTACTGGGCATGAGCCATTGCCCGGGGCAGAGTGGCGTGGATGGTGGTGGCCGGCAATGGGCAGGGGTGCTTGAAGCCGACTTGCAGACCATCCAGGTCTGGGGCGCCAGCGCGGTACTGAGCCTGGTTGAGCCGCATGAGTTTGCCCGCCTGGGTGTCCCGGACTTTGCCCAGGCCATCGCGAGCACGCCCTTGCAGTGGTGGCCAGTCCCCATCACCGACATGGCCACGCCGGGCCACGCCACCCTGGCGGCCTGGCGCGCCCATGGCCCGGCGCTGCTGCAAGCCTTGAACAGCGGCCAACGGGTGCTGGTGCACTGCGCCGCCGGTCTGGGCCGCACCGGCATGCTGGTGGCCAAGCTGCTGGTGCTGAATGGGGTCAGCGCCGACGAGGCCATTGACCAAGTTCGCCGCGCCCGGCCGGGCACGATAGAGACCGAGGCCCAGGCCGACTGGGTTCGCCATGGCGAGTTGGCCGCCTTAAAACCAATTTAGAAGGCTAAACCGTCAATGGGCTGTCACCGACCAGCTCAAGATAAGCATCTTCCAGAGTCACCGGTTGAACACTCACTGCGCTGACCTTGATACCTTTCAGTGCATCAACAATCTCCAGCAAGCTCAGGTCATGCGGGAGCAATAGACGCATGTGGCCGGCGCTTTGGCGCACTGTCCAACCCAGATCAATTGACCGTTGCGCGATGGCTTGCTGGTCTTCAGATGCCACCTTGGCCACAACTTGGCCGGGAATCCGGGCCAACAGCTCAGGCACGCTGCCCTCGGCAACGACTTTACCGTGGCGCATCAGCGCGACTCGGCTGCACAGCCGCTCTGCCTCGGCGAGATAATGGCTGGTTAACAAAATGGTTGTGCCGTTGTCACGCAAACCCTCGATAAAACGCCAAAGATCCATCCGCGCTTCTAAATCCACAGCAGCGGTAGGCTCGTCAAGCACGAGCAACTTTGGACGGTGAACCAAAGACACTGCCAGGTGAAGGCGTTGTTGCCAACCACCGGAGAGTTGCCCCACCCGGGTCGTTGCGAATTTTTCCAGCGCAAAACTGCTCATGAGCTCGTCAACTCGGCGTTGTCGCTCCTTGCCAGAAAGGCCGTACAAGCGCGCAAAAAAGTGCAGGTTTTCAGCGGGAAGCAAATCAGGGTACAAGGCGCAGTGCTGCGTGCACAGACCCACTAAAGCGCGTGCGCGATAACTGAGTTCGCTCAATGGCTCTCCCATCAGGCGCACCTGTCCGGCATCCAGTGCCAGCAGTTTGCAAACAATCTTCAGCACGGTCGATTTGCCACAACCATTGGGCCCCAAAAGGCCCATGACCTGTCCTGTTTCTACCCGCAGACTAAACCCGTCTAGCACATGGTGGTTCCCAAACCACTTGTGAACATCATCCATTTGCAATGCTGTGGTCATTGGGATTTGCTCCCGCCCAGCAGATGCCGATAGGACTGGATGCCCAAAGCCAGAGACAGACCACAAAACGCAAGCAAAAAGGTCAACTCGAAACGGAGTTCATGCAAGCCCATGCCATAAGCCGCGACACCTTTGAAGGCCTGGTTCATATGCAGCATGGGGTTAAATTGCGCCAAGGCTTGCATGCCCTGGGGCATGATTTCCAGTGGGAAAAATGTGCCACCCAACACCAACAAAGGCACACCAATCGCCGATAAGGCCACCACCACTTCTTCGCTGCGGCGAGCAAACCGCGCGCCCAGAAAAAATCCCATGCCCACGTAGGAAAAAACTGAAAGCAACAAAATCAATCCGCCCAAGACAAGGCTGCCGTGGTATCTGACGCCAATGAGCAGGGCAATGCTGTAGAGCATGACCACTTGCATCAAAGCCAGCAACAACTGTGCAATGACAACGCCCAAAAAGTAGGCTGCGGGGTGCAGTGGCGTCGTGAGCAGACGTGGCAACGTGCCTCGTTCGCGTTCGGCAGCAATCACAGCGACAGTGCCGCCAAGGCAGCTAAAAAAAAGTGCGGCACCGACCAAAATCCCGGCGGCTGCAGCATCCAGGCCGGCGCGCATGCTGGCGTTGTGCGCGTACACCAAACCAAACAGCAGCATCATCGTCGATGGAAATACTGCCCAAAAAATCAGGCCGCGCTTCTGCCGCCATTGTTCAAGCAACAGGCGTTGCGCTACTGCCAGTGTTTGCCTTAGCAAAAGGTGGCTGCTAGGCATCAACCAAGCGCTCAAAGGTGGCCGCATTCGGCAGCACGGTCTCCAAAGCTTTTGCAGACATCAACACACCCGGTATGCCAGCACCTGGGTGGGTGCTGGCACCCACCATAAACAGGTTTTGAATGTCTTCGCTGAGGTTATGCGGTCGGAACCAGGCGCTTTGCAACAGCAGCGGCTCAAGCCCAAAGGCCGCGCCTTGGTAAGACAGCAGGTTGTCGTGAAAGTCTTGCGGGGTCGTCATGAACGATACGGTCAGATGCTCACTTAAATTGGGGAGAACCGTCTCCTCCAGGGCTTTGGCAACGGCGGCGCGGTAGGGTTCCGCGTGGGTGGCCCAGTCGATTCCGCTTTGAAGGTTGGGTACCGGTGCCAGAACATAAAAGGTATCGCAACCCGCCGGCGCCATGGCTGGATCGGTGGCTGTAGGGCGATGCAGGTAAAGGCTGAAATCGTCGGCCAGGTGGTGTTTTTTGAAGATGTCCTTTAAAAGCGCTTCATAACGCGGGCCAAGCAGCATCATGTGGTGTGGCACGTCGTCAAAACGTTTGTTTGTGCCAAAGTACCAAACAAAAAGACTCATGGAATACTTGCCTTTCTCGACCTTGGCGTTGGTCCATACCTTTCGGTATTTGGGGTCGATCAGGTTCTTGTAGGTCCAACCCGTGTCGGCATTGCAAACCACAATATCAGCAGGGATTGTTTCGCCGGTGGCCAGCGTAACGCCACAAGCGCGCCCCTGGTTGACGCCGATGCGACGAACTTCAGCGCCGGTGCGCAAATTGCCGCCCATGCCTTCGATTAAATCCACCAGGCCGTTGACCAAAGCCCCTGTGCCTCCCATCGCCCAGTGCACGCCAAAGCGTCTCTCAAGCGCATTGATGAGGGAGTACACGCAGGTCACAGAAAACGGATTACCGCCAATCAACAGCGACTGCAGGCTCAAGGCTTGGCGCAACTTGGGGTGCTTGAGGTGTGTGGCGACCATCGCATGCAGGCTTCGCCAGCCTTTCATGCGCACCATGGAAGGCACGGCCTTGAACAGATCGCCTATGCCGACAAATGATTGGCAGCCTAGCTCTTCAAAGCCCAACTCATAACACTGGTCCGCCTCCGCCATGAAAGCGGCGTATCCCGGCCCGGCAGTGGGATCGATGCGCAGCACCTCCTCAAGCATTCGCTCCGGGTCTCCGCTGTAGTCGAAGTGATCCCCGTCGTTGAAACGGACTCGGTAAAAAGGGTCGAGCAGACGCAGTTCGACGTCATCTGCCAATTTACGGCCAGCCAGGCTCCACAGCTCTTCAAGTAAAAACGGCACAGTGACGATGGTTGGGCCAGCGTCAAAGGTGTAGCCGTCGACGTGAATCACGCGAGCCCGGCCTCCTGGCGCATTTAATTTCTCGAGCACCTGGACGCGCCAACCCTTGGCGCACAGGCGGACAGCTGCCGCCAACCCCCCAAAACCGCTGCCAATCACCAAAGCTAAAGGTGCTTGAGGATCTGCCTTTCGGGTAGCCTGGTCAGTAGCGCGAGCGTTCATCGGTATCCACCTTTTGCTTTTTGCATTGCGTTTTTTACAGGGCGTAAAGTTGTTTTCAATGTGAGAAGATTTTGATCCAAAGCCATGAAACAGGCGTGCGCTCAGGCCAATGACCTTGCCTTGGCAGTCGCCCTGACCTCGCGATATTTTTTCGATCGGTTGGTGGCTGGCGCTTGAACTCTAGGGGGCTGAGTTGGGCACACACTGGCCGCCAGGTCGTCATACATAGACCACACAGTCTAAATGGAAACTGGTCGGTAACTGATAATAGAGCTGCCATATTTTTGGCTCTTCAGACCCCCCTATTTTTTCGGAGCTTCCTATGAAAAAGACATTGATCGCCACAGTTTTAGCTCTTGGCGCGGCTTTCACCGTTCAAGCTAAAGACATCGTTGACACGGCCGTAGGCGCCGGTAGCTTTAAAACCCTGGCAACGGCACTCACCGCCGCCGGCTTGATTGACACCCTCAAAGGCAAGGGACCTTTCACCGTGTTTGCACCCACAGACGCCGCCTTTGCAAAGATTCCTAAAGCCGACCTGGAGGCCCTGCTCAAAGACAAGGCCAAGCTGACAGCCGTACTGACCTACCATGTGGTCGCCGGTAAAGTCATGGCAGCAGACGTCAAAGCGGGCAAGGTCAAAACTGTTCAGGGCTCTGAGCTCACCATCTCCACGATGGGTGGCGTCATGGTCGATGCAGCAAAAGTCACCGCTACCGACATCGTGGCTGATAACGGCGTGATCCATGTGATTGACAGCGTGATCATGCCCAAATAAGGCGACGCGGGCCTTGTTGTCGCGACTTAGTCGAGACGTGAGGCCCAGCGCTGCAGCGTCGGCCGCAGTTTTAGAAAAAGGCGGTACATCCGCTCCAAGACCCAGCTAGCGCCCGGTAGGCGTCCCGCCAAGGCCAGCCAGCGCCAGCCAGGCAGGGCTGCCCATAAGGCCAAGAAAGCCTGCGCGCCGCTGATCAGTTGACCATCGCGGTCCATCACATGAAAGCGCGCCAGCAACTGCTCCCGGGTGGTACCAGCAGGTAGCGTCAGTGCTGTGTTACTCACGTCGGCAAAGCACACGGACGAGCCGGGCTGCAACGGTTGCAGGTCGCGGTAGACGCCTATTTCGCGCCGGCACAACGGGCAAGCGCCGTCGTAAAGAACGGTCAACGCCGGCGCGCACTGGTTTGTTTCGGACTGGTTTATTTCAGTCTGGTTCGCATCGATCATATTTCGTAGGCTCACCATGAGGGGGCTGGTCGGGCGGCCAGCAAGTCAGCGGCTGAGGTCATGCCCTTAGCGGCACGTGTCCACCACTGGCTAAAGGAGTCACAACGCCTGCTGAGTGCCGGAAACAGCGCGGGCGACGCCGAACAGCTTGCCAAGCTAGCCAGCCACGGCTGGAGATGCGGCTCATCCACGCTGTACACCTGACGGGCGCCCTTGAGCGCCGCTGCAATGGCCGCCGCATCACCATGCCATCGCAGCGTGGCAAGTTCAGCCATTCGGCTTTCGACAAAACGCCAGCGTCGTTCGCTCCAGGGCCAGGCGCGGTGAAAGTCGCTGAGAAAAACTCCCACCACCACCGTGTCAGCAGGCAGCGAAGCGGGCAACTCACCAAGGTTCCAGGGGTGCACCAACCAAACCTCACGGCCCGCCACCGCCGCCGGGTCGGGCGAGGCCAAGTCAAGATCCGGTGGTGGCACCGTGCACAGGGGCGGCTCGACCAGATCGGTTAAAGCTAAGGGCGCTTCGTGCTGAGCACGGCCGCCGCGCGCGGGCTGGCGGGCGAGACGGTCCAAAGCTTCATAGGACTGGTCGATCACACTGCCCGGGCTGTGCCAGGAGGCTGGGGCGTAGCGGGCAACGTTATCTGCATTAAAAAGGTAGGGCTTGCTGCTGCCGGTGCCAGCCACCCATTGCCAGCTGAGGTGGTTGCTGGCCAGATCGCCGTCAAGCAGGTGGCCGTACAGCCAGTCCGCTGCGACCCGCCAGCGCACCTTGCGCACATGCACGACATAGCTGGCCAGCCACATGCGGGCATGGTTGTGCAAATAGCCCGTGGCGTACAGGGTGCGCACCGCCATGTCGATAACGGGCAGGCCGGTGGCAGCCTGGCGAATGTCGGCAGGCAGCGTATTGGCGTAGCAGGCTTCTGGGAGCATCCCCTCGCGCAGGGATTCAAAAATCTCTTCGCCCCGGAACGCCCAGACATGGCGAAAGTATTCGCGCCAGCCCAGCTCAAAAACGAACTTGTGCTGCACATCGAGCGGGTGCTTGACGGTCACACCGGCCAGAACCTCGGGCAGGCTGACCAGCCCGTGCGTGATGTAGGGCGATAGGCCCGTGACCGCGCCCTCAATGGCGTTACGGCTGCGCGCATAGTCGCTCGGTCGCACTGCACCGACGCGCGCCAGAGCAGCTTGGCGCGTGGGCGGGAACGTATCAAGCATCGTCATTGGACTACGCCAACCTCGCCCCGGCGGATCGCATCAGCCCGCAGTGTCACGGCGTCCTTTTGGCTTTGCGTCATGCGAGCCACGTTTTTGACCTGCAAAGCCATTCGTGCGTTCTTGGCCAGCAGTGCTTCGTGCCGCATCAAAAAGTCCCAATACAGCGTCGTGTAGGGGCAGGCGCGTTCACCCTCGCGCAGCGCCGGGTCATAACGGCAACCTTTGCAAGGCCCACCCATGCGCTGGATGTACTTGCCCGTGGCCACGTAAGGCTTGCTTGCCATGAGCCCGCCGTCGCCGTACTGGCTCATGCCCAGGGTGTTGGGAAGCTCGACCCACTCGACCGCGTCGACATAGACCGACAGGTACCAGGCATGAACCTTCTGTGGACGCACGCCGAACAAAAGGGCATATAGGCCGGTCACCATCAGGCGCTGGATGTGGTGGGCGTAGCCATGTTCCAGGGTCTGGGTGATGGCATCGCGCAAGCAGGCCATGTCGGTGTGGCCGGTCCAAAACCAGGCTGGCAGGTCTTCCTGCGCGTCCAAGGCGTTGAGCTCGACGTAACTGGGCATCTGCGTCCAGTAAATGCCGCGCACGTACTCGCGCCACCCCAGTATCTGGCGTATGAAGCCCTCGGCGCTTTGCAGCGGCGCTTGTCCCGCCCGGTAAGCCGCTTCCACAGCCTGCACCACCTCGTGCGCGCTCAGCAGTTTGAGGTTCATGGCGGACGACAGGTGAGAGTGGTAGAGCCAGGGCTCGCCAGGCCACAAAGCGTCTTCGTAACGGCCGAACAGCGGCAGGCGCTCGTCAACAAAGCGCTGCAGCGTCTGCAAGGCCTGGCTGCGGGTGACTGGCCAAGCAAAGCTGTCGAGTGTGCCGGGATGGTCGGCAAAGCGGGTGTTAACCAGTGCAATGACGTCTTGCGTGAGGGCGTCCGGTTGAAAGGTCGCGCGCGCCGGTACCGGTCCGGGGCCTTGTGGGCCAAAGGCTTCGCGGTTATCGGCGTCAAAGTTCCATTGGCCGCCGGCGGGCTTGCCGTCGTCCATCAGAATGTTGTGGCGTTGCCGTAGCTCGCGGTAAAAGTACTCTAGGCGCAGGGACTTGCGCCCCTTCGCATGGGCCGCAAAGTCGCGCACCGTGGTGAAAAAATGGCGGTCATCGCAGACCTCAAGCGTCAGGCCAGCAGCCTCGACCACGGCCTTGAGTTGCTGGAACACGCGCCAGTCGCCAGGTGCGGTCATCACGACACGCTGCGGCTTCAAATTAGCCAGATCTACCTGCAGCTTGGCCCCAAGGCTGTCCAAACAGGCAGCAGCGCTGGTGTCGTCCATCCGGTGGTAGTGCAGCGGTCGGCCCGCATCGCGCAGCGCTTGGGCAAAGTGACGCATGGCGCTTAAAAACAAGGCGATGCGTTGCTTGCTTGACCAGACGTGGGTGGATTCTTCGTGGGCTTCAGCCATCCACACGGCGTCTTGCTCAGCGTCAAAACCATCAAAAGCCGCAGCCTGCAGGTCGAGCTGGTCTCCCAGCACCAAAATCAGATGTTTTATAGGGTGCATGGTGGCTTTAAATGGTCGTCGTTGAGATGGGCAGTGTGCGTGAAGGTGGCGATGTAGTTAACCTTGGTGTCCTTGCACCAGGAGGCTTTGTGCACAACTGGCAAATAGCGCATGCCGCGCAGATCTCGTATCTGTAAGTGCGAAGGAGCTAAAGCTGAACTCAACTCCACGGGACGTACAAACATCGACCACTGGTGGGTGCCTCGCGGCAAAACTCGCAGCAGGTATTCGGCTCCAACAATAGCGACCGCAAAGCTCTTGAAGGTGCGGTCGATGGTGGAGACAAACAGTATGCTGCCTGGCGCCATAAGGGCAGCGGCACAACCCAAAAATGCGGGCACGTCGCTCACGTGCTCGACCACCTCAAGCGCCAGCACCACATCAAAACGTTCTTCTGGCGCCAGAACCTCGGCGGGCTCGCCGAGCCGATAGTCAACCATGACGTTTTGCGATTGAGCGTGCAGGCGAGCGGCGGCAACATTACCCCGCGAAGCGTCCACGCCCACGACCTGCGCACCTAGGCGTGCCAGCGCTTCCGACATCAAGCCACCGCCGCATCCAACGTCCAAAATTCGGAGTCCGTTCAGCGCGATAGCGGTGTCCCTGCCCAAATGCGAGGCGACTTGTTCGACAACGTAGTCAAGCCTTAATGCGTTGATAACGTGCAAGGGCCGCATAGGCCCACGGCTGTCCCACCAGGTCGCGCTGAGGCGGTTGAAGCGTTCGATCTCGGCAGCGATGGCGGTCATGCGTCTGTCGCTCAAACGTAGCGGATCAAGGCCACCGCAGCGCGCGGCTGTGAAGCCAGCGCGCACACCTGTTGCTCGTAGTGGTGGTCGACAAAGGTCTCTACCGCCTCGATCGTTGCGTAGACCGCCCTGGGCCCAAATAGTGCAGGCAAGGCTCCGGTTAGAAACCCGGCCAGTCGCCACAATGGCAGCAAGCGGCTGTACTGCGCCGGAGGTAACCAGCCCTCGATCAGTCGCAGGTGCTTTTGTTCGGTGGCCAGGTGGTGCTGGGCAAAGACTCGGAGCGCGGGGTCGCGCGCAAATCGCAGCACCCCTTTGTAAATGCAGACCGCGCCTGCCTCCCCAGCATGGTCTGTCCGGAGGTCAGCCCAAACCCAGGCAGGCGTGACAGCCGCGTCAGTAAGCATCAGCCTTTCTTGGCGTAGGCGCTGCACCAGCCTTTGCCAGCAACTTGCTTACCGGCAAACAATGGGCAACCGCCCCAGGCATCGCTGGCCTTGCCTTGGTACAAGGCGCAGTTTGTACAAACTTGACCGGCAGCGTACTTAGGGTACTTTTTGGTGTCGGTCTTGGTGGCATCAGCCACATAGCCCAGTGCCACGGATTGAGGGTCTTTCTCGTCAGCCTTGGCTTGGCCGTGAGCCCTTGTGGCCAAAAGTGAGCCACCAGCGGCCAGCGTCATGAAGAAGGTGCGTCGATTGTTGTTCATGGGAATTCCGTTTCAAAACAGGTCAGTAAGTTTCAGTAAAGCCTCCGGAGCTTGCAGTTACCAAAGCGTCGGGGCAGCCGATTCAAAAAAAGCCCGGTTTCAGCGCAGCGAGTTATTTTTGGCAATTGATGTTAACTCAAAATCACCAATTACAAACTCAAAACTGCCAAGATCAGGGTCACAATCAAACTCATTAACAACTCAAATTGTGAACAATGACTTTCTCTGAGCCTGCTTCTCAATCGCCTGCACCGCAGACCAACCAGATTCGGCCGACCTTTCGCAGTGGTGCAGTTGCACGCCTAGCAGGCATGCCCGTGGCGACTTTGCGCATTTGGGAGCAGCGGTACCAGGCGACCCGCCCCACCACCGCCGAGTCTGGGCACAGGCTGTATTTGGCAGCAGATGTTGAGCGCGTCATCTTGCTGCGCCGGCTCACAGAGCAGGGACATGCCATTCGCTTGCTGGCGGCGCTGGAGACCACACAACTGCACGAGCTGATGCACCCACCTGAAGCACCGCGGCAAACCGCATTGAGGGCTATCGTGGTGGGTCAAGCCTTGGCACGCCGTCTGCAGCGCTTGTGCGATCGCCAGCCCTGGGCGCCAGCGCTGCAGATCGTGGCAGCGTTTGATACCTTGGCCGAAGCAACGCAAGCCGCAGATAATTCGGCTAGGCCCGCTGTCGACCTGCTGCTGTGGCAGGCGGCAAGTTTGCAGCCTGGCGCACGGCAAGAACTGCGCATTGCCCAAGACGCCTGTCGAGCCCGTGCGACAGCAGTGGTTTACCGCTACAGCAGTGCTGAGGGGCGTGCAGAGTTAACTGGCTCTGGCGTTGCCCTATTGCATGAGCCCTCAGACGACGATTCCTTGGGCCAGTGGCTGGCTTCGTTTCAAGTTGCCAATGCACCGGCGGGCAAGACCGACCCAACCATATCGTCACCCCGGTTTGACGGTGCTGCCTTGACGGAATTTGCCGGGTTGTCGTCCGCAGTAGCTTGTGAGTGCCCCAGCCATCTGGCGCAGTTGCTGCTCCAAGTTTCCAACTTTGAAACCTACAGCGGCGAATGTGCCAACAGGAGCGCTGCCGACGCGAAATTGCACGCTTATTTGCAGCAGGTTGCGGGTGCCGCGCGCATGCTGTTTGAAACCGCTCTCGAGCATGTCGCCATCGCCGAAGGTCTGCCGCTGCCGCTGGCCAAAATCACCGAGATCGGCAGGGCGATCTAGCCGCTTTCAACCCTAAACCCTAGTTAGTAGGCAAACGGGTTCAAGACCGCCACGCCACAGCCATCAAAGTCGCGCACATTGCGCGTGACGATGGTCAGGGCATGAATTTGAGCGGTAGCAGCGATCAGCATGTCAGCCTGGGATCGCGTCTGGCCACGCAACTGCAGTTGGCCGCGCAAGGCACCGGCACATCGGGCCACATCGGTTGTGATCGGCAAGACCTCGTGCCGCTCCACAAAGGCATCAAACCAGGCTAACAACCTTGCGGTTGGATGCCAACTTAAGCCATAGATAATTTCATCCACGGTCACTACAGAGATGGTGAGGCGTGGGCTGACGAGCTCTTGCCGGTGGAGCCAGGCCATCACGCCAGCGTCAGGCTGGGCGCGCATTAGCTCGCTCAAGATGTTGGTGTCCACCAGTTGCATGGCAGGCTTTCAGGGGTTGGCTGGGGGTTTGGGCAGTTGCTCTGATTCCAGCATCTGCACGAAGGCGTTCGGGCGTTGCACAGCCCCTCGCGCGGGAATCTGCAGTGCGTCGGCACCCGCTTGCTGTAAGGCCAGCCTAGATTCTGCAAATTGCGCCGCCAGGGTCGGGGCGTGTTGTCCGGCGCGCCACTGGCGAAAGGCCTCGAAATCGTCTGCATTGATCAACACGGCGACCGGCTTGTCCCGGTTGTAAATGGCTTGCGGCTCCTGGGCCGCCAGGCGCACGACTTCAGAGAACTGTTGTTTGGCTTGGGCGATGTTCCAGCTCATGAAATGTCCAACATAAAAGGTCAAGATAGACATTTTATAGATCTACCATGGCGCTTGCAACATGGGCCGACACATTGGCGGACCTGTCGCAGCATACGAATCACCGATGAAATCTGTAATTACATCCAGTATCATGCGCCCATGGCCAAAGAAAAAACGGTTTATGTGTGCAGCGACTGCGGGGGTAACAGCCCCAAATGGCTGGGCAAGTGCCCGGCTTGCAACGCTTGGAACACCCTGATTGAATCAGTGGCCGAGAACCCGTCGGCCGTCAAGAATCGCTTTGCCTCGCTGGCCAAAACCGCCGAGATCGCCACCCTGGGCGAGATCGACGCCGTGGACATGGCGCGCACCCCCACCGGCCACGAGGAACTGGACCGGGTGCTGGGTGGCGGCATGGTCGAGGGTGGCGTGGTGCTGATCGGCGGCGACCCCGGCATCGGCAAATCCACCCTGCTGCTGCAGGCGCTCGACTCGCTGCAACGCAGTGGCCAGCACACCCTGTATGTGACCGGCGAAGAAAGCGGCGCCCAGGTGGCGCTGCGGGCGCACCGGCTCGGGCTGGACGGCTCGCAGGTCAAGGTGCTGGCCGAGATTCAGCTTGAAAAAATCCTGGCTACGCTGGAGAGCACACGGCCCGACATCGCGGTCATCGACTCGATCCAGACCGTCTACTCCGACCAGCTCAGCTCGGCCCCGGGCTCGGTGGCCCAGGTGCGCGAATGTGCCGCCCACCTGACCCGCGCGGCCAAGGCCAGCGGCGTGAGCATCGTGCTGGTAGGCCACGTGACCAAAGAAGGCGCGCTGGCCGGCCCCCGCGTGCTGGAGCACATGGTGGACACGGTGCTCTACTTTGAGGGCGACACCCACAGCAGTTTCCGGCTGGTGCGGGCCATCAAGAACCGCTTTGGCGCGGTCAATGAGATCGGCGTGTTTGCGATGACCGAAAAAGGCCTCAAGGGCGTGTCCAACCCGAGCGCCATTTTTTTGAGCCAGCACGCCGAGCCGGTGCCGGGCAGCTGCGTGATGGTCACGCTCGAAGGCACGCGGCCGCTATTGGTCGAGATCCAGGCCCTGGTGGACAGCGGGGGCCCGTCGCCGCGCCGGCTGTCGGTGGGCCTTGACCGCGACCGGCTGGCCATGCTGCTGGCGGTGCTGCACCGCCATGCCGGCGTGGCCTGCATGGACCAGGACGTGTTTGTCAACGCGGTGGGTGGCGTGCGCATCAGCGAGCCAGCAGCCGACCTGGCCGTGCTGCTGGCCATCACCTCAAGCCTGCGCGGGAAACCGCTGCCCAAAGGTTTTTTTGCCTTTGGCGAAGTGGGTCTGGCGGGTGAGGTGCGGCCTGCGCCACGCGGCCAAGAACGCCTGCGCGAGGCGGCCAAGCTGGGCTTCAGCGTGGCGCTGGTACCCAAGGCCAATGCGCCCAAGAAGGCCATTGAGGGCCTGACCGTTCACGCCGTGGAGCGGGTCGAGCAGGCGATGGAACTGGTGCGCTCACTGGGCTGATACCCCCGCTGACCGCGCCGACCACGCCTGTTCAGCAGGATGGGCGGGCGAAGTCGCCCTTTGCTAGCTTAGTTTGACGCAAAGCAAACCGAGCTCTGCCTTAAGCCCAGCTTAATCTGAGCTCCGCAAAATCAGGGCAAAGGAGATGCTATGTTGACTGTCCCCTCTGGTTTTCAATGGGCTTGGCTGTTGGCGATGGCCGGTTCGGCCCTGACCGTGCAGCCCGCACATGCCCTTACGCCGGCCGAGCAACTGAGCGCCTACACCGCGCAAGCCGGCGCGCCGGCACAAGCCGCGCGCGGCCAGAAGTTCTTTAACAGCCGCCAAGGCAAGGACTGGAGTTGCGCCTCATGCCATGGAGCCAGCCCAACCGGGCCGGGCAAACACGCCAGTACCGGCAAGTTGATAGCGCCACTGGCACCACGCTTTAACTCAGAACGATTCACCGACAGCGCCAAGACCGAGAAATGGTTTCGCCGCAACTGCAACGACGTGGTGGGCCGCGAGTGCAGCGCCGCTGAGAAGGCCGATGTGCTGGCCTGGCTGATGACGCTCAAGCCCTGAATACCGCCGCTTCGTGCTCGCAGTCGGCGCCTTAACACCCATTCACAGAAAGACCGTTCATGTTCAATCACTTTTTTGACAAGGCCGCCATCGGCAGCCTGGCCCTGCTTGGGCTGTGGCCCTTGGCCCAGGCCGATGACCGCGCCGCAACGGTGCCGCTGCTGCCCAAATACCAGCAGGAGTGTGCAGCCTGCCACGTCGCCTACCCGCCTGGGATGCTGCCGGCGGCCTCCTGGCAGCGCTTGATGGGGGGCCTGGGCAAGCATTTCGGTACCGACGCCTCGCTGGATGAAACCAGCTCGCGCGAGATCAGCACTTGGCTGAACCAGCACGCGGGCACCTACAAGCGGGTGACCGAAGCGCCGCCGCAAGACCGCATCACCCGCTCCAGCTGGTTCTTGAGCAAGCACAAGGAGCGCGAAGTGCCGCTGGCTGTTTGGAAGCGCGCGTCTGTGGGCAGCCCGGCCAACTGTGCTGCCTGCCACACCCAGGCCGACAAGGGCAGCTTCAATGAACGCGACATCAAGATCCCCAAATAGCCGCCATGGACAACATCACAACAAAAATCAAAGTGTGGGATGCGCCCGTGCGGGTGTTTCACTGGCTGCTGGTGCTCAGTTTTGCGGGCGCCTACCTGAGCGCCGAGAGTGAACGCTGGCGCCTGCTGCATGTCACGCTGGGTTACACCTTGGGCGGCCTGGTGGCGTTTCGGCTGGTGTGGGGCCTGATCGGCACCCGCTACGCCCGCTTTGCCAGTTTTGTGCGTGGACCGCAAGCCGTGCTGGCCTATTTGCGCAGCCTGCGCGACGGCCAAGCGCAACACCACCTGGGCCATAACCCAGCCGGCGCCGTGGCCATCGTGCTGCTGCTGCTGGCCAGCGTGGCGGTGGTTGGCAGCGGCTGGGCCATCTACAACGACCTGGGCGGCGAGTGGCTGTCCGAATTGCACGAGGTGGCCAGCACCACCATGCTGCTGCTGGTGGCGGTTCACATTGCCGGTGTGCTGGTCGCCAGCCTGCTGCACCGTGAGAACCTGGTGCGGGCCATGGTGACGGGCCAAAAAAATGGCGTTCCAGCCGACGGAATAAGACGGGCCTGGACCGGCGTGGCAGTGGTGTTGGTGCTGGCTGTGCTGGCTTATTGGTGGCTGCAGTGGCAAAGCGCCCCAGAGGCGATCGACGGGCCGGTCAGCACCGGAAGCGCAAAATACCCGTCACATGACAACGACGATTAGCCCCCCGCTGGCACTGCCCCATGCGCATTCTGCTGGCTGAAGACGACCCCCTGCTGGGCGACGGGCTGCGCGCCGGGTTGCGCCAGCTGGGTTTCCAAGTGGACTGGGTGCAAGACGGCCTGGCCGCCGAGCGGGAACTGAGTTCTGGCGACTACGCTGCGGCCGTGCTCGATCTTGGGTTGCCGCTGAAAGACGGGTTGGCCGTGTTGAGGGCTTTGCGCCAGCGCAAGATCGCCACACCCATCCTGGTGCTGACCGCGCGCGACGCGGTGCCAGACCGAGTTCGGGGCCTGGACCTGGGCGCTGACGACTACGTGGTCAAACCGGTAGACCTGCATGAGCTGGGTGCCCGGCTGCGGTCTTTGGTCCGACGCGCCCACGGCCAACTTCAAGACACATTGCGCTGGGGCCCCGTCTTGCTGGAGCCGGCCGCGCGCCAGGTCAGCCTACATGGCGCAGCGGTACCCCTGTCGACCCGCGAATTTGACCTGCTGCAGGTGCTGATGCTCAATGTCGGGCGGGTGCTGTCGCGCGAGCAGCTGGAGCAGCAGCTTTACAGCTGGGGCCACGAGTTCGACAGCAACGCCATCGAGGTGCACATCCACCACCTGCGGCGCAAACTGCAGCCAGAGCTGATCCAGACCTTCGCGGTGTTGGCTACACGGTGCCGCGCCAGGCTGCGCCAGTATGAGCCGGCCGCAGGCCCCACGTTCGCTGCAGGCCCGCCTGCTTGGCCTGCTGCTGGCGCTGCTGTGCGCCGTTTGGCTGGTCACCGCCTTGATGACCTGGATTGACGCCCGCCATGAACTTGACGAGCTGCTCGACAGCCACCTGGCTCAGGCCGCCGCCCTGCTGGTGGTGCAGCAAACCCGGGCCGAAGACGACGATGTGGCCGATGTGCCGATGCTGCACAAATACGCACCCAAGGTGGCATTCCAGGTGTTTCATGAGGGCCAGTTGGTGATGCGTTCTCCCAACGTCGACCCGACACCGTTGGCGACGATCAACGCAGGTTTCAGCACCGTCCAGCGGGACGATGGCAGCACCTGGCGGGTGTTTGCCACCCGCGGGGCGGCCGACGATGTCCAGGTTTACGTGGCCGAGCAGGACGACTCCCGCAGCGCCATCCTGCAAGCCGTGTTGCGCAGCGTGCTGCTGCCGCCGCTGTTTGCATTGCCCTTGTTGGCGCTGCTGATCTGGTGGGCAGTACGACGCGAATTAAAGCCGTTGAGCCAGCTCAGCCGGCAATTGAAAGACCGCGATGGCCGGCAGGCCCAGGCGCTGGCGCCGCTGCCGCTTGACCAGTTACCAATGGAAATTCACCCGGTGGTGGAGGCACTCAACGGGCTTTTTCAGCGGCTTGATCAAATGCTGTCTGCCGAGCAGCGCTTCACGGCCGATGCCGCGCATGAGCTGGGCACACCGATCGCGGCCATCCGGGCCCAGGCGCAGGTGGCGCAGGGGGCGGGCAGCGATCACGCGCAACGCGAGCGGGCCTTGCAGGCCACGCTGGCCGGCTGCGACCGGGCCAGCCGGCTGGTCGATCAGCTGCTGACCTTGGCCCGCCTGGAGGCGAACCCAGGTGGCGCTGCAGCCGCAGACGCCGGGCGTCCGGTTGATTTGCGCGCTGTCGCCCAGCGCACAGCGGCAGAGCTGGCCCCAGCCGCCCTGGCTCGGCAGCAGGACCTGGCGCTGGCCGCCGCCAGCGCCGCGTTGGTGCCGGGTCCCGAAGTACTGATCGGCGTGCTCTTGCGCAACCTGCTGGACAACGCCCTGCGCTACAGCCCAACGGGGGCGCAGATCACGATGCAGATCGACTCTGAGGCCGGCCACACTGTGCTGAGTGTCGAAGACAGCGGCGCTGGCCTGAGCGAGCCCGAAATGGCCCGCCTGGGCGAGCGCTTTTACCGGGTGGCCGGCCAGGCCCAGCCGGGCAGCGGCCTGGGTTGGTCGATCGTGCGCCGCATTGCGCAGGCGACTGGCGCCCAACTGCAGCTTGGCCGTTCCGAGCGGCTGGGTGGCCTGGCCGTGACTGTGCGCTGGCCGACCCCGCTGAAGCCCTGAGGGTCTTGGGAGCGGCCTCGGGCCCGGCCCCGACTTGCTGCGAAAATCTGCCCATGCAATTCCAGAAATACCTGATCCCGATCGCCAGCGTGGCGGGCGTGGCCGCCGCCTACCGGGCCTACGGCTGGGCCGGCGTGGCCATTGCGGTGGGTGCCCTGGTGATGTGGCTGCTGCTGCACTTCACCCGCATGATGACCGTGCTGCAGCGGGCCGCCAAGCGCCCGATAGGTTTTGTCGACAGTGCCGTGATGCTCAATGCCAAGCTACGCCCAGGCGTGACGCTGCTGCACATCGTGGCCATGACCCGGGCGCTGGGCGAGCTGCAAAGCGCCAAAGACGTCCAACCCGAGATCTACCGCTGGACCGACGGCACGCAGTCGCATGTCACCTGTGAACTGGTCGGTGGCAAGCTCAAATCATGGACACTGGAGAGGCCAGCGCCAGCCCCGTAAAATCCGGTTTTCAGTCCCCAACCCCAACGTCTTCCAACGCCCTCCAACGCCCCATAAGGACCCCCATGAGCCCACTACCCCCCTCCATGTCTGACCGCGACGGCAAAATCTGGATGGACGGCCAGATGGTGGACTGGCGCGACGCCAAGATCCACGTGCTGACGCACACCCTGCACTATGGTTGCGGCGCCTTTGAGGGCGTGCGAGCCTATGACACGGTCAATGGCACAGCAATTTTCCGGCTTGCGGAGCACACCGAACGCCTGTTCAACAGCGCCAAGATTCTGCGCATGAAGCTGCCCTTCAGCAAAGAAGAGGTCATGGAGGCGCAAAAAGCCGTGGTGCGTGAGAACAAGCTGGCCTCCTGCTACCTGCGACCGCTGACCTGGATCGGCGACAAAAAACTCGGCGTCAGCCCCAAGGGCAACACCATCCACCTGATGGTCGCGGCCTGGGCCTGGGGCGCTTACCTCGGCGAAGAAGGACTCAAGAACGGCATCCGCGTGAAGATTTCCAGCTACACCCGGCACCATGTCAACATCACCATGACGCAAGCCAAAGCGGTGAGCAACTACACCAACTCGATTTTGGCCAACATGGAAGCCACCGACGAAGGCTACGACGAGGCCATGCTGCTCGACAGCTCGGGCTTCGTGTCTGAAGGCGCGGGCGAGAACCTGTTTATGGTCAAAGACGGCGTGGTTTACACCCCTGACATGTCGGCCGGTGCGCTCAACGGCATCACCCGCAACACGGTGTTCCACATCTGCAAGGACCTGGGCTTGGAGGTGGTGCAAAAGCGCATCACCCGTGACGAGGTTTACATCTGCGACGAGGCCTTTTTCACCGGCACCGCTGCTGAGGTGACGCCGATCCGCGAACTGGACCGCATTGAGCTCGGCGCCGGCAGCCGCGGCCCAATCACCGAAAAAATCCAGAGCGCCTTCTTTGACATCGTCAACGGCCGCAACCCGAAATACGCGCACTGGCTCAGCCAGGTCTGAGCCGGCGCCACAAAGATCGCCATGAGCCAACCCCCTATTGAACTGCTGGCCAAGGACCTGAACGCCCAGGGGGGCGTGTATTGCCCCAGCCCGCTGGCCGACATGAAAATCTGGAACAGCCACCCCAAGGTGTACCTGGACGTGGCCCACAGCGGCCAGGCCAAGTGCCCCTACTGCGGGACCGTCTACAAGCTCAAGGACGGCGAGCATTTCAGCGCCCACCACTGAGTCGCTGGTCATTGCGCCCCAATGGATCGGGGACGCGGTGATGACCGAGCCGCTGCTGCGCCGGCTGCACGCGCGCGGCGAGAGGTTAACGGTTGGTGCGTTGCCCTGGGTGGCGCCGGTCTACCGTCTGATGCCCCAGGTGGTCAGAGTGATCGAGTTCCCCTTTGCCCACGGCGGGCTGCAGTTCAAGGCCCGGCGCACCTTGGCGCGCGAACTCAGTGGGCGCTTTGAGACAGCCTACATCTGCCCCAACTCGCTCAAAAGCGCTTTGCTGCCTTTTTTGGCCAGTATTCCCAAACGGATCGGCTACCTGGGTGAGGCGCGCATCGGCCTGCTGACCCACCGCCTGAAAAACCCGCCCAAGGACCGGCGCCCGCCCATGGTGGCGTTTTACTCGGCCCTCAGCGGCGAGGCCGGGACCACCGCCGACCAACCTCGTCTGCAGGTGGGCGACGCCACCCTAGCGGCCGACCTGGCCGGTCTGGGCCTGCAAGCCGGTGCCTTTAGCGTGCTGGCACCAGGCTCAGAATACGGCCCGGCCAAACGCTGGCCAGCCGGCCACTTTGCTGAGCTGGCACGGCAATTGGATGGCCCGGTGCTGCTGCTGGGCTCGGCCAAAGAGGCTGAACTGTGCGAAGCCATTGCCACGGAGGTCAACACCCAGACCCCCGGAAAGTGCCAAAATTTAGCAGGAAAAACGGCTCTAGGCCCTGCCCTGTCTATCATTGCTGCTACTAAATTAATAGTAAGCAATGATTCTGGCCTGATGCACGTGGCGGCGGCGCTGGGTGTGCGGCAGGCGGCGCTGTTTGGCTCCAGCAGCCCGCATCACACCCCGCCGCTGAACCCGCAGGCCAGCGTGCTCTGGCTCAAGGACGATCCGGCCTACCAGCCGCCGCTGGACTGCGCGCCTTGCTTTGAGCGCAGTTGCCCGCTGGGCCACACCCGCTGCCTGAATGACCTGAGCCCGGCCGCAGTGCTGGCGCGGTTGGCTACTTAAGGTTTGGGCCTGGGCCTTGATCCGCCCAGGCCCTGACTCACTGTCACACCACCAGCGCGCCACTTGGCCCACCAGTTCCAACGATTCTTGACGCAAAGCCAGGGCAATCGATACACTTGGCGCCGTGTGCAGTAATACTGCGCTTCCTTTCATCACCACCTCCATGGCAACCAGCACCCTTCGCGCGTCCTACACGTTCTCCGCCCCTGTCCTGCAACGCTTCAACGCTGTGGTGCCACACGGCGAGCGCAGCCGTGTGATGGAGGAGTTGATGAAGCAGGCCCTGGCAGCCCGTGAAGCCGAGCTCGAGCGCTTGGCCGACGCCTTTATGACCGACCCGGCCTTCGCCGAATGCCGCGACGACGAAATGCTGTGGGAAGCCACGTCAGCAGATGGCTTGGACAGCCCGGCCTGATCCCGCTCATTCATGGACTACAAGCGCAGCCCTGCCTGATTTTTTCAATCACCCCCCTGAACGCCAAATTGCGCCAAGTGGGTGTCGTGCCTCTGTCCACCTCTGCCAAAGTATTGCCGCCGGTCGTGGTTGGCGTGCCGTCAGTCGGTCCGAACTCTGTGGCACTTTGCCACTAGGTGCGCACCATCGACAAGCTGCGCATTGGCAAGTACCTAGGGGAAATCTCGGCGACTGACATGACGGCCATCGAGGGGGCGGTCCGGCAGGTCTATGGGCTTTGAGATCTCGCCGATGGGCTCAGTCCCGCGACGACCGCGACTTGAGCTCGACCTTGCTGGCCATGAAAACCCCACGGCTGTCCTGCACGCCCTTGACCTCAAGATAAACCGCATTCGCCAGACCCGCGGCACCGACGTGTTCGAAGCGCGCGCGCGAGGCATCGACCTGCAAGCCATTGAGCCGGAAGTTGGCCACCGACACAAAGTCAGTCACTGGACCAAACTGCTCGTAGCTGATGCCACTGGCGGTTGCCAATGATTTCAACTCGACCTTGTTGGCCTGCAAGACGTTGCCCGCCAGATTGCCTTTGATTTCGACGTAACTGCCCACCGCGACCTGCGCCGAGCTGCCCTGCCCGAAACGTCCGCGGGCCAAGTCCACCGTGACACCATTGACCACCGCCATGTTGCCGTTGAGGCTGCTGACGGCACCGTACAGTTCATGACGCCCGCCCAGCTGACTTTCCCGATAGCCTTCGAGCTCCATGTCGGTGGCCTGCAACAGGGTGCCATTCCAGAGTCCTTTGGCTTCCACAACCTGCCCAGCAAGAATACTGGTGTTGCCGCTGCTTGACTTGATCTGCGCCTGCGACAGGTCCACCGTGGTCCCGGAAATCTGGAACTGACCATTGACCGGCGCCGCCAAGGCAATGCCTTTGACCTTCATCCGCGTACCCGCGCTGACCGTGCTGCCATCTATGACACCCACAGCGGCGCTGCGCACCGAAGTGGCCGTGAGCACCCCGCTCACCGGCTCACTGGCGGCTCTGACCCGCACCGACTGCCCGTCACGCAGCACGCCCGTGACCTGGGCGGTGTCATATTTCACGGTCAAGTTGCCAACCTGGAACGTGGTGGCCGGCACATTCAAGCCCTGCACCACCCCCGTCAAACGAACGCCACCCAGTGCCGCCTTGGTTTCCACCAGCGTGGCCAGCAGGCTGCCGTCGGCCTGGGTCGCGCCGTAGACCTCGACCATTTGCCCCACCGTCAGGGCCGCCAAATTGGCCAAGCCCTGAAAAGCAGTGGCCGTATCGGTGCGCACCACCTGACCCAATAACGTCAGGGTGCTGGCACCTTGGTCCACCGCCGTCACGGCGCCGCGGGTCCCCCGCACCACCTCGAGCTTGCGGGCAGTACCGAGCTGGGTGCTGTCGTCCGCGTCGCCGCTGACGCGCACCGTCATGCCAATTGCCAGGTCCTGCAACTCGATGGCTTGGTTGTCGTCGTCGACCAGGTCTGCACCGACCGATGAGAAACGCATGCCGTTCACGATCACCGAGCCAAAGCCGGCGATGGGCCCGGCATACACCGCTGCAGCTGCCAGCGGTGTGGGCGTGGGCAGGTCTGCCGACAGACTGCCGCCACCACCACAGGCGGTGACCAGCATGCTGCTGGCCAGGCCCACAGCGACCCAACGGAACTTGGCGACTCGGCCGAAATTGATCACAGTCATTTGAACATCCTTGGTTGATTTGCCGCTTCATGCCACGGTAGACGCCAGCAGAAGCAGCACCGACCATAGCGAGCTCAGATTAAGGTGGGCTTAACTGTCAAGCAGCCACGCCTGCCCGGGGCCAAAAAAAAGCCAACCGGTGAGGGTTGGCTTTGTAAAGGTCCCCCCAGGGGACGTCGTTGGAAACCTTGGTTTTTGATAAAAGTGCCAGTCTGATGTGGCTTGCCCGTCAAAAACCAGGATGACTGTGACAGCAGTGGGGGCACTTTATCTCGCAGAATGCCTGGGCGCCATCCCCCTTTTGGGGGATACAGCAACACTTTTTATTGCAAAAATAAGTTTTCGTGACGCCCGACTAGGCGCTGCGATCCAAGGGCAGCTGCATCACAAAACAAGCGCCGCCACCGGCGCGGTCTTCGCAGTGCACGCTGCCGCCATGACGCAGGGTGATGGACTTGACCAGCGCCAGCCCAAGGCCAACGCCACCATCGCGCTCGGTCGCCCCGGGCAAGCGGTAAAAGGGCTCAAAGATGCGTTCGCGCAAATCGACCGGCACACCCGGTCCGTGGTCGCTGACCCGGATCACGGCTCGCCCGGCCGCCTGGCTGAGTTCGAGGGTGATGGTGCCGGCGGCATGGCGGTGGGCATTTTCCAGCAGGTTGCGTACCGCGCGGCGCAGCAGCTTGGCCACCCCCTGAACCGGCAGGGCCGCATCGCCCGTTGCTGCGGTTGGGGCGGCGCGCCATGCTGGGTTCAGGTCGAGCAGCAGCTCCGCTCCAACGCGGGCGCACTCTTCGGCCGACAGCCCGATCAGGTCGACCGACTCCACCGTGCCCAAATTGGCTTCGCGGGCGTCAAGCCGGCTGGCCAGCAGGATTTCCTCAATCAGTTGGTCAAGTTCGGTGATGTTTCGTGAGATTTCAAGGCGTGACGCCGGCGATGCTTCGCCGCCCATCAACTCCAGGCCCATGCGGATGCGCGTCAGCGGCGAGCGCAGCTCGTGCGAGGCGTTGGCCAGCAACGATTTTTGTGAGGCCAACAGCGCCTCATGCGACTGAACCAGAGTTTGCACCCGCTCGGCCGCCTGGTTGAATCGCCGTGCCAGGTAGGCGACCTCGTCTTGGCCCGACTCATTGACGCGGGTGGACAAATCGCCCTCGCCCCACTGCTGCACCCCGTTTTGCAAGCGCTCCAGCCGCCGCGTCAGCTTGCGGGTGATCGGGTAGGTGGCCAGGGCCACGGCGACCGCCACCAGCAACAGAGACCAAAAAAAGCCAAAGGGCGGCCGGTACCAGACCGACGGCGGCGGGCGCGGCATGTGCATGTGCAGGGTCTGGCCGTCTTGCATGCGGACCACAAATTCGGGGCCATTGCCGAAATGACCGCGCGGCCCGGGCAGGCGTCGTGCAACATCAGGCTCATCGTCACGCTCTGCATCGACCGGCCGGCCCTCCGCCGCTGGCGCCCGGCGCATCGTGCGCGGGCGCCCCTGTCCAATGATCTCACCCGCCTGGTTGCGCAGCACCACCTCGCGCAGCGGCGGCTCGGCCGCCAGCCGCCAGGCCCAGCCGACCAATAAGGTCAGTACCGCCACGGCCAGCACCACGGACAGCCAGATCCGCACATACAGCTTTTTGAAGAACACGCTCAGTCCTGTTGCCGGGCAAACACATAGCCCACACCGCGCACGGTGAGGATGCGTTTGGGATTCTTGACGTCGAGCTCGATGGCGGCGCGTATGCGCCCCATGTGCACGTCAATCGAGCGGTCAAAGGCATCGAGCTCACGGCCACGCACCGCCTCCATGATCTGGTCACGGCTGAGCACCCGACCGGCCCGCTCAGCCAGGGCCAGCAGCAGGTCAAACTGGTAAGAGGTCAGCTCACAAGCCTGGCCGCCAACGGTCACTGTTCGGGCGTCCTGGTCGATGTTCAGGCTGCCAAAGCGCAGCACCGCGTGCTCAGCGGGCGGACCATCCACATGCCGGCGCAGCACGGCACGAATGCGTGCCAGCAGCTCACGCGGCTCAAACGGCTTGGGCAGGTAGTCGTCGGCGCCAATTTCCAGGCCAATGATGCGGTCCATCGGGTCGCCCTTGGCTGTGAGCATCAGGACCGGTGTGCGCGCTAGGGCCCCGGGTAGCGCCCGGATGCGACGGCACACCTCCAGGCCATCCATGTCAGGCAGCATCAGGTCCAGAATCACCAGATCTGGCGCGCTGGCCTGCACCGCCGCCAGGCCATGCTGCCCGTCACCCGCGATGCTGACGCCAAAGCCCGATTGCCCCAGGTAATCGGCCACCATCCGGGCCAGCCGCGCGTCGTCCTCGATCATCAACAGTTGTTGGCTCATAAGAACAGTCTAGGCCCGCCAGCAGTCTGTGGCTTGAAGTGGCCGTAAAGTTAAGTAAACCCGCCAGCCCATGGACTTTGCGTCAGCGCAGCCGGATGCGCGAGGCCAGCCACACCAGCAACAGCACTGGCACCCCCAGCAGGGCCGTGGCGATGAAGAAATTAGGGTAACCAAAAGCGTCCACGTAGCGGCCGGAGTAGCCGGCCAAAAACTTGGGCAACAGCAGCATCATGGAACTGAACAGCGCATATTGGGTGGCCGAGTAGCTGATATTGGTCAGGCTCGACAGGTAGGCAATAAAGGCCGCCGAGGCGATGCCGCTGGCCAGGTTGTCGGCCGAGATCACCCAAATCAAGCCGGTAAGGTCGTGCCCGCGCGTGCTCAGCAGGGCAAACAGCAGGTTGCTGGCGGCGCTCAACACCGCGCCCAGCATCAGCACCCGCATCACCCCCAGCCGCATCGCCAACGCCCCGCCGACAAAGGCACCCACCAGCGTCATGATCACGCCGTAAATCTTGGTCACGGCGGCCACTTCGGCCTTGGTGTAGCCCATGTCCACGTAGAAGGGGTTGGCCATGATGCCCATCACCACGTCGCTGATGCGGTAGATGGCGATCAACGCCAGGATCAATGCCGCTTGCCATTGGTAACGGCGCAAAAAATCAGCAAAGGGCTCGACCAACGCACTGCGCAACCAGTCACCCAGGTTGCGCGCCACCGGCACCGGTGCGTGCGCGGGCTCGGGCGACAGAAGCACAGTGAGCGCGCCCACCGCCATGCTGGCCGCCATCACCAGGTAGGCGGTTTGCCAGGCGGCAAACTGGTAGTTGGCGGCCTGCGCCACCTCGGCACGTGCAGCAATCCACAGCACGCCGGCGCCCGCCCAGATCATGGCCAGCCGGTAGCCGGTCTGGTAGGCCGCAGCGAGCGCAGCCTGGCGGTCGGTATCGGCGGATTCGATGCGGTAGGCGTCCAGCGCAATGTCTTGCGTGGCCGAGCCAAAGGCCACCGCCAGCGCGCCCCACACCACGGGCTGCAAGGACTGCTGCGGATCGTTGAACGACATAGCCACCAGCCCGGCCATGATGGCCAACTGCGAAAACAGCAACCAACTGCGCCGCCGCCCCAAAAGCCGGGTCAGGACCGGAATCGGCAGGCGGTCGACCAGCGGCGCCCAGACCCATTTGAAGGCGTAGGCCAGCCCGACCCAGCTCAGGTAACCAATGGTGGTGCGGTCAACGCCGGCCTCACGCAGCCAGAAACTCAGGGTGCCCAGTACCAGCAGCAGGGGCAGCCCGGCTGAAAAGCCCAGCGCCAGCATGCGCAGCGTGGGCGGCTCGAGGTAAACCTTGAAGGTGGCGAGCCAAGTGGGCTTGATTTGGGTGGTGATGGCGGTATCTGGTGACATTGGAGAATAATACGTGTCGACGTATGAAATATATGCTAACCCCTACACGCACTGATTCAAACCCTGCCCGCCGCGCTAGGCCTTGGCGGATGGCGTCTGCCCCCGCCTTGGCACTCGCTTTGGCCTTTTTCATCGGGCTACCGGCCACGGCTCAGACGCGCGAGGGCGTGGATGTTGGCAGAAATTCGGCCTTCAGCAACCTGGTGCCGGCTGACAGTGTAGAGCGCTCGTCGGCGGAGCAGTACCAGCAAATGCTGCAGGAAGCCAGTGAAAAAAAGGCCTTGGCCGGCAAAGACCATCCGCAGTTGCTGCGCTTGCGCGCCATTGCAGCCAAGATCATTCCCCATGCACTGCAATGGAACCCCCGCGCCAGCAACTGGCAGTGGGAGGTGAACCTGATCGGCAGCAAGCAGATCAACGCCTATTGCATGCCCGGCGGCAAAATTGCGTTTTACACCGGCATCCTGGACCAGCTCAAGCTGACCGACGACGAGGTGGCGATGGTAATGGGCCACGAAGTGGCCCATGCTTTGCGTGAGCACGCGCGAGAACGGATGGGCAAAAGTGCCGCCACCAACATCGGGGCCAGCCTGCTGACGCAGATGCTTGGGCTGGGCCAGATCGGGCAAACCGTCACCAACTACAGCGCGCAATTGCTCACCTTGCAGTTCAGCCGCGACAACGAGTCTGAGGCCGATCTGGTTGGCATGGAGTTGGCCGCCCGCGCCGGCTACGACCCGCGCGCGGGTGTGACCCTTTGGCAAAAAATGAGTGCTGCCAACAAGGGCGCGCCACCGCAGTGGCTGTCCACCCACCCCTCCGGCACCACCCGCATCGGCGACATCGAGGCCAATCTGCCCAGGGTGATGCCGCTGTACGAGCGCGTCAAGACCAACTGATCCCCCGGCCCGCTTAAGTTGGCGCGGCTTTCTATTCAATTTACAATACGGTAATTCAATTACCAATTTGTAAAATTATTACCCGCCAAGCGACCGCCACACTTCTGGAACTTGCCAAAGGTTATCCGGTGATTGCGATCACCGGGCCGCGCCAGGCGGGCAAAACCACGCTGGCTCAAAGCACGTTTCCGGACAAGCGCTATGTGTCATTGGAAGACCCCGACACCCGGGCATTTGCCCAAGACGACCCTCGCGGTTTTCTGGCACGCCTGCCGGACGGCGCCATCCTCGACGAAGTGCAGCGCTGCCCGTCGCTGTTCTCTTACTTGCAGACGAGGGTCGACGCACATCGGCGGATGGCAGAGTTTGTGCTGACCGGTTCGCAGCAATTTGGTCTGTTGTCAACCATCACGCAAACCCTGGCAGGCCGAATGGGCCTGGTGCAATTGCTGCCATTCTCATTGCAGGAGCTTGGCAGCGGCCCCCTGCCCGTACCAAGCCTGGACGAGTTGCTGTGGCGCGGCTTCTACCCGCCCATCCACGACCGGCAACTGGCGCCCGAGCGCTGGTTGGCCAACTATGTCATGACCTATGTGGAGCGCGATGTTCGTCAGCTGATTGAAGTACAAAATCTAAGCCTGTTTCAGCGTTTTTTAAAGATGTGCGCCGCACGGTGTGGGCAACTTCTCAACATGACCGGCCTGGCCAACGATTGCGGTGTTACCCACAAAACTATCGGCGCCTGGCTGTCGGTGCTGGAGGCCGGCTACGTGATTTTCCTGCTGCAACCGCATCACAAGAACTTTGGCAAACGACTGGTCAAGACACCCAAGCTCTATTTTCACGACACCGGCCTGGCCGCCTATCTGATGGGTATCCAAGACGCCGCCCACCTGTCAATTCACTCTGCGCGTGGCGCGCTTTTTGAAAACCTGGTCATCAGCGAGTTCTTGAAGCAGCGCTTCAACCAGGGTTTGCCGTCCAACTTGTACTTCTGGCGCAACAACACCGGCGACGAGGTAGACCTGCTGATTGAACAGGGCGACTTTCTGACGCCGGTGGAAATCAAATCCGGGCAGACGTTCAACGCCGATTTTGTGACCGGACTGACCAAGTGGATGCGCTATGCCGGGCCCACGGCGCTACCAGCGCAACTGGTCTATGGCGGCGACGACACCATGGCCCGGCAAGGCGTTCAGGTGCGCAGCTGGAGAAGTCTGCAGGGGCTACGTGGCGCCGTAACCATAGCCAATCCGCCTCAGGTGCCGCCCACGTAGGGGTTGCTCTTGCGCTCGCGGCCAAAGCTGCTCTCGGGGCCGTGGCCGGGGATGAACACGGTGGCGTCTCCCATCGGCCACAGACGCTGCACGATGCTGTTGATCAGGGTGTCGTGGTCGCCCTGCGGGAAATCGGTTCGACCGATCGAGCCGGCAAACAGCACATCACCCACAAAAGCCCGCCCGATCTCGGATGAGTGAAACACCACGTGCCCCGGTGTGTGCCCCGGGCAATGCCGCACATCCAAGTGGCAATGCCCGACGGTAACGGTGTCGCCGTCCTGCAGCCAGCGCGTGGGCGTGAAGGCGGCCGAGGGCGGAAAACCAAACATCTTGCTTTGCTCCGCCAGCCCGTCGATCCAGAACTGATCCCCCGGGTGCGGCCCGATGATGGGCAGGCCCAGCCGCGCGGCCAGCTCGGCGGTGCCGCCGGCATGGTCAATATGGGCATGGGTTTGCCAGATCTGCGTCAGCGTCAGGGCCAGGCGCCGGGCGGCGTCTAGCAACACAGGCAGATCGCCGCCGGGATCGATCACCGCGGCCTGCAGCGTCTCATCGCACCAGACCAGCGAGCAGTTTTGTTGAAATTGGGTAACGGGGATGGTGAGGTAACGCAGCATGGGTAGTTTTTAAGGCGCGTGATAACAATATAAGCCATGCAGCATCAACCTCAATACAAGTCCAATTTTAAAGAGGTGGCGTCGCATCACAGCATTTGTTCAAGCTGCGTCCTCCAATTCGCCAAAATACCCGCATGACGGGTATTTTACTTTTACCTTTTAAGCAACTATATTTAAAATACCGGTTTTGCGGCTAACCCTGCTCCACGCGCGACGCCACCAGGAGAGCCTCTTCATGAAACAAATTCTCTTCATTTCTGACCAACTTGCCCCCCTCCTGCAAGCAGCTCGCAAGTCTGCAGGACTGTCCCAAACCGAACTGGCCCGCCGACTGGACTTGAGCCAAAGCCGCATGTCGGCCATTGAGTTGGATCCGGCCTCCATGCGCCTGGACCAACTGCTGTCCATTTGCGCCACCCTGCAATTGGAACTCGTGGTGCAAAGCAAAGGGACTCCGGAAAGCAAGTCGTCGAGCCCGACCGGGCAGGAATGGTGATCTATGGGTCGCCCTTCGCATTCCCGCACCCTCTCCGTTTGGACCAATGGCCAAAGGGTCGGCACCTGGACCTTTAACCGCCGTGGCGAGCACAGCCTGCAGTACGACACAGAGTGGATGAATTCTGCTGCCGGGCGCCCTCTTTCGCTGTCCCTGCCCTTCACTGGCGATATCGCCCTCAAGGGAGAACGCGTTCGCAATTTCTTCGATAACCTGCTGCCCGACAGTGATGCGATTCGTCTTCGGATAGCCACCCGCTTCAAGACCGAAGGTGCGGAGGCGTTTGACCTGCTCCAGGCAATTGGTCGGGACTGTGTGGGTGCCGTGCAGTTGCTCGGTGAAGACGAATCGGCCACTGATGTTCAATCCATCACGGGCACACCTCTCTCTGAATCCGAGATTGAAGCCCTGTTGGTTCAGACCACGCGAGATGGTCCCTTGGGCAACCTGGAAGACGTGAAAGACCTGCGCATCTCCCTTGCTGGTGCCCAGGAAAAAACCGCCCTGCTCTGGCACAAAAGTCAGTGGATGAGACCCCACGGGTCAACGCCTACGACCCATATTTTGAAGCTGCCTATTGGCATGGTGGGACACCGGCAGGCCGACTTCAGCACGTCGGTAGAGAACGAATGGCTCTGCATGAACCTGCTGGCAGAGTTCGGTCTGCCAGTGGCAAAAACAGAAATCCTGACCTTTGGAAGCCAGCAGGTGTTGAGTGTGGAAAGGTTCGATCGACAACGGCATTCCAGCGGTGACTGGATCATGCGCTTGCCCCAGGAGGACTTCTGTCAGGCCATGGGCGTCCCATCGCACGGCAAGTACGAAAGCGACGGTGGACCTGGTTTGTCGGACCTCGCCGGCGTCCTCAAGGGGTCGATCCAAGCACAGAAGGACCTCACCACCCTCCTGACGACTCAGCTCTTGTTTTGGATGTTGGCAGCACCGGACGGTCATGCCAAGAATTTCAGCATCCGGGTACTTCCACAAGGCCGGTATCAGCTCACTCCGCTGTATGACGTGATGTCAATCTGGCCGGTCGAGGGGAATGGGCCGAACCAGTTTTCGATGTTCAAGGCCAAGATGGCTATGGCCGTTATGGGCAAGAACAAGCACTACTTGTTCAAGGACATTCAGCGACGGCACTTCAACAATATGGCCAGCAAATGCTTTGATCGGAGCGACGCAGAGGATGTGATTCAGCGGGTGTTGGAGACAGCGCCAATGGCGATCGAAGCCATGGGGCGCAGGCTGCCTGAAGGTTTTCCGGATTGGATTGCGGCGTCAGTTTTTAATGGATTACGGGTGTCCGCAGGGCTTTTAGAAAGAATGCCGAAGTCGTAATTGTTAACGAAAGTCGTCCCCCTCAAGCCGCGAGCACCACGCGCAACCATTTAAAACGAGAACGGTTGGGAGCGCCCAGCCATCAAATACATTGAGAGCCGAGCCATCCTCAGGTTTGGGGCAAGAGCTTGCGGTATTGCACAAAGCCGCTTTTGTCGGCCACCTTGTCATACAGGTGCATGGCGTCGGTATTGGACTCGTGCGTCAGCCATCGCGCAATGCATGTCGCCGGGCTGGTGAAAGCGCGCCCAGGTCAGTTCGGTCACGCTGGGGGGAATGGCGGTTTTGTAAAAGGCTTGGTAACCCTGCCACAGCGGCAGCCAGGCCGTAAAGTCATCGAGTTTGGCCAGTCGAATCGCGGTCTTCATCGTGTTGTCCTTGTTCACCCGCCAAAACCCGGGTCAGACCCAGCCGCCGTCCACCACGAAGTCTTGCGCCGTGCACATAGCGCTGTCGTCAGACGCCAGAAACAGCGCCATTCGGGCAATGTGCTCGGGCATCACCAGCTGCTGCAGGCACTGCCCGCGTGCGATGTCGGCGCGACCGGCGTCGGTCACCCACAGGCGCAGTTGTTTGTCGGTCATGACCCAGCCCGGCACCAGGGTGTTGACCCGGATGTTGAAGGGCCCAAAATCTCGCGCCAAACTGCGCGTGAGGCCCTGCACCGCCGCCTTGGCCGTGGTGTACACCGGCATGCCCCCCATCTTAAGCATCCAGCTGACCGAACCAAAGTTGACAATGGACCCGCCGCCGGCCTGGCGCATGTCAGCGGCCACGTCTTTGGCGGCAAAAAACTGGTGCTTGAGATTGACCGCGATGCCAGCGTCCCAACTCTCGGGCGTGGTGTCCTCCACCTTGTGGCGCTGGTCATTGGCGGCGTTGTTGAGCAGCACGCCAATCGGGCCAAAGTGCTGGCGCACCGCGTCGATGCCGCGCGTCAGGGCCGAGATATCCGTCAGGTCGGCCGGGTGTTGGGCCAGCGCGGCGCCAGCGTCGGCGTCAATATCCAAAAAACCCACCCGTGCACCCTGCGCGGCAAACTGCTCAACCAGGCAGGCGCCGATGCCGGTGGCGCCACCGGTGATCAAAACAGTGCGGTCGGTCAGGCTGGGGTAGTGGGCGAAAGTCGTCATAGATTTGAAATTTCTTTGGATGTTTTAGGCCTCTAGGCCAAGTGGTTATTAGGTTTATAGCTATATAAATAATAGCAATATCAAACCCAGCCCTGGCGCCAGCGGCTCTGGCAAGGCAACCTTGGTTTTGTAAGGCAGGATTGGATTTTGATTGGCCCGACGCCATAGCGAATGCTATATTGCAAATTGATCGAACCACACCATCCCATGCGTCTCACCACCGATCAAATTCAGGCCATCCGTGACGCTGCCAGCAGCACCTTCGGAGACAAAGCAGCCGTATGGCTGTTTGGGTCGCGTGTGGATGATGCAAAAAAAGGCGGGGATATTGACGTTTTGGTGCGCCCGGCGCCAATGACGGACGACGAGCCCTTTGCCAAGAAAATCCGCATGCTGATCCTGCTGGAGCGCCTGCTTGGGGAGCGCAAAATCGACGTGGTCATCGAGCAAGCCAATGACCCCAGGCCGATCGTTGCGGTCGCCCACGCCACCGGCATCCAGATTCAATGAAAACCAGCCCTGAACAACTAGCGCTGCAGCACATCCAGACGGTATGCCAAGGCCATGCCAACGCGCTGTCAGAGGCACTGCAAGATATGCAATTGCGTGCGCTTGGCACTGACGACTACACGCACCTGAACAAGGAAGACCGTCGGCTTCTTGACCAATTCGCCTACCGCTACACGAGGCTGCAGGACGATATGGGCGCGCGCCTGATGCCAGCAGTGCTCAAAGCATTGGGCGAGGACATTGCACCCATGTCTGCTATTGATCGATTCGCCCGCCTGGAACAACTCGGCTGGCTAGACAGTGCCGACACCTGGCTCGTGTTGCGCCAGGTGCGCAACCAATTCGCCCATGACTACCCTGACAACCCAACCGAACGCTTTGAACGTCTGCAAGCCGCTATTCAAGCCGCACGCCAATTGTTGAGGATCATGGCGCAGTTCCAGGGAAAGGCGCTTGGGGTGGCTTCCCGGTCCTAGCCGGGAATGACGGAGAGCTGGTCTCCCCAACCTGCCCGACCGGTGATCAGCACGGTGCGGAAGTTTAGGATAATTTAGGCCTCTAGGCCACGTGGATACTAGGGTTATAGCTATATAAATGATAGCAAAATCAGACCCAGCCCTGGCGCCAGCGGCTGGTGTCGCGCAATTCGCGCCAGGCCATGCGGGTGATGGTTTTGGAATGCACCGCCTCCAGGTCCACGCATTCCACAGCCAGCGCCGGCGGCTCGGGCAGGATCACCTTGGCCACCAGAAAGTGTTTGTTGCGGCCAATCGGCACCACCGCCGTCCATTTGCTCAAGTGCAATTTTTTGGGATTGACAGGGTTCATGGCCATAGCCCATTTTGACATTGCCCCGGCCATGGCAACAGCGCCCAGGTTTGAAGACAATAGGGCCACCTTCTAACTGCGAAAGACCCCACCATGGACGACGACGAGCGCTGCTGCGGTACCGGTACCTGTTTGATCAATGCCGACGGCTACTGCTGGTGCGGCCAAAAGTGGAACGGCAGCGTCATGTGCGCTCCCTCCGCCATGGGCGAATCAGCGCCCACACTGGTCCAGGCGCCTGGCGCCGAGCCGTCTGACCCGGCATGACGGCACCGGTGGCGACCGCGCCCCCAGCCTGGGCCAGCTGGCTCGGTGCCGGCGGGCTGATCCCGTTTGCGGTGCTGGCACTGACGCTCTGGTGGCCCGGCCTGGGCCAGCAGGCCTTCAGCAGCCATGCGCTGGCCAGCTATGGCGCCACCATAGCCAGCTTTCTTGGCGCCATCCACTGGGGCCTGGCCATGCGCGACCAGTCTGGCGCTGGCGCCGGGCCCTACCTGTGGGGCGTGACGCCCAGCCTGCTGGCCTGGCTGGCGCTGCTGCTGCCGCCGGCTGGGGGCCTGCTCGGCCTGAGCGTGTTGCTGGGGGCGTGCCTGCTGGTGGATGAGCGCCGCTACCCGTACTACCAGCTGCAGGCCTGGCTGCCGCTGCGCCGCCGCCTGACCCTGGTGGCGAGCCTGAGCTGACTGGCCGGGGCGGCAGGTTTGCTGCGATAAGGGCCAATATAACCAGCTTGAACCACCACGACATCTGGAGTCACCCTCATGAAAATCACTGTGGAAACCCTCATCAAGGCGCCAGTCGGCAAAGTCTGGCGCGCCTACACAACGCCCTCTGACATCACGCAGTGGAATGCGGCGTCTGATGATTGGCACACCACGACAGCGACGGTCGATCTGCGCGTGGGCGGGGCATTCTCATCACGCATGGAAGCCAAAGACGGCAGCTTCGGCTTTGACTTCGCCGGGACGTACACCAAGATCGTGCCCAACGAGTTGATTGCGTATTCGTTTGGCGACCGGGTTTGTGCGGTCGAGTTCATGGCCGGCGCCAACGGCGTCACGGTGCGCGTCACGTTTGATGCTGAAACCGAAAACCCCGTGGAGCAACAGCGTGAGGGGTGGCAAGCCATCCTCAATAGTTTTGCCAAGCACGTTGAAGCGCATCCCTGACATCATGTCCGTCATCCTTGAAGGTGGCTGCCTATGCGGCAAGGTTCGATTCCGTGCCAACCAGCCGCCCGTGCGTACCTTTGCCTGCCACTGCAAGTTCTGCCAACGCGTAACGGGCACGTCCTTCTTTGCGGAATCGATCTTCCCGGCGGATGCCGTCCAGTTCAATGACGGTGAGCTGAGTCGGTACGAGCATGTGTCGGACGGCAGCCAGAAAAAAGTCTTTGTCCACTTTTGCCCAAGCTGCGGCACCACCGTCGGGCTGACCTTCGAGCGCTGGCCGGAGGTTCGCGCCATCTCGCGCGGCTGCTACGACGACCCCAATGCCGTTGAAATCACCAGCCACATCTGGACGGCGTCGGCCCAGACCGGGGTGGTTCTACCGGCGGGCATTGACTGCTTTGCAGGCGCACGGGCCCGGGTCGATGGTCAACCCGAGCAGGCCACCATACACGACAGGCCGGTCATGGCGCGGCCTAGTGACTCCTAAGCGGCGGCCCGCGCCAGCATGGCCAAGTGCCCTTTGGTGCGATAAAAAACACTATTCCATCAACCCCATGACCGGGACAACAGTTCGTCCAGTGCATCGGCAATGGTTTGCCCCCTTATGAGCCAAAGACCCGACCACCTCACCCAGTTGGTCGAGAGCAACCGACACCATGTCCAGCAGAACCACCACGGGTTTGCGGTAGCGGTCAAAGTGCGTCATTACAAGGGGGAGTGTTCGTCTGCGAACGAACCGACCGCAGCATGCACCGCATTCCAATCGGCAGCACACGCATCGGCCACGTGTTGGTGATTGCGTTGTGCGCTCTGCTGATTGGCTGCAAACTCGGTCAGCAGCGACTCCGCCGTTGCCGACAGGTTGTTGGTGTAAGCCTTGGCTTGCGCCACCAGGCGCATGTTTGATCGTGAGTTCATGCCTGTGCCAGCATCAAGCCTAGGGCGGAAACCTGTGGAACATGAAAAACTCATCGTCTTTTGTCCAGCCTCTCGCGTGGTACAAGTCTTGGGCTGGCACATTGGATTGAGCCACGTTCAGGCTGACTCGGCAGGCGCCAAAGCTCCAGGCGTACTGCTCTACCTCCTGCAGCAAAGCCGTGGCCACACCGGCCCGACGCCCAGCTACCGACACGAAAAGATCATTGAGGATGAACACCCGTGCAAGCGCTGTGGACGAGTAACTCGGATAGAGCTGCGCCATGCCCACGGCTTGTTCATCAAGGAATGCCAAGAAGACGACCGACTCGCCATGATCGAAGCGCTCGCGCAGAAACGCACGGCAGGCCTTGAGGTCCGATGCTTTGCCTTGGAACTGCCGGTACTGATCAAACACAAACGCGACGTCGTCGAGGTCTGCGAGAACTGCTTGGCGTATGACAGCGGACTTCATAGGCGAGGGACTTTCGCTAGGTGCAGGTCAGGTCAGGTCACGTCACCCAGTCGTACGCCACCGTCACCGGCGCATGGTCCGAGAACTTCTCGCCCTTGTAGATCTCCACGTTGCTAGCACCAGCGGCCAGTGCCGGCGTGGCCAGGTGGTAATCAAGCCGCCAGCCCACGTTCTTGGCGTAGGCCTGGCCACGGTTGCTCCACCAGGTGTAAGCCTCTTCGGTGGCGGTGGGGTGGAGTTGGCGGTACACATCCACCAGGCCAGCCTCGCCCAGCAAGCGGCTCATCCAGGCCCGCTCCTCGGGCAGAAAGCCGGAGTTTTTGCGGTTGCCTTTCCAGTTCTTCAGGTCGATTTCTTGGTGCGCAATGTTCACATCACCCACCAGAATAAAGTCGCGCTCGGCTTTCAGCTTGACCAGGTGCGGGTAAAACTCATCCAGAAAGCGAAACTTGGCCTGCTGACGCTCTTCGCCCGATGAGCCACTGGGGAAATAGGCGCTGATGATGCTGTGCTTGGCCTTGGGCGTGTCAAAGCGCAGTTCCACGTAGCGGCCTTCGGCGTCAAACTCGCCCGAGCCGTAACCAGTGCGCACGTCGCTGGGTTCCAGCCGGGTGTACAGGCCCACGCCCGAGTAACCTTTTTTCTCGGCGAAATGAAAGTAGCCCTGCATGCCGGCCAGCTGCTCAAAGCGGCCCTGCACGTCTTCGGCCTGGGCCTTCACCTCTTGCACGCCCATACAATCGGGCGCGGTTTTGGCCAGCCAGGCTTCGAGCCCTTTGGTGCTGGCGGAGCGGATGCCGTTGAGGTTGAGACTGGTCAGTTTAAACAAGGAAATTCCCCATGTCAGAGCGTGTTGAGGCCAGTTCAAACCCTGTGGGGTCACAAGATGCGCTGGCGCGGGATTTTGTGCAGTTTGCGCTGGATTGCGGCGTGCTGCGTTTTGGCGAGTTCAAGACCAAGGCCGGGCGGCTGAGCCCCTACTTCTTCAACGCCGGCCTGTTTGACGACGGCGCCAAAATGGGTCGGCTTGCCGCATTTTATGCCCAGCGTCTGCTGGCCAGCGGGCTGCAATTTGACATGATTTTTGGCCCGGCCTACAAGGGCATTCCGCTGGGGGTGGCACTGGCGGTGGAGCTGGCGCGGCTAGGCCATAACGTGCCCTTTGCCTACAACCGCAAAGAGGCCAAAGACCATGGCGAAGGCGGCTCGCTGGTGGGTGCCCCGCTGCAGGGCCGGGTGCTGATCGTGGACGATGTGATGAGCGCCGGTACTGCGGTGCGCGAGTCGATTGCGCTGATCCAGGCGGCCGGCGCCACGCCACACGCGGTGGTGATTGCGCTGGACCGGCAGGAAATGGCCACCGAAAAGCAGCCCGACGGCAGCACCCTGGACGTGCCCTACAGCGCGGTGCAGTACGTGCGCCAGCAACTCGGCCTGCAGGTGTGCGCCATTGCCGAGCTGTCCGATCTGCTGGCCTACCTGGCCGCCTCGGCGGGTAACGCGCCGCACAGCCACTTGGCGGCGGTGCAGGCTTACCGGGACCGCTACGGCGTGAGCTGAGGTCAATGGCCAAGCCGTGATTAAGCGTAAATTCTCCAATTACGCTTCAAAAAAGAAGCGCAAAAGGCTAAACTGCGCTTCATATGTACATTTGGCAATCTCTGCAATGGCCCGCATTCCAAGTCGACCTGGCTGTGCTGGCGCCGGCCTTGTCCGCAGCGCGTTTTTCCCAAGGCCGTGCGATAGGCCTGGCAAACCACCTGCACCTGGTGGCGCTGGGCGAGTTGCAGCTTCAGGGTTGGGCGGAGGAGGCGGTGGCAACTGCCCAAATTGAGGGCGAAACACTTCAGGTTCTTTCGGTGCGAGCCTCCGCCGCCAGACGGTTGGGCCTGGACGCCGGGCCGGAGCAGCGTGACGCTAGAACGGAAGCCACACTCGATGTCTTGCAGGCGGCGCTGCTGCACGGCCCTCAGGCGTTGACGCACGAGACCCTCTGGGCCTGGCAGGCGGCCTTGTTTCCAAGCGGCTACAGTGGCTTGCAAGCCATCGTGACCGGTGCCTACCGACGCCACGCTGAGCCCATGCAAATCGTGACGCCACGATTGGGCAAGCCCGACATCGTGCATTATCAGGCGCCCGACTCAGCCCACGTGATGGCCGAGATGACGCAGCTGCTGGCCTGGTTCAACGCGTCGCTTGGCGTGACCGATGGCTTGGTGCGCGCGGCCCTGGCCCATGTGTGGCTGGAAGCCATCCACCCGTTTGAAGACGGCAACGGCCGCGTGGGCCGCGCCTTGGCCGAACTGGCCCTAGCCCAGGACCTGCAAACGCAGCAAAGGCTATGGAGTATTTCCAAACAGCTGTGGCAAGACCGAACAGGCTACTACGCCCAATTGCAGGCGGTCACTGGGCAAGGCGATCTTGATGTAACGCCGTGGGTAACTTGGTTTGTCAATCGTGTTCAAGCTGCCGTGGACAGCACCTGGCAGCACATGCAAGTGGCCGTGCAAAAAACCCGGTTTTGGACGGCCCTGCGCGAGCGCGCACCCGAACTCACCGCAACACAAGCCAAAGCGGTGGACAAGCTCTACGACGCCGGTCCCGGAGGCTTTGACGGCGGTATGAGCACCGCGAAGTACAGCCACCTGTGCCGCGTGTCGCGGGCCACTGCCTATCGCGAACTCAACAGGCTGTGCGAGATGGGCATCCTGAGCCAAGGTGGCGTGGGCCGGGGCACCCGTTATGCCTTGCGCCTCGACTTGGCCAGCTGAATCAGCACAGCTTGGCCTTGAGCAACTCGTTCACCTGCTGCGGGTTGGCTTTGCCGGCGCTGCCCTTCATGATCTGCCCCACCAGCGCATTCAGCGCCTTGGCGTTACCGGCGCGGTACTCGGCCACGTTTTTGGCGTTGGCGGCAATCACCATGTCGACAATGTCTTCCAGCGCGCTGCTGTCGTTGAGTTGGCGCAGGCCTTTGGCTTCGATCAGCGCATCCACCTGTGTGCCTTCGCCGCTCCACAGCGCGTCAAACACCTGCCGCGCGGCGTTGTTGGACACGGTGCCGTCCTGAATGCGGGTGATCAGCGCGCCCAGTTGCTCAGCCCTGACCGGGGCCTGCTCGATGGACAGGTCGGCGGCATTGAGACGTCGCGCCAGTTCGCCGGTGATCCAGTTGCCGGCCAACTTGGGCTGACCGCAGGCCTGCGCCACTGCTTCAAAATAAGTAGCAACTGACCGGCTCTGGGTCAGGGCTGTGGCGTCATAGTCTGACAAACCGTACTGGCCGGCAAAACGCTGCGCCATCACGCGCGGAAGCTCGGTCATGCCGGCACGCACCTGGTCCACCCAGGCCGGGGCGATCACCAAGGGCGGCAGGTCGGGGTCTGGGAAGTAGCGGTAGTCGGCCGCGTCTTCCTTGCTGCGCATGGCGCGGGTCTCGCCGGTGTCGGGGTTGAACAGCACGGTGGCCTGCTGGATGGCGTGGCCGTCTTCGATCTGCTCGATCTGCCAGCGCACCTCGTAGTCGATGGCCTGCTGCATGAAGCGAAAGCTGTTCAGGTTCTTGATTTCGCGCCGGGTGCCCAGCGCCGCGCCGGGCTTGCGCACCGACACGTTGGCGTCGCAGCGGAAGCTGCCCTCCTGCATGTTGCCGTCGCAAATGCCGATCCAGGTCACGATCTTGTGCAGCTCTTTGGCGTAGGCCACGGCCTCGGCGCTGGAGCGCATGTCGGGCTCGGTCACGATCTCCAGCAGCGGCGTGCCGGCGCGGTTCAGGTCGATACCGGTCTGACCAACGAAGTCTTCGTGCAGCGATTTACCAGCGTCTTCTTCCAGGTGGGCGCGCACCAGCCGCACTGACTTTTTCTCGTCGCCCAGGTAAAACTCGACCGCGCCGCCCTGCACCACCGGGATCTCGAACTGGCTGATCTGGTAACCCTTGGGCAGGTCAGGGTAAAAGTAGTTTTTGCGCGCAAAAATGCTGCGCGGCGCAATGTGAGCGCCAATCGCCAGCCCGAACTCGATGGCGCGCTGCACCGCGCCCCGGTTCATCACCGGCAGCGTGCCTGGAAGGGCCAGGTCCACGGCGCAGGCCTGGGTGTTGGGCTCGGCGCCGAAGGCGGTGGCGGCGCGGCTGAAAATCTTGCTCTGGGTGGAGAGCTGGGCGTGGGTCTCGAAGCCGATCACCACCTCGTAGCCGCGCACCAGCAGCGTCGCGTTGGCGGCGGGGGTTGGTTTGTTGGTCTGGGTCGTCATGCTGATTGCCCCTCTGGCTGGCGGGTGTGCCAGTCGGTGGCCTGCTGGTAGCGGTGCGCCACATTGAGCAGGCGTGCCTCTTGCAGGTAATTGCCGATCAGCTGCAGGCCCACCGGCATACCCGCCGCGCCAAAGCCCACGGGCAGACTCAGGCCTGGCAAGCCGGCCAACGAGGCCGGCAGGGTGAAGATGTCGGCCAGGTAATTGGCAACCGGATCGTCGCTTTTTTCGCCGAGCTTCCAGGCCACGGTGGGCGCCACCGGGCCGGCAATGACGTCGCACTGGCCAAAGGCCTGCTGAAAGTCGTCGGCAATCATGCGGCGGATTTTTTGGGCCTGCAGGTAGTAGGCGTCGTAATAGCCGTGCGACAGCACATAGGCGCCGATCATGATGCGGCGCTTGACCTCGTCGCCAAAGCCCTCGGCACGGGTCTTTTTGTACATGTCAGTCAGGTCGCCATGCTGGGCGGCCCGGTGGCCGAACTTGACACCGTCAAAGCGGCTCAGGTTGGAGCTGGCCTCGGCCGGGGCGATGATGTAGTAGACCGGGATGGACAACTCAGTGCGCGGCAGAGTGATCGGCACCAGCGTGGCGCCCAGTTTCTGGTATTGGGCCAGCGCCGCATCTACCGCCGCGCGCACGTCAGGCGCCAGGCCCTCGCCAAAAAACTCCTGCGGCACACCGATGCGCAGCCCGGCGATCGAATCTGACAGCGACCTGCTGAAATCTTCGGCCGGCACGTCGAGCGAAGTGGAGTCGCGGTCCAAGTCGGGGCCGCACATGGCACTCAGCAGCAGGGCGCAGTCCTCGGCGCTGCGCGCCATCGGGCCTGCCTGGTCCAAGCTGGAGGCAAAAGCCACCATACCGTAGCGCGAGGCCCGGCCGTAGGTGGGCTTGATGCCGGTGATGCCGCAAAACGCCGCCGGCTGCCGAATCGAGCCGCCGGTGTCGGTGCCAGTGGCCGCCGGCGTCAGGCGGGCGGCCACCGCAGCGGCGCTGCCGCCCGACGAGCCGCCAGGCACGCGGCTGGTGTCCCAAGGGTTGGTCACCGCCTGCGGTTTGGCCGAGGGTACCGCCACGTTTTCATTGGCCGAGCCCATGGCAAATTCATCGCAGCTGAGTTTGCCTAAACTCACCATACCGGCGTCAGCCAAGCGCTGCACCACCGTGGCGTTGAAGGGCGAACGGTAGCCCTCCAGCATGCGCGAACCCGCAGTTGTGGGGAAGTCTTTGGTCACAAAGATGTCTTTGTGCGCTATCGGGACGCCCAGCAAAGCCGAGCGCTCGCCCGCCGCAATGCGCGCGTCTGCCGACTTGGCTTGTGCCAATGTCACCTCTGAGTCCACATTTAAGAAGGCTTGGTGGGGGTTGCCGCCCAGTCGGGCGAGCAGCCGGGTGGCCAATTCCACAGCGCTCAGCTCTTTCTTTTGAAGCAGCGCGGCCAAAGCGGCAACACCGAGGTTGTGCAGGTCACTCATGGCTTACTCGATCACTTTCGGCACCAGAAACAGGCCGTTTTCCACAGCCGGGGCACTCCGCTGGTTGGCTTGGCGCTGGTTAGTTTCGCTGGCCTGGTCGTCACGCAGGCGCAGGGTCACGTCCTGCACGATAGCAAAGGGGTGCGCCAGCGGCTCGATGCCGGTGGTGTCGACTGAGCGCATGGTTTCCACCAGACCAAAAAAACCATTGATCTGGGTCAGCATGCGCGCGCTCTCGGCCGGCTGGAGTTCCAGCCGCGCCAAGTTGGCAATACGGGCAATGTCAGAAGGGGTGAGGGACATGGCGAAATTTGGTTGGAAACCGGTTATGAAACCGCCCTATTTTGGGGCGGTCAGGCCCTTCGTTCACAAGGCGATGGAGTATTATCCTGCCTTTAGTTGTGGGTCTGCGCAAGCGCGGGTTTGCCTCTTAAAAACACCTTCACGCACCAGTCAACACGGCGTCAGCGGCCATTGCAACAGGCTACGCCCGAGAGGATTTCTTAATGTTTGGAGCATTCCGTCAGTATTTCTCCACTGACCTGGCCATCGATCTGGGCACCGCCAACACCCTGATTTTCGTGCGCGACAAGGGCATTGTGCTCGATGAGCCCTCGGTCGTTGCCATTCGCCACGAAGGCGGCCCGCAGGGTAAAAAGACCATTCAGGCCGTGGGCAAGGAAGCCAAGGCCATGTTGGGCAAAGTACCGGGCAACATCGAGGCCATACGCCCGATGAAAGACGGGGTGATCGCCGACTTCACGGTCACCGAGCAGATGCTCAAACAGTTCATCAAGATGGTGCACCCGCGCAGCATCTTTCGGCCCAGCCCGCGCATCATCATCTGCGTACCCTGTGGTTCGACCCAGGTCGAGCGCCGCGCCATTCGCGAGTCGGCCCTGGGCGCAGGCGCCAGCGACGTCTATCTGATCGAGGAACCGATGGCTGCAGCCATAGGCGCCGGCCTGCCGGTGTCTGAAGCCAGCGGCTCCATGGTGGTCGACATCGGTGGCGGCACCACTGAAGTCGGTGTGATCTCGCTTGGCGGCATGGTCTACAAGGGCAGCGTGCGCGTAGGCGGCGACAAATTTGACGAGGCCATCATCAACTACATCCGGCGCAATTACGGCATGCTGATCGGCGAGCCCACCGCCGAGGCGATCAAGAAAAAAATTGGCTCAGCCTTTCCGGGCAGCGAAGTCCGTGAGATGGAGGTGCGGGGCCGCAACCTGTCCGAAGGCGTACCACGCAGCTTCACGATTTCATCCAATGAAATTTTGGAAGCACTGACCGACCCGCTGAACAACATTGTCTCCGCCGTCAAAAACGCGCTGGAGCAAACCCCGCCCGAGCTCGGTGCCGACATCGCCGATCGCGGCATGATGCTGACTGGCGGCGGTGCCCTGCTGCGCGATTTGGACCGGTTGCTGGCCGAAGAAACCGGCCTGCCGGTGCTGGTGGCAGAAGACCCGTTGACTTGCGTGGTGCGCGGTTGCGGGATTGCGCTGGAGCGCATGGATCGCCTGGGCTCAATCTTCACCAGCGAATAGCAGGCGGTTGCGGCGATGCCTCTCGGTACGCTGAACAGAACGCCACCTCCTTTTTTCAGGCAAGGGCCCTCGGCCCTGACCCGACTGGCGTTTTTCAGTTTGTTGGCCATCGTCTTGATGGTGGCTGACACGCGCTATCAGGTCGTGCGGCCTTTGCGGGCGACCATCGCCACCGCGCTGTACCCGCTGCAATGGCTGGTCATGCGGCCCGTGGTCTGGGCCCGGGACGGCAATGACTATTTTGAATCACTTCAAACCGCACAGGCCGCCTTGACAGCGGCCTATCAGAAACTGAACCTACAGTCACAGCGGGCAGGGCAAGTGGAGCAACTCAGCATTGAGAACGGCCGCTTGCGGCAACTACTGGGGCTGCGCGAGCGGCTGAGTACACCGGCACTGGCGGCCCAGGTGCTGTATGACGCCGCTGACCCTTACACGCGAAAGGTAATCATCGACCGCGGCTTGGTCCATGGGGTGGCCAGTGGTTCGCCCGTGCTGGACGAAACCGGCGTGCTGGGGCAAGTGACCCGGGTCTACCCCTTGGTGAGCGAGGTGACCCTGGTGACCGACCGGGACCAGGCCATTTCGGTGATCAATACCCGCACCGGTGCACGTGGCCTGGCATTTGGAGACCCCGCCTCGCGTGGCGGCGCGCTGGAGCTGCGCTTCATGGCGGCAAACGCCGATGTCCAGGTTGGCGACCTGCTCAGCACCAGTGGCGTGGACGGGGTGTACCCTGCCGGGCTGCAGGTGGCAAGGGTGGAGAAAGTGGAGCGCCGCGTAGATACCGCTTTTGCCCGCATCAGCTGCCAACCCCTGGCACTGGTAAGTGGGGTAGAGCATGTGATGGTGCTGGCGCCCATGGCGGTGCCGACCCCGCCGCCGGACGACGCCCGCACCGGGACAGTGCTGCCGAGAAAAGGGGCACGTCAATGATCATGCGCCCTGGCCAGCAGCTGCTGCTGCCAGCCCAACCCCTGTTCATTTGGGGCACCCTGATGGCCGCCCTGAGCCTGAATATGTTGCTCAATATGGGCCTCTGGGGCCGGGCGGCCTGGGTCCCGGATGTGCTGGCCCTGGTGGTGGTGTTCTGGATCTTGCACCAACCGCACCGGGTCGGCATGGGCTCGGCATTCCTGTTTGGCCTGCTGCTGGACGTGCACCAGGGCACGATTCTGGGCCAGCACGCCCTGGCCTACACCGCCATGGGCTTTCTTGCCATTGCGCTGCAGCGGCGGCTGCCCTGGTTCACCGTGCCGTCGCAAGCCCTTCAGATCCTGCCGCTGTTCTTGCTGGCGCATGCCCTGGAGCTGAGCGTGCGCTTGGCGGCGGGCGGTACCTTTCCGGGGCTGGCGGTCCTGCTGGCGCCGTTGCTGGAGGCGCTGCTGTGGCCACTGGTCAGCGTGCTGCTGCTGCTGCCGCAGCGCCGGGCCCCAGACCCTGACGCACACCGACCGCTCTAGCCTGCCCCACCGAGACGCCCACCACCATGACTGAGCTGCGCAACGTCGAGGCCGACCTGAGTCGCTTTCGCGACCGGGTGCTGGTCGCCACCTTGGCCGTTCTGGTCTGCTTGGCGCTGCTGACCCTGCGGCTGGCCTATTTACAGGTCGTCCGGCATGAGGATCTGCTGGAGCAGGCCGAAAACAACCGAACTGCCATCATTCCGGTGCTGCCCAACCGGGGCCTGATCCTGGACCGTGAGGGAATTGTGCTGGCCACCAACTACTCGGCCTACACGCTCGAAGTGACACCCTCCAAGGTGAGCAACCTGGAGCAGACTATCGACCAACTGGCCGAGGTGGTGGACATCACACCGCGCGACCGCCGCAGGTTTCGCAAGCTGATGGATGAGTCCAAAAGCTTTGAGTCACTGCCCCTTCGCACCCGACTGAGCGATGAAGAGGTCGCCCGCTTTGCCGCACAGCGCTACCGTTTTACAGGGGTCGACATCAAGGCCCGGCTATTCCGCAATTACCCCTACGGCGAACTCGCCAGCCACGTGATCGGCTACATCGGACGGATCAACACCGCCGAGAAAGAGAAACTCGAGGAGTCGGACGACCCGGCCAACTACCGGGGCACGGAATACATCGGCAAACTCGGCATCGAACAGAGTTTCGAGGCCGAGTTGCATGGCATCACCGGGGTCGATTCGGTCGAAACCTCCGCTGGCGGTCGCGCCACCCGCAAGCTCGCCAGCCAGCCGGCCACGCCAGGCAATACGGTGCAGCTGTCGATTGACATCAAGTTACAACAGTTGGTGGAGGAACTGTATGGGCCACGCCGAGGCGCTCTGGTCGCCCTAGACCCCAAAACCGGGGAGATCCTGGCCTTTGTCAGCAAACCCACCTTTGACCCCAACCTGTTCGTTGAAGGCATTGACAGCGAGAGCTGGCAGGCCCTGAACGAGTCACCCGACAAACCGCTGCTCAATCGCGCACTGCGCGGCACCTACCCGCCGGGCTCCACCTACAAGCCCTTCATGGCGCTGGCCGCTTTGGAGACCGGCGCGCGCCGACCCGAGCAATCCATTGCCGACCCGGGGTTTTTCATGTTCGGCAACCACCGCTTCCGGGACGACAAGGAGGGCGGCCACGGCATGGTCGATATGTACCGCTCGATCGTCCAGTCGTGTGACACCTATTACTACGTCTTGGCCAATGACATGGGGGTCGACGTCATTCATGATCAGATGCAGCGTTTTGGCTTTGGCGAACTGACTGGCATCGATATCCTGGGGGAAGTGCGTGGCCTGCTGCCCTCGACCGACTGGAAGCGGCGCGCCTACAAGCGGGCCGACCAGCGAAAGTGGTACGCCGGCGAGACCATCTCGCTGGGCATTGGCCAGGGCTACAACAACTTCACCATGCTGCAGCTGGCGTCTGCCACCGCAACCCTGGCCAACAACGGGGTCAAGATGAAGCCACACCTAGTGCGCCAGGTGGTTGATGTGCTAACCCGCAGCCCACGGCCAACCACCCAGGAGGCCATGGGGCAAACGGTGGCCAGGCCCGAAAACATTGCCGTGATCAGGGATGCCCTGGTAGGCGTCACTATCGAGGGCACCTCGGCGTCCAGCTTTATCGGCGCTGACTACACCAGTGCCGGCAAGACCGGCACCAGCCAGGTGTTCCAGATCAAGCAAGGCGAAAAATACGTCGCCTCCCGCATCGATGAGCGACTGCGTGACCACGCCTTGTACATGGCGTTTGCGCCAGCCGAGGCGCCGACGATCGCGCTGGCCTTGGTCGTTGAAAACGCCGGCTTTGGCTCCCAGAACGCCGCGCCAATTGCACGCCGCGTGTTCGATTACTGGTTGACGGGCCGTTACCCCAGCGTGGAAGACATTGCGGCCGTCCAAAAGGCGCAAGGCACGGCCCCCTTGGGTAAAGCCCGGAGCGTGAGCGACCTGGCCTGGCCTGCGGCTGGGTCAGCGCCGAACTCTAACAAGCCGTGATACGGTCGCGTCCGGCCAATTTGGACTGGTAAAGCGCCCGATCAGCGCGCTCGATAAGGGCCTTTGCCTGGTCGCCCAGCCTGAGAGAGGCCACACCGCCCGAGATGGTGATGGACACCGCAACGCTGTTTGAGCGACGATCGCGAATTTTGATAGATTTGGTGCGTTGCCGAACCGTTTCTGCCACCTGGTTGGCCAACTCGAGCGTGCAATCGGGCAACAGAATGACAAATTCTTCGCCCCCATACCGGGCCACAGAATGGGACGCCAAGTGGGCTGCACAGGCCGTCAGTGTGTCGCCCACAGCCTGAATCACCCGATCGCCCATCACGTGGCCATACAGGTCGTTGACCTTCTTGAACAGGTCAATATCAAACAGGATCATGCAGTGTGAGCCCCCAGCCTTGGGCGAGACCTCCAGCATGGCGGCCAGGCTTTGGTCAAAGCCTTTGCGGTTCAGAATGCCTGTGAGCGGGTCAATCAGAGCTTCATCGAGCGCCCGCGTCAGCTCTTTGGACAGGCGGTCGATTTCCAACCTGCACCGCGTCACCTCGCTGGACAACTGCCGCGCTGTCAGGCCCATTTGGGTGGTTTCATCCAGAATACGGGTGATCAGCGGCCGCACCGCCAGGGCGGCATCGCTATTGATCTCAAGAACCAGTTCTTTTAACTGACCCTCATAGGCGCCAGCTTGCTCACCGGCCCGCGAGGCGCTGCCCCACACGCCCGTCATCACCTTTTGTAGCTGCAGACTGACCTGATGCATGGACTCGGCATCCGGCTCCGCCACACATTCCTGGTGCAATCGGGCCATGGTGGCGTAGGACAAACGGGGTTCGGTCTGCTGCGCCTTGACCAGCGCCTTCGTCAATCGGCTGTTGATACCGGCCAAATGCTCGTACCAGACTGCAAAATTCACCGGGTTAAACGCAGCGTCGTGCTGACCCATCATGGCCACCACCTGCCGCATGATTTCGGCGCTCTTCTCTTTGGACTCCCGGTATCTCGAAGAACTGCTTGTCATAGCCAGCATTCTCCCACTGTTCAAGGGAGTACTGCATGCGCCCTGTCAACCAGCCTTCAGGCCGGTGGCGTTAAGGGCGCACAAAACAAAAAAACACCGGGGTTGCCGGTGTTTTTCTGAGCGCGTTGGCTGTGGTGCCGCGGTGCACTGGGTGAGTGCCGGCCGGCGTGTCTCCTGGGGCCCTCGCCTTTGGTGGGCCTTGTGGCCCCTGGTGAGTTGGGTTGACTCTAAGTCAATGGCGCGTCGGCAACATCAGGACTTACCCTCTGGGGATTTACCCTGCACGCGCGCGAACCGCGTCTTCAAAGATCCACTGGGCCGCCTTCTCGGCCACCATCAGGGTGGGCGAATTGGTGTTGCCGCTGGTGATCACCGGCATCACGCCGGCGTCCACCACGCGCAGGCCCGCCACCAGCCCGCCAGGGCCGCGCACCCGCAGCCGCGCATCCACCACCGCCATCGGGTCATCTTCCCGCCCCATCTTGGTGGTGCCCACCGGGTGAAAAATGGTGGTGGCGATGTCACCGGCGAGGCGTGCCAGGTCGGCGTCGGTCTGAAACTGGACGCCCGGCTTGAACTCTTGCGGCGCATAGCGCGCCAGCGCCGGCTGGGCCACGATGCGCCGCGTCACCCGCAAGGAATCGGCAGCCACCTGCCGGTCGGCGTCGGTACTAAGGTAGTTGGGCGAGATCAAGGGTGCCACCTCAAAACGCGGGCTCTTGATCTGGACCGTGCCGCGGCTGGTGGGGTTGAGGTTGCAGACGCTGGCGGTGAAGGCATTAAAGCCGTGCAGCGGCTCGCCAAAGGCGTCCAGGCTGAGCGGTTGCACGTGGTACTGGATGTTGGGCCAGGGCTGGGCCGGGTCACTGCGGGTGAAGGCGCCGAGCTGCGACGGCGCCATGCTCATCGGGCCGGTGCGTTTAAGCGCGTATTCCAGTCCGATCATGGCCTTGCCCCATAGGGAGTTGGCCTGGGTGTTGAGGGTCTTGACGCCACTGACCGTGAACACGGAGCGAATCTGAAGGTGGTCTTGCAGGTTGGCGCCCACACCCGGTGCGTCGTGCCGCACCGCGATGCCATGCTGCTGCAACAAGGCCCCGGGGCCAATGCCCGACAGCTGCAGCAGCTGTGGTGAGCCAATACTGCCGGCACTCAGAATCACCTCGGCCCGAGCCGTGGCGGTGACGATCTGGTCGCCACCATGGACGGTCACGCCAGTGCAACGCAGGCGGCCATCGGGCAGCGTTTCCAGCACCAGCGACGCCACCTGGGCCGAGGTCCACATCTCAAAATTAGACCGGGCGTAGCAGGTGGGGCGCAAGAAGGCCTTGGCTGTATTCCAGCGCCAGCCCGATTTCTGATTGACCTCAAAGTACGAGACGCCCTCGTTGTTGCCGCGGTTGAAATCGGTGGTGGCGGGGACACCAGCCTGCTGCGCCGCCTGGGAAAAGGCATCCAGAATGTCCCAGCGCACGCGCGGCTGCTCGATACGCCACTCGCCACCGGCCTTGCGGCCACGCAGCAGCTTGCGGTAGGGCGTGCTGTCGTCTTGCATCAGCTCGGGGGTCGTGCCGCGCGCGCCATGCGACGGCGTAGCGCCAGCGTAATGGTCCTCGTGCAGCTTGAAATACGGCAGGGATTGGTCCCAGCCCCAAGTGGGGTCGCCAGTGAGGGCCGCCCATTGGTCGTAATCACGCGACTGGCCGCGCATGTAAATCATGCCGTTGATGCTGCTGCAGCCGCCCAGCGTCTTGCCGCGCGGGTAGCGCAGGGCGCGGCCGTTCAGGCCGGGCTGGGCCTCGGTCTGGTACAGCCAGTCGGTGCGCGGGTTGCCGATGCAGTACAGGTAACCGACCGGAATGTGGATCCAGTGGTAGTCGTCGCGGCGACCAGCCTCGATCAGCAGGACCCGCTTGCTGGCGTCAGCCGACAGGCGGTTGGCCAGCAGGCAGCCGGCGGTACCGGCCCCGACGATGATGTAGTCAAATTCAGTGCTCATGAGCCCATTTTGCCGTACCACAGCGGCGCTGTAGGCCGAGCAACCGCAATCCAGGCGCTTTGGCACCACGCCAGCGCTGCCCAGCCCTGGGGAGCCCGGCCACCCTGCGCCTGGGCGCTGCGCGTGTTCAGCAGTCAGGCCAAAGACTTTTAATATTGAAATATTAACGTTAAAAGTTATAATTTCAATAATGATAAGCCGCCAATTCGAATCTACTGTCCGTCAAACGCTGCTGCAAGTCCCTGCTGTGGTGCTGCTGGGGCCCCGCCAAGTGGGCAAAACCACCTTGGCCCGCACCCTTGCCAAAGACTGGCCCGGCGGCGCGGTGTATTTGGACTTGGAGCGCCCTGCCGACCGCCTGCGCCTGGACGACGCCGACACCTACTTGCGCGCTCAGCAGGGCAAACTCGTGATATTGGACGAAATCCACCGTGCGCCTGGCGTGTTTGAAATTTTGCGCGGCATCATCGACGACAACCGGCAAGCCGGAATTCGCAGCGGCCAGTTTTTGCTGCTGGGCTCGGCAGCCCTTGAGCTGATGCGACAAAGCAGCGAAACCCTGGCTGGGCGCGTGGCCTACATCGACCTGGCACCCTTGAGCATCGGTGAGGCCACTGCGGCGGGCATTGCCGACAGCACCCTGTGGCTGCGTGGTGGCTTTCCTGACAGCCTGCTGGCGGCTGACGACACCCGAAGCCTGGACTGGCGGCGCGACTTCATCCGCAGCTACCTGGAGCGTGACGTGCCCATGTTCGCGCCCCGTTTGCCGGCAGAGACGATTGGCCGCCTGTGGACCATGCTGGCGCACAACCAAGGCAGCGTGCTCAACCAGGCACGCATCGCCAGCGCGTTGGGCGTAGCCAACCCCACCATAGACCGCTATATCGACCTGCTGGTAGATCTGCAATTGGTGCGGCGCCTGCGCCCTTGGGGCGGCAACCTGGGCAAACGGCTGGTCAAGTCGCCCAAGGTGTACGTGCGCGACAGCGGCCTGCTGCACGGCCTGCTGGAGCTGGAAACCGTGAATGATTTGCTAGGCCATCCGGTCTGTGGCCACAGCTTCGAGGGCCATTGCATCGACAACCTGATCCAGGCCTCAGGCAAGCGCCACGTGCCCTCCTTCTACCGTACCCATGTTGGGGCAGAAATTGATCTGGTGCTGGAAAAAGGCGGCAAACCTGAGATCGCCATTGAGGTGAAGCGCTCTATGGCACCCAGCCCCGACAAAGGTTTTTCCGTGGCCTGCGACGACCTGAAGATTGCCCATCGCTACCTGGTCTACCCGGGGCTGGAGCGCATCCCCCTGCGCCATGGTGCACAAGCCATCGGCTTACAAGCGTTGGCCGAAATACTGGCGCAGGCTTAGTCAGACAGGCGATCAGGCTTTTGCTGCCGCTAGCTTGTCCTGGGTGCGGGTGTCGAAGTCGCTGGCTTCATGGCGCTCGTGCAACTGGCTGGCCGGGTCACCCATCACCCGGTTGACCATGCGGCCCCGGCGCACGGCCGGGCGGGCCAGAATCTGCTCGGCCCAGCGGTTCAGGTGCTGGTAGGTCTGGACTTGCAGAAATTCACCCGCCTCGTACAGCAGCCCCTTGGCCAGGGCACCGTACCAGGGCCAGATGGCCATGTCGGCAATGGAGTACTCGGCACCGGCCATGAACTCGTGCTCGGCCAGGTGCTGATCCAGCACATCCATCTGGCGTTTGATCTCCATGGTAAAGCGGTCGATGGCGTACTCGATGCGGGTCGGTGCATAGGCATAGAAGTGGCCGAAGCCACCGCCTAGCAAAGGCGCCGCACCCATCTGCCAGAACATCCAGTTCAACGTTTCTGCGCGCACATCAGGGTCGTGCGACAGAAAGGCGTCAAATTTTTCGGCTAGGTAAAGCAGGATGGCGCCGGACTCAAACACCCGGCGCGGCGTGGCAGCGCTGTGGTCCATCAGAGCCGGAATTTTGGAGTTGGGGTTGGCCGCCACGAACCCGCTGCCAAACTGTTGACCTTCGTGAATGCGGATCAGCCAGGCGTCGTACTCGGCGCCGCTGTGGCCCAGTGCCAGCAGTTCCTCCAGCAATATCGTCACCTTGACGCCGTTGGGCGTTCCCAAAGAGTACAGCTGCAGCGGATGGCGGCCAACCGGCAGGGCCTGCTCGTGGGTGGCACCTGCCACCGGGCGGTTGATGTGGGCGAAACGCCCGCCGTTGGGTTTTTGCCATTGCCAGATGGTCGGGGGGGTGTAGGCGGCAGGGTCGGACATGTCGGTCTCAGGTCAGGTTGGCGCGAGCTTGGGGTGCGCTGATTATTGACGCAAACCCATACCCTGGCCGCGTCGGCTCACCAAGCATCCACCATCAGGACGCCGGGCAGCCGGACAGCTGGTTGCCCCTGCAAGCCCTTTTGCACCCAGTCACGGGTGTCGGCTGGGTCGATCACGGCGTCGATCTCCAGCGTGGCGGCCATGTTCAGGGCGCTGCCCTTGGCGCCGAACTCGCTGGCGAGCTTCATGGCGCTGGGGCCGATCTGCTCCGTGCGGAACACGCCCAGGCCGACCATGGCACAAGCCCCCAAATATCAAGACAGATTCTGACCCTCCACACATCTCCCCAGCACGCGGACTTCATGCGGTTCAATTTCCTTACATGAATAACTGAATCATCTTGATCATCCAGATCTGGACACCAAAAAATCGAGGAGTAAAAAAGCCCGCCAGTTTGGCGGGCCTACAAAGAGAAGTTCGTGTTCACCTGCTTGGGCGGGATGCCCAAGCGCAGCTTGCTCAGGGAAGCACCTTATCGGTACGCGCTGATAGATTCTGGATACGCAGGTCTGCGGCCTCTGCTGTATCTGGCGTGTTGTAGGCATTTGTGCCGTATTGCGACTTCATATATTTCATGAATGCATCTTGCTCACTGCCGAGGGTGGCTGTGCTTGTGCTGGCTGCACCGCCTGCAGTTGCACTGGTCATTGTGGTGGTCAAGTCTGTTTTGTTCGGCAGGACAGAAGGAAAGGGGTAGCCATCGCCTCGACCGGCCAGGAAACTAAGCGTCACGAGTCGGAAGTTTCTGTTGCCATCGCCAATGATTACCCCGTTGCTGACCACCACATCGTTGCCAACTTTGAGCGAGCGAATGCGCTGGCCTTCGGTTGTTACAACAAAATTGGCGTCAAGCGCTTGGGCAGTTTTGCTGGGGTCGTAGCTGAAGCTCAAACCACCGACTTGGGGGAAGCGCCCTTGGCTTCCCAGCGTCGCAACACCATGCTCCAAAAGCGACTTCAGTTGCGTTGCGGTAACGTCAAAAACCCATAGCTTGTTGTTGAACTTCAGCGCAGTTTCGATTGCGAGCTGCGACACTTCGCCCGCTTTTCTGTTGGCGCTGGCATTGGCTTTGGGTGGCTCAAGGCTGGCCACCGAAATGGCACCTGGAGCAGCTACAACCTCACCAATCTCCGAGCGAATACCGCCGCCATTTTTCAGCGAGATTTGTGCTGTGGTGTCATACAACTTTGCGTACCACAGGTTGGCATCGGCGGTCATGTTGCCGAAATTGGTTTCTTGATTGCGAACTGCGGTGCGACGGCCTTCCAAGAACACACTGGTCTTTCCAAAGGAGGTACCGTCCTTGGCAACAAGCACGCTTTTCAACGCATCGCGGATAGCTTGAACTGTGCTGTTGGGCGTGACACCGCCTGCGGTATCGTCGGTCTCGCTGGTTTTCCAGGCGCCAGACAGCGTGGTGTTGAAGCCACCGGGCAAGAGTACGCCCTTGGCGTCAAACGGCGCGATAAAGCGGCCCAGGTATTTGTAGTCGGCATCCACATTGACCACCACCACTGGCTCGCCTGAGGCGCTGGTAGTTTGAAACGGGTAAACGCCCGCTGAGGCGTCACCGGCACGAACGGTGTCGGTCTCGTCCGTCAGTAGGGTGTTGGAGCCCCCAGCCACAATGATGTCCACATTCTTGAGTTTGGTGGCGAGTGCTTTCTCGGTAGCGATGGTTTGCATGTGGGCCAGCAACACCACTTTGTTGATGCCTGCGGCTGTCATTTCATCAACGCCTTTTTGTATCTCGGCAGCAAGCGTGTCAATGTTGGGTTCTGTGCCGGTCAAAGTGGGTGTGAACTCCAGTCCGCCTGTGGTGGTGATGTTTTTAAAGACGGGGGAGCTTGCGCCGATCACACCAATGGTTTCGCCAGCCACCACGATTTTGGTCCATCCAGCGAGCTTGCCGCCGGTCAGACCCGAAGCGTCCAGCCCATTGGCAACCTTCGATCCGCTGGTATTGCTGTCTTTCGTGAAGTCGACGTTGTAGGCCAAATACGGAAATTGCGCACCCTTCCATGTCCCGCTGGTCTTGATGAGGTCTGCAAACTGCTTGGGACCCAGATCGAGTTCATGGTTGCCGATGACAGAGGCCTGAACGCCCATGGCGTTAAGAAAAGCAATGTCCCCACGGCCTACTTCTGCTACGCCTAACAGAGTGGTCAAGCTGCTGTCATTGGCGGCATTAAAGCGAGGGCCGGGAATGTAGTTGTCGCCGGAACTGAGCACCAACGTGTTGTTGGGGTAATCAGCCTTGAATTTGGTGACCAGTCCTGAGAGATTGGCCACGGAGTTGAGCGTGGTTTGGTCTGAACCGTCGGCGTCTGACACATGCAGCAACTGCATGGTGAACGCCGGTCCATAGCTGCCTCCACCACAAGCTGCAAGCCCGAGTATCGCGGTCGAAAGCAGGGCGGCGCGTGCGGCCCATGCAGATTTCAATTTGAAGGACATTGCACTCTCCATTTGGTTACAAAAACAGAAGTGGAACTTTGTTTTGTGACAGAGATATGAAGTGTTTTTGTGCTCGCCTTGACGAACTGCAACCCGCCTTTTTCGCGCACTCTGGTCCCGACAATCCGAGCTTTCTGGACACGGCCACAATGAACTGCATCGTCAGCAAAGCAAGGCGGTTGGTGCACCGCCTTGCTTTTTTACAAGACGGCGCGGGCATGCGGGTCACCGCACTGCAAGACAGCAGCGGAGCGCTCAAGGGCCGGTTTGCAGGCCGGGTGCGCAAGCCCGTGAGCCTGGCCGCCATAGATCAAACCATTGCACAACAGGCATCAGCGTGGTGGTGTTGATGGAGTTGTGCTGGGCATTGCAGAGTCTGTACCGCGTGACTCCGTCAGAGCTGCTGGACTTGATCGACGACCTGCTGCGCAGCCGCCATTTGCAACTGGAACACCACCTATCGGTGCAAGCGGCTGTCCACGCCTTGCGCCAAAGCCCCAAGGCCAGCGCTGGCCTTGCCGACGTGCTGATCACCCACATCGGCCAGGCCCTGGGCTGCAGCCACACGGTGAGCTTTGACAAAGGCGCGTTGCGTTGGGCGGGGATGGCATTGCTGGACCTCGATGCGCCGTAGGCATTGGTCTGGCCCAGGTCTGCCGCCAGCCTACCAGCTGTCGATCGCCAGTTGGTAACCAGACCTGAGCGCTGGCTGCCCCTGCAAACCCTTCTGCACCCAGTCACGCGTGTCAGCTGGGTCAATCACGGCGTCAATTTCCAGCGTGGCGGCCATGTTCAGGGCGCTGCCCTTGGCGTATTCCTGCGCCAGCAGCTGCTGAAACAGCGCCTCGCGCGCGGCACCGGCCGGCTGGGCTTCGAGCTCCTTGCGGTAACCCAGGCGCACCGCGCCCTCCAGCCCCATGGCGCCAAACTCACCGGTGGGCCAAGCCACGGTGAAATGGGGTGCGTGGAAGCCGCCAGCGCACATGGCCATGGCGCCCAGGCCGTAGCCCTTGCGCAGCACCACACTGAAAAACGGCACCCGCAGGTGGGCCGCAGCAATGAACAGCCGGCTGACATGGCGCACCTGCGCCTGCGCCTCGGTGTCGGGCCCGACCATGAAACCGGGTGTGTCCACCAGGCTCAGCAACGGCAGGTCGTGCGCATTGCACAGCTGCATGAAGCGCGCGGCCTTGTCGGCGGCTGCGGCGTCGATGGCGCCGCCCAGGTGCAGCGGGTTGTTGGCCAGAATGCCCAGCGGCCGTCCACCGATGCGCGCCAGCGCGGTGTGGACGCCGGCGCCAAAACCCTCGCGCAACATCAGCACGCTGCCGGTATCGGCAATGCCGTGAATGGCAGCCCGGCTGTCGTACACCCGCAGCCGGTTCTCGGGCACCAGGGTGCGCAGCGCCTGCGGGTCCGGTGCGGGCGCTGCGTCGGCGTGTGCGTCAAAGCTCAAGCGGCCCTGAAAGAATGACAGGTAATGCCGCGCCGCTGCCACGGCCGACGCCTCGTCGTCCACCAAGATATCAATCACGCCGTTGGCATGCTGCACCGCGCTCGGGCCAATCTGCTCCGGGCGGAACACGCCCAGGCCACCCCCTTCGACCATGGCCGGGCCGCCCATGCCGAGGTTGCTGCCGCGGGTGGCGATGATCACGTCGGCGCAGCCGGCCAGCGCGGCATTGCCGGCAAAGCAGCGCCCGGCCACGATGGCCAGCACCGGCACCCGGCCGTTCAGGCGGGCAAAGCTGGCAAAGGTGGCCACGTGCAGGCCGGCCACGATGGGCATGTCGACGTCGCCCGGGCGGCCGCCACCGCCCTCGGCAAACAGCACCACCGGCAGTTGCTGCTGCAGCGCCAGGCCCAGCAGGCGGTCGGTTTTTTGGTGGTTGCGCATACCCTGGGTGCCGGCCAGCACGGTGGCGTCGTAGGCCATCACCACGGCGCGGGCGGCATCAGGGCCGAATTGCGCCTGGTTGATGCTGCCGATGCCGGTCACCATGCCGTCGGCTGGGGTGTTGCGCTGCAGGTCGTCTTCACTGCGCCGGCTGCGCTGGGCCGCCACTGCCAACGCGCCGTACTCGACAAAGCTGCCCGGGTCACACAGGTCGGCGATGTTCTCGCGGGCGCTGCGCAGGCCCAGCGCGTGGCGCTTGGCCATGGCCTCGGGCCGGCTGGCGTCCAGCGTCAGCGCCTGGCGCTGCTGCAGGCGCAGCAGGTCGGGCCTCACGGCAGACGGGGCAACCGGGGCAGGCGTGGTAAGACCTGGTGGACTGTCTGAAAAACTTTGAGCGTTTTTGGCCTCTAGCCCTTGCCCTGATTGAATAGTTTGCTCTATATTCAGTAGCACATCGCCTTCTGCCACCCCTTCACCGGTTTCGCGCAGCAGCGCAATGACCCGACCGGCGCAGGGTGCGCGCAGTTCGTGCTCCATCTTCATGGCTTCCAGCACCACCAGCAGCGCACCGGCCTGAACCAGGTCGCCGGGCTGCACCAGCCATTGAACAATTTGCGCTTGGAGGGGAGATCGAATTAAATGCATACCGAGATTTTGCGGCAGTTCGCGGTCAGCACCCTCGGGCCAGAGGCCGAGGCAGCGCTCAGCCCCAGAGGGCGGCGGTTGGCGGCTCGATCAGGCCGTCGTGAAAGTGCATCGGCGTCGCACGGTCGAGTTGCTGCAGCAGGGGGCCATCCAAGTCCACATAGCGGCAGCGTTGCGCCACCAGGAAGGCCGGCGCCATGGCCAGCGAGGTGCCACACATATTGCCCACCATGAGCCCCAGGCCGCGTTGCTCGGCGGCATCGGCCATGGCCAGGGCTTCGGTCAGGCCGCCGCATTTGTCGAGTTTGATCGTGATGTACTGGTAACGGCCGACCAGGTGCGCCAGCGAACTGCTGTCGGTGCAGGATTCGTCAGCCGCCAGCGGAATCGGGGAGACCAGACCGTCAAGCTCGGCGTCCTGGCCGCGTGGCAGGGGTTGCTCCACCAGTTCGACACCCAGTGCTGCCAGCTCGGGCAGCAGCGCCAGCAGCAACGAGCGAGTCCAGGCCTGGTTGGCGTCGACCATGACTCGTGCCTGCGGGTGCTCCTGACGCGCCATTCGGACGATGTCGACATGGCGCTGCGCATCGACCTTGAGCTTGAGCAGTGGGTACTGGCGGGCGGCCCGCAACTTGCGCCGGGTGGTGGCCTCGTCGCCCAGGCCGATGGTATAGGCCGTGATCACCGGTTTCAGCCCGGCAAGACCGGCCTGGCGCCAGGCCGGCACGCCCGTCTGCTTGGCACGCAAGTCCCACAGGGCGCAGTCCAGCGCATTGCGGGCGCCGCCCGCCGGCAATAGGCGCATCAGGTCGGCGCCGTTGAGGGTGTCGTGCAGCTGGTCAAGCACACCGGCGATTTGTCCGGCCATGCTGTGTGGCGTCTCGCCGTCATAGTCGACCCCGGCTGCCTCGGCACGGCCAGCATGCCCCTGCTCGTCAGCCAAGCCCAGCATCAGCACCGGCAGGTCGGTGATAACCTCGCGTGCAATCTCGAAGGGCTCGGTCATCGCCCAGTGTTCGATGCTCGTGCGGCAGTTGATCATCGGGCCAGCAGGGCGTCGGCCAGCGCGTCAACACCACCGCGCATCGGGTCTACCACCGGCAAGCCCAGCTTGAGTCCAACACCCGCCGCATAGGCTTGCCACTGGGCATCCGTGAGGGACGACGAGTTGATGCTCACCCCCACGCAACGCACCTGCCGGTTGGTCAGGCGGGCCGCCTCTAGGTAACGGTCGATCGCGTGCTGGAGATCAGGAATGGGACAGTCGGGGTAGCCCTCCACGGTGTCGCGGGACGGGTCGTGGCAGAGCACCAAGGCATCGGGTTGTGAACCATGCACCAGGCCCAGCGTGACCCCGGCATAAGCCGGGTGAAAAAGAGCCCCCTGGCCCTCGATCACGTCCCAGTGGTTGGCGGCGTTGTCGGGCGACAGGGCCTCCGCCGCGCCGGCGATGAAATCGGCGATCACAGCGTCCACCGCGACACCCGCCCCGGCGATCATGATGCCGGTCTGGCCAGTCGCCCGAAAGGTCGCCGGCACGCCACGCGCCGTGAGGGCGCGGGTCAGGGCCAGCGCCGTGTACTTTTTACCCAGCGCGCAGTCCGTGCCGACGGTCAGCACCCTCTGACCGCTGCGCTTGCGACCCGTACCGGCGGCAAACACCTGGTCGGAATGCCGCACATCGTGCAGCTGGCCACCACCCCGCTGCGCGGCCTGCACCAGGGCGGGAAATGACGCCAGCCGGGAATGCAGGCCACTGACCACGTCCATGCCAGCATCCAGGGCGGCTTCAAGCTCGGGCAGCCAGTGGGCGGGCAAGACCCCGCCTACCGCGGCCACCCCAACGACGATCGAGCCGGCGCCCAAAGCCGCGGCTTGTGACGGGCTGTGACGCGGCAGGTCCAGCGACACCGTGGCCGCCGGCAGAGACCACTCGCCCATGACATCGTTGCGGCACCAGTCGCGCAGGCCAAAAGCCGTCTTGGCGTCTGACTTGAGGTCGACATCGCCCAGGAACAACAGGTAGGGTTTCCGGAGTTGGTGCATGGTGTGGGGAGGGCTCGGTAACAGGACTAGGTAACAGGGCCCGGCACCACGTGCAACAGGCACGGGCAGCGGATCAGGGACTACGAGAATAAGACAAAACGCCGGGCACACCGGCACCAAAAGCAGGCCCGCACCCGGCAACTACCCCTAAAGTGATAGAACCCAATCAAAGCGCCAGCTGGCGCGGATTTGTGCTATGCCTTTGGGGGTAGGGTCCTGCTTGGCCGGGAGGATTCCCGCTATTCTCTTGCGAGATGACGGTCCCGTGACAACCCCTTGCGCCCACCCCGGCGCGCCCCTTCCAGGAGAAACCATGACTTCGTTCGACAGCACCCTGCGCCATCTGGCACTGGCCGCAGCCAGTGTTTGCAGCCTGACCGCCTTCAGCCCGGCACTGGCCCAGGACGCCACCTTCGTGCTCAACTCCCGCGAAGCTGGCGCCCCGACCTACAACCCGATCAAGGGCACCAAACTCAACATCGCCAACAACCTGATCTTCGACCGCATGGTGGTCCAGGACGCCGACCAGTCCTTCCACGGGCAACTGGCTGAAAGCTGGCAAGCCTCGCCGGATGGCATGAGCTGGACCTTCAAACTGCGCCGTGGCGTCAAGTTCCATGACGGCGAGCCCTTCAACGCCAAGGTCATCGAATGGTGGATCCCCAAGTACAAAGGCACCGAGAACGCGTTCATGGTCGAGGAGATCGACAAGGTCATCGTGGTCGACGACTACACCGTGCGCTTTCAAATGAAGAGCCCGGACCCCAGTTTGCTGCTGAACATGGCCACCAGCTTCATGGGCATCCCCTCACCCAAGGCTTATGAGGCGCTGGGCGACAAGTTCGGCGTGACGGCAGCGGTCGGCAGCGGTCCGTTCAAGCTGGTCAATTTCACCGTGGGCCAGCAGACCAAGCTGGTGCGCAACGACGACTACCGTTGGGCCAGTGACCTGTCCAAAAACGCCGGCCCGGCCAAGATCAAGAACTTGACCCTGCGCGAAATTCAGGAAGACGCCACGGCCTTCCTCGAGCTCAAGACCGGCGGTGTCGACCTGCTGCTGGGCGTGCCCACAGACTTTTTGCCGCGCATCAATGCCGAAAAAGCGCTCAAGGTCGTGACGATGCCCGGCACAGAGGTGTTCTACATGCCCATGAACACGTCTGTCGCGCCGCTCAACGACATCAAGGTTCGCGAAGCCATCGCCTTGGCGGTTAACCAGAAAGAGATTCTGGCCAGCATCTTCGGTGGACTCGGCATGGTGGCCAACAACTTCCTGGTCAGCGCCCTGCAAGAGGCCAACATCAACCCCAAGTTCAACATCAGCTACAACGCCGACCGCTCCAAGAAACTGTTCGATGAGGCCGGCTGGGTCATGGGCGCCAACGGCATCCGTGCCAAAGGCGGCGCGCCGCTAACGCTCAAGCTGTGGACCCAGAACGGCACACAGTTCAAGCGGGTCACCGAAGTCATTCAGGCCCAACTCAAAGCTGTGGGCGTGAATGCCGAGATCACCGTGCATGAGCCAGCCTCTATCAATGCGCAGTACCGCAAGAAGACGGACCACCAGCTCGCCGTGCGGGCCTATGACTACACCAACGCAGACATCATTGACTGGTTCTTCAGTGCCACCCGCCTGGGCTACCCCAATGTGTCGATGTTCAACGACCCCAAGGCCGAAGAGCTCAACGCCAAGGCCATGAAGCAGTCACGCACCTGGGAAGAGCGTGTGGCGAACTTCAAGGTGTATCACGAGTACGTGCTGTCGCAGTTCCCGCTTGCACCGATCTACCAGCCAACGCAAAGCTTTGCCTACAGCCAGACGCGCCTGAAACTGCCAGAGACCATTCGCGGCATGAAGATGGCGACCCAGTCCATCATGGACATCGAGGTCAAGTAAAGTTGGTGCTCCGGGCCAACAGCAGTTGTTGCTGGGTTTGACGCCGGCGGAGGGGATCCCCGTTTGTTGAACTATTGCCTCAGGCGGCTGCTGATGCTGGTCCCCGTTTTTCTGGCGGTGTCGATGGTCATTTTCTTGATCATCCACTGGGTTCCCGGGGATCCGATCGACAACATGGTTCAGATCGGTTCCTCGCCAGAGCAAAAAGCCGCCCTGGTCGCGCGCTACGGACTCGACCAACCCCTGCTGGTGCAGTACGGCGTATGGCTGCGCAACCTGAGTACGGGCGACCTGGGCGACGCCATCATCCTGCGTCGCCCGGTGCTCGAACTGATTACTGAGAATTTGCCGCACAGCCTGCGCCTGGGCGGCTTGGCCTTTTTGTTCTCAACCGTCGTAGGTATCGCCACCGGCGCGTTGGCGGCTGTGTTCAAAGACAGCTGGATCGACCGCAGCGTGATGGCCCTGATCCTGCTGGGCTCCACCCTGCCGAGCTTTTGGCTCGGTCTGCTCATGATCCTGCTGTTTGCGGTGCAACTCGAATGGTTCCCGGTGTCCGGCGCGCGCACCTGGACCGCGATGGTGCTGCCGGTCCTGACCATCGGCTTGCATGGTGTCGCCCTGGTCGCGCGGGTCACTCGCGCCGCCATGCTCGACATCAGCCGGCGGGACTTTGTGCTGATGCTGCACGCCAAAGGCCTCTCGCATCAGCGCATTCAGCTGCAGCATGTGTTGCGCCATGCCATGCTGCCGGTGGTGACCATCCTGAGCCTGCGCATTGGCTGGATCATCGGCGGCGCCGTCACCATTGAGTACGTCTTTGCCCGCCCAGGGCTGGGCTCGCTGCTAATTACTTCCCTGGCGCAACGCGACTACCCTGTGGTTCAGGGCTGCCTGCTGATGCTGGCCATCGCGGTCATGCTGGGCACCCTGCTGGGTGACCTGGTCCAGGCCGGCATGGACCCGCGCGTGCGGGAGCATTTACGATGAGCCGCTGGAAAAATTCAGCGCTTGGGCGCACGGTGCGCACCTGGCGCGGCGGGCTGTCGCTGGCCGTGCTGGTCTTGATCGCCATGGCCGCCCTGTTCGCGCCCTGGGTGGCGCCCTACCCCTATGACATCCAGAACCTGTCTGCCACCAACAAAGACCCGTCGCTGGCCCACTGGCTGGGCACCGACGAGTTCGGCCGAGACGTGTTGTCGCGCATCATTTACGGCGCACGCACCTCGCTGACGGTGGCGCTCACCGCCATTTGCGGCTCGGTCACCCTCGGCATGTGCCTGGGCGCCGCCGCGGGCTACTTCGGCGGGCTGTTCGACCGTGCTGTCACGGCGGTGGTCGATTTGACCTGGTCCTTCCCTGAAGTGCTGATCGCCCTGATCTTTGTCGCCATCCTCGGCGCGGGGCTGTACAGCACCATCGTGGCCATCAGCATCGCCTACCTGGCCCAGTTCGCGCGGCTGACGCGGGCGCAGATCTTGACGCTCAAGAGCGAGACCTACGTGGAGGCGGCGGTCAACCTGGGCTCCGGCCATGGCCACATCCTGTTCCGGCACCTGCTGCCCAACGCCATCACGCCGGTGATCGTGGCCGGCATGCTGGCCACGGGCGACGCCATCATCCTCGAAGCCACCCTGGGCTTTTTTGGCTTGGGCGTGCAGCCCCCAAAACCCAGCTGGGGCGCCATGATGAGCAGCGGCTCGGCACAGATCTTTCTGGCCCCGTGGACGATCCTCGGCCCGGGCCTGGCGATTGCGATTGCCGTGGTTTCCATCAACCTGTTTGGCGACGCGCTCATTGATGCGCTTGACATCCGCCACCGGGTGCGGGACCACTGATGGCGCTGCTTGAAGTCCGCGATCTGTCTGTGACTATCGGTTCGCTGCAGCCGCTGGACCGGGTCACGTTCTCGGTGGACAAAGGCAGTATCCTGGGCCTGGTGGGTGAATCTGGCTCCGGCAAGTCGCTCACCGCGATGGCGCTCATGGGCCTGCTGCCGCTCATGGGCGGCAGGGTCAGCCAAGGTTCGGTGCGGTTTGACGGCACCGAATTGGTCGGCCTGGACAGCGAGCGATACCGCGCGCTGCGGGGCCGGCGCATTGCGCTCATCACGCAAAACCCCATGACCTCGCTGGATCCGATCCAGCGGGTGGGGGCACAGATCGACCAGGTCGGTATCCTGCACCGGGGTTTGACGGCAGCAGACGCCCGCGCCCGCAGCATCGAGCTGTTGACACAGCTGCGCATCCCTGACGCCGCCACCGTGCACGGCCAATACCCGCACCAAATGTCGGGGGGCATGAAGCAACGCGTGGTCATCGCCATGGCACTGGCTGGCGACCCTGAGCTGATCATTGCCGACGAACCCACCACCGCGCTGGACGTGACCATTCAGGCCCAGATCATCCAGATCCTGGTTGACCTGGTGCGCCAACGCGGTTTAGCGCTGTTATTAATTACGCACGACATGAGCGTGGTGGCCCAGGCCTGCGACCAGGTGCTGGTGCTGTACGCGGGCCGCATCGCCGAGAGCAACACGGTCGAGGCCATCTTTGCCCAGGCGCTCCACCCTTACACCCAGGCCTTGATCGCCTGCATCCCGCGCAGCGGCCAGGTCAGCGGCAGCCTGCGGGGCATCGCAGGCATCGTCCCCAGCGTGGCCAGCTACGCCGGCGGCTGCCGCTACCACCCGCGCTGCAGCGTGGCGCAGGCCCGTTGTCAGACCGAGGTGCCCGCCACGCAAGTGCACAACACCCACCGCATCGCCTGCCATGTGGCCACTGCCGGGGCGGCCCATGGCTGACGCGCTCGCCGGCACGGACGGCAAGCCGTCGCCACTGGTCCAGACCCGGGGCCTCAGCCGGGTGTTCCAGAGCCGGGCCGGCCTGTTCGCCAAGCAGCGCAGGCTGGCAGCCGTGAGCGATGTCGACCTTGACATCCCGCGCGGCCGCGTGACCGGTGTGGTGGGCGAATCCGGCTGTGGCAAGTCAACCCTCGCCCGGCTCGTGCTGCGCCTGCTGGATGCCAGCAGCGGCAGCGTACATTTTGACGGCACCGACCTGGCGAGCCTGCCACCCGCCGGCTTGCGGGCCTTGCGCCGGCGCATGCAGATGGTGTTCCAGGACCCCTATTCGTCCATCGACCCGCGCTACAGCGTGCACGATGCGGTGCTGGAGCCGCTGCGCGTTCAGGGCCTGGCGGTGGATGAGGCGGCCAACCGGGCCAAGGTAGAGTCACTGATGGCCATGGTCGGCCTCAACCCGGTGCTGGCCAACACCTACCCGCACCAGCTGTCGGGCGGGCAGAAGCAGCGCGTGGGCATTGCGCGGGCCTTGGCGCTGCAACCTGACTTTTTGGTGCTCGACGAACCCACGGCCTCGCTGGATGTGTCGATCCAGGCCCAGATCATCGCCCTGCTGGAACAACTGCAGGCCGACCTGGGCCTGACCTACCTGTTCATCTCGCACGACCTGGGGCTGGTGCGCTACTTTTGCCACCGTATTGTGGTGATGTACCTGGGCCGGGTGGTCGAGATCCTGCCCGACCCGGCCGCAGCGCCACGCCACCCCTACACCCGGGCGCTGATGGAGAGCACCTTCGAGCCCGACCCGAGCCGACGCCGCTCGGTAACCCTGTTGCACGGCGAGATTGCTGACGCCTTCAACTTGCCGGCCGGCTGCGCCTACGCGGCCCGCTGTCCACAGGCCACCCAGCGCTGCCGCAGTGAGCGCCCTAAACTCATCCACCCGGATGGCATAGAACAGGGCCACAGCCTGGCCTGCCACCACCCCCTGGGGTCCTGATTCACTGGCCAACCGGCCCCACACTCGAGGCATAGCCCATGACCCGATTCCACGTACTTACCGCCGAGTTTCTGCACGAGACCAACACCTTCTGCAAACTGCCCACCAACCTGGCGGTCTTTGCCGAACGCGGCTTGCTCTACGGCGCCGAGGCCGTTGCGGCGCGTCAAGACAACAACACCGAGCTCGGCGGTTTTCTGGAGGCCGGCTCTGCGTACAACTGGAATGTCACGCACGTGATCAGTGCCCACGCCCAGCCGGGCGGACTGGTCACGCGCGAGGCCTTTGACACACTCACCGACCCCATCGTGGCAGCGGCCGCAGCCCATCGCGACACGCTTGACGGCATCTTGCTCGGCTTGCACGGCGCCATGGTGACTGATTTTTGTGGCGATGGCGAGGGTGAACTGCTGCGCCGCTTGCGCGCCGTGGTCGGCCCCGACCTGCCGATTGGCATCACCCTGGACCCGCACGCCAATGTCAGCCGCGCCATGTGTGATCTGGCCCAGATCATCGTGTCATTCAAGACCTACCCGCACACCGACATGCGGGTCGCAGCGCGGCATGCCGCCGACATCCTGCAGCGCACGATGCAAGGCGAGATCCACCCGGTCACACTGCGCGTGACCCGCCCCATGCTGGAAGAGGCCAACGGCGGGCGCACCGACATCGGGCCCATGGTCGACCGGTTGGCACGGGCGCGGGCCTATGAGCAGCAAGCCGACGTGTTCGCGGTCAGCATCAACGGCGCGTTCCCGCACGCCAATATACCCGAGGTGGGCACGAGCGTGACCGTGACCGCGCAAGGCGACATGGCCCGCCATGCAGCCTTCGCCAGTGAGCTGGCCGACGACATCTGGGCTCGCCGCCACGACGCCATCAACCAGTTCCACACCGTGGCGCAGGCGGCGGCGATCTGCAAGGCCTACCGCCCGGAGGGTCGCGGCCCGATCATCGTCGCCGACTATGCCGACAACCCGGGTGGCGGTACCTATGGCGACTCAACCAACCTGCTCAAGGCCATGCTGGACGCCGGCTTGCAAAACGCCTGTTTCGGGCCCATGGTCGACGCCCAAACTGTGCAGCAGTTGCAAGGCCATGCGCCGGGCGACACCGTCCAGATCAAGCTCGGCGGCAAGACCGATCCGGGTGTTGGCGGCACCGCGCTTGCCTTGACGTGCACCCTTGTGTCGCTCAATGCCAACGGTAACTACACAGGCAGTGGCGCCATGATCGGGGGCCTGCAGCGGTCCTGGGGGCCGCTGGCCGTGGCGCAGGTGGACGGCATCGAGATTCTGGTGGTGACGGTGCGGGCCCAGATCCTTGACCTTCAACAGTTCCTGGCCTTCGGGATCGATCCCTCACGCAAGGACGTGGTGGCCTTGAAATCCATGCAGCACTTCCGTGCGGCCTTCGAGCCCATTGCAGGCCAAGTCATCGTCTGCGACAGCGGCGCTTTGTGCACCGTCAATTACGCCGCATTGCCATTCACCCAAGTGCCGCGCCCGATGTTTCCGCTGGACCGAGACATGGACATCGCCCCTTGGCTGCATGACAACCAGGGTGGGATCTACATCCCGCCGCGACCCTGAAGCTGGCTGGTCGCTCAGGCCGGCGCCACGCCAAGCAGTGAGAGCGTGCGTGCCGCATGGGGTGCCGACTGGTAGGTCTGCAGCGGGTCAACCGGCGCCTCGGGCAAAGCAAACTGGATGCAGTTGATGAACAGCGAAAACAACTCTGCCTGCGAACCAATGTCGAGCTTGCGGTAGATGTTCCGGCGGTGGATCTTGATGGTGCCCTCGGTGGTGGCAAGCCGCTGCGCCGTCAGTGCCGATGAGTAGCCGCTGATCAGGTAAAACAACACTTGGCGCTCCCGCTGTGTCAGGAGCGAGCTGGCAAAGTTCTCGATCGTGGCCTGCACCTTGCGGTGGGTCAAGTTGTCGGTGTCGCGCCGCGAGGCGGCAGCGGTGAGCTCATGGTGGCGTGCGGCAGAGGCAAAGATCACCGGGAGCAGGGTGTTGATCGCCACCGTGTCGGCATCCTGGAACTTTGGGTGACGGATGCTGCGCTCGATGAAGATATTGAGCGCACTGTCTGCGTCGATGCGCCACAGCAGTTCGATCGAATCGGACAACCCGATTTGCGAATAGAACACCCGGTAGTACTCGCTCTGAAAAAAATCGTCGGGGGCGATGTCGGTGAGCCGGTGAACACCGCTGGGCGCACCGGCCGCAAACAGCTGGTAATGCGGATCCAGCACATAGGGGCCAGACAGGTAGGCATCCTCAGGCAGCGCCCGCTCCGAGGGGTCAAACCGGTGCAGGATTCGCCGTGGGCGCTGCTCACGGAAGTAGACCATCGCGCCGCCAGAATCGATGGCGCACACCGTGCCCAGCAGGTTGAGCACGGCATCGAACCAGTCTGCGCTGCCAATGGCCGCGGTCATCCGGGCCAGTGCACTGACCAGGGGCGCGGTCAGGGGCAGGCAGAGTTGTGACTTGAAAGCGTCGTCCATGTCAAACAAAGCCCGGCAGCACCAAGAAACCGTCCTGCTGGTAGCGGGCGACCTGGTCGTGAGAGAGCGTGAAGGGCATGTCTTCAAGTATAGACAGCGCCCCACCCGCCGTTCGGCCAGACTGGCCTGACAATGGCTTCCTTCGCCCGCCTGCCTTCCCTCATCTGTCATCCCCACCCACAGGAGTTGCCGTGAACCTTGTCCCCCTGATCGAACTCAGCCGTGGCGGCACGCCCGAGTGCCTGCACCTGGGCGCGGTGGCCGTGGTCAACACGCGCGGCCAGTTGCTGGCGCAGGCCGGCGACCCGCATTGGCTCACCTTTTCGCGCTCCACCCTCAAGGCGCTGCAGGCATTGCCTTTCATGGAGGCCGGTGGCGCGGCCCAATTCGGCTTTGGCCAGCAGCAACTGGCCATGCTGTGCGCCAGTCACAACGGCGAAGACATGCACGTGGCCCAGACGCAGACCATGCTGGAGAAGACCGGCCTCACCTACAAGGCGCTGCGCTGCGGCTGCCATGTGCCCGGGCTGTTCACCTTGCTCGACCAGGCGCCGCCAGCCGGATTGCAGTTTGACGAGCGGCACAACAACTGCAGCGGCAAGCACGCCGGGTTTTTGGCCTACTGCGTGCAGCACGGCCTGAGCCTGGACGATTACATCGACCCGGCGCACCCGCTGCAAGCGGCTGTTCGGCGCGATGTGGCCCGCGCCGTGGGCATGGATGCCAACGACTTCAAAATGGGGCTGGACGGCTGCTCGGCGCCCAATTACGCGCTGCCCTTGGCCAAACTGGCCTACGGCTACGCCCGGCTGGCCAGCGCTGCGCGTGATGCCGAGTTTGGCCAGAGCTTTGCTGCCCTGAGCGCCGCCATGACAGCTCACCCCGAGCTGGTCTCGGGCACCAAGCGCAATGACCTGGCCTTCATGCAGGCCGGGCGAGGCGACTGGGTCAGCAAGGTGGGCGCTGACGGTGTGCAGGTGGTGGGTAGCAAAAGCCGGGGCGAGGCCTTTGCCATCAAGGTGATAGACGGTAACAAGCCCGCGCTGTTTGCTGCCAGTGTCGAGGTGATGGAACAACTGGGCTGGCTGGACGACGCGCAACGTACCGAGCTAGCGGCCTGGCGAGCGGCAGCGCTGGTCAACGCGCGCGGCCTGACAGTGGGCGCGCGCCGGCCGGTCTTTCAGCTGCAGCGCGCGGTCTGAAACCACTCGACAGCGACGCCGAGCTGGCGGTCGACCTGATCGCGGCGCTGTAGCGTCGGGTTCTGTTTGAGATTTCGCCCAGCGCTCAGTCGCCCCAGACCTCGCGTGCCGTCTCAATCACCAGGCGCAGCTTGTTGCGCTGAGCTTCCACCGCAATGTTGTTGCCGTGTACCGTACTGGAAAAGCCGCATTGGGGTGACAGCGCCAACTGCTCCATAGGGGCATAACGCGCGGCTTCGTCGATACGGCGCTTGAGGTCGTCCTTGGTTTCCATCTGGTCGAACTTGGTGGTGACCAGTCCCAACACCACGGTCTTGCCCTTAGGCAAAAAGCGCAACGGTTTGAAGTCGCCGCTGCGGTCGTCGTCGTACTCCATAAAGTAGGCGTCCAGGTTCATCTCGCTCAGCAGCGCCTCGGCCACTGGCTCGTAGTTGCCGCTGGCGGCGTGCGTGCTCTTGAAGTTGCCCCGGCACAGGTGCATGGCCAGCAACATGCCAGGCGGCTTCTGCGCCACCACCTTGTTGATGAAGGCAGCGTAGCGGTGGGGCAGCTCATTCGGGTCATCGCCACGCTGGCGTGCGGCTTCGCGCATTTTGTCGTCGCACAGGTAGGCCAGGTTGGTGTCGTCGATTTGCACATAGGTGCAACCGGCGGCGGCCAGGCTACGCAGCTCGTCGCCATAGGCCTTGGCCACGTCGTCATAAAAAACCGGGTCAAGCTCGGGGTAGTGCTCGCGGCTGATACCGGCGCGACCACCGCGAAAGTGCAGCATGGTGGGCGAAGGAATCGTCACTTTGGGTGTGTGGCCAGCCGCCACCTGGCTGGCCAGGTACTGGTAGTCAGCCAACTGGATGTCCTTGACGTGGCGCACCTTGTCCACCACCCGCATCACGGGCGGGGCCAGTTCCAGCGTACCGTCGGGCTTTTGGATGGTCATCGGGATGTCGGTCTTGACGCCGCCGAGCTGTTCCAGAAAGTCAATATGAAAATAGGTGCGGCGAAACTCGCCATCGGTGATGCTTTTCAGGCCCACATCCTGCTGGAACTTGACGATGTCGCTGATGGCCTGATCCTCCACCAAGCGCAAGGCAGCGGCATTGATCTGGCCTTTGGCGTGTTGCTCGCGGGCTTCAAGCAGGGCCAGGGGGCGCAAAAAGCTGCCCACGTGGTCATAGTGAGCGGGTAGGGTGGGGGTCATGGGGGCATCTCCGGTCATGGTGGGGGGTCGACGCAGGCTTTGCGCTCAGACGCCATGTTAATGGATACCGAGAGGGCGCCTTGAACCCTCTTCAGCTCACCTCAAGCCAAAATCCTATAGCCAATGTATACAATGAGTATTCATTATGCGCAACACCCCATCCTTCCCCCTGAATGCCTGGTATGCCGCCGCCTACGATGTGGAGGTGGTGCAGCAGCTGCTGTCACGCACCATCTGCAAACAAAAGGTGGTGATGTTTCGTAAGACCGATGGCAGCGTGGCCGTGCTGGAAGACGCCTGCTGGCACCGGCTGCTGCCGCTCTCCCTGGGCCGCTTGCAGGGTGATGAAGTCACCTGTGGCTACCACGGCCTGGTATTCAACGCGCAGGGGCGCTGCACCCACATGCCCAGCCAGGAGACGATCAACCCCACGGCCTGCGTGCGCAGCTACCCGGTGGTTGAGAAACACCGCTTTGTCTGGATCTGGCCCGGTGACCCGGCCAAGGCCGACCCCGCCCTGGTGCCCGACATGCACTGGAACGACGACCCGGCCTGGGCCGGCGACGGCAAACTCATTACCGTGCAGTGCGACTACCGGTTGGTCATCGACAACCTGATGGACCTGACGCACGAGACCTTTGTGCACGGCTCCAGCATTGGCCAGCAGGCCGTGGCCGAGGCCCCTTTTGTGGCCACCCATGGGGACCGCAGCGCTACCGTCACGCGCTGGATGTCTGGCATAGACGCACCGCCCTTCTGGGCCGGGCAGATCCGACAGGCGCGTGGCTACCAGGGCCCGGTCGACCGCTGGCAAATCATCCGTTTTGAGGCGCCCTGCACCGTCAGCATCGATGTTGGCGTGGCCGAGGCCGGCACGGGCGCCGTCCCCCCGGGCGGCAATATGGGCGATGCGCGCCTGAGCGACCGCAGTCGGGGCGTGAACGGCATGGTGCTCAATACCATCACCCCCGAGACTGACGGCAGCTGCCACTATTTTTGGGCTTTTGCCCGCAATTACCGCCTGGGCGAACAAGGCCTGACGCACCAACTGCGCGAGGGCGTGGCCAAGATCTTCCGCGAAGACGAGCTGATTTTGGAAGCCCAGCAACGCGCCATGGTCGAGCGCCCCGAACGCACCTTTTACAACCTCAACATCGACGCAGGCGCGGTCTGGGCGCGGCGGCTGATCGATGGGCTGGTGGCGCGGGAACAGCCCAAGCGCACCGTGGTGCCGATCCGAGCGACTGCCTGAGAACCGACAGCATGACACTAGCTACTAAAATAATAGCAAACAATGACGCTGGCAAAGGGCTAGCGGCCGAAATGCCTCTGCAAACCAGTTCAGACAGCGTGCAGGTGCGGGCACTGCTGCAGCTGCGTGAACTGATCCTGTCTGGCGAGCTGCCCGGCGGCAGCCGCATTACTGAGCTGGCGGTGGTGCAACGCCTGGGCGCCTCGCGCACGCCAGTGCGTGCGGCGCTGATGCGGCTTGAACAAGAAGGCCTGCTGGAGGCGCTGCCGTCCGGCGGCTACGCCATCAAGACCTTCAGCGAGCGCGATGTGTCAGAGGCGATCGAGCTGCGTGGCACGCTGGAGGGCCTGTCGGCAAGATTGGCCGCGGAACGTGGCGCCGCCCCCGTGGTGCTGGCCGAAGCGCGCGCCTGCCTGGCCGCCATTGACCAATTTTTAAAGTCACCCACGCTCGACGACCTGGCGTTTTCCAGCTACGTGGCCTTGAACGAGCAATTCCACGCCCTGCTGTCCGAGATGTCGGGCAGTGCGGTGATTGCGCGCCAGCTGGAGCGCGTGATGAGCCTGCCCTTTGCATCACCCTCGGGCTTTGTGCTGGCGCAGGCCAACTCCACCGCCGCGCGCGACATGCTGGTGGTGGCGCAGGACCAGCACCGCCAGGTGCTGGACGCCATCACGCAGGGCGAAGGCTCCCGGGCCGAAGCCATCATGCGCGAACACTCGCGGCTGGCCCAGCGCAACCTGCGCGAGGTGGTGCAAAGCCCCCGCCAAGACCAACTGCCAGGCGTACGACTGATCCGAAAGCCACGCTGATGAGTGGCGACATCGTCTGGACCGAGGCCGTGGTCCAAGCCACCCGTGAGCTCACGCCCAGCGTGCGAGAGTTCACCCTGGCGACAACCCGCCCCAGCCTGCCCTACGCTGCGGGCAGCCATCTGCAGGTCGAACTGCTGATCAACGGCCAGCCACAAACCCGCTCTTACTCCTTAATCGGGCAGGACGATGATGGTCTGTACCGGATTGCCGTCAAGCAACTGCCACTGGGGCGAGGCGGCTCGCTGGCCATGTGGCGGCTAGCGCCGGGTGACCTGCTGCGCGTCAGTGCGCCGCGCAATTTTTTCCCGCTGAGCTTGACGGCGCCTGGCTACCTGCTGATGGCCGGCGGCATCGGCATCACCCCGCTGGTGTTGATGGCGCAAACCCTCGCCAAACGTGGCGCCCCGGCACGGCTGGTGCAAGGTGCCCGCACATTGAGTGAGCTGGCCTATG
>CAMELV010000008.1 GCA_945925985.1 Comamonas sp. lk | reverse complement strand
TCGAGCCCGCCACCGCCACCGTCGCAGATGCGGCGTTGCTGGTGCTTACCGTGTACGGCCCCGTGCCGCCTCCAATGGCGTAAGTCGCGACCGCAGCCGGGGCCACCGTCACCGTGCTGGGTGCGGTCATGAACAGGGCGGTGCTCGTGCCCGCACTCACCGTCACCACCGTGCTCACCTGCACGCCCCGGGCATCAAACACCGTGATCTGCGCCGTACCTGCGCCCACACCCGTAATGCTCAGGTTGGTGCCCGTGATGGCCGCCGAGGCCGCCGCGCCGTTGCTGCTGCTCACCGTGTAGGGCGCCGTGCCCCCGCTGATGGTGTAGCCCGCCGTCGTGCCAGGCGCCACCGTCACCGCGCTGGGCGCGGTCATGAACAGCGCCGTCGTGGTCGCCGTCACGCTCAGGGTGACCGAGTTGCCCGTAGCATCAAAGATAACCACTTGCGCCGTGCCCGCCGTCACACCCGTCAGCGTCAGGGTGGTGCCCGTGCTCACCGCCGCTGTCACCACCCCAGCACTGCTGGTGCTGACTAAATAAGGTGCCGTGCCACCACCAATGGTGTAGGTCTGCGGGGTCCCCAGGGCCAGACTCACCGCGCTGGGCGCGGTCACAAACAGCGCATTCGGGGTGTTCCCCGTGCTCACCGTCACCAGCGTATTGACAGACGCTCCGGCCGCATCAAACACCGTCACCTGCGCCGTGCCCGCCACCCCGCCGGTAATGCTCAGGGTCGAGCCCGCCACCGCCACCGTCGCAGATGCGGCGTTGCTGGTGCTTACCGTGTACGGCCCCGTGCCGCCTCCAATGGCGTAAGTCGCGACCGCAGCCGGGGCCACCGTCACCGTGCTGGGTGCGGTCATGAACAGGGCAACGGCGGCGCTACCAGAGCCCACCGTGACGGTCGCTGAGCGCGCCGTACCGGTCGAATCAAAAATTTGAATCTGCGCAGTACCGGCTGCAACACCTTCAAGCGTCAAGGTGGTACCGCTGACTGTCGCCTTGACCAGCCCTGCATTGGTACTGCTTGCCGTGTATGGCGGTGTGCCGCCCCCAATGGTGTACACCGGCTTGTCCGCTACGCCAATGGTGGCCGTACCGGGCACGGTGATAAAGAGGGCGATGGCGGCGTTCCCGGACCCTACGGTCACATTGACGATCTTGGTCTCGCCCAACGCGTCAAAAACACTGACCTGGGCCACACCAGTCAGCAAACCGGCGATCGACAAGCTTGTGCCATTGACTGACGCTAGAGCTACTGCTGCATTACTGCTGCTCGCCGTGTAGGGGCCGACGCCGCCGCTGATGGCATAGCCTGCCGCTGTACTCAGCGACACCGTGACGGCTTCGGGCGATGCAACGAATAGGGGCGCCGCCGCCGCAGAAGAGCCGATGGTGGCAACCGTGCCCAAAGACTTGCCTGTGGCATCGAACACGGTCACAGTGGCCGCGCCGGCAGCCTTGCCAAAGATCGTCAGTGTTTTGCCGCTGACGGTGACTGAGGCGAAATTCAGGTTGGAACTGTTGGCTGTGTAAGGAGCGGTGCCTCCGCCAATCGTATAGGCCGGTGTTTCACCCACCGCGAGTGTGACCGCCGCAGGCATCGTGCTAAACATGTTAGCGATGGCCTCTGGACCGCCCCCTCCGCCACAAGCCACGGCCAGCACGCAGACGACCGCCACCATGAAGCGACGGACCCAAATTATTGCAGGAAGCACCAGCTCAACAACTTTCATATATACCCGGCAATCCTGAAAACCATGTTTTTTATAGCACTAGACACGTCATATTAGCATTGACACTACCAATGCAGAAATTATTTCAATTTCCCTGGGGCACCTCCGAAAGTCCCAGTTTCATTTTGAAAGTCACCGGGGGTTGGCGCGGAAGCCGTTGCCCATCGTTGACTGACCCACCATTGACGGATGCTGGAACGGATGAGCAGCGCGATCAAATGTCGGAAGCGACGACACTTTTTCGCAACAGCCAGAGGCCCGCATCTGCTCAACGCCATCCTGGCCAGAAATAGAGCGCAGTGAATGACCGTAAAAAACTATCTGAAGGTGCAGCGCTGAAGGCAGAATCGAGACAACAGCCTCATCTATTTAGGTGATTTCCCGCACCATAGAATCCGGTGCGGCCCGCACCACCGCCCGGCCTGGACCGTCGATCAGCACAAAACGGATCTCGCCCGCCTCGGCCTTTTTATCAAGCCGCATTAGTGCCAGATAGCGCCCAGCGTTGTCCTCTGCGGACAACTGCGGCCCTCGCACAGGCAGACCAGCCCGGGCGATCAAGGCGGTCAGGCGCTTCACAAAGGCGCGGTCCACCAGCCCCAGCCGGCAAGACAACTCGGCCGCCAACACCATGCCGCAGCCCACCGCCTCGCCATGCAGCCATTCGCCGTAGCCCAGGCCGGCCTCAATGGCGTGGCCAAAGGTGTGACCAAAGTTGAGAATGGCACGCAGGCCAGCCTCGCGCTCGTCCTGCCCCACCACCCAGGCCTTGATCTCGCAGCTGCGCTTGACGGCATGTGCAAGCGCCGCCGGGTCGCGCGCCAGCATCGCATCCAGGTTAGCCTCGATCCAGTCCAAAAAGGCCAGATCGGCGATCGGCCCGTACTTGATGACTTCGGCCAGGCCGGCGCTGAGCTCCCGCGGCGGCAGGGTGCGCAGCGTGTCCAGGTCGCACACCACCAGCTGCGGCTGGTAAAAGGCGCCGATCATGTTTTTGCCCAGCGGGTGGTTAATGCCGGTCTTGCCCCCCACTGACGAATCCACCTGTGCCAACAGGGTGGTGGGCACCTGCACAAAGGGCACGCCACGCATGAAACTGGCGGCAGCAAAACCGGTCATATCGCCCACCACACCTCCACCCAAGGCAAACAGCACCGTCTTGCGGTCGCAGCCCTGGCCCAGCAGCGCGTCAAAAATCAGGTTCAGGGTTTGCCAGGTTTTGTGTTGCTCGCCATCGGGCAGCACCACCTCCAGCACTTGGGGGTATTTACTCAGCAAGGCGCCGCGCAGGCGCTGCAGGTAAAGCAGCGCCACCGTGTTATTGGTAACAATCAGCGCCCGGCTGGCGTTTGGCAGATCAGCATAGGTCTGCGGCTGGCCCAGCAGGCCGCTGCCAATGACGATGGGGTAACTACGGTCAGCCAGGTCGATGGTGATGGTCTGGGGGGTGTGAGAGTTCATAAACCGGAGTTTAGAGGCTGCGGCCAGGGCGAAACCTCAGCGACGGGGCAACCCGCCCGACAACTCCAGTTGCATCACGATCATGTTGACCAGCGTGGCCACCGAGGGTCGGCCAGTCTCGATAATGAAATGCGCAGTGGCGCGGTACAGCGGATCGCGCACGGCGTGCAGGTCGCGCAGCCGGGTCAGCGGGTCTGCCACCTGCAGCAGGGGCCGGTTTACATCATGCCGCAACCGGCGAAACAGGTCGTCGGGGTGCGCGTTGAGGTACATCACCTGGCAACGCTCGTGAAGGCGCTGCCGATTGACCTCACGCAACACCGCGCCGCCACCGGTGGAGATAACGGCGCCATTTTTTTGGGTGAGCTCCTCCAGCACCGTCGACTCGACTTCGCGAAAACGGTCCTCGCCCTCGTGCTCGAAGAATGTTCTGATCGAGCAGCCCAGCCGCTGCTCGATCACATGGTCGGAATCGCAATAGTCAAGGCTAAGCCGACGCGCGAGTTGGCGTCCGACGGTGGTTTTGCCGGAGCCGGGGAGGCCCACCAGGGCGATGCAGGTTGGGTCAGGCACACCATGGGCTGTAGTCACTAAACTCAAGGTAACACCACGCTCAATGAACTTGCCTTTCCGCTGACGGTGGCCGTAAAGCGCACCAGGTCACCCGTAACACAGCTCTTCAGGGTGGCGATGTGCTGAGTGGGCTCGATGGTGCTACCCACAGTGCTGCCTTCCAGCGTGGCAGAGCAGGCGCCAGCCGCCACTACCGGGAAGGTTTGCACCGTGAGTACCGCGTCGGCCGGAAGGGGGTTGCCGTTGTAGTCAGACAGGCGAACCGTCACGGACCCGATGGAGGCGTCCAGCACTTCGGTCTGGCGAATGGCGGGAATCGTGGCATCGTAGCCACCAGGCTGACCAATCTCACCGCCCGAGAAAATGATGACCAGAGCGCGGCGGACCTTGGTGTTTCCGTCCCAAGAGCCGTTGCAGCTGCCAGAAACCGACAAGCCGATGTTTGCGCCGGCCGGGCAGGCCAGCGCACCCGCGGCGCCGATGGGCAGGGGATAAGAGGTCTCACCGTCACTGGTGCCGGTGACCAGGTTGGTGTAAGCAGACACAAAAGCACGGCTCTCATCCTTGTCCAAGTAGGGCAGGCCCAGGTCTTCAAACAGTTCGCCTGGGTCATAACGGTTGTTGCTGTTGGCATCGATGAAATGCTCCTCGCCATCGGTGTAGGCCAGCACCGTGACCCGGCCCGGACGCGGTTCGCCGTTGGCGGCTGACGAGCCCAGCGGCCGATAGGCCTGGCCAATCAGGCGGACTGTACAGCTTCCGGCGCTGATTTCACAACTGCTGAGGCTGCTTGAATTGATCTGCCCGCCCTCGCTCACAAAGATGATCTTGGTGCGGTCGGGCACCGGATTACCCTGGCGATCTGCAGCATAGGCGGTGAGATCAACGCTGTTGCCATTGACCTGCGTGGTGAACTGGCCACCCACATAAATATTGAGCCTGTTCGCTGCCAGGTCAAAAAAGCGCTGAGAGACCACACCGGTCTGGACCGTCAAGAGATTGGAGTTGGTTGCAATCAGCGGGTTGCTGTTGAGTACGGCACGCACCTGCACGTTGGCCGGCAGGGTGCCGGCGCAAACCGAAAAGGTCACCACGCCATCGGCACCAGAGACGCCCACTGAGGGCGAGCCGCAAAAATTGAGACCCCCATCAATATTGGACAGGCTGGCCGTCACGTTTTCGCTCTGTACCGCAGTCCCCACCGAATTAACCACCCTGAAACTCACCTGCGAAATGTTGGCACCCACTGACCCGGCTTGGTAAATGACCGAGGGCGTGGCGCTGACAAAGCGGATGCCAATAATCGGCGGCGCGGTCACTGTAAATGCAGCGCTGCTGGTGACGCCCCCCGCCGCCGTGGCCAGCACGGAACAGTTGCCTGGATTGACGGTTTGAATCACACCCGTAGCGAGGCCGTTGCCATCCACCAGGCTGGAGGCGGGCGACACCGTGCCACAGCCACTGGTGAACGCCACCGCCAGGGCGTTGGACGCCGCTTGAGCGCCATTCACCAGCACATTGACCGCCACGTTGACCGACTGGCCGTTTTGTACGCTGGCCGGCGAGACACTCAACCCCGTGAGGATCACCGTACCGGCGGCAATTTGGAGGTCCAGGGTTTGGGTCACAGCCAAACCAGCCACCGTGGCGGCAGCCGTCACTTGCACCAGGCCGGCCGCTGTGACACTGGCCGGCGCGATGCGCATCAACAAGACGCCTGACGCGTCAGTCAGGTCGACCCCGGCCGCCGGGACCAGCCGGGCGTTGCTGGAGTCCAGTGTCACCGCAACCCGGCTGAAGGGCACGGCGGCGCCGCTGCTGTCGGTCAGCGCCAGGCGCAGGTAGCGCGATTCGGTTTGCGACAGGCCGCGATTGGCGACCACGGTGCCCGAGCCGTCCACCAGAGTTAGCGCCAAGCTGGCAGTTTTGGCAACTGGGCTCACCACCGGTTCAACCGGAATATTCGGGTTGCTGCCGGCATTGCCACCGCCGCCACCGCAGGCGACCAGCCCCACCCCGAGCCCAAGCACTAACCCGATCAAGCTGAAAAATCTGGATAAACCCATGACCCTGCTCCCAAGAGGTAAGGCAACCGTCACCGCGATACCGCCCGATCCGTCACCACTTTGGGCGTGATAAAGACCAGTAGCTCCTGCTTATTGGAGACGCGGGAGCGGTTCTTGAACAGGTGACCTACGCCCGGCAGGTCGCCCAGCAAGGGCACCTTGGTCTCGGTCTCGGATTCGGTCAGCTCAAAAATGCCACCAATCACCACCGTGCCACCGTTCTCTACCAGTACCTGGGTCTTGATGTGTTTGGTGTTGATGGCGAAACCAGCCGGGGTCGACTGGCCCACGCTGTCTTTGTTCACATCCAAGTCGAGAATGATGCTGCCCTCGGGGGTGATCTGCGGCGTGACTTCAAGTTTGAGGTTTGCCTTACGGAAAGCGATGGAGGTGGCGCCGCTGGACGAGGCCACCTGGTAGGGCAGCTCGGTACCCTGCTCGATCAGGGCCTTGATCTGGTCGGCGGTGACCACGCGCGGGCTGGACACCACCTTGCCCTTGCCGTCGGCCTCCAGCGCCGACAGCTCCAGATTCAAGAATCGGTTGGCGGCCGAACTGAAGATGGACACCGCAAAAGCTGCCGGGCTGTAACCGCCCTGGCCCAGTGCTGGCAGATTGACAAAGTTACTGGTCAAGTCCACCGCACCGCCGGCGCCGCTGCTGGCCACGGCATTGGCATAGCTGGAACCAAACGCGACCCGGTTGTCGCCGACCAACTGGTAGCCGCCGTCGCCGCCACGGGGTGCGCGCAGATCGCTGCCACCCAGACGCACGCCGAGCGACTTGCCAAAGGTGTCTGAGGCCTCGACGATACGGGCCTCGATCAGCACCTGGCGCACCGGAATATCCAGCTTGGCGATCAGCTGTTGCACTTGCTCCAGTTTGGCTGGCACATCGGTCACAAACAGCTGATTGGTGCGGGCCTCGGAGATGGCACTGCCACGCGGGCTGAGCAGACGTGACGCACTGGCGCCGGCAGCGCCACCACTGCCCGTGAGTTGCGCGGCCACTTCGGCGGCTTTGGTGTAGTTCATCTGGAACGATTGGGTCCGCAACGGCTCCAGGCCCTGAAGTGCCGCTGATGCCTCAAGGTCCAGCTTTTCACGGGCGCTGATTTCTTCCCTCGGGGCAATCCACAGCACATTGCCGGTTTTGCGCATACCCAGGCTTTTGGTCTGGAGGATGATGTCCAGCGCCTGGTCCCAGGGCACGTCCTGCAAGCGCAGGGTGACCGAGCCGGTCACCGAGTCTGAGGTAATGATGTTGAAGCTGGAGAAGTCGGCAATCACCTGCAACAGGGCGCGCACATCAATGTTCTGAAAATTCAGCGACAGCTTTTGCCCACTGAAACCAGGCCCGGCACTCAGTTTGGCGGGGTCAAGCCGTACCGGCCGGATGTCAACTACAAACTGCCGATCACTCTGGTAGGCCGAGTGCAGCCAGGCGCCTTTTGGCTCGATGACCATGCGCACCCGGTCACCCGTCTGCGACAGGGTCACGGTCTGAACCGGCGTCGAAAAATCAGTCACGTCGATCCGCCGACGCAGGCCTTCCGGCAGGCTGGATTGCAAGAACTCGGCCACCAGCGCTTGGCCCTGCTGGCGCAGGTCGACCCCGACCTGGTCATGGGCGAGTGTGACGATGACTCGGCCAGCGCCATCCGGGCCAACCCGGAAATCAAGGTCTTTGAGCGCTTGCGGTGTTCGGCTGCGGCTGTCAGCGGCCACCGAGGCCGGGGCCGCAGCACCGGCTAGCCCGGCCGGCCCTGACAAAAACACCAGCAGCGACCGACCCTCCAGCCGCGTGCTGTAGGCGCCGGCCTGCTTCAGGTTCAGCACCAGCCGCATGCGGTCCCCGGCGGACACCAGCGTCGTAGACTTGAGGTTGCCCAGACCAAATTCATAGCTGGTGCGCCCGGTGTTGTTGCCAACGGCCGGCAAATCGAGCGCAATGCGCGCCGGCGACTGCATCACAAAGCCGGTGGGCGCCACCGCAAGGGGCTGTGCCAGGTCAATTTTGACGATCTCCTGCCCGTCTTTTAGCGACGCGGTCACCGCCTCCAGCGTGTTTTGCGCCAAGGCCGTCGCCGTTGCGCCCAGCAGACACAGGGCCAGGCCAAGGTAGCGGAAGGCCCATGCAGCCTGTTGGGCCCATGGGTGACGAGCTGTTTTCATTTTGACTTCTCCTGCAGCTTCAAGCTGGCGGTGCGTTCAACCCAATCACCCATGGCATCCTGCACCACCTCGCGCAGCGTGAGCTCGGTCTCGGTAATGCGAACCACGCGGCCGTAGTTCTGCCCTAGGTGGTGGCCCGGCCGCACCTGATACAGCATGCGGTCCACCTTGACCAGCGCCACCGGCTGGCCAGCCCGCACCATGGTGCCGACCAGCGCCATGGCATCCACCGGCACAGCCTCGAGCGCCTCCTTGCGGCGTGCCAACTCGGGGGCGAGCAAAGCGGTGCCGGCGCTGACCGTCGCGCTGTCGCGCTTGAGCGCCTGGGTCAGCTGCTGGTTGCTAAACGGGTCCAATGCCGAGGCCGACACATAGGCGTGGGGCTGAAACTGCTTGGGTTCGGCAATGGCTGGCACCCGTGCCCGGGTCTGGCTTTTTTGCTGGCTGATCCACTGGGTGAGCTCGTCTTGGGTGGCGGCGCCGCAACCCAGAAGGCCAAGAACAGCCAGCAGCCCGCCCAAACGAACCAGACTCTGCATGGTCCGCAGGCTCATTTTTTGGCCGCCTTGGCTTTGGCCGCCGCAGCGGCGGCCAGCCGTTGCGCCGCCACCTCATCAGCGTCAAGGTAGCGGAAGGTCTTGGCAGTGGCGTCCATGGCCAGCACCCCGTCGCGCTGGGGCAGCGGCTGAATGTTGAGGTTGTTGAGCGTCACGATGCGAGAGAGTTTGGCGACGTCGGCGACAAAGGCGCCAATGTCGTGGTAGCGCCCACTCACCCGTACCGCTATCGGCAGCTCGGCGTAGTACTCCTTAACCGCGACCTGGCCCGGCCGGAACAAATCAAATTGCAGGCTGCGGCCCAGCCCAGCCTGGTTGATGTCCGACAGCAGTGCATCCATTTCAGCCTTGCTGGGAAGCTGCTTTTCCAGCTGGTTCACATACTGGCGAACCTGCTCACGCTGCTTTTTGAGCGCCTCCAGATTGACGGCCTTGGCCAACTTTTGCTGAAACTCCTCGCGCAGCTTGGCTTCCCGGTTCTGCTCGGCCACCAACGCGTCCTGGTAGCCCTGAAGCAGGGCAAACCAAAGAACCAGCAACACCAGAAAGCTCACCAACAGCAGCAAGGCCAGGCGTGGCAGGGCCGGCCAGCTGGCCGGGTCCCGCGGGTTAAGGCCGGTGAACTGTGCGCGGAGCTGGCCCAGGTCCAGGCGCAGTGCGGGCCGGCTGGGGAACTGGCGTGGGTTGAGGGGCTTCATTAAGGTTGGCCCGGCCGCGGCGCGCTAACGGGCAGCGCGGGGACGCCGGCCGTTTTGGGTTGGTCCGTATCACTGGACCGCACCAGGCGCACCCGGATGGTGAAGTTGGCCACCCGACGCTGGTCACGCGGTGACAAGGCCAGCGTACCCGCCACGATTTCCACCAACTCGGGGCGGGCAAACCAGGGCGACTGGTTGCCAAGATTGCGCAGCAGCTCCGAAACCCGCTCATTGGACTGAGCCACACCCAAGAGTGTCAGGGCCTGGGCGTCTTGCCTCAGGCTGGCGATAAACACCCCTTCCGGCAGCAGCCGGACCAGCTCTGTCAGCAAATACACCGGCAAGTTGCGGTCGGCCTGCAGATCTTCAACCGCCTGTTGGCGCGCACGCAACGCCGTGATCTCGGTCTGCAGGCTGGCAATGTCCTTGATCTGAGCATCAAAACGGGTGATTTCGGCTTGCAACAACTGGTTTTTTTCTTGCTGGGCCGAGATCTGCGCCTGAAATGCGACAAACACCAAGCCGGCAACCACCCCGCCGAGCAACGCCGCCAGACCGAGCCCCCGGTTGAAGCTGTCCTTACGCCGCTTGCGCGCCTGCTCACGGTGAGGCAACAGGTTGATCAGGATCACGCGGGAAACCTCCGCAGCGCCAAACCGCAAGCCGTCAGGTAAGACGGCGCCTCGCGTGCCAGTCTTTCGTCAGCCGCCCTGCTGCCGAGGTCCATGCCCTGAAATGGCTTTGCCACCGTACAGGCAACGCCGGTCTGCTCATGCAATACCGCCGCCAGCCCCGGCACCGCCGAGGCACCGCCAGCCAGCAGTATGTGGTCGACTTGGCTGTGCGGGGTGCTGGTAAAGAAAAACTGCAGCGCCCGCCCGACCTCCTGCGCAGCGCTCACCAGAAAAGGCGCCAGTACGCTGAGCGCGTAATCGTCAGGCAGGTCACCGCTGCGTTTGCGGCTTTCTGCCTCTTCCAAGGCAAAACCGTAATGCCGCATGATCAGCTGGGTTAATTGGGCGCCACCAAAGGCCTGGTCCCGCTCGTAAATCAGCTCCTGGCCCTGCAAAACCTGCAAGCGGAGGGCATGACTGCTGATCTCAAACAGGGCCACGATGGCCTCCGACGGCGCCAGCAAGGGCAGGTCAACGATCAGCCGCCCGGCGGCACGGCGCGAGGCATAGGTCTGCACGTCTAGCACGGTCAGCTTGAGCCCGGCGGCCTCGGCAAGGCCCTGGAGGTCCTGGACTTTCTCCTTGCGCGAGGCCGCGATCATGACGTCGACTTCATCTGCAGCCGTGGCGCTTGGGCCGATGGTGAAAAAATCAAGGCTGACCTCGTCCATGGGGAAAGGAATGTACTGGTTGGCCTCAGCCTCTACCTGCAATTCCAGCTCGGCCTCGCTCAGGCCAGCCGGCAAGCGAATCTTGCGGGTGATAACCGTCGAGGCAGGCAGCGCCATAGCCACATGGCGCGCTTTGCTCTCACTTCGCCGAACCAGCCGGCGTACGGCTTGCACCACCTCGTCAAACTTATCAATCTGGCCATCTTGGACCCAGCCCGGCTGCAATAATTCCAGGCCGCAATGGGCGAGCAACCATTGGCCCGATGCGTGCCGGCCGAGCTCCACCAGCTTGACGCTGGACGAGCTGATGTCCAAGCCCAGGAGTGGCGCGGTTTGGCGGCTGAACAAGGACCCCAGAGAAACCACATCGACCCCTTAAACTCGAGCCCACGGCGAGAGAAAATCCGCCGCAGCTTGTGGCATGCTATCAGCAAGATTCTGAACCAGGGATTTTTTGCATTTTCCGACAGGTCCGGCGCTCGCGGCGGCTCAGGTCATTGCATCGTTTTTATAATCTCGCCGCTGCCACTCAAAGTCCTCCATGCCGCAAAAACAGCCGCCCAGCCCGCAACCTGCCGATCTCACACCGGGCGCCATGGCTCTCAAGTGGGTGGGCCGGGCCGCCCTTTGGGTCGCTGGGCTGGCGCTGGCGGGGATGCTGTCGGTGCTGATGTTGGTCGCCGTCGCCCTGGCGGTGGCCTACCCCAATCTGCCTGATATATCCGACTTGTCGGATTACCGTCCTAAATTACCTCTGCGAGTGCTCTCAGCTGAAGGCGCGTTGATCGGCGAATTTGGTGAGGAGCGCCGGCAGCTGACTCCGATCAAGCAAATCCCAAAAATCATGACCGACGCCGTGCTGGCGATCGAGGACGCACGCTTTTACGAGCACGGAGGCGTCGACTACAAGGGGATGCTGCGTGCAGCCTTGGCCAACCTGGGTCGACTCAAGAGCCAGGGCGCCTCCACCATCACCATGCAAGTGGCGCGCAATGTCTACCTGTCGTCAGAAAAAACCTACACACGAAAAATTTACGAGGTTTTGCTGACTTTCAAGCTTGAGCACCTGCTCAGCAAGGACAAGATTCTCGAGATCTATATGAACCAGATTTTTCTGGGTAACCGCGCCTACGGCTTTGCCTCGGCGGCCGAGGCTTATTTTGGCAAAGAGCTCAAAAGCCTGAGCATCGCCGAGGCTGCCATGTTGGCCGGTCTGCCCAAGGCGCCCTCAGCCTACAACCCGATCGCCAACCCCAAGCGGGCCCGGGCGAGGCAACTGCACATCATTGACAGGATGCTGGACAACGGCTTCATCACCGCCGAGCAGGCCGCCACGGCCAAAAAGGAAGAGCTCAAAGTCAAAACCAACTCAGACAACAGCCGCGTGCATGCTGAATACGTGGCCGAGACGGTGCGACAACTGATGTTCACGCAGTATGGTGACGAGACCTACACCCGGGGCCTCAATGTCTACACCACCTTGCGCGCTGGCGACCAAGAGGCCGCTTACAAGGCCCTGCGTCGCGGCATCATGGATTTCGAGCGACGCCAGGTCTACCGCGGCCCTGAAAAATTTGTGACTCTCCCGGCCTCGGGCCAGGAACTCGACGACGCTATTGACGACGTTCTAGAAGACCACCCCGACAACGGTGATGTGCTGTCTGCGGTAGTGCTGGCTGCCGACGCACGCCGGGTGCTGGCCACGCGGCAGAACGGCGAAACCATCGAGGTTACAGGCGAAGGACTCAAGCCAGTGCAGTCCGGCCTCTCCGACAAGGCGGCGGCCAACATCAAGATTCGGCGTGGCGCCGTGATCCGCGTCGTAAAAACGCCCAAGGACAGCTGGGAAATCACGCAGCTGCCCGAGGTTGAGGGCGCCTTTGTGGCGCTGGACCCGCGCGACGGCTCCATCAAAGCGCTGGTGGGCGGCTTCGATTTCGCCAAGAACAAGTTCAACCACGTGACGCAGGCCTGGCGGCAACCGGGCTCGAGCTTCAAGCCCTTCATTTATTCGGCCGCACTGGAGAAGGGGTTTACCCCAGCCACCGTGGTCAATGACGCACCGCTGTTTTTTGATTCGGGCGTGACCGGCAGCCAACCCTGGGAGCCCAAGAACTACGACGGCAAGTTTGAAGGCCCGATGAGCCTGCGCCGTGGCCTGGCTAAATCAAAAAACATGATCTCCATCCGCATCCTGCAGGCTGTCGGCACCAGTTATGCGCAGCAATGGGTCACCCGCTTTGGCTTTGAGGAAGACAAGCACCCGGCCTACCTGACCATGGCGCTGGGTGCGGGTTCGGTCACGCCGATGCAAATGGCCACCGGCTACGCGGTGTTTGCCAATGGCGGCCATCGGGTCAACCCCTGGCTGGTGAGCCGGGTCACCGACCAGAAAGGCCGGGTACTGGTCGAGACCAAGCCGCTGCCGCTGGACGACACGGTGCGGGCGATTGATGCGCGCAACGCCTTCATCGTGAGCAGCCTGCTGCAAGAAGTCACCCGCACCGGCACGGCCGCCTCGGCCCAGGCCACGCTCAAGCGGCCTGACCTGTATGGCAAGACCGGCACCACCAATGATTCGATGGACACCTGGTTCGCCGGTTACCAGCCCACGCTGGCCGCCGTCACGTGGATCGGCTACGACACGCCCCGCAAACTGGGTGATCGGGAGACCGGCGGTGGCCTGAGCCTGCCGGTCTGGATTCGCTTCATGGAACAGGCCCTGAAAAATGTTCCGGTGTCTGAACCGAGCGTGCCCGAGGGCGTGGTATTTGCAGGTGGCGAGTGGTACTACGACGAGTTCGCGCGCGGCGCCGGCATCAGCAGCTTGGGGCTGGAGGAAAAAGACAAGGGTGTACTCGCCACCCTACCGGCATCCGCGCCGACGCAGACCCCTCCGATGACGGATGATCGAAAAAAAATCCTCGAACTGTTTCGAAATTAGTCAGGCAGCGAACACCAACGGGCTCCCCGCCTGAGCGCTGGCATCATGCGACAAACAGGCAAAAAACTCGCCCTGGCCCTTGGTATCACGCCATTCATTGCTGCTGAATTTGTAGTGATAGCCGCCTGATCTGGCTGCCAGCCAAACCTCATGCAATGGTTTTTGCAGGTTGATCACAATCTGGCTGCGGTTGCCAAACACCAAGGTCACCATGCCACCCACACGCTGGTTGTCAATGTCAGCGGTGCCCTCGTCGTTGATGCGGTCGCAACTGGCCTCCACGGCTTTGAGCAGGTTTTCAGCCAGGTCCAAGAATTCAAGGTCGGTCATAATTTCACCATGTTGACTCACCCTCCAATTCTAGTCAGGACCCTTGTCCTTGCCGTCTATGCGGTAACCCTGGGTGGCTGCGGTCAGTCCGGCTCGCTGTACCTGCCCACAGGACCGGCCGCCGCCCAGCGCGCCACCCTGCCCCAAACCCTGATCAAGCCGGCTGCCCCCGCAGCCAGCAGCCCCGCACCATGACCCTTAACACCCTGCCTGGCCAACCCCATCTGGCCTACCTCGGCGGCGAACTCTGGCTGGAGTCGACTCGGCTTGGCGCGCTGGCGCAAACTCACGGCACGCCCTTGTTTGTCTATTCAAAAGCCGCCATGTTGGCCGCCCTGGCTGCCTACCAGCGTGGCTTTGCTGGCCGCCAGGTACAGATCTGCTACGCCATGAAAGCCAACCCGGCGCTGGGCGTAATCGAGCTGTTTGCGCGGGCCGGCTGCGGCTTTGACATCGTCTCGGGCGGTGACATGGATCGGGTGCTGGCTGCAGGCGGCGCGGCCGATAAAATCATCTTCTCGGGTGTGGGCAAAACCCGCGCCGAGATGCGCCGAGCGCTGCAGGCTGGCATTGGCTGCTTCAATGTCGAGAGCGAGGCCGAGCTTGATGTGCTGAGTGAGGTTGCCAGCGCCATGGGTCTGCGGGCGCCGGTCAGCATCCGCGTCAACCCGAATGTGGACCCCAAGACCCACCCTTACATCTCCACCGGCCTCAAGGGCAACAAATTTGGCATTGCCCACGAACGGGTGTTGCCCACCTACCTGCACGCGGCCGGCCTGAACGGTATCCGGGTGGTGGGCATTGATTGCCATATCGGCTCCCAGATCACCCAAACCGAGCCCTATTTAGACGCGATGGACCGCATGTTGGACCTGGTCGGGGCGATCGAGGCCGCCGGTATCCCAATTCACCATATCGACTTTGGCGGTGGCCTGGGCATCGACTACAACGGCGACACCCCGCCCGACGCCGGCCAGCTCTGGGCCACTTTGCTGGCCAAACTGGATGCGCGTGGCTTCGGCCAGCGCCAATTGATGATCGAGCCCGGCCGCTCCCTGGTGGGTAACGCCGGCGTCTGCCTGACCGAGGTGCTTTACCTCAAGCCCGGCGAGCAGAAAAACTTCTGCATCGTCGACGCCGCCATGAACGACCTGCCGCGCCCAGCCATGTACCAGGCCTACCACCAGATCGTGCCGCTGCAACCATGTGACGAGGCCACCCGGGTGTGGGAGGTGGTGGGGCCGATTTGTGAGAGCGGTGACTGGCTCGGCCACGATCGCCATCTGGCGCCGCGACAGGGAGACCTGTTGGCGGTGCTGTCGGCAGGTGCCTACTGCATGAGCATGGCCAGCAACTACAACTCACGCGGCCGCGCGCCCGAGGTGCTGGTGGATGGCGACCAAGCCCACCTGATCCGCCGCCGGGAGACCATTGCCGAGCAGATGCAGCAGGAACAACTGGTTGGCGGCTGAACGGCAAAGTTACAGGTCAAAAAGGGCTGGAAGCCCCGATTTTATTGATTTGTTTGCTATCAATTTTAAATTAATGCAGATCAATACATAGGCTGACAACTGTGTCTGATGCGCCGGTCAAGGTGGCGCCGGGCTGAGCGGCGGCGCTCGTGTCCGTTATCCTCGCGGATGCGTGGATCCATGTCGTCCTGGATTCCCGGTCGTAGCCGGGAATGACACATAGGATGCGGTTATGACAGACAGGACGCGGGAATGACAGAATGAATTCTCACCACACTCCTAAGCCAACGCCCAAGCAAAAGTCCACGAAGACAAAAACGTTAACGGCTCAAACGTCGCCACAACCGCCAGCCCAGTAACGCACCCAAAATGGCCGCATAAACAAACACTTCCGCAAAATCGTTCTTGCCGGTGCGCATCCAGAAGAAGTGCAGCACCGCCAAACCGGCCACCACATAGACCGCCCGGTGCAGCAGTTGCCAGCGCCGTGCTCCCAGGGCCCTGATGGCGCGGTTGAAGGAAGTCATCGCCAGCGGTGTCAGCAGCACAAAAGCGCTAAAACCAACCAAAATGAACGGCCGCTTGGCGATGTCGCGGGCGATATCGGCAATCTCCAGGCCCATGTCAAACCAGGCGTAGCTCAGCAAGTGCAACCACAGGTAAGCGTACATAAACAGGCCCAGAAGCCGCCGGAAGCGCGCCAGCGTCGGCAGGCCGGTGATCACGCGCAGCGGTGTCACCGTTAACACCAGACACAAAAACCGCAGGGCCCAGTCGCCAGTTGATCGCACCAAGGCTTCTGCCGGGTTGGCGCCCAGTTGGTTGCTGGCTGCACCATAAACGAGCCAGACCAGTGGCAGCAGGCAAAGCCCCCACACCAGCGGCTTGGCCGCCGGGTGCAGCAGCCAGCGGCCCAACGCGCCGCGCATCAAAAGTTCTTTTTAAGGTCCATGCCGGCGTAGAGCTGGCCCACCTGGGCTTCGTAGCCATTGAACATCAGCGTCTTACGCTTCTTCGCAAACAGTCCGTCTTCACCAATGCGCCGTTCGGTGGCCTGGCTCCAACGCGGGTGATCGACATCCGGGTTGACGTTAGAGTAGAAGCCGTACTCGTTGGCGGCTGCCTTGTTCCAGGCGGTGTCGGGCTGCTTGTCGGTGAAGCGGATCTTGACCAGGCTCTTGCCGCTCTTGAAGCCGTATTTCCAGGGCACCACCAGCCTAACCGGTGCGCCGCTCTGGTTGGGCAGCACCTCGCCGTACATGCCAAAGCTCAGCAGGGTCAGGGGGTGCATGGCTTCATCCAGACGCAGCGCCTCCACATAGGGCCAGTCGAGCACGCTGGAGCCGACAAAAGGCATGGTCTTGGGGTCGGCCAGGGTGACGAACTCGACGTACTTGGCACTGCCCAGCGGCTCTACCTTTTTGATCAGTTGGCTCATTGAATAGCCAACCCAGGGAATCACCATCGACCAGCCCTCAACGCAGCGCAGGCGGTAAATGCGTTCCTCTTGGGCACTGAGCTTGAGCAGGTCTTCCAGCGCATATTTGGCCGGTTTCTTCACGAGGCCCTCCACCTCTACGGTCCACGGCGTGGTTTTCAGGGTGTGGGCATTTTTGGCCGGATCGCCCTTGTCGGTGCCGAATTCGTAAAAGTTGTTGTAAGTGCTGGCGTCTTTGTAGTCGGTCAGCTTGTCCATGCTCATGGCGCCGGCTACCCCTGACTTGGCGCCAGCGAGCGCCGCCAGCTTGCCCGGACGCACCGTGCCAGAGCCCTGAGCCCAGGCATCGCGGCCAGCCCAAGCGGCCATAACCGCGCCGGCGGAGCCGGTAGCCAGTAATTGAAGCAGTTGGCGCCGCTCACGGTAGGCGGTCTGGGGGGTGATCTCGCTGCCCACCGGGTGGTGAAAGCCGTTGTCAGGGGTCTTGATCAACATGGTGCCCTCCTCTGGATAAATGGTGACCTACCAGCGCCAGGCTCGGGGGATGCCGGCTGGCAGACAGGTCTGCCGGTCAGCGCAGCCCGGCAATGTAGTCCGAAACCGCCTTGATTTCACGGTCGTTAAGCTTGGCTGCCACCTGGGTCATCTGCAAGGCGTTCTTACGCACGCCATCGCGGAAACCGGTGAGCTGAGCCGCAGTGTAATCAGCATGCTGCCCGCTCAGGCGGGGGTACTGTACCGGAATGCCCGCGCCGTTCGGGCTGTGGCAGCCCGAGCACGCCGAGATCTGCCGCTCAGCAATGCCGCCGCGGTAGATACTTTCACCCAAGGCCACCAGCTCTTTGTCTTTGGCAAAACCAGGCTTGGCCGTCTTGCTGCTCAACCAATAGGCGACATTTTTCATGTCGTCGGCTGACAAGGTGGCCGCCATGCCGGACATCACCGCATTGGCGCGCTTGCCGCTTTTGAACTCCTGCAACTGCTTGACCAGGTACTCCGGGTGCTGCTGGGCCAGCTTGGGGTTGGCCGGCGTGCCAGAGTTGCCGTCGGCACCGTGGCAGGCGGCGCACACCGCTGTGTAGCTGGCCTCACCTTTGGCCAGATCCGGCTTGGCCGCCTTGGCAGCGACTGCTTTCGGTGCAGCCTCTTGGGCAAAAACTGATACAGCAGACGCCGCCAGTGCGGCAGTGATCAAGAGGGAGGCAAGCAGCTTCATGGTGAGTGTCGTGTCAGGTGTGCAGAACGGTCTGATTCTACAATGGGCTCTTGGGTTTACCCCTCGACTGAATGACTATCCCTACCAAACCACCCGCGCGCAGCGCCGCGCCTACCGCAACCACCCCTGCTGCCGCTGCCGCCCTGGTGGCTTCTGGTTGGCTGCACACCGCCAAATTTCTGACCACCGCGCCCCAGTTGCATTTCTTGCCGGCGCTGAGCGTGCCCGAGATTGCCTTTGTGGGACGCTCCAACGCCGGCAAATCCACCTGTATCAACACCCTGACGCAACAAAAGCAGCTGGCCTTTGCCTCCAAAAAGCCAGGGCGGACGCAACACATCAATCTATTTTCTTTGGGCAAACAGGGCATCACCGACGCGGTGCTGGCCGACCTGCCGGGCTATGGCTACGCCGCCGTGCCCAAGCAGGACAAGATCCGCTGGCAGCAGGTGATGGCCAACTACCTAGTGACGCGCGAGAACCTGAGCGCCATCGTGCTGATGTGTGATCCACGTCACGGCCTGACCGAGCTCGACGAGATCTTGCTCGATGTGGTTCGACCGCGAGTGGAAGAAGGGCTGAAATTTCTGGTGGTGCTGACCAAGGCCGACAAGCTGACGCGTGCCGAGCAAACCAAGGCACTTTCTATCATGAAGCTTCAGGCCGGCGGTGGCGAGGTACGCCTTTTTTCCGCCACCAAGCGCCAGGGCATCGACGAGGTCTCTACGCTACTCTGGCAATGGGCGCATCCGGCCATCCCTGGCCCTACCCCGTCATCTCCGATGCTGCCCGTCATTCCAGAGACACAGCCGTCATTCCCGCTGCTTCCCGTCATTCCCGTGAAAACGGGAATCCATGACTTCCTGGATCCCCGGTCGTAGCCGGGGATGACGGGATAGTGGGCGGGGACGGCGTGCCTGGTGCAGCGAGGTCAAGGGGGAGCCCGCAGGGCGGAGGACACGAGCAGAATCAGGCACGCCGTCCCCGCACCACGCCAACCGTCAAAACATAAGTCCGCGCAGCAGGTCAATAGACCGGCGGCATGCCCGGCGGGCGGTCTTTGAAGCGTTTGTGAACCCAGTAGTACTGGTCAGGCATGGTGGTGATGTAGCCAGCCAGGCGCTCGTTCATCAGCGCGGTGTCGGCCTGCAGGTCGTCGGTCGGAAAATCCGTCCAGGCTGGCAGCACCCGCACCTCATAGCCACCGGGTGTCATGCGGGTCAGCACCGGCACCACGCGGGCGCGGCCCAGCCGGGCAAAACGGGACAGCGAAGGCAAGGTCGCGGACGGCACACCGAAAAACGGCACGAACACCGACTCAATCACATCGAAATTCATGTCCGGCAGCAAATACAAAGGCTCGCCGGCACGCAGCGCTGCCAGCACCGGCTTGGCGGCGTCGATCCGGGCAAACAGCCGAGCCTCGCCAAAACGTCGCCGGCCGGCTTGCATCCAGGCGTCAAGCCCAGTTTGGGCCGCGCGGGTGTATATGGTAGTGAAGCGGCGCGGCAGCTGCTGGGTCAGGGCGGTCCAGCCGGCGTCCAGCCCCACAAAATGCGGAGCAAAAATCACCAGCGGCGCCGTGCCACCGAACTGCTCACGATCGCCCGTTAACGCCAGGCGCTGGCGCACCAAGGCGGGCGCGCCATGCCACAGCCAGGCCCGATCCAGCCAAGCTTGGGCAAACCGCACAAAGCTGCGGCGCGTCAAGGCCTGAAGTTCAGCAGGCGTGAGGCCTGGGAAGCACAGGCCCAAGTTGATGCGAGCGACCCGCCGCCTCGGCGCCGCCACCGCGTAAAGAAACAGACCCAGCAGCCAGCCCAGCCCGCGCAGCCAGGACAGGGGCAACCATGCCAAGCCCTGCATCATGGCGACGCCCAGGCGGTTCAGCATGCGTCGCGCCCCATGTTCAGGCTACCTGACGCGGCTGCTTGTAACGCGCGTAACCCCAAAGGTACTGGCCCGGGCAGCTCAGGATCAAGGCCCCAAGCGCCTGGTTGATCTGGGTTGCCGCCCGCGCCGTATCGGCGGACAAGGGCTCCGGCAGAGGCTGCACATGCACCCGAAAACCGCGCCCGCCAGAGAGCCGCTCGCCCCAGGCCATGAGTACACTGGCACCAGTTTGCTGGGCCAGCCGCGCCGCCAGCGTCATGGTGTAGGCCGGGTGGCCTAAAAACGGGAGCCATTGGCCCTGCCCCTTGGGCGGCACCTGGTCAGGCAGCAAGCCCACGCATTCGCCTTGCTTGAGCGCCCGCAACAATTGGCGCACGCCTGCCTGCGTGGTGGTGGCGGTCAGCAGACCGGGCCGGGATCGCGCGCGGTTGACCCAGTCGCGCAACCAGGCTTGGCGTGGCGGGCGAAACAGCACCGTCATCGGCCGCACGGCGCCAAAACGGGCCGCATAGGCCTGGCCGGCAACCTCAAAACAACCCAGATGCGGGGTCAAAAAAACCACACCGCGACCACCCGCCAAGGCCGTCTCGACATGGGCCTGGCCAACCCATTGCACCGGCACTGGTGCGCCCAGCCACAGGCGCGGCAGTTCGGCCACCAGTTGCCCGGCCGCGGCCACCGCCGGGCGCCACTGGGCAGCGCTCAGCCCGGCTTGGCGCGCCTGAGCCAAAAACCGACGCCGGTAGGTGGCGGACACCACAAACACGCACCAGCCCAACAGGCCGCCCAAGGCCTGCGCAAGACCTAAAGGCAGGCGGGAGAAAATTTTGAAAAATCGCTGCATCCGTCGGATAAACTAAGGGCGTCGCTGAGTTATAGAACTACTTGCAGGGCGACATCCACATTGGCTTGGCTCCCACGAGCCGCCATTGTGCCTTGTCAATTTATTGGCAATTCTGCTAAAGCGTTCGCGGAAAGCCCCCCAGCTCAAGCAACGCGAATCTCGTTTTGTTGCAACCTTGAACCTGGAGCTTTTACCCATGGCTAATGATTTTCTCTTCACCTCCGAATCCGTCTCTGAAGGCCACCCTGACAAAGTAGCTGATCAGGTGTCGGACGCTATCCTCGACGCGATCTTCAAGCAAGACCCCAAATCACGGGTCGCCGCTGAAACCCTGTGCAACACCGGTCTGGTGGTGCTGGCCGGCGAGATCACCACCAACGCGCATGTCGACTACATCCAGGTGGCACGCGACACCATCAAGCGCATCGGCTACGACAACACCGAATACGGTATTGACTACAAGGGCTGCGCCGTGCTGGTGGCCTACGACAAGCAAAGCAATGACATCGCCCAGGGCGTGGATCACGCCTCCGACGACCACCTGAACACAGGTGCCGGCGACCAGGGCCTGATGTTCGGCTACGCCTGCAATGAGACGCCCGAGCTGATGCCTGCGCCCATCTATTACGCCCACCGCCTGATGGAACGCCAGGCCCAGTTGCGTAAAGACGGCCGCATGCCTTTTCTGCGCCCGGACGCCAAGAGCCAGGTCACCATGCGCTATGTGGATGGCAAGCCCCACAGCATCGACACCGTGGTGCTGTCCACCCAGCACAGCCCTGACCAGTCCCAAGACCAGCACCACATGAAGGCCAGCTTCACCGAGGCCATCATTGAGGAGCTGATCAAGCCCGTGCTGCCCAAGGAATGGCTTCAAAACACCCGTTACCTGGTCAACCCCACCGGCCGTTTCGTGGTGGGCGGGCCCCAGGGCGACTGCGGCTTGACCGGTCGCAAGATCATCGTGGACACCTATGGCGGTGCCTGCCCGCACGGCGGCGGCGCGTTCTCCGGCAAGGACCCGTCCAAGGTTGACCGCTCTGCGGCTTACGCAGCCCGTTATGTGGCCAAAAATGTGGTGGCTGCCGGTCTGGCCAAGCAATGCCAGGTGCAGGTGGCCTACGCCATCGGCGTGGCCCAGCCGATGAACATCACGGTCTACACCGAAGGCACTGGCGTCATGCCCGACGACAAGCTGTCGGCGCTGGTGGCGGCGCACTTTGACCTGCGGCCCAAAGGCATCATCCAGATGCTGGACCTGCTGCGCCCGATCTACGAAAAAACCGCTGCCTACGGCCACTTTGGCCGTGAAGAGCCCGAGTTCACCTGGGAGCGGACCGACCGGGCCCAGGCCCTGCGTGCGGCGGCTGGCCTGTAAGCGCACCGCCTTGGTCGCGCACCCCGCATGAAGCTTCAAACCCAGCGCTGGATAGACCGTTGGGTAGGGCAGCTGCTGTGCGCGGCTGTGTCGGCTTGGGCCAGGCTTAGCGGACGGGGCCGCCCTGCCGCGGTGCTGGCAGCAGCACCTCGCCACATGCTGGTGATCCTGCTGTCCGAAATGGGCAGCGTGGTGCTGGCTGGGCCGCTTTTTGCGACGCTGCGCGAACGCTACCCCGGCGTGACCCTTCATGTGCTGCAGCTCAAAAAAAACCAGGAGGTGGCGGCCCTGCTGGGGCTGGCGCAGCCCGAGCACCTGCATTCACTGGACGACAGCTCGGCCCTCACCCTGATGGGCGACATCTGGCGCGTCTGCCGCACTCTGCGTGCCCTGCCGCTGGATGCCGTGATTGACTGTGAGCTGTTCTCGCGCATCAGCAGCCTGCTGTCTTACCTGAGCGGCGCGCCGGTGCGCGCTGGCTTCACACCGCACACCCAAGAGGGCCTGTACCGCGGCAGCTTCATCAACCGCGCCATTCCCTACAACCCGTACCAGCACATCAGCAAGCAATTTTTGTCGCTGGCTGATGCACTGCAGGCAAACAGTGCACCGCGCCACAAGGCAGCAGCGCTGCGCGACATGCCGGCCGACACCGCCCTGAGCGTGACCTTCAGTCCGGCTGAACTGGCCAGCTATGGGCGCCAGTTGCAGACTGACTTTGCCGCCTTGAGCACACACCGGCTGGTGCTGCTGTATGCCGGCGGCGGCCTGCTGCCTGAGCGCGCCTGGCCGGCAGCCCACTATGCACGGGTGGCCAGCGGCCTGTGCCAGGCCGGCCATGCCGTGGGCCTGATCGGCCTGCGCGACGACGCTGCGCTGGCGCGCGACTTGCAAGCCCGGGCCGGCAGCCCGCTGTGTTTGGACCTGACCGGCTACACCCGCAGCATCCGGGAGCTGCTGATGCTGTTTCACCAGGCTGACCTGTTGATCACCAATGACGGCGGCCCCGGCCACTTTGCCAGCCTGACCCCCATTCGGACCATGATCTTCTTTGGCCCCGAGACCGCCCGCCTCTACGGCCCCCTGGGGCCACGGGCTACGGTGCTTGAATCGGGCATTGCTTGCTCGCCCTGCCTGAGCGCCTACAACCACCGGCAGACCTTTTGCGACGGCGACAACCAGTGCCTCAAGCGCATCCCGCCCGACCCGGTGCTGGCCGACGCGCTGGCAGCCCTGGCGCAGGGCGAACGGGCCCTGGCATGAGCGATCCCGTGACCCTGAAGCAGCGACTGCTCGCGCTGCTGGCTTGGATGGACAGCGTGCGTTACCTCAAGTTTGGTGTGGTGGGGGCCAGTGGCACAGTGGTGAATCTGGCCGTTCTCCACTTCGGGCACGAGGTCTTGTTCGCACAGCTTGAATCCGACTACAACAAGCCCTATTTTTCGCTGGCGCTGGCCATTGCCGTGGCCACGGTGAACAACTTCACCTGGAACCGGTTATGGACCTGGTCAGACCGTGTCCAGCAGCTTGAGGCCGATGAGATGCCCCGTGTGAGCCTGCGCACCCTGGGCATGGAATTCAGCCAGTACGTGACCGCATCGGCCTTTGGCAGCGGGCTGCAGTATGTGCTCACCCTGCTGCTGTCTGGCAGTATGGACTACCGCTTGGCCAATATCGTCGCGATTTTGGCAGCCAGTGTGAGCAATTTTCTGGCCAATGACCGCTGGACCTTCCGCCGCAAGCACAGGCGCTGACGGGTGAAACGCTTGGTCTCGACATCGGAGGCAGCAGGCGGCTCGACCTGGGGCTGGGCCCTGCTGCTGGCCCTGGCCGTGGCCATCTACAGCCTGGGCTTGGGCAACCCCTATATCCCCACCAATGGCGACGAGATGGTGTATGCCCATATTGCCCGCCTGACCGCCGCCTCGGGCCACTGGCTGCCGCTGGCGTCAGAGCTGGACAACATGCGCAACACCAAGCCGCCACTGTTGTTTTGGCAGGCCTTGCTGGCCGGCGACTGGGGCCGCCAGTGGAGCCTGGCTGCCCTGCGCACGCCCAGCCTGGTCTACACCGGGCTGCTGGCGGCCATGGTGGCGGCCACGGTGCACGGCATCACCCGCTCGGTGGCACGTGCGGCGCTGGCGGCCTGCGTTTATCTGGCGTTTTTTTCGACCTTTCGCTACGGCCGGCCGTTCCTGACCAGCGCGCCCGAGACCTTCTGGCTCAGCTTGCCGATGTTCTGGCTGCTGTGGCAAGGGCTGAAGCCACTGCCGCCTGTCACTGCCACTGCCACTGCCAAACCTGATGCCAGCCCAGGCTGGTGGGCGCATGCGGCCTTTGGCCTGGCGATCGGCCTGGGACTGGCCTACAAATCGTTTGCCTTGGTGGCGCCAGTCGCCGCCGCGTTGTGGTGCGCCCGGCTGGCCACCGAGCCCCTGCTAAACCGACGAGTATTGTGGCGTGCCACGCTGCAAGTGGCCTTGAGCGCCAGCCTGGCCTTGGCGATTTTCGGCTTGTGGTTTGTACTGGACCCCGACCCGGCGGCGGTCTGGCAAGAGTTTGTGTTGGCCGAGAACGCCGGCAAAATGGCCAGCACCGAGGGCTACTGGCAGGTGGCGCTGCGCGGTGGCGATGGCAGCATGCTGGCGCAGTTGCTGGCCTATGTGCAAAACGCCGGCTTGCTGGCCTTCGTGGTGCTGGGCCTGCTGCCCGTGGCGCTTAAGCGCTGGCGCGCCAGCAGCAGCGCGCCAGCGCTGGCGTTATCGCTACCACCACATACCCGCATCCTGCTCGTTTGGCTGGCGGTCTGGCTGCTGGTGTTCATGCTGCCCAGCCAGCGCTCGGCGCGCTACCTGATCCCGGCCATGCCGGCGCTGGCCTGTGTCATTGCATTGGGCTGGCAGCACATCGGGCGCATCTGGTTTGTGCTGTGTCTGCCGCTGTGCGCCCTGATGCTGCTGGTGCTGGGCCGCATCGCCTGGGTGGCACACGATTTGGGCATTGCCAGCACTGGCGAATGGCTGGCCGCCATGGCAGCGGGGCTGACCGGCATGCTGCTGGTGCTGGCCGGCCTGTGGCGCGCGCGTTGGAGCCGCGGCTGCAGCGTAGCCGCCTGTCTGGCGGTGTACGCCTGCCTGGGGCTTAGTACCGCGCCACTCAACGGCCCGGTCGGCCGCTACCCAGCAGATGCTCTGACGGCCCTGGCCAAGCCGGGCGCCCGCGTGGCGGTACCCAACAACTTCAACGGCCAGTTCGAACGCTTTGAGTTCCTGCTGCCGGGCAAGCGCTTTGTGCCCTATGACAGCCAGGCCCGGGCTAGCACTACCCTCGGCGACGCCACGCTGACCGATCTGCTGGCGCGCCATGACGCGGTGGTCTGGCTGCAGGGCACACCCGCTGAAACCGCCCCACCCTGCGCACCGGGCTGTCGCCTGCTGGGCACCCGCTGGGAACTCAAGGGCCGACACCGCGCAGGCGAAATCACGCTGGCCAACCTGTGGTACCCGCAGCAGTGGCTGTTCCGGCGCGAGTGGCTGGTAGGCCCTGCTTCTTGATCGTTGTTTTTAGGGGTTGTTGGATGGCGTGCCGGTCAAATCCGTCATCCCCGGCTCCGAACGGGGATCCATGGCGTCCTGGATTCCCGGTCGAGCCGGGAATGACAGGGAACTCGCCGGGAATGACTAGAAACCCGCTGGGAATGACGAGCAACAGCGTGCCCGAGAGGGATCAGGCACGCCGTCCCCGCCGTGCCCAAAGCCAGCGCAGTTGCAGGACTAGCCACAGCAAGGGGTCCAGCAAGGCATCCCACAGGTTGCCACTGGGCCAGCGGGTGAGCACAAACAGCAGCAGGACCAAAGCCGGCAAGGCCAGCCAGTACCAGGCTGCTGGCTCTGCGCCCCAGCGCAGCCACCCGGCCAGCAACAGCAGGCAGACCGCCGCCAGGGCCGGGGTACCAAAACCCCAATCATAAAAGCCCACCGGCAACAGCGCGAGCAAGTCCAGCAGCAGCAGCCAACCCAGCAGCACCGCCAGCCAGCCCAAGGCAGTGGCCCAGGGCGCCGGGCCGGCCGCGCCGATCGCATCTGGAGGGCTCGGCCTCAAGGCCTTGACCAGCCAGAACAGCCCCAGCAAGCCGCTGCTCAAGCTGGGCGCCTTGAAGGCCAGACCAAGCCAGTGTGAAATTGAAGCCGCACCGGGCAGCGCCACCCACACCAACACCGTCACCAGCAGGGCCAAGCAGACGCGGCGTGAGCAGTCACGAGCAAGCCAGCCAACACCACCGCCCAGCACCGCTGCCCACAGGCCTTTCCGAGCCAGACTCTGGCCCGACAGCTCGGGCAGCCATGGCAATTGCCATGCCTCCCAGGCGGTGAGTAAGGTGGTGCTGTCCATGGGCGCGAAAGCTCGGGTGGCCTGCTTCAGTTTCAGGGCCGTGAGGCGGTCGCAGCAAAGCGCTGCCAGGCAATCTGGCGACGCTGGTCGGTGTAGCTGACCCACAGGCTGTCGTCGGCCAAGGTCAGCGCAGGGTAAGAGAACTCCTGCCCCGACTGGCCCTCAACGAGGGCCTGCGGCTGGGCCATTGCCCAATTAACACCATCGACCGATTGACTCAGATCGAGGCGATGTCGGCTGCCCGGCAGGGAGTTATGCACCAGCAGAAGTTGGCCAGGCGCCAGCGCCAGCGAAGCGACGGCCGAGCCAGGGTTCACCAAGGCTAGATCGGGCGCGTCCTGCCAGCTGTGACCGCCGTCCTGGGTACGCGCCACCCCGATCCGACCATCCGGGCGCTGGTCGCGCATCAAGGCCAGCCAGTCCGACGGGCCCAGGGGCAGCAGGCTCGGTTGCAGCAGGTGCCGCCGCGCAGAGATACGCGTGGCGCCCAGGTAGTGGCCAGCGGCATCAAAGCGCAAGGCCAGCGGGTACTTGATGCCCAGCTCAAAATACACCGGCAACACCATGCCACCGTCGGCCAGCGTCAGTGGGGCGTTGCGGACCAGAAAACTGGTGTTCCATAGCCAACCCAGCGGCAGTACTTGCACCGGCGCAAACGACAGTTGGGCCAGGTCAGGGCCCGTGCGCTGGCGCAGATGCACGATGCGTGCCGCAGCCCAGCCACCCAGACCGGTCGCCACTACAAACAGATGAATACGCCCTTTTGGGTCCAGCCAGGCCACCGGGTTGCCCAGCCGGCGCACCGCAAAACCCAGATCCGCGCCAAGAGCCTGACGATTCAGCACAAAACGAGCCGGCGACCAGCGGCCGCTGGCACGGTCAAATTGCGACGCGGCAATTTGCACATCGGGGGCGCTTTCCCGCGTGCCCGCAAACCAGAAGGCCATCAAAGAAGCAGCATGGTCTTTGGGTAAGGTCAGCAGGCTACTGGCGTGCGCAGCCGGGGTGTTCACCGGCATCGGGATGGCACCACTGGCCTGCAATGCCAGCCCCGTCGGGGCCTGTGCCGGCGCTGCCACAGCCTCTGCCCTCGGGACCGGGGCTGCTGCCGGTCGGCGACCCGTGTCCAACATCAGCACAAGCGCAACGCCTATGAGGCCCGCCAGCAAGCGTCGCCAGAAGCCATCGGTCAGGGCGGCCAGCATGGCTTCAGCGTTGAACAAGGCCATGAGTCAAACAGCGTCCGATGATCCGAGTGAGAAAAAATTGGCGATGGTGCTATCTTATGTTGAAACGGTCTTGCTCAAAGGCCTTGGCGGCTGCCAGATAATGCTGTCACCATTCAGTTCAGTGGGCCGCCTTTGCTTGAGGCAGCCTCACGTCAACGCAACGCACCATGCACCGTACTATTTTTGACACCCCCGTCATCAACACTTTGTTGCGTGGCGTATCGATCGGCTATTTACGGCTGACCGGATGGACTGTCGAGGGCGAACTGCCCGCCGGTGCTGGTAAGAGCGTGCTGATTGCCGCGCCACACACCAGCAACTGGGACCTGCCCTACACCCTGATGGTGGCCTTTGCGCTGCGCCTTAACGTGTACTGGATGGGCAAAGAGCAGCTGTTTCGGCCCCCTTTTCGCGGCGTGATGCGCTGGCTGGGCGGCATCCCAGTCAACCGGGCGCAGGCCGGCAACCTGGTTGCGGCCTCGGTGACGGCGCTGCAGCAGGCGGCCGGGCCGGTGCAACTGATCGTGCCCCCCGAGGGCACGCGCAGCAAGACACGCTATTGGAAAACCGGCTTTTATTACATTGCTCTGGGTGCCCAAGTGCCTATCGTGATGGCCTACATGGACTACGAGCGCAAGCGCAGCGGCCTGGGGCCGGTGTTTGTGCCCACCGGCGACGTGGACGCCGATATGGCCACCATCAAAGCCTTTTACGCGCCTTTCAAGGGCCGCAACGCAGCCCAGTTTCACGCCGGCGAGTAGCCAAGCCTGTCATCTCCGGCCACCCACTCCCGTCATCCCCGGCAACGACTGGGGATCCATGACTTCGCGGACCCTGCAGCCAGCCCGTTGCTGGCGAGAGGGTCAGTTGGCCACGCTCAGCACACCAAATTTTGCGGCCTGATTCTCAAAGAGCACCTTGCCTGAAACCCGGTCGATGACCTTCAATCCCAGAATAAGCGTCCCGTGCGAATTTTGGGCTTGGATGGAAAAAGTCTTTCGCAGGTCAATATAAAAACCGTCCCGTCGCTCCTGCCCGGCGGAGCTCAGCGTGTACGCCTTGTACATGTTTGTGGTGTCGCCGTTAGTAAGGCGCAATTCAGTATCCACGCTGGATGCACCCTGGGCGGCAAAGCAGGCCAACACATTGATGTGGTCCCGCCCCATGCCGCAGGTCAGGACCGCGATGTAGGGGAAGGCCTTGGCCCGTTCGGCACGGTCGTTGGCAGCCTGCTGCTCTCGCAATTTAGCCACCTCGGCCAATCGCTTGTCTTCGGCGCGACGGTAGTCGATTGCGCTCTTGCCGGCCCGACCACCCTTGAGTTCATCATCCAGAAATTCAAGAAGTGCTGTCGCCGATGGCGCCGTTTCCGCGCTGTACTTGCCCCCATTCATTCGACCCACCGCCGCTTTGAAGGTCGATAAGTTGCCTGCGCCTAGTTCTTTGAGGGTGCGCACCTGTTCCGTCGACGCGTCGCCAATCTTCTGGGCAAAATCGTAGTCTGCGTAATTGTCAAAACCCAATGAGATTGCGAACGATTCACCCGCTTCTTCGCGGTTCATGCTGGGGCCCACGTTGAACGCAAATTGCCCATCGCGTCCGATGGCCGTCATGTACTTATTCAGATTATTGGCATTGTCGGCAACGATGTGGCATTTGTCCTCCGAAATAGCAGCGTAAAGATCGTCGGCGCTGTCATAGACCTTGCTGAATTTTGTACCCTTGGCCATACGGGTCCAAGTCAAAAAGCTCGGTGACCGCACAAACCCCAGCAGAACCAATGCGTCTTCAGCTTTGACCGTGCAGTAGGCTCCCTCAGGCTTGCCCGCAAAGTTTTTGCCCTTCCGATAAACCTGAAGGACGCCCGCGAGGTCAGTCTTTTGGGCAGCAGCAGCCTTGATCCGATTAATGCGATCGACCATTTCCTGACGAAGGCGTTCGCTCTCGATTCGCTCTGCTTCAAGCTGCTGCGTGCGGGCCACGGCGAGATCCGCAGGGGCGATGGCGGCAAGCTTTTCAAAGCGCGGATCACCAAGACGCCCTTGAAGGCTCTGTACCAATCCCTTGAAGATGGCCAGCGGCCTGTCTCCAAACTCTTCCGACGTCGTTTTACCCACGGCGAGCACAGCCTCGACCCCTGGCCCAGGTGCCAGTTGTCCATCAAAGACGATCACGATGGGGTAATTGCGAAAGCTGGTCAAAACATCGTTTTGAGCAGGGTCGTCGCGCCATTCAGCGACCACAAGCTCCAAGTCAGCGGCATTGGTCGCGCTTCGAAGACTGGCCAGCTTGATGCCCTTTGCGGTAAGGATTGCCCGCAAATTTTGAGCAACTTGCGCCCGATAGAGGCGCCGATCCTGCTCTGGCACCGGGTTATCGCGGGTCGACATGGCGCCCTGCGTGATGACTTCGCGGCCGCCTTGCTGCAGCTTGGCAGGCTCAGTGCCCAGCAGCAAGGTCATGGCGCTGGACCCCACCAAAGTTCGTCCAGATATGCGGGTGCTCGAATCCAGCAGAAGCACCCGCACCGGCAAATTGCCATCTCCCAGCATGGCGACCCCCGACAGGTCGCGCTTGAAGGCGGGGTGTCGCTTGTCAAGGTAGACGTTAAGCCCGAGTGCCCCCAAGGAGTTGAGGACCGCAAGCGACGCCCTAGCCTCTTCGTAGGCCATTTTGTTCCACTGTTCTTTGCTTAGATTGCGGCTGTCAGAGCCACGCTGGCTAGCCTTGATATTCGCCAAGAAATCGATCAAGCCCTTGAGGCGTGTCGGGTCCTGGGTTCCCTGCAACTGCATTCGAATCGGGTCTTCATCAGGACTGATGCCCGAGGCGGGCAGGGCTGGCGTGGCAGACGCTGGCGCTGCGCGAGCCACATTTCCGGTCGCTGATTGGCGACCTTGAACAGGGGAAAGTTGGAGATCGAACAAGCAGGCCCTGCGCACGAGGGTCTTGCCATCGGCACGAAACATAGGGGCCTCCACGCGCAGTCGGCCATTGACAACCGGACCTTCCGCCTGGATCAACCAAGTACGCTCCGGCGCGTTCTTGATAACACCCGAAACCTCAACACGCCCTGCACCACGTCCTTCGAGGGTCAGCGTAAGCTGCTCGCTCACCTCGGCGCTATCGGTTATCGCCACACCCTTGCCGCCCGTGACCGTCAGCGCCACCGTAGAACTTGAGGCCTGAAGCGCGCTGGCTGCGCCAACCCCTTCGGTGCAGGCCAGGGTGCCACGCCAGACGCCATCGACCCCTTGAGCTTGGGCGGTCAGCGATACGGCGCAAGCCAGTGTAAAAAAACAGCGAGCAAGGTTCATAGTCTGTGAATACATTTATAAAGTGTAAGTCAGCTTCATCGCACAAGCTACACGCCCGCGCTCAATGAAACTCCCGGCTTGGCGCCGCCAGCCCGCCTAGCAGCGGGGTGAGGTCGCGCAGGTGGCCGGCGATCAGGTGGCGCACCTCGCCGTCGCTCTCGGTATCGCGCTGCCAAACGCCGTGCACCGCCAGCAGACGCGACTGCACGGCGGCCGCGCGCTGGCGCTCGCGCAGGCTTTTCCAAACGATCACGTTGACGCAGCCGGTTTCGTCCTCCAGCGTCACAAACATCACGCCTTTGGCGGTGCCGGGCTGCTGGCGCATGGTCACCAGGCCGCAGGCGCGCACCAGCCGGCCGTCCGGCATAGCTTGCAGTTCAGCAGCCGTCATCAGCTTCATTTTTGATAGCGAAGAACGCAGCAGCGACAAGGGATGCGAGCGTAAAGTAAGCCCAGTGCTGGCGTAATCGAGCAGCACCTCCTGGCCTTCAGCAGCGGCTGGCAGCAGCAGCCGGGGCTCCTGCACCGGCACGCCCTGCAACAGGGGTGGCGCCGGCTGCAGCGCGCTGGCGTCCCACACCTGTTGGCGACGGTGGCCGGCCAGACTGGCCAGCGCGTCAGCCGCCGCCAGCGACCGCAAGTCGCCCCGGTCCAGCCCGGCGCGCAGGGCCAGGTCCTCCACGCTGGCAAACCCCGCCGCCCGCCGCGCCGCCACCACCCGCTCGCCCACCGCCCGCGCCAACCCCGCCACCAGACACAGCCCCAGCCGCACCAAACAATTGGAATCTGACCCCAATTTTTTATTGGGGTCAGATTCCAATTGTTTGATGGTGCAGTCCCAGTCGCTGTGGCTCACATCAGCGGGCAGCACGGTGATGCCGTGGCGCTGGGCGTCTTGCACCAGTTGCGACGGCGCGTAGAAACCCATGGGTTGCGAGTTGATGAGGGCGGCCAGAAAGCAGGCGGGTTCGTGGCGCTTGAGCCAGGCACTGATGTAAACCAGTTGAGCAAAACTGGCAGCATGGCTCTCGGGAAAGCCGTATTCGCCAAAGCCGACGATCTGGCTGAAGATGCCTTCGGCGTACTCGGCGCTGTAGCCCTTGGCCTGCATGCGCTGCACCAGCAGGTCGTGGAACTTGTGCACGCCGCCCCGGCGCTTCCAAGCGGCCATGGAGCGGCGCAGGGCGTCGGCTTCGTCGGGGCTGAAGTCGGCCGCCAGCATGGCGATCTGCATCACCTGCTCCTGAAAGATGGGTACCCCCAGCGTGCGCGCCAGCGCCGGCGCCAAGGCGGGTGGAAAGTCCACCGGCTCCAGCCCCTGGCGGCGGCGCAGGTAGGGGTGGACCATGCCACCCTGGATCGGCCCGGGGCGCACGATGGCGACCTCGATCACCAGGTCATAAAAACAGCGCGGGCGCAGGCGCGGCAGCATGCTCATCTGGGCCCGGCTCTCGATCTGGAACACGCCCACGGTGTCGGCAGCGCAGACCATGTCGTAGGTGGCGGCGTCATCAGCCGGGATGTCCTGCAGCGTCAATGGCCTGCCGCGCCGCTGACTAACCAGCGCCAGGCAGCGGCGGATGGCGCTGAGCATGCCCAGCGCCAGCACATCGACCTTGAGCAGGCCCATGGCGTCGAGGTCGTCCTTGTCCCACTGGATGATGCTGCGCTCGGGCATCGCGGCGTTTTCCACCGGCACCAGGCGGGTGAGCTTGCCCTGGGTCAGCACAAAGCCGCCCACATGCTGGCTCAGGTGGCGCGGAAACCCCAACAACTGCGCCACCAGGCTACGCCAAAGGGCCAGTTTCCGGTCTTGGGCATCGAGCCCGGCCTGGGCAAATTCTTCGTCCTTGACGCTGCGGCCGTCGAACCAGTGGTGCGACTTGGCCAACTGGTCGATCAGCACCTCGTCCACGCCCAGCGCGCGGCCGACGTCACGCAGCGCACTGCGCGGCCGGTAGCTGACCACGGTGGCGGTGAGAGCTGCGCGCTCGCGGCCGTAGCGGGCGTAGATGTACTGGATGACTTCCTCGCGACGCTCGTGCTCAAAGTCGACATCGATGTCGGGCGGCTCGTTGCGCGCGCGGCTGATGAAACGCTCAAACAGAAGGCTGGAGTGGGCCGGGTCGACCTCTGTCACGCCGAGGCAGTAGCACACCGCCGAATTGGCGGCCGAGCCCCGGCCCTGGCACAGGATGCCTTGGCCCCGGGCAAAGCGCACGATGTCGTGCACCGTCAAGAAATACATCTCGTAGCGCAGCTCGGCTATCAGCGCCAGCTCATACGCCACCTGCTGCGCCACGCCCGGCGGCAGGCCCTGCGGGTAACGCCGAGACGCGCCCTCGTGGGTGTACTGGTGCAGGGTCTGGCTGGGGCTAAGGCCCGGCAGCACGCTCTCCTGCGGGTACTGGTAGCGCAGCTCGTCCAGGCTGAAGTGGCAACGTGCTGCCACCACCAGGGTGTTGGCCAAGAGATCTGGAGGGTAAAGCCGCGACAACCTCTGGCGGGTGCGCAGGTGGGCCTCGGCGTTGGGCTGCAGGGCAAAGCCACACTCGGCCACCGCCCGGCCCAGGCCGATGGCGGTGAGCACATCGTGCAGCGGCTTGCGTGAGCGCACATGCATCTGTACCCCGCCAGCGGCCACCAGCGGCAGCCGGCACAGGGCGGCCACACGCTGCAGCGCCTGCTGCCAAAGCGCATCAGCCGCGCGCTGGCGTAGCGTCAGACCCAGCCAGAGTCTAGGGCCAAACAGGGCGCTAGCCCTTGTGCAAAGGGCATAAAGTGCTTCAAATTGCATAGCAAAAGGCGGCAGCAGCAGCAACTCGCAGGCGGGCAGTGGGCTAGCGGCCAAATCGTCCCAGCCGATCTGGTACTGGCCCTTGGGTGCGGCGCGGCGGGCCCGGGTGATGGCCTCACACAGGTTGCCCCAGCCGTCCAGGTTGTGCGGCAGGGCCACCAGGGTGCTGCCGCCAGGCAGGGCAAATTCCGCGCCGGGCAGCAGCTGCAGGCCGAGCTTTTGGGCCTCGGTATGCGCCCGCACCAACCCGGCCACCGAACACGCGTCGGTGATGGCCAGCGCGCTGTAGCCCAGCGCCGCCGCCCTCGCCACCAGTTCCTCGGGGTGCGAGGCGCCACGCTGAAAGCTGAAATTGGTCAGGCAATGCAGCTCAGCATAGCCGGGGGTGGAAGACATCGTGATGAAGTAACTGTATTTTTATACAGTTTAATCGCTAACTCACTCCGTCATCCTCAGCTTGACTGGGGATCCATGACATCCTGGATTCCCGCTCGTGGCCGGGAATGACGGTGGTTTTTCGGTCGTGGCCGGGAATGACAGGAGGCGAGGCGTGACGGTCGCAGTAAGATTGACCGCGGGGACCAGCCTGCGCCGCCCTGGCGCTTCACCACAGGACAAACCATGTCGTTCTTCGTTGGCGCCTACGCCGCTTCACCCAACACCAGCACCTGGAACCCTGAGCTGGAGGCTCAGTACTACGCCAGGCTGAGCGCGCTGCCGAATGTCAAGGGGCTGGAGCACCCCTTTCTGGGTTCACTGCACCCTCACGACGACACCTGGTTTATCAGCCACATCGACCCGAAATGGCGATTCGTATTCACCTGCATCCCTGGCGTGATGGCGGCGATGGCCAAAAATCCGCTGGTGGGCCTGGCGTCTGACGACGCGTCGGGGCGCGAAGAAGCCCTGGCCTTTGTGCGGCAGGCGCGAGATGCGATAGCCGCCCTGAATGCCGCCTGCGGCCAGTCGGTAGTGGATGCGATTGAGATCCATAGCGCACCAGACAAAACCCGCGCCACCTCGTCTGTCACGGCGCTCACCACCTCGCTGGCCGAGTTGGTGCAGTGGGACTGGCAGGGTGCACGGGTGGTGATCGAGCATTGCGATGCCCATGTACCAGGTCATGTGGCTTCCAAGGGGTTTCTGACTCTGGCCGATGAAATCGCCGCCATCGAGGCCACCAATGCCCACTATGGCAGTGATGTGGGCATCGTAATCAACTGGGGCCGATCAGTGCTCGAGGCGCGAAGCGCTGAAGGCGCGCTGCAACACATCTGGCTGGCCAAACAACACGGTGTGCTGGCGGGCCTGATGTTTTCGGGCGCCTCGGGGCAAGACACGCCCTACGGCGCCTGGCGCGACAGCCACATGCCACCCGCCCCCAGTGGGGTGGGCGGCATCGGCGCCGAGGGCTCCCTGCTGACCGACGCGGCGCTGCGTGACTGCCTGGTGGCCAGCGACGGCCGAGAGCTGCCGATCCTAGGGTTAAAAATTGGCATTCGCCCGCTGGACGCGTCGCTGGAGTCACGCATGGCCTACCTCAGTAGTGGGTTGGAACGGCTCGACGCCGTGCGCTGAACCGCAGTGCCCGAGATTCGTGCGGGCGGCGCTGGTCAAGGGTGCTTCTTGCCCCTCGGGCTCGGCCCTTATTGGCTCATGCGCGAGGTGTAACGGCACACCGCCGGGTCGAACCAGGTTTTTGAAAATTCGGCCACCTGGTTGTTGGCGGTCCAGGAGGTGCGCTCAATGTAGCCAACGATGGCGCCGGATTGCAGCCCGCTGGGCGGCGCGGCCCAATCGGGCGCCGGGCCAACCGCAATCTGGTCTTCGACCCGGGCAATCCAGACCTGAAAGCGCTGCTGGTAAAACAGGTACATCGAGTCGCCCAGTTCCTCGGGCTGCAGGTTGGGGCTGGCGCTGGCGTCAAACCAGATTTCTTCCAGCGCCACCGGCACCTGGCTGAGCAAGCGCAACCGGCGCACCCGCCAGCACGCTCCCGCTGGATCGGGCCCCATCAGTGGCACATCAGGCAAACGAGCGTGGCGGCTGAGGTCCAGCACCTGCGCGGTCGGCAAACCCGGGCCGTTGGTCAATTCAAGCCTGAACAACTCATAGATCTGCTGTGTGCCCTCCACCCGTCGCACATAGGTGCCAGAGCCCTGGATGCGCTCCAGCACGCCCTGCTGCTCCAGCAAAGCCAGACCTTTCCTGAGGGTACCGATGGCGACCGACAGGCGACGCGCCAACTCGGCCTCTGTGGGCAAACGCTCGGAGGCGCGCCAATAACCAGCCTTGATCTGGCGGGCCAGCAACTCGGCAATCTGCATGTAAACGGGCAAGGCTTGGGCTGGCTTGGCAAGTGGCATAGGTGCAAGTATGACAAATCGTCACTCCCGCTTGTGTCCGTCACCATCGCCGGTGCCTATCGTTGCCGCCCCTGTCCGTCATTCCCGCGAACGCGGGAATCCAGGCGGTCATGGATCCCCGATCGAAGCTGGGGATGACGGCAGCCGAGTAAGGATGAAGGCAGCCGAATTGGCAACGACGACAGGGCGGCAGCAATGACGGCGCACAAAATTCATACATTATTCATCTACACTTGTCTTAACCAAGATCAAAACGTCACGACATGCTTGATGCCCCCATCGCCAAACCCGGTACCTCAACCCTGCCCATACCGTCATCGTCACCAGGACCCACACCGGCTCACGATGCGCCCAACTACCGCAAAGCCCTGTCCTGCTTTGCCACAGGGGTGACCGTGGTGACCACCCACTGGGCTGGTGAAGACTGGGGCATGACCTGCAACTCGTTCAATTCTGTGTCTCTGGAGCCACGGCTGGTGCTGTGGAGCATCCGCCGCGCGTCGCACAGCCTGCAGGCGTTTACCCAGGCCGGGCAGTTCACGATCAGCGTGCTGGCAGAGTCGCAGCAAGTCTTGGCCCAGCAGTTCGCCACCGGCAGCATGACCGAGCGCTTTGCCGGTGCGCCGATCCTGCGCCAGCCCGGCGGCGGCTTGCGCCTGGACGGGTGCGCGGCCTGGTTTGACTGCAAGCTGCATCAATTGATTGAAGCCGGTGACCACTGCATCCTGCTCGGCGAGGTGACTGATTTTGGCTGGCACGATACGCCCGCCCTGGGTTTTTGGCACAGCCGCTTTGGCCAGTTCCTCAGCCAAACACCCCATGCAAGTACCAGCGCGGCGCCAGGCCAGCACCAGCCTGCGGCTGGTCCAGGCGCTCACGGTACACCCACAGCAGACCGCTGACGCTGCTGCGCGCCACATAGTAATCACGCAGGGCGCTGGGCTCGGCGTCCCACCAACCGGCCTCTATGCGCTGCGGCCCGGCCAGCAGGGTGAGCCGGTCCGGGTAGTGCGGGCAGCCCTGGCGCACCGCCAGCCGCTGCGGGGTGGCCAACAACCAGCTGGGGTACAGGGCCTCGTCTTGTGAATGATTTAGGGCTCCAGCCCTTGCTGCGCTTGGTTCATTAGCTATTAAAATAGTAGCGTTTGAAACCGCTTGCCAGCGCTGCATTCGCTCGGGCCGGTGGTCGGCCTGGGGCTGCAACTGCAACAGCTGCCCCGGCCCGAGCCGTGCCCCCAGGCGCTCGAGCAGCTGGTGCAGGCTGTCGCCGGGGCGCTGAGCCTCGGGCAGCAGGCTGGCGGTGTGGCCGCCGCGGGGCACCGTCTCCACCGTGCGCAGCTGCAGCGACAGCGCCGGCGCCGGCAGTGTGATGCGCGCCAGGTGTTCTGCCAGCAGACGCTGCAGGTGTACGGTGTCAAGCGTGGGCTCGGCGCAGCGCAGCAGCAGCTCGCCCTGGGTCGCGGTATCGCGGCGCGCATCCATGGTCCAGCACAGCACCAGCGCCAGCACCGCCCGCTGGCGCAGTTGCAACCAGAGCTGCAGTTGCTCGAGCAGCCGACGCGCACCAAACAACAACGCCGGCGCGGTCTCCACCTGTGCGGCCAGCTCCAGGCTGGCCTCGAACACCTCGGGCAGAAGCAGCCAAGGGTAACGGTCCGGGCCTTGACCGCAAGCCTGGTCCAGCGCCTGCAGCAGCGGCGCGCCAAAACGCCGTGCGACACCGGCGCGTGGCAGGGCCCGCAACTGGCCCCAGCGGGTGCAGCCCAGGGCCGCCAGCGTGGCCAGGTGCGGGCCTGCCGCCGCCAAGGCCGCCAACGGCAGCTCTGGAGCCGGGGTGTGAGACAGACCGGGCAGCAGCCGGGCTTTTGCTATTAAAGAAGTAGCACCCTCAGCATGCTGGACAAGGGCTGGAGCCTGATTTGACTCTAAAAGCAAGTGCCGCAGCCGGGCCCGGCCACCCCATAGGCGTTCGCTGGCAGACACCTCCAGCAGCACAGCGTCATTCAGCCGGGCCACCCTGGGCGTGAACTGCAGGGCCCACCAGCCCAGCGCGCTCCAGACGTCGGCCAGACCGGCCAGGCCAACCCGGCCAACCTGGCCATTGCGGGGCTGGATCTGGGACTCAGGCTGCGGCTGTAAGGCGATCCAGTGCATGGTCACCCTCCTCCAACGCCTTGGCGCCCATCGCCAGCCAGGCCGAGAAACGTCCCTGCCGCCCCGGCAGCAGCAGCGGCTGCAATACCGGCGGGCCGCGTCGCTTAAGAACATGCACATACAAGGCATCAACCCCTTGGCCCTGGGACCGTGCCTGGGTGTGGGCCTGAACAACAGGGCTGTCGGGCCAGGGCGCCAGCAGCAGGCGCAACACCGCGGGAGACGACTCGGCCTGCGCCTGGGCCGGCCGCAGTGCAAACAGCGGCTTGCCGTGGGTTTGTGCGGCCAGCTGCAGCCGGCGCAGCTGCTCGGCACGCACCTGCGGCAACCAGGCCAGCACCGCCAGCACGCCGGCGCAGCGCAACGCCTGCTCCGTGGCCCACAACCGGGCCTGCGCCTCACTCACCTGCAGCCACAACAGGCGCTGCACCGCCAGCCCTTGGGCTTGCAGTGCGGGCCCAAACGGCACATGCGGCGGCCCCACCAGCACCAGCGGACCGGGGCTGGCCTGTTGCAGCCGAACCAGTGCCGGCAGCAGCAGCCGCCACTCGGCGTGCAAGCCTGGCGGCTGGAGCAGTTCGCTTAGGGCATCGAGCGGCCAGCCGGCACCAGGCAAGACCGCATCCAGCGCAGGGTAGCCGCTGGCCAGCGTGGCGCCGGGCGCGCCGCCAAGCGTGTCGGCGGACCAGACCGCGTCGCCCAACGCGGCCAGTGAATGGGACAGGGATGGCACCATGATGGAAAAGCTGGAAATGACCGCACCTTAAAAACTGTATATATGAACAGTATAGTCATGCTGCGAAGGGGACCCATGACACCCTGGATTCCCGTTTTCACGGGAATGACGGGGAGGTGCTGGAATGACGGGCAGTTGGCGGTCAGTGGTCGGGGTTGACCACCGTGCGCCCGATGTCGGGCCAGCGCCGGTGGGCCCACAGCCAAGCCTGCAGGCCCAGGCCCAGCATGACCAGCGATGCAACGGCCAGCGCCACGGCGGAGTGCATCACCAGCGGTGCGATCAGCCCGGCCACCACGCCATTGGCACTGGCGCCGATGAAAGACTGCAGCGACGACGCCATACCGCGTCGCTCTGGGTGCAAATCGAGCACCAGCAGGGTCACCACCGGCACCATCATGGCCCAGCCACAGGCGAAGACCGCCAGCGGCAACATGGCCCAGGCGGCATGGGGCGCAAACATCAGGTTGGCACCTAAGTTGACCACCGCGCTCAGCAGCATCACCAGAAAGCCGTAGCGGATCTGCTGCTTGGGCGGCAGCTTGCCCGCCATGCGGCCACTGAGCCAGGCGCCCAGCATGATGCCGCTGATGTTCAGCACAAAGAACCAGAAGAACTGCGTGGGCGGCAGCCCCAGGATGTCACCGAGAAATGCCGGCGCCGACAGCACGTACAAAAACATGCCATTGAAGGGCACACCGCTGGCCAGCGCCAGCAGCAAAAACCGGGGATCCAGGCCGAGTTGCCAGTAGCCTTGCAACAGATTGCTGACCCGCAACGGCTGACGCTGCGCCAGATGCAGGGTCTCGGGCAGCAGCCGGTAGTTGGCCAACCACAGCGCCACCCCCACCGCGGTCAGAAACCAGAAGATGCTGTGCCAGCCCAGGTGCACATAGAGCCAGCCGCCAATCAGTGGCGCAGCCACTGGCGCAATGCCGAAAAACAGGGTGATCTGGCTCATCACCCGCTGCGCCTGGCTAGGGGCGAACATATCGCGCACCACCGCACGCGCCACCACAATGCCGGCGCCAGTGGACAGGCCCTGCATGGTGCGAAAAAACACCAGTTGACCGATGCTTTGCGACAGCGCGCAACCCAATGAGGCCAGCGTGAAGGCGGCCAACCCCCACAGCACCACCGGTCGGCGCCCCAGGCTGTCTGACAACGCGCCATGGAACAGGCTCATAAAGGCAAAGCCAAACAAATAGCCTGACAGGGTCTGCTGCATCTGCACCGGCGTGGCGTCCAGCGTGCGGGCAATGCCCGAAAACGCCGGCAGGTAGGTGTCGATCGAAAACGGCCCCAACATCCCAAGCATGGCCAGCAGCACGGCCAAGGCCCAGCGCGGCGCGCGCCAGAGTTGTTGTGCGTCGGGGTTCATGGCGAGCCTGTCAGCTCGACGCCCCCATCAGCGTCACCACCACGATCACCACGCCCAGACCCAGGTTGACCATGACCCAACGGCGAATAGCCTGCAAGGCCGTGGCACCTGCCGGCCAAGCCTGGCCGGCCACGGCGCGGCTCAGACGCGGGTAGAGCGCAAAGCGCAGGTGTCCAAAAATCACCACCATCAGCACGCCCAGCACCGACATCACCAGCCACTCCAGCGGCAGGTTAAAAGACAGCCCCGACTGAACCATGTGGCGCGCGGTACGGCCAATCATCCAGACGCCGCTGACCAGCACCAACGCAGACGCCACCAGCACCGCATTGAAAAACCGCCCCAGCACCGCTTGCATGAGGCGCAGTCGCACCGGCGCGTCCAGCTCGGCCAGCGAGGGGCGCAAAAAGAAATGTGCAAAGATCATGCCGCCCACCCAGAGGATGACGCACAAGAGATGCAGGGTTTTGAGCAGGGCGTAGAGCATGGGGCGGACAGGTGGTGGACAGCGCGCTATTGTCGGGCCTAGCCTGAACGCAGGGACCAGCGCCAGAGACAGCACCCACGATAAGATGCCATCATGGCGATTTTTTCTACCATTGGAACCCTGCTCATCACTCTGCTTGGCGCTGTGCCCGCTTATGCCCTGTTGGACGTGGCCGACTGCCGGTCCGAGAAGCAGGGCCAGGCGCAGTTGCAATCCCTTCGGCCGGGACTATTTACCGTGCAGGGCACGTTGGCAGGCTTTGACCCCTGCCAAGCCTCGGTTCGGTTTCGCCTCCCGGACGGCGTGGTGCGACCACCGCTGATGATCAGCGTGCACGGCGGCGGCGGCATCAAAGACGTGCTGGCCTCGGACCAGGCATTTTTTGAGCACGGCATGGCAACCCTGACCTTTGACGCCTATGAGATGAACCGCTTTAGCGGGCGCGGGTCATTGTTCTGGGCACGCCAGGTCAGCAACGAGGCGCGCCAGCGCATGCTGCTCAGCACGGCCTGGGCAGCGTACCAATGGGCGATACAGCGCCAGGACATCGACACCCAAAACATTTACATTTTTGGAATATCCAACAGGGCTGCAGTCGCGGCCAATCTGGCAGCCATGGTGGACCCGCGGCATGTGCGTGGCGTGATCTCCGAAGGCATCACACCCGTCGGCCTCGGCCTGCCCGACCAAACCCGGGTGCCCATGCTGCTGGCTTTTGGCCGGCTTAATGACTTTGGTGCAGCCGACCCCAAGATGATGCGCTGGCTGCTCAGCGACCCCTGCCGATTCAACCTCCGTTTCGAACTCGCGCCCCCGGGTACAGCACAGCGTTGCAACAACACCAGTGGCCCGGCTGAAATGACGCCCAACCCGCTGGCTTGGGTAGACAGCATCAAGGCCCGCAGTGCGCCGATCGAGATCGTCTATTTTGAGAATATGGCGCACAACGCCTACTTTGGCCCCTTGATTCAACAACGCGCCACCTGGGGTAGTGGTCAGACCCTGGGGGCGTCACTGGGCGCCACGCCTGAGGCGCGCGCGCAGTTTTTTCGGGCCATGACAGATTTCATCGCGCGCCAGCGCACATCGCTGGAACCACCTAAGCCGTGAGCCCCAGGGCTTTATGCCGCCGCCTGCCAGGCCGCCAACAGTTGCCGCGCCCGCTGCGCCAACTCCGGCAGGCTGATGCCCGGCACATACAGTGACGAGCCCAGGCCGACGCCGCTGGCACTGGCCCGGCGAAAGCTGGCCAGGTTGTCGACGCCAATACCGCCAACACCAAACATCGGCGTGCCCGTAGGCAACACAGCACGCCAGCCCTTGAAACTGGCCGGCCCCAGCACATCCGCAGGAAAAAGCTTGAGCGCCTGAGCGCCGGCCGCCAACGCGGCAAACGCCTCAGAGGGCGTTGCCACACCCGGCATCGACAGCACGCCATGATGCAAGGTTTGCGCGATCACCGGCAGGTGGCAGTTGGGCGACAGCACCAACCCGGCGCCAGCGGCCACCACCGCATCCACCTGAGCCGGGCTGAGCACAGTGCCAGCACCCACCAGCACGTCGTTGCCAAACTCGCGCGCTAATGCTTCGATACTGGCCAGCGGCGCGGGAGAATTCAGCGGCACCTCGATCACCCGAAAGCCGGCGTCGAGCAGCACCTGCGCCACGCCCAGCACCGTGTCGGGGGTGACGCCACGCAAAATCGCCACCACTGGGTGGGCCAGCAGGTGCTGCAGCGGCGCGCTCATGCGGCCGCCCCCAGCAGCCCGGCGGCGCCAGCCAGCAGCCACTGGCCACGGGTGGTGGCGCCGTCACTGGCACGGCTCACGGACAGTCCCTTGACCTCCAGCGCCAGGGCGTAACGCTGGCACAGCGCCTCGTCGCCAATCAGGGTAACGAGTTGCAGCGGCTCAGCACCGGCAGTGGCACCACCGACTTCAGCCCCGAGCAGGATGCCCGACAAAAAGTCGGGCAAGGCCTCGGGAGTCACCCGGCCCATCAGGCCAGCGGTGCGCGCAGCAAACAGGGTGTGCGGCAGCTCGGCGTGGTCGCGCAGGCCCAGGCGAACCCCGGCCGCAAAGGCCTCGTGCTGCAGCGCGCCAGGCTCGGCACCGAAGACCATCAGACGGCCCAGGATGCTGTGCTGCGTCAGCATGCCGTACAGCTCGCCGGTCATGAATGTCTTGAAGTGTCGGATCGCGCCGCCCTCGCCCAGCCAGGCCCACTTGCTGTGGGTGCCCGGCAGCACACAGCAGCTATGAGCTGGCAGGTCGGCACCCCAGATCTGGGTCTCTTCGCCACGCATCACGTCAAACTCACCGGCGCTGTCCAGGCAGCGCAGGCCCGGCGCAATGTGCAGCAGGCGCTCAGCTTGGCCATCGGGCAGCATCACCGGCACCGTGATGAGCTGCCTAGCGGCCTGCGCCAGGCTGGTCGGTGCGTCCAGGTAAGGCGCTTCACGCCAGCCCTGTCGGCTGCCGATCATGCCGCTGGCCATCAGCGGGCAGGTGGTCTGCGCCAGCCAGTCAGCGCACAGCGCCAGCAGGGCCTGGGCAAATTGGCCGCCCTGCACCGCCATCACACCGCCCGGGGCACTGCGCGTCTCCAGGGCTTGGCCGTGAGCATCGAGCAGGCTGGCCCGCAGGTTGGAGGTGCCCCAGTCCAGGGCGATCAGGTGTGCGTCAGGCATAGCAATGGGTCCATATGGCGTCAGTACGCGGGTTTGGTGGAGAACCAGCCGGGTCGGCTGGCATCCAGGTAAGCACCCTGGATCACAGAGGTCTGATAACGCTCGATTTTGGCAAAGTCGGGGGCCACCCCCAGCCCCGGTTCGTTAGGCACTTCAAAGGAGCCATTGATCAACGGCGGCTGGGCCAGCACCACATCGTCCGACAGGTAGGCGCGCTCCGAATCAATCGCTATCGTCATGTTCGGGATACTGACAGCCAGGTGCACATAGGCCGCCTGCGAGAACCCCAGCTCCCCGCCACTGTGCAAGGTCACCGGAATGCCCACTGACTCAGCGATCGCAGCCGCCTTGATGGTTTGCCACAGGCCGCCTATCTCGTGCGGGTCCAGCAGGATCACGTCGGCCGCTGACGATCGGACGATATTGCCAACATCAGCCAGCGTATAGGCCGACTCATCCAGCGCCACCGGTATAGGTTGCATGCGTCGCAGTTCGGCATGGCCATGCAGGTCATCCAGTTCCAAGGGCTGTTCAATGTACTGAAGATCAAATGCTTTGAGCTTGTCCAGCATGCGCCGGGCGGTGCCCGGCGTCCAGGCGCCATTCACATCCGCCCTCAAGAGGCAATCGCCAACGGCACCCCGCACGGCTTCCACATTGCTCAGGTCGCTGGCGGCTGTCATACCGATCTTGACCTTGAACGACCGGTAGCCCTGGTCCATGAAACGCTGTGCCGACTGGCGCAGTGCCTGCGCATCAGTGCCAAACAAATAGGCGGCGACCTCCACCCGTTGCCGGTAAGCCCCACCCCACAGCGCGTGCAGAGGCAGGCCACTGGAGCGGCCAACAGCGTCCCACATCGCCATCTCGACTGCGGCCATGGCCATCACAGCGGCCCGTTTGTGGTGGTAGTAACCGGCACCCAGCACATGGCGGCTAAAGCGCTCCACGTCACTGGCGCGGTGCGCCAGGGCAATCGGGAAGATGGTGTTCACGAGCACCGGCTCGATGAACTCGAGCAAGCAAATGGTCTCGCCGTAGCCGACCGTGCCGTTGGCCAAGGTCAGCTCGACAATCAGGCGGGTGGCCGCCGGGCGTTTGCCTGAGCCCCATTCCAGGGCGGTGACAAAGGGCATGGCCACCTTCCAGTGACGAGCCGCGACCACCTGCAAAGGATGAGGGCTGTTGCTCATGGCGGTTAGCGCTTCTATTCAGCTTTGATGCCGGCTTCTTGGATGATTTTTTTGTACAGCTCAAATTCACTGGCCATGAAAGCTTGGAACTCAGCGGCTGAATTACCCACCCGCACAATGCCCGCAGCCTGGAGTTTGGCCTGCGCAGCCGGCGTACGCAGAAAAGCCTGAACTTCTTCAGAGAGCTTGTTGACAATCGCCGGCGGGGTGCCGGCGGGTGCCATCAGACCATGCCAGGGCTTGACATCGAAGCCACTCACGATGTCGCGCACCAAAGGTAAGTCAGGCGCAAAGAAAGCGCGCTCGGAGCCGGCAACACCCAAAGCGCGCAGCTTGCCAGCCTGCACTTGTGGCCAGGAAGTGGTGGCCGCGTCCATGGACGCGAGCACCTGGCCCCCCAACAGGTCCGTCATCATGGGGGCAGACCCTTTGTAGGGGACATGCAGCATGGTGGTACCGGTTTTTTGCAGGAACAGCTCCATGGCGATGTGCAGCGAGGAGCCTGTGCCCGACGAACCATAGGCAATTTTCCCGGGGTTGGCTTTCAGGTAGGCAATGAACTCAGGGATGGTCTTGGACGGCACTTTCTCGGCATTCACCACAAGGATCAGCGGCGTGACGCCGATCAGCGAGATGGCCGCGAAGTCCTTGACCGGGTTAAACGGAAAATTGGCCGGCTGCAGGGCCGGGTTGATCGCGTTGGCCGCGATATTGCCCATGCCGATGGTGTAGCCATCGGCGGGTGCCTTGGAAAGCAGTCCCAGGCCGATCGCCGATGCGGCACCGGGCTTGTTGTCGACCAACACCGACTGGCCCCACTTGGCCTGCAGGTGGTCGGCTACCAGACGGGCCATGCCGTCGGCTGCACCGCCCGGCGGCACTGGAACGATCAGCCGGATCGGCTTATTGGGGTAGCTGGCGGCGTCCTGCGCCTGTGCGGCAGCGCACAGGCCCAGACTCAGCACGACGGCGGCACGCGCCAGGGAGGACAGAAATCGAACCATGCTCAAGCTCCTTAAAGTGACAAAAGAAATTAAAGTGATGCCAGACTGCGTGTCATAGCGGCGCCCACCCCCGTGTCATGCGCCGCACCTCGTCCAGCCCAAACGCCGTGGGGGTTATCTCCGGCGCGCGGGCATGGATGGTCTTGATACCGATGCGCTCGGCAAACAGTCGCTTGCCATAGCACAACAGACCAGGGATCGAGTTGGTCATGAACAGCACCAGCGGCAGCAACTGCGCGTGCAGCGCCTCGGCTTCGGCCAGGCGGCCTTCCACCAGCAGCCGATGCAGAACAAGTTGGTGGTCCAGCGCGTCGGGTGCTGGAATCAGGCCCACGCAGCCCGATAGCATGTTGCTGATGTATTCCTTGCCGCCATGCCCCGCGAACACAGCGTAGCGTCCGGCCGCGGCCTTGACCAGCTCGGCCACGCCCACCGCCGGGCCCTCGCCCTTGAGCATGGTGATGTTGGGGTGTTCGTCGCGCAGGCGCAGCAGGCTGGCATTGGACAGCGACACGTCCATATTGACGGGGTTGTTCTGCACCGCAACGGGCAGGTCGAGACCGTCGGCCACGGCGCCGAGAAAACGCACGTATTCCGCCTCCGGGTAGCCCTTGACGGACGGCGGCTGCAGGATCACCCAGGAGGCGCCCTCCCCCTGCGCCATGCGCGCAAACTCGATCTGGCCATGCACCGATTGCTCACCCACCGTCACCGCATAGGGCACCCGACCGCCAATGGCCCGGCCCACTACCTCAACAAGGTGCCGCCGTTCGTTCACGTCGAGCTTTTGCACCTCGGTCACCAGGCCCAGCACCGCGATCCCATGGGCGCCGGCGGCGATGCACTTGTCCACCTGCAGGCGCATCAGGCCGTCGTCGAGGCGGCCAGCCTGGTCGTAGAAGGCGTACAGGATCGGGTAAACGCCGGAAAACTGGCTCACTGTGCACTCCCCTTGGCACGCACGTACTGCCACACCTCCGCGCTGGGCTCGGCGCCCAGGCCCGGCCCCTCTGGCAGGTGGAACACGCCGCCCTCGCAGCGCATGGTGGTCGTCACGAAGCGGAGGTTACGGTCAAACACAGAGTGCTGGTACTCATGCATGGGACAGTTGGGCAATGCGGCTGCGGCATGCAGGCTGGCCGCCTGGAAGATGCCAATGCCGATGCTGGCATGGGGAATCACCTTGACGTGGAATGCATTGGCCATGCGGGCGATCTGCATGAACTGGCTCACCCCGGTATGGCCCATCTCGGGCTGCAGAATGGACATGGCGCGGCGCTCCATACGCGGGCGAACCTCGTACACGGTGCGCCACTCCTCGCCCAGGGCCAGCGGCACACGGATGGCCGCGCCCACCTGGGCCTGACCCTCGATGTCCTCGGGCTGGCAGGGCGCTTCGACGAAATAGGGCTTCCAGGGCGTGAGCTGATCGATCAGCTGGATCGCCTCTTGCGCCGTGAACTTCCAGTGCAGGTCGACCATCAGCTTGACGTCCGGTCCCAGCGCCTCGCGCAGCGCGCGCATCTCATTGACGATGCCCTCCTGGGACACGGCCGCCGCGTACTTGAAGGCATCGAAACCGCGGGCGCGGAACTCATGGGCCAACTCCACCCGCTGCGCCAGCGTGGCACGCGGCAGGCCCGACACATAGGCCGGAATGCTGGCCATGCGCTGGCCACCGAGTAATTTGACCAGCGGCTGGCCGAGCAGCTTGCCAAACAGATCCCACACCGCGATGTCGACGCCGGCGATCGAATCGACGTAGTACCCGCCAAAGAAACCGCGCACACGCATCAGGTCGTACAGGTCCTCCTGGATTACCATCGCGTCGCGCGGATCGCGGCCAATAATGACCGGGCCCAGCACGTCATCAATGATGCTGGTGACCGCGTCAGGCGCCACGATGCCGTAGGTCTCGCCCCAGCCCACGGTGCCATCGTCGGCCGTGACCTTGACCAGCACCGACATGTCGGACGCAGGGTAGATGGAACGGTTGCCCTGGCGGACCAGGTAGCCGCGCTCATTGATGCGCTCTCCGGGCCCGAGCGGACCCAGGTAGGGCACGTCGCGGGGGATGGAGATGATGAAGGACTCGACGCTACGGATCAGGGGAAAACTGGACATGGGCAATTGTGGTTGTGGACGGTATAGATAAAGTCAAATGGTCTTTCAGCCGAGCCGGCGCCCGTCGGGCACAAAGGCATGAGCCAGCGCAGGGTCGAAGGCCAGGCCCACTGCGTCGCCAACTGCCACGCGAGAATCCCCGGTGACGCGCGCGATTGCGCTTCGCCCTGCCAGGCGCAAATGGAGGTAGGTTTCGCCACCCAGGCGCTCGGCCACCAGCACCTCGGCGCGCAGCATGGCGTCGGCCGCAGGCACCACCTGAAGGTGCTCGGGCCGCACACCGAAGGCCAGTGCAGTTCCTGGCGCCACCACCTCGCTACAGGCACATTGCAACTGGGTACCATCCTCCAAGGCCACTCGCAGCAGCGCGCCGCCAGAGGCCACCGCCTGCACCGGCAGGAAATTCATCTTCGGGCTGCCGATGAAGCCGGCCACAAACTGGTTGGCAGGGCGGGCATAGAGATCCAATGGGCGGCCAACCTGCTCCACGCGCCCTTCGCGCAACACGACGATCTTGTCGGCCAGGGTCATGGCCTCGACCTGGTCGTGGGTGACATAGATAACCGTTGTGTTGAGCTGCGCCTTGATCTTGGCCAGCTCCACGCGCATCTCCACGCGCAGCGCAGCATCCAGGTTGGACAGCGGTTCATCAAACAGGAACATGCGTGGCTCGCGCACAATGGCTCGCCCGATCGCCACCCGCTGGCGTTGGCCGCCCGAGAGGTCCTTGGGCCGGCGCTGCAGCAGGTGCTCGATCTGCAGTGTCTTGGCGGCAGCGGCCACCTTGGCGGCGATCTCGCTCTGCGCCACCTTGGCAATCTTCAGACCGAAGCCCATGTTGGTCGCCACCGTCATATGCGGGTACAGCGCGTAGGACTGGAACACCATCGCAATGCCGCGCTTGGCCGGTTGGTGGTTGGTGACATCGGCGCCATCGAACAGCACCTGGCCGTCGGTGCATTCTTCCAGGCCGGCAATCATGCGAAGCAGGGTGGACTTACCGCAGCCCGACGGGCCGACGAAGACACAGAACTCGCCATGGGCGACATCGAGGTCAAGCCCGTGAATGACCGTGGCGTCACCGAAGGTCTTGCGAACCTGGCGCAGCTCAAGCCGTGCCATGGTCACTCCCCTGCGGCGGGTGCAGCCCGGCCAGGACGGACTCAGGCAGGAGCAGGTCGGCCAGGTCGCCCATGAAGGCGTCCACATCCTGCTGGTCCAGCGCGTCAAGCAGCGGGCCGGCGGTGCGTTGGCCGGCGTGCCGGATCAGGCCGCGCTGCTGCAACACATACTTGGTCAGCGACCAGCGGAACACGGCCTGGATGTTGAGCACGGGGAGCATGCGCGTGAACAGCTTGCGAACCGCGTCCGAGTCGCCACGACGATGGGCCGCGTACAGCAGCACATGCACCTCCGCCAGTTCAATGGCCGGCATGGTGCCACAGGCGCCGCGACGGAGCTCGTCGGTGATGTAACGCCCCCCCGCGCCACCCAGCACACCCCGCAGCGAAGCAGGCGCGCGGGGCAGCACCTGAGTCAGGCGCTGCCCGCTGGGCAAAGCCTCTTCCTTCACGTACTCGATGGCCGGGACGGCGGCAAGAATCTCCAGCAGCACCGCCGGGTCAAGCCCCGCGCCAGCCGGTGGGGGTACGTTCTGCAACATGATCGGCGTTCCGGGAACGGCTGCTGCAATGGCCTGGAAGTAGACAATTTGCTCGGCCACGGTCTTCAAGTTGGCCGGGGCGGCAACCATCAGCGCTGCCGCGCCCTGCCCGGCCGCCAATTTGGCCAAACGCATCGTGAGCGCCACATCCGTGCTGCTCACGCCGGCTACCACTGGCACACGGCCAGCCGCTTCGGCAAACACCTCGCCCATCAGCGATGCACGCTCGGCTTCGCTGAGTGTGGCCACCTCGCTGGCCACGCCCGGAAAGGTCATTCCGTCGACTCCGCTTTCGATCAGGTAGCGCACCAGGGTACGCAGCCCCAGGGCATCGGGCGCACCACTAGCGTCAAAAGGTGTGGGCAACACCGGATAAACGCCGGCAATCAGGGGAGAGGATGAAGAGGTCATGGGAGTTTCATTCACTGAGTTGCACGGGTTTTCGGCCCCACCATGCGCGGATTTTGGGAGAGATCAGGGCGCCGGCTGCCAGGGAGGTGGAGCCGCCGTCCACCGGCAAGTCCACGCCGGTCACGAATCCAGACTCATCGCTGGCCAGGTAGACCGCAGCAAGGGCCACATCTTCGGGCTTGCCGACGCGGCCGATTGGGTAGGCCTCGGTGTCCAGCCGCAAGTCTGCCGCGGAACGGCCAGCCAGTGTGCGGGCGGTCATGATAAGACCGGGTGAGATCGCATTGCAGCGGATGCCGTAGGGGCCGTACTCGATGGCAAGCTGCTTGGTCAGGGCGTGGATGCCGCCCTTGGCCGCCGTGTAGGCCGCCAGGTTGGGGTTGGCCACAATCTGGTTCACCGAGGCCAGGTTCACAATGCTGCCGCTGCGTGCGCGCATCATGGGCGCGAGCACCGCGCGGCAGGCGCGAAACACCGAGGACAGCGCAGAGTCAATGGTGTCTTCCCACTCCTCGTCGGTGCAACTGTGCGCCGGGCGTTCGGTGTAGGCCACGGCATTGTTGACCAATACGTCAACCCGCCCGAAGCGCTCAACCACGCGTGCCACCAGATCCTGCATGCCGGCGCGGTCAGACACGTCCATCTGCTCCACCCATGCGGCAGGAAGGGCTGTTTGCAGCACCTGGGCAGAAGCCACATCGAGCTCGAGCGCGACCACTTGACCACCCTGCGCCACGAAGTGCATGGCAATGGATTCACCGATGCCGCGACCCGCGCCCGTGACGATGCATACCTTGTCCTGTAGTCTCATGATTTAACGGCCCCGGCTGTCAGGCCCTGGATGAAGAAGCGTTGCAGAAAGGCGAAGCCGATCACGACCGGCAAAGAGCTCACGATAGACGCTGCCATGGCGCCGCCCCAGTCGTTCTTGCTTTCACCGATGTAGTTGAGCAGCAGGCCCGGACCCACCGTGCGCAGCTCGGGCTTGGTGATGAGTGTGAGCGAGAACAGCAGGTCGTTCCAGGCCCACATAAAGGAGTACAGGCCCACCGTCACCAGCGCCGGCATGGCCAGGGGCAGCACGATGCGGTGCAGGATGAACAACTCACCCGCGCCATCGGCGCGTGCGGCCTCGATGATTTCAGTGGGAATGTTGACGAAGTAGCTGTACAACATGTAAGTACCGCTGGGCAGGGCCAGGATGATGTAGGCAATGATCAGGCCCAAATGCGTGTTGAGCAAGCCGGCCCACTGCAGCAGCGGGTACAGGCTGATCAACATCATGGTGAACGGGAACATCTGGGCCGACAACATCAGGAACATCAGCGGCTTACGCCCCCGGTAGCGGAACTTGGCGAAGCTGTAGGCGGCGTAAGTGGCCAGCACCACGGTGAGCAGCGCCCCGCCACCGGCAGTGATCAGGCTGTTGCGCAACTGATCGACCATGTCGCTTCGGCTGAACAGGTTGGTGTAGTTGACCCAGGTGGCGGCCTTGGGGAGCAGCGTGGGCAGCCGCACGAAGACCTCGTTTTCGGGCTTGATCGAGGTGACCCCCATCCAAAGCAGCGGCAGAAACAGGAAGGCCGCCAGCAGCAAGAAAATGCCCCAGAAAAGAAGGCGCGCGCGCCAGGTGAGCAGTTGCAGCATGCTCAGGTCTCGCGCTTAAAAAGTATGCGCAGGTAAAACACGGTCGGGATAGCGATGGTAACGAACCACACCACACCCACCGCGCAGGCCGTGCCCATGTCCCAGTTCTGAAACGCCTGCTTGTAGACCTCGACCGACAGCATGGTGGTGGCCTTGATCGGCCCCCCCTGCGTGAGCGCATAGATCACGTCAAAGGCTTGCAGGTTACCCATTGCGCCCAGGATGGTGACGATGATCATGGTGGGCGCCATGTGCGGCAGCACCACATACGCCAGCACGCCCAGGTTCTCGCAGCCGTCCACGCGCGCTGCGTCGATCTGATCCTGCGAGACGCCTTGCAGCCCGGCCAGAAAGAAGGCCATGAACAGCGGCACCGAGAGCCAGGCCTTGGTGAGGATCACTGCGGCCATAGCGCCTTTTTCCTCGGCCAGCCAGGTGATCGGTTCAGAAATCACCCCGGACTGAAGCAGAACGGCGTTGAGCACGCCGTATTGGCCATTGAAGATCCAGGCCGCGAGAAAGGCTGTGACGGTGGTCGGCAGCACCCAGGGCAGCAGTGATGCCGCCCGCACGAAGCCACGTCCGGTGAACGACTGGTTCATCATCAGCGCCCAGCCCAGGCCCAGGATAAAGGTCAGGCCCGTGGTCAGCACCACGAACACCAGGGTGTTGAGCCAAACCGTGGCCATCCCTGGGTCGGCCAGCAGCTTGTGGAAGTTCGCCAGGCCCACAAAGGCCGGGCTCTCCATCTCGATGGTGTACTTGTACAGCGAGAGCCGCAGCGACTGCAGGAAGGGCACCAGGATGACCGCTGCGAAGGCCACCAGAGCGGGCAGCAGCAGCAGGAAGCCCGTGCGCCGCTCCTGGGCCTTCAGCCCGGAGCGTCTGGCCGCTGGCGAAGGCTTCGTCATCGGCGCGGCGTCACGGGCACGGGCGATGCGGGGCTCAGCTCTTGGCCAGCTCGGCCATCTTGGCTTCTAGCCGCTTGCCCATGCTGTCAATAGCCGCCTGCGCCGTCTTCTGGCCCAGCAAAGCACCCTGCACCTCTTCGCCAACAATGCTGACGGGTTCGGCTGAGGTGGTCCACTGTGACACCTCGTCACGCTCCGCATAACGCGAGGCCTGGGTCCAGGCGGTGACATAAGGGTCGGTGGCCAGTTGCGCCAGTGCGGTCAAGGTCACCGGGAAGAGGCCCTGCTCCTTAAAGTACTGCAACTGATTGGCGTCGCTGAGTGCCAGGTGGCTGGCCAATTTCGCCTGCGGTGACTGTCCGTTTGGCGCTGTTTTGCCGTCTGTGAACATGGTGATCAGGTGACCCCAGGCGAACGACTGGGGTGTGTCGCCATTTTTCAGTACAGGCACAGCCATGGCCTGCACAAAGGCGTCGAAGTCGGCGCCCTTGCCCGAGTTGTTTCGGGCAAAGCCTCGCGCCAGCGGCGCATCCTGGTAAAAACCGGTTTGGTTCTGGCCGTACATGCGGCGCGCGTCCGGGCGATCAATATCCTTGGCAGCCAGACCATCCTTAACCAGGTCAGACATGAATGACAGGGCACGTACCGCCGCTGGGCTGTTCACCACCACCTTGCCCTTGTCGTCAAACAGCTGCCCCCCAAAGGTCCACAGCCAGACTTGGAAGTCGGGGCACAGCGAGTTGTTGTTTTTGGTGGTCATGGCATAGGGCACGCTCTGAGGCTGCGACTTCTTGATGGCCTTCAGAGCTTCGATAAACGCATCCACAGTCTTGGGCACTGCGGCCACACCAGCATCCTTGAGCACCTTGGTATTGGCCACCATCCCAATTGAACCCGCCGTCCAGGGCAAGCCCGCTTGGCGGCCGCGGTAGTCTCCTAGCTTGAGCACGCCGGGGCTGATGAGCTTTTCGAGTTGGCCTTTGCCGTAGACCTCGTTCATGTCGGCCAGTTTGCCAGTGGTGGCAAACTGAGGCAACCAGCGTTCGGCCAGTTGCACCACGTCGAGCGCCTGTCCGGAGCGAAGCCGCAGCAAAACATTTTGCTGCATCTGGCCCCACGGAAAGCCAATCACCTCCAGTTTAGGGTCAGCATTTGCCTTGCGATAGCTGTCAAACATGGCGGTCAGGGTGGGCTTGCTCGCCGCCTCATCCTGCGACCAGCCCACATAGGTGAGGCTCTTGGCCTGAGCCCGCACGGAAGAGAGCCCCAGGAGACCTGTCGCTGCGATGGCACTGCTGAAATGTCTGCGCGTGATCATGATTGTCCTTAAAAAAAGTTTCATTGAATGGAACAAATACAAATGGCGAATTTTGCTCTAACGGAAGAGTTCCATCTATTGGTACATACCCTAGCTAAAATAAGGACCGAATCTTGAGTTTGGCTTGTAAATTCAAGGGTAGACCTTCAAAACTCTGCCAGCCAACGGTTTCATTGAATGAAGCCGCAGTCAAATCTCCAAAAAGTCTTTTTCATGCCGATCAAGCCAGCCGAAGTGCCCGCCGACGAATCGCCCGTCGTGGCGGGGGCGGGCGTGCTGGAGAAGGCCATGCACCTGCTCAACATCGTCTCGTCAGCGCCGGCGCCAATGACCTTTACCGAGCTGCTGCGCGCCGGGTCCCTGCCCAAGGCCACCCTGCACCGAATTTTGGCGACACTGACCCGCGAGGGCCTGTTGCGGCACGACCCTTTCACCAAAACGTACAGGTTGGGGCTGCGCCTGCTGGAGCTGGCGCATGAAGTCTGGGGTGACTTCGACCTGCGCTTGGCTGCGCAGGATGAGCTTGTTCGGCTTCGCAACTCAGTGCGTGAAACTGTCCACCTCGCCGTGCTGGATGGCGGCAGGGTGGTCTTGATCGCAGTGGAAGACGCAGGGCGTGATGTCCAACCGGGCTCCAAGGTCGGCATGAAGCTGCCGGTACATGCCACAGCACTGGGCAAAGTGATCGTGGCCTACCTCGAACCGGCACGTCAGCTGGAGCTGTTGGCGGGCCTCAATCTGACCAGCTACAGCCCCGCCACCCTGGCCAGCCTGACCGATCTGCGGCGTGAACTGGACCTGACCCGGGCCCGTGGCTATGCCATCGAGCTGGACGAATATGAAACCGGCACGGTGGCTGTGGCGGCACCCATCTTTGACATTGAAGGGCGTCCGATTGGCGCGGTGGCAGTGAATGCCTCAGTCGGGCGTGTCGATGCCGCTCGTGCCCACGCCCTCTCGTCCACCCTGATCGGCGCGGCCCGAACAATCTCCCACAATGCCGGCGGGCAGCTCATGTCGATCCAGCCCAAGACGGTACCAGGCCCCGAATTTGACTTTGATGTGAGGTGCGTCGCCCAGACCCGCTCCCTGCTGGGTGAGGGCCCCACCTGGTCGCCGCGAGACAGCTCGCTGTACTGGGTCGATATTTTGACCCCGTCGGTGCATTGCTTTGACACCGTGCGAGGCATAGATTCAGAGAGCAAGATAGGCTCGATGGTCAGCGCCGCCATCCCCAAGGCCACTGGGGGGCTGCTGGTCGCCACGCCGGGTGGCCTGATGACGCTCAATCTGCCACAAAAAACACTGACGCCGTTTTGCCACCCGGAGTCTGACCGCCCAGGCAACCGCTACAACGACGGCAAGTGCGACCGCATGGGGCGTTTGTGGATCGGCACCTTGGACATGGGTACTGCGGCCAACCGGGGCAACTTATTTCGCGTTGACCCGGACGGGAGTTGGCGCAAGATGGACTCTGGCTTTACGGTCGCCAATGGCCTGGGGTGGAGCCCGGACAACCAGCACATGTACTTTACCGATTCCCCCAGGCGTACGATCTACCGCTACGACTTTGACCTGCCCTCGGGCTCCATCAGCAACCGCCAGCTGTTTATCACCCTGGATGCGAACGACGGCACGCCCGATGGCATGACCGTGGACGACGCAGGCTGCCTCTGGGTGGCTGTATGGGACGCCTGGCGGGTATCACGCTTTTCACCCGAGGGAGAAGAACTGTTGCGCATCAAGATGCCGGTTCCCCGGCCGACCAGCTGTTGTTTTGGTGGCCCCAATCTCGACACCTTGTACGTCACCAGCGCTTCGGTGCGGCTGAACGAAGAGGCCTTGGCAGCGGCGCCACTGTCAGGCGCTCTGTTCTCAATCCGTATTCCAGGGGTACGGGGCTTGCCCGAGACCACTTTTGCGGGATAAACCAAGGCGCATCCAACCGCCCAGACAAGCGAATTAACCTGGGCCTTCATGACGAACGCATCTCACTCCCCGCTCGCAGCGACCATGATCTCGCTGGTGTCAGTGCAAGTCGGCGCCGCTTTCGCCAAGACACTTTTCCCGCAGGTTGGCCCAGAGGGTGTTGCGGCCCTGCGCTTGGGCATCGCGGCGGTCATTTTGGTCATTTGGCTCAGGCCGTGGACGCTTTGCTTGACCAGATCCAATTGTTTGGCCCTGTTGGGCTACGGCATGGTTATGGCAATGATGAACCTGCTGATCTATCGCGCCTTTGACACCATTCCGGTCGGTATTGCCATTTCAATCGAGGTGCTGGGGCCATTGGGTGTGGCCTTGTTCACATCGCGCCGGCGACTGGATGTACTCTGGGTTTGTTTGGCGCTGGCGGGCGTCGCGCTCCTGCCGTTTGGGTCCCTGGGCGCATCGCTTGACCTGCGGGGCGTCGGCTATGCGGTGCTCGCTGGACTGTTCTGGGGACTGTATGTGATCGTCGGGAAAAAAACCGCCCCGCTGGGCGGGCGCGGCGTGGCATTGGGCATGAGCGTGGCAGCCTTGATGGTGGTGCCGCTGGGCGTGGCCCATGCGGGCATGAGGCTGCTGACGCCGGATGTACTTCTGTTCGGGCTGCTGGTTGCCCTGCTCTCGAGTGCGATGCCGTTTTTACTCGATATGTTTGCCTTGAAGCATCTGCCTCGCCATGTGTTTGGCGTGCTGATGAGCGCCTCACCCGCTGTGAGCGCACTGGCGGGTTGGTTGATTCTTGGGGAATACCTGAACGACCTTCAGTGGCTTGGCATTGCAGGCATTTCTATCGCCTGCTTGGGGAGTGCGCTTGCCTCGAGAGAGTCGACGAAGGAAAGCACTACATAGACAGGCTGAATGCCTCATGCACAGCCGATTGCACACTGCCGCCCAACACAGCGCCCCCGCCGGCCACGTAAATCCAGTCGCCAATAGCCACGGCGCCAACCGCATGGCGGGGTGTTGGCATGGCACCATGTGATAACCAGGTGTCGGTTTTCGGGTCGTAGCTTTCCATTTGGCCAAACACCGTTTGCTGCCCGGCTTGGTTGATGATGCCGCCTTCACCACCCATGGCAAAAAACCGGTCACGGTACACCACCATGCCGTGTCCGGACCTGGCCGTCGGCAAGGGGGCACGCAGCTCCCAAGTGTCGCGCTCGGGCAGGTACACGTGGTGCAAGGCGGTGTTGTACTCGAAGGTGTTGAAGCGACCGCCCACCACATGGATGCGGTTTTGGTAAGCCAAACAGCCCACGTGGTCACGGGCACCGGGCATGGCTTTACGACGGCTCCAGCTGTCGGTCTGCGGGTCATAGACCTCGTGCCAACCCACACTGGCACGCTCTTCGGTGGGGGACGACGCGCCACCAATCAGGTGCACTTTGCCATTCATGGCCACGGCAGCGGCGGCGCCCCTGGGCCTTGGCATCGGTGCAATAGCTTGCCACTGGTCACGGCTCACGTCATACCCATAGGCATTGGCATCCGGATTGCGGTTTTGCTCAGTGAAGCCCCCAAAAGCGTAGATTCGACCGTTCAGGGTAACCACCGCCACATGGTTGGCGCCACGCGGCAAGGCGGCTGCGTTGTGCCACACATCGGTGGCAGGGTTGTACACATGGTGATAGCCCCGATCCACACGGCCTTCACCGTAACCGCCAATGATGTGCAAACGACCTGCCCACTCAGTGGCCCAAGCCATTTCGCTGCGGGGAATCGGCAAAGCCGCCCTGGGCACCCAACGACCCACAGGCCCATTGGGAGCAGGGCTTTCAAAAGAACGCTGGGCCGTTTGATCCGCCGTCAAATGGTGTGCTTGGCCACCCTGCAGTCGCGCATAGGGCTCGGCCGCCGGGGCCAGCACTGGCAGTTCAGGATGGTGATGATGCGAGGTCTGCCCCCGTGCGGCATCCGCGGCCCAAGCGGACGCAGCGGCCAAGAGGATTCGGCGATTCATTGGCATGGTGCAACTCCTTGAAACAATCGGCATCTTTGCACTGGAAATGGTCACCATGCTGATTCCAGCGACAAAATCTAATCCACTATCAGATCACCCGGCTTAAAAATGTTTTTGCTTCTCAATTCTGAACCAGTTTACATTTTGTGCACCTTCTGTTTGTAACATCGGGTTCAAGTGCCGAAAGAACTTAAGGACAGGGAGACCCTGGAGCAGTATGCGATTTAAAGCGCTGCCCTAGGCCTGATCGCCAAATGCAAATGATCGTGCAAATGGTGTTTCTAGCAAGCTATCGGCGTCGGCACCAACGCTCACAGATCTTAAGGGTGGGCCTGCTCAAGGCGACCCGTAAACGACTAGTCCGTGTGGACGATGCCCCACCCTCCCCGAACCCGGATCATAACGTTGTAAGAGCGCCCCTCTACGGCGCATTATCTAAATTAACGCTTATGGAGACACAATGAACCTCGCAATGCTTACCAGCAGGCATCCGTCAATCAGGATGGGCCGGCGCTCACTCGTCGCGTTCGCAGTCATGGCGGTCGCCACGTTATCGACTCAGGGATGGGCACAGACCAGCAACGAGCCAGTGCGTCTGGGCGCCCTGCTGTCGGTAACAGGTAACCCTGCCAACGGTTTGACTGCTCAGGTCGGGTACAAGATGGCGGTCGATGAGATCAACGCCTCAGGCGGCATTCTGGGGCGAAAGGTGGAAATGTTCATTGGCGACGATGCAAACGATCCGACGCAGGCAGTCACCGCCGTCAAACGTTTGATTTCCCGGGACAAGATCCAGGTCATGGTGGGCCCCATGGTGAGCCAAGCCACTTTGGCAGTTGCGCCAGTCCTCACGGAAGCCAAGATTGCCAGTGTTAGCGTTTCCGGTTCATCAGCAATAACCCCGCAGGTCTCTCCCTACCACTTCAGCCTGTTCACCAGCATCCAGACGGTGGCGGTCGCCATGGTAGATCACATCTCAAAGAACCTGAAGTCGAAGTCCGCCGCGATCATCACAGACACTGGCAGCCAGGGCAAGGCTGCGCAAGAGGAGTTGCAGCGGCTGCTCCCGGCCCGTGGCATCACTTTGACAAGCGTGCAGCAACACGAGCCAAATGTATCGGACATGACGGCACAGGTCCTGTCATTGCGCCGTGGCAATCCCGATGTCGTGATCCATGTGGCTGGCACGGGCGTAGACGCTGGCACGCTGCTCAAGAACATGGATGAAGTGGGCTGGAAGGTTGCCATGGTCAGTAACACAACGTCTCTGAACGTGCCCATGGTGGTGCGCAATGCCGGTGCTGAAGTCTACAAAACGGGGCAGCTCCATGGGCAGTTGCTCAAGGCATACACGTATTGCCCGAACGACGCCGTAGGTCAAACCGAGTTTGGAAAGTTCATCGGTCGTCTCAAGGCCTACGACCCGAAAAATTTCGATCAATTGAATCAGCAAGTGGTCAGCATGGCCTATGACGGCGTATACATCCTGAAAGCGGCTGCAGAAGCCACAAAGTCGCTCGATGGCCAGGTCATTGCCGCCTGGATGGAAAAAAATGCAGGCAGCATCAGTGGCCGGATCAATGGACCGTTGGCAGCCTCACCAAGCAGCCACTTTCTTGTGGGCCCTGACGCTATCGTATTCGTCACCCGTCCCGACCAAAAGCGCGCCGACGGCGCCGCGCTACGGTCCTGCAGCTGATCCGCACAGCGACGCTATAACCAGCGCCCGTCGCGTAGCAAGCCCAACCCATTTTGAATGGGTTGGACAGCGTCTGTATGTCGGTAAGATCAAGCAGAACTGGATGCTTCAAAGCATCCAGTTGCCTCCGTTTACCAGGAGCGTCTGACCCGTGACGTAGCTGCTGGCATCGCTGGCAAAGAAGGCAACCACATCGGCAATCTCCTCGGGCTCGGCAAAGCGCTGCATGGGTATACCCGACAAAACTCGATCGATCAGATCCTTGGGCAGCGCCTCTATGGCACGTGTGCGCGTCGCGCCGGGCCCTACCGCGTTGACATTCACCTGGTAAGGCGCCAGTTCGCGGGCCAGAGCCCGGGTGAATCCGATCACACCAGCCTTGGCGACGGCATAGTCCCAACTGCGTGCTGCACCGTTGACGGCCGCTTCCGAAGCCATGTTGATGATCCTGCCACTGCGCCGATCACGCATCGGCGCAACCACCTGGCGAGTGCAAATGATACAAGTCTTCAAGTTGACGTCCAGAAGGAAATCCAGGGTCTTCAGATCGGCGCCGACAAAGGCGTGAGACTTCTCTCGCGCACTCTGACCAACATTATTGACCAAGACATCGACCGGCCCGAGTTCTGCCCGAATGGCTGCGAATGCGGGCTCGACTTGCGCCTCGTCCGTGCAGTCGATAGCATGTACTGCCACCCTCACGCCAATGGCACGAACCTCCCTTGCGGTCTGTTCCAGGCCGCTCGCATCAAGATCCAGCAGGGCCAAGTCTGCACCATCTCCAGCCAACCTCAATGCGGTCGCCCGCCCAATTCCGTTGGCGCCGCCGGTGACTACCACAATCCTGTTCTTCAAGGTCATTTGCATTTCTCCCGTTGAATAGCCGACCACCTAACGCCGTGGATATCACTACCGTCTGAGCGGAAAAGTCAGTCCCCACCGATGACGGAAGACGGTTGGGCAGACCAATCAAACCGCTTAAGGCGACTGCGACATCTGCTGCAACCGTCCACCAAGTTCGCTCGCGGCGCATGTCAGCTTTATCCGCCCGCGTTCGACGACCGCGGCGCTGTCCGCAACCGAAAGGGCGATGTCAATGTGTTGCTCCACGATGATGATCGCGGTGCCACTGGCGGCCCAGCGCTTCAGGAAATCCAGGATGGGCGGCAACAGCGCCTGCGCCAAACCCAGCGAAGGTTCATCACTCAGCAGCACCTTGGGCCGTGCCACGAATGCCTGCCCAAGTGCCAGCATTTGCTGTTGTCCACCACTGAGGTCACGCGCCGATTGCCTGAGCCGCTGCTTCAGGATGGGGAACACCGCGAACACTTCTTCGATGGCACCCTCGAAGGCCTTCTTATCGTTTCGAATAACCGCCCCCAGGCGCAGGTTATCCCAGACAGAGATTTCAGGGAACACTCGGTGGCCGTCAAGAACCAGACGCAGTCCGCTCCTGGCGATGTCTTCAGGCTTCATGCCACCAATCTCTTCGCCACAGAGCTTGATTGAACCCCGATAGGGTTTGATAAATCCACCGATGGTGCGAAGCAGCGTGGACTTGCCGGCACCGTTCTCTCCGACAACAAGCAGGATCTCACCCTTGCCCACAGCCAGATTGATGTCATCGAGTACAGGCACACTGCCATACCCGGAATGCAGACCGGCGATTTCAAGCATGGACCACCTGGATAAAAAGCTTTTTGACAGACGGATTTTCACTGATCTCGGCGGTGGTGCCATGGGCCACTACTTTGCCGGTTTCGAGGACGGTGATGGTATCTGCGATACCCCATACGAGCTCAAGGTCGTGCTCCACCAAAACGATGGTTGTGCCAAGGACGTCACGCATATGGCATAACAGACTCCTGAACTGCTGACGTTCGGCCGGCGACAGTCCGGCAGCTGGTTCGTCAAGCAGCAAAATATCTGCGCCAGTGAGCACCACACGCATCAATTCCACTAGGCGTCGCTGCCCGTGCGGCACCAATTCAACGCTCCGGCCCTGCATCTTGTCCTCCAACTCGGTGAGAATCTTGTTGTGATGTCGACCGGCTGCGACATCGTGATGCAATCCGGCTGCGGCATCAATCCCGATCTGGATGTTTTCCCACAGGCTCATGGTCGAAAAGATCCGCGGAGTCTGGAAAGTGCGCCCAAGCCCAAGATGGACGATGCGATGAGCGGCCCTAGATGAAATGTCATGTCCGGCGATCCGCAGGCTGCCGCTATCGAGTCGCGCGAAACCGCTGAGCATGTTCAGCAAGGTCGTCTTTCCGGAACCATTGGCCCCGACTAGGCCGTGAATCTGGTGGCGTTTGATCTGAAGGGTGACGCCGTCGAGCGCCGCCACGGCACCGTAGGACTTGCTGCCAGACTGAACATCGATGGCAATCTCGTTGGAAGCACCGCGACCCGGAGCCTTGCGATTGTCGATGTCCAACAGGCTTTCAAGGCCCAGCCGAAGCGGGGTTTCAGAACTTCGCCGCCGGTTCCGCCAGCGCTCATAAGTGCCGACAACGCCATCAGGCATGGCAAGCATCACAATCAGTGCTGCCATGCCGTAGGCCAGCAAGCGGTACGAATGGAGATCAGCCAAAAGAATATTGGGCAGCAGGTACAGCAGCCACACACCCACCACAGGTCCTAGAATCTGGCCGCGTCCACCCACGATCACCGCCAGGAAAAACAGGATCGAGGTATCTAGTCCAAAGGCGGCAGGGCTGATGAAGCCAACGATGGGCGTATAGAGCGTCCCAGCAAGTCCGGTTCCCACTGCGACCAGCGTGAAGGCAGTGAAACGCATGACACCAGGGGAGATGCCAAGCGACTGGGCAGCTTCAGGGCTTATGGCGGCAACATGCAAACGCCGCCCAAGGGAGGTCCGGCGCAAAATGACGTGAGCAGCCAAGGCCGCGCACGCAACCCCGGACACCAGCAAACTCAACGGGGAAAGTCCCAAGATCGTGCGTTCTTGCCAAGTTGCGAAGCTGATGGAAATGCCGTTGACACCCTTGGTGTGAGTGTTGAAGGCAATCAGCATCTCCGGAAACACGGTGGCTGCGCTCATGGTGACAAAGCCGAGGTAGTAGCCCTGGACACGCAGCGCGGGCAAGGCGTAGAGAAAGCTGGCGACAACAGCCGCGAGAACACCCACTATGGCAGCCACGACGTAAGGCTGCCCAAACATACTGCTGGCAATGGCAGCACCGTAGGCGGCAACACCGAAGATAGCCCCTTGACCGAAGGAACTCTGCCCGGCATCGTGCATCAGCAGGTTCTGAAAGGCTGCCACGGCAATAAACAGATTCACCAGTTGAAAACAGTGTGTCCAGTAGGAACTGCCAAACCAGTCGGGCACGATGCCGCTCAAAACCACCAGTACGCAAGCCAGCAGCAGTTGCCGCGTATCGGTATCTTGCTCCGGCGCCTTCTTGCCGCTTGTATTAGGCGTGACATCAGCAATCGACTTCATGACTTGACTTTCCAATCACGGCGGTGGAGCGCCATTACACGCGGCGCGCCGTCGCGCGGCCGAAGATGCCTTCCGGGCGGATCACCAACATGGCAACCAGCAGCAGTAGCGTGACCAAACCCTGGTACTCGCCGCCAACCACATACACCGCCATCATCGAGACTATGCCCACCAGTGCCCCACCAACCATGGCGCCCAGGTTGTTGCCCATGCCCCCAATCACAGCCGCGACAAACCCATTGATTACGTATCGTGAACCGGTGTCCGCCGAGATCGACATCAGAGGTGCGGCCACAAAGCCGGCGCTGCCCACGACCAAGCCGCTGACTGCAAAGGAAAGCAACTGAAGGCGGCGCACCCGGAGGCCGGCTGCCCTGGCCGCCTCGAGATCCTGCGACAACGCACTAATGGCCAGTCCGGTCAGTGTGCGCTGAAGAAAGTAGCGCAGGGCGAAGTACCATGCCAATGCAAGCACGATGACCGCCATGTACGGCCCCGGCGTTCGTACACCCAAGATCTGTAAAGGGGGAATCGGACTTTTCGCATTTGCCGCCCATGGGCCCTGAAACAGCAGCAGGCAGGCGCTGATGATGATGGAAGCGGCCATGGTGGTAATGAGCCAGGAATTCTGCTCAACCGTATGCCGCAATGGAATGAGGGTGATCCAGCCCTGGAAGGTGACTACCGCCGCCAGCAGAAGCGCTGCCAAGGGCAGCAACACAAGCCACATACCTATATCGGCATAACCGGCGGTGGCCAATACAGCCGCATACCCGCCAAGGACGAACATGTTTCCCTGGGCAAAATTGAGAATGTGTGATGAACCATAGACAATATTCATGCTCATCGCCACCAGAGCATAGATTGCCCCCAGGCCGAGACCACGGATGCCGATGATTGCGATTTCTTCAAGCATGCTGCTTCCTTTGAACTTCGTGCTTCCGTGGTCCTCTTGCCGACCCTTTGGCAACCGTCAGGGTCATTAATCCAGCTTGCGTTACCATCACGTTGCACATGCCCCGGCCAGGGCACCCGACCCATCGCCCTGGCGGGAATAGGGCAAATCGTAGGACTGCGTACACCAATCGGTTGCCACCACGCCCAGTGGTAACTGGTGAGCCTGCAGATGGCCATCCCAGGCCGCGCGTACGTCTTCCACGGTCCAGGACGAGTGCTGGATGGGCGGGTGAAGGACCGCTGGATGCGTCATCAGCGAGAGACGCCCGCCATCCAAACGGAGAACCTGCCCATGAACGCCTAACGCGTGGTCCGACAACAGAAAGACCACCACCGGGGCGTTGTCTTCCGGAGTCGAAGACAACTCCGGCCAGGGCTTGCGGTCATGCGCAAGCAGGTACGCTTTCGCCTTATCCGCCATGTGCGTGCGCGCCATGGGCGAAAAAGCATTAACGCGTATGCCATGGACGGCGGCATCGATAGCCCAGCTATATGTCAGCGAGGCCACGGCACCCTTCGAGGCGCCATAAATGCCCTGGAGACTCGAACCCGCTTGGGCGCCAGAGGTGATGTTTACGATCGCCCCGCGCTGACGCGGAATCATGTGACGCAGGGCGTGGATTCCACAAAAAGCGGTCCCAAACAGGTTGACGGATATCAGTGCGCGCAGCGTGCCCTCATCCTCTGCATCAGGACCCGCCATATGAAAAAGCGCTGCGTTGTTCACGAGGCCATCGAGTCCGCCATAACGTTCGATACAAGCGGCAACCAGAGCGGCTGCGCCATCCCAACTAGAGATATCGGAGCCTTCGGCGAAAGCCTGGCCACCACGTTCAGTGATGTCCCTGGCAACCGTCGAGGCCGCCGCTTCGTCGATGTCGTTGACCACTACCCGGGCCCCCTCGGACGCGGCAAGTCTGGCATAGGCGGCGCCTAGCCCGCGACCTGCCCCGGTAATCACTATCGCCTTGCCAGCCAGGCATCCAGCTGCTCCAGTTTGGTTCATCACCATGGTGTTTCCAGGGGTGCTCAGGTTAGCTCGAACAAGCCTGCGGCGCCCATGCCGCCCCCAACACACATGCTGACGACCGCATAACGGACTCGTCGGCGACGTCCTTCGATCAGGGCGTGACCGACCATCCGCGCACCCGACATGCCAAAGGGATGGCCAATCGCGATCGCCCCGCCATTCACGTTGAGCCGGTCGTCCGGAATACCTAAGCGATCCCGGCAACAGATCACCTGACAGGCGAAGGCTTCATTGATTTCCCAAAGCCCGATGTCATCAATACCAAGACCGTGGCGCGCCAGCAACTTCGGAATGGCGAACAGCGGTCCGATGCCCATTTCATCCGTACCACAGCCGGCAACGGCCAGACCCCGGTAGGTTCCGAGTTCGGCCAAGCCCCGGCGCTTCGCCTCAGCACGACTCATAAGGACCGACACCGAGGCGCCATCAGAGAGCTGAGAGGCGTTACCAGCGGTTATGAACTCTCCCTCGGGTACCCACTGGCCGCCTTTCCATACCGGCTTGAGTCGACCCAGGCTATCCATGGTGGTGTCTGCCCGATTGCCCTCATCCTGCAGTAGTAGGACCGCTTCACTGCCGACCGCGTTGCCCTCCTTATCGAACTTCAGCTTGTTGGTGGCGAGCGGAACGATCTCGTCTGTAAATAGGCCGCCGACCTGCGCCGCGGCAACGCGCTGTTGGCTGCGTAACGCAAACTGGTCCTGCACCTCCCTGGAAACTTGATAGCGACGGCTCACAATCTCAGCGGTTTCGATCATCTGGATGTAGGCCATCGGCATCGCCTTGAGTACTGAATCAGCTTGGGACCGGTAGCTGTTTTTGTGCTTGTTCTGCACCAGCGAGATCGACTCCAAACCGCCGGCCACGGCAATTGTCAACTCGCCGCTCATGATGCCCTTGGCGGCCGTGGCAATGCTGACAAGCCCGGACGCACACATCCGATCGAGGGTCATTCCCGCGACGCTTTCTGGCAGGCCGGCCGTGTAGCCGCACAAACGGCCCAGGTTGTAGCCCTGGTTGCCCTGCTGCGCAGCCACACCCAGCACGACATCGTCGACATCCTCGCCCTTTACACCGACCTTGTCGAGGGCTGCGCGAATTACATGTCCGCCAAGTACCACTGCGTCGGTATTGTTGAACGCGCCCCGATAGGCCTTGCCGATCGGCGTGCGAGCGGTGGAAACGACGACAGCGTCTTGTTGGCTCATTCGGATGCTTTCATTAAAAATGGAGACGGCTTAAGGTGTCGACTACGCAACCGGGTTTGTCAGACCCTTCAATTTCCACGGTGATGCGTACCGTGACCTGCACGCCGTCCATGGCCACTGCTTGGGCCTGAATGACCTTACCATGTCCCCGGATGCGCGAGCCGACGCGCACTGGAGAAGGAAACCGAACCTTTTCGCAGCCATAATTAATGCCCAGCTTCAAGTCCCGGTAGCCAACCAGTTGAGGCAGGAAAAGGCTGGCCAGCGAGAGCGTCAAGTAGCCATGGGCAATGGTGGCGCCGAAGGGCCCCTCCCTGGAGCGCTCGGCGTCCAAATGTATCCACTGGTGATCGCCGGTCGCGTCGGCAAACTTGTTGATCCGATCCTGCGTCACCAACATCCAGGCGGTCACGCCCAGATCGACGCCCACAGAAGACAACACCGCTGCACTTGAATCGAAGCTGTGGCGTACTTCAGACATTCTCAAGCCCTTTGCGAACTGACCGAAACCACTTCGCCGGTCATGTAGGATGAGTAGTCGCTGGCGAGGAAAACCATCACGTTGGCCACTTCCCACGGCTCGGCTGCACGCCCAAATGCCTCCTTGGCGGCGAGTTCGTCAAGAAGTTCCTCCGAGGCAGACTTCCGCAGGAAGGCATGGATGGCAATGGATGGCGCTACGGCGTTGATGCGGATGCCGAATTCGGCAGCCTCCATGGCCGCGCAACGGGTCAACGCCATGACGCCCGCCTTGGCGGCCGCATAGTGGGCCTGCTCGACCTGGGCCCGCCAGCCCAGGACGGATGCGTTGTTGACGATGACGCCTCGGCCGCGCGGCTGCATGAGTTTGAGTGCACCACGGATCATTCGGAAGGTTCCGGTCAGCGTCACGGCGATCACCTTGTCCCACTCGTCGTCGCCCATGTCCACGATCCGCCTGGACGTCCCAAGGCCGGCGTTGTTGATCAGGACATCGATACCGCCCATCTTGTCCTGTGCCAAACCGAATAGCGCATCGACATGACTCTGCTGGCTGATGTCGCACAACTGCCCATGAACATCGGCATTCGGAAAGTCGCGGCGCAAGCCTGCCATCGCCTCACCGAGGCGGCGCTCATGCGCGTCCGAAATCAGCAAGGCACTGCAGCCTTCTTCCAGGGCACGCCTAGCTACGGCAAACCCGATGCCTGCGCCGGCGGCGGCGGTGACTAGCAACGTCTTGCCTTTCAGCAAGCCATGCGGGGGTACGTAGCTGGGAGTGGGCTGCATCGAAAATCCATGACTCGATTTATTGTGAGAATGATCCCTTACACCTCGGTGCTTCGCATCGTCCGGTAAGACTAGAGGCGGCGGCACCTCGCGAACCCGAGTGGTGGTGGTGCGCGTTACGGCAGGCGGAGCCAGACAGAGGCTCAAACTGGAGCGGTCGGGCGCTGAACCCGCCGAATTCCCTGTGGCGCTAGCCCAGGGCTCGGGCTGTGCGCCGCATCGACCCATAAATCGCCCCCATCGGGATCCGGGTAGCACGCACCCGCTCGAATTGGCGGATAACGCGCATACACCAAATCGCATTAGTCTCCTTGGACGATGTCGCTTGGCCGCTGCACTGTAAAGTTAGTTAATAGAGTGGTCCGGGCTGCGTAGGCTTTCAGCAAACCTTTGAAACAAAAGTGGATGGACGAAGCATGACAAACTGGCCAGTCAACCTGGAGCAGCGGATCGATCGGCTCGAGTCGCTCGACGCTATTCGCCAACTTGCCGGAAAGTACGCGTTGTCCCTGGACATGCGCGACTTGGACGCCCACTGCAATCTATTCGCTGCGGACATCCGGGTGGGCAAGAACCAGTCTGGGCGGGCCCACTTCAAGGCGTGGCAGGACGAGACCATGCGGAACCAGTTCACGGGGACTTCACACCATGTCGGGCAGCACATCATCGAGTTCGCCGATGCCGACCATGCATGCGGCGTGGTCTACTCCAAGAACGAGCATGAGTCCGGCACCGAGTGGGTCATCATGCAGATGCTCTACTGGGACGACTATGAGCGTATCAATCACCAGTGGTACTTTCGCCGGCGCCTGCCGTGTTACTGGTACGCCACGGACCTGAACAGGCCGCCGATCGGCGACATGAAGATGCGCTGGCCAGGACGGGAACACTATTGCGGAAACTTCCACGACCTGTTTCCGAGTTGGCAGGAATTCTGGGCTAACAGGCCTGACAAAGACCAATTGCCCCAGGTGGCGACGGCTGCGCCGCTGGAGCAGTTCTTGCGGGAGATGCGTCGGGGCACCCCTGCGCCCAGGATCCGGACCCGCTAAGGCTTGGGGTGGCCGCACACCTGTTTAAGTCCTTGGCGCTCGGCGCACTGGAGCTCACCAACCGAATCGTCATGGCCCCGATGACGCGCAACCGCGCCGAGCCGGATGGGTCACCGAATGAACTGATGGCCCGTCACTATGCCCGGCGCGCTACAGCGGGACTGATCGTCGCCGAAGGTAGTTGGCCCACGGTCACGGGTCAGGCCTACTGTCGGCAGCCGGGTATCGAAACCAGCGCCCAGATCGCAGGCTGGCGTCGCGTCACCGACGCTGTCCACTCCGAAGGCGGTTTAATTGTCCTCCAACTGATGCACGCAGGTCGTATCGGCAGCCGACACATCAAACCCATCGGCGTCGAGACGATAGGACCATCCGTGCTTCAGGCACGGGGGCAGATCTGGACCGACTCGGCCGGTATGCAGCCCCATGATGTGCCGCGCGAAATGCGGGCCGACGACGTACGCACTGCGGTCCAGCAGCACCGCCAGGCGGCCTGCAATGCGAGAGATGCCGGTTTTGACGGCGTCGAACTGCACGGCACCAGCGGTTACCTGAGCATGCAGTTCCTGTATTCCGGCACAAATCGGCGCACTGACAGGTACGGTGGATCTGCCGCAAACCGCGCGCGCTTTACCTTGGAATGCCTGGAGTCGATGGCGTCGGCGATCGGCGCCGATCGAGTAGGCTTGCGGATCAACCCGGGAAATACCTACAACGACGCGACGGATGAAGGTTCGGCAGCCACACACGCGGAGCTCATGCGACAGTCGTCGCAACTGGGGCTCGCCTACCTGCATGTCATGCGCGCACCCACCGCAGATATCGATGCGTTTGGGCTCGCGCGGCGGCACTTCCGGGGCCCGCTGATCCTCAATGACGGATTTGACGGCTTCTCTGCTGAGGCAGCCTTGAGCGCCGGACAAGGCGAGGCCGTTTCTTTCGCGCGGTCCTTCATCGCCAACCCGGACTTGGTACGGCGCCTGCGTGACGGCCTGCCGCTGGCTAAGTTCGACCGTCGCAGTCTGTATACGCCCGGCCCGGCAGGCTACAACGACTATCCGGATGCGTAGGAGTCGGGCAGCGGACACGCGGCTTGCCCGCAATGCGGGCTGCCTGGCAATCCGGCTGATTAGTCTTAACGGACGATGACGGGGACCACGCTCCATTCCAAAATCTGGCCCAGCTTTCAAAGTGAGTATCCATGGCAAATAAACTAATGCACCCCAGTGATGTCATCTCCAACATCCAAGATGGAATGACACTGGGCATAGGCGGCTGGGGACCCCGGCGCAAGCCCATGGCGCTGATCCGCGAACTTCTGCGAAGCCCTGTGCGCGACCTGACGGTGGTGTCTTACGGTGGCGCGGATGTCGGCATGTTGTGTGCGTCCGGCAAGGTAAAAAAACTGGTCTTCGGTTTTGTTTCTCTTGATTTTATTCCCCTGGAGCCCTACTTCCGCATAGCCCGTCAAAGCGGTGTCCTTGAGGTCATGGAGCTCGATGAAGGCCTGTTCATGCTGGGCCTGAAGGCTGCCGGCATGCGCGTGCCCTTTATACCGACTCGCATCGGCCTAGGCACCGATGTGCTCCGCGTCAACCCACAGATCAAGCTTGTCGGCTCGCCCTACGACGGTAAGGACTGGGTAGCCATGCCAGCGCTCCCCCTAGACGTCGCTTTACTGCATGTCGACCGCGCCGATGTTCGCGGAGTGTGCCAGGTCAAAGGGCCGGATCTTTTCATGGACGACCTGTTCGCACGCGCAAGCCAAAAGACCTACGTCAGTTGCGACGAACTGGTGGACAGCGCCTATTTCGCGCAAGGTGATGAGGCGCGCTACGTGCACTGGGAGCGCGCTGAAACCACCGGAGTAGTTCATCAGCCGGGTGGGGCGCACCCCACCTCATGTGCCCCCCTCTATGGTTTTGATATCAAGCACCTTGGGGACTACACAAGCGGCGCTAAGGAGGCCGGAGGTTGGGCGCGTTATTCCGAAAAGTATGTCCATTGCACCCAGCAGGAGTACCTCGAGCGCGTCGGTGGCATCGACGCCGTGCGCCAACTGCCTTTGCCCGTATTTTGAGGAATCGGACCATGACTGCATTTACCTTAGCGGATCGCCTGATATGCGCTGCTGCCCGCGCCTGGGCGTACGACGGTGAGATACTGGCTACCGGGATAGGTATCATTCCCCGTTTGGCTGCATCGCTCTGCATGACCAGCATCAACCGCGACCTGATGATGACAGACTCCGAAGCGTGGCTGGTGCAAGAACCCGTCCCCGTGGGGCCGCGTGGCGGTTACGCTGTACTGCGTGAAAGCCACATGGGCTTTGCCCGAATCTTCGACTGCCTATGGAATGGCAATCGCCATGCCATGGTGGGACCCACACAGCTTGACCGCTTTGGACAGGCCAACATCTCAATGATCGGCAGCGACTACAACCGGCCGAGATCCATGATGCTGGGAGTGCGCGGATTCCCAGGCAACTCGATGAACCATGCCAACTCGTTCTTCATTCCAAACCACAGCACCAAGGTTTTCGTTGCCCAGGAGGTTGACATGGTTTCATCGGCGGGCTACAACCCGGCGCGGCTTGAACGCGGTTGGAGCCTGGACGACATTGACATCCGAAGTATTTTCACCAATCTGTGCGTGATGGATTTTGGCGGCCCCGAACGCCAGGCGCGCCTCGTCTCGCTGCACCCAGGCACCACTGTCGAGCAGGTCCAGGAGGCCACTGGCTTCGCTGTGCATGTGGCTGGCGATGTTCCGACAACCACCGACCCAACGGCCGAACAACTCAGGCTGATCGCACGCCTCGATCCCCATAACCTGCGCGCCAGCGCGATGTGAGCTTGAGCATGACAAACAATGACCCGGATGCAGACTTCACTCAGCGAGAAGACAAGTCGGCCTACGAAACCAATGCACCGGTCTTATATCAGGCGGCCGATGGCATTGCGACCATCACGATGAACCGCCCGGCGTTCCACAACGTCCAGAACTCCCAGATGACCTATGCGCTGGACGACGCATTCAAGCGCGCCGTGGACGACGACAGCGTCAAGGTAATCGTGCTGTGCGGCAACGGCAAGCACTTCAGCGCTGGGCACGACATCGGCTCGCCCGGCCGCGACATCAACAAGCCTTTCGAGCGCAAACAATTGTGGTGGGACCACACCAATAAGCCCGGGGCAGAAATGCTTTATGCCAGGGAACAGGAGGTCTACCTCGGGATGTGCCGGCGCTGGCGGGACATTCCCAAACCCACCATCGCCATGGTGCACGGCGCCTGCGTTGCGGGCGGTCTGATGCTGGCCTGGGTGTGCGACCTGATCGTCGCGAGCGACGACGCCTTTTTCCAGGATCCGGTAGTCCGCATGGGCATCCCAGGGGTGGAGTATTTCGCCCATGCGCACGAGCTCAATCCGCGCGTCGCAAAGGAGTTCCTTTTCCTGGGCGAGCGCATGGGGGCTGACCGGGCCTACATGATGGGCATGGTCAACCGGGTGGTGTCCCGGGCCGACTTAGAATCTACCGTCTACGCCATGTCGGCCAAGATCGCGAGTCAGCCTCGACTCGGCTTGGCTCTTACCAAGACCGTAATCAACCGGGTTGAAGAGCTGCAGGGCCTTCGAAGTACCATGGACTTGGCCTTCGGTTATCACCATTTTGCACACGCGCACAGCCAGGTCATGGGCGTGGGATCGCTCGGAGGGTATGACGCGAAGTCGATGGCCCAGGCCAACAAGAAGGACAACGCGGGATGAGCGATCCAGGCGTTTTGCGTACCCCTCTGTGTGACCTGCTGGGGTGCAAGTACCCGGTGATCCAAACGGCGATGGGCTGGGTCGCCGGGTCCTCGCTGGTGGCCGCTACGGTCAATGCAGGCGGCTTCGGTTTCCTTGCCGGTGCCACCATTGCCGCCGACCAGATCGAATCGGAGATCCTGCGGGTCAAGCAACTCACGGACGACAAGCCCTTCGGCCTGAATTTCCACATGTTCCAACCGAACGCACAACACCTGTTGGCGTTGGCGGCCAAGTACAAGCTGCGGGCGGTCAGTTACGGGCGGGGCCCGGACAAGAAGACCGTCGGTCGGCTGAGGGACGCGGGCATTGTTTGCATGCCGACGGTAGGTGCGCTGAAGCATGCGCAGAAAGCGGTTGAACTGGGCGCCAATGCCATCACGATCCAGGGGGGTGAAGGAGGGGGACACACCGGCTCGGTGCCGACCACCGTGCTGCTGCCCCAAGTGGTTGATGCGGTAAAGGTACCGGTCGTCGCGGCAGGTGGTTTCTACGACGGTCGGGGCCTGCTTTCGGCACTGGCTTTTGGTGCGCAGGGCATCGCCATGGGTACCCGATTCCTGATGACCAGCGACTCCGGCGTGCCTGAGGCCACCCTAGCGCGTTACCTGTCCAGCAACGATGCCGAGCAGATTCGCGTATCCTACCTCGTCGACGGGATGCCGCAGCGCATGATCCCCAATGAGTACCTGGCCATGCTGGAAAAGGCTTCATCTTTCAGACGCTTGCGCATCGCCATCCGCTTGGCGCTTCAGTGGAAAGCCCAGACTGGCATGAGCGTGCAGCACGCCGCCACAGTGCTATGGAAGTCACTGCGGGAAGACCCCGCCACCCTGGCACAGACAGTGATGGCGGCCAATGCCCCGATGCTGCTACAACGTTCAATGGTGGATGGCTATCCGGCCGAAGGCGTGATGTCCGCCGGACAGGTTGCGGCCCTGATTGGTAGCCTTACCTCCTGCGAGGAAGTCATCCATGGCATCGTCGCCCAGGCGTGCGAGCGTCGCGCCTCACTCAATGCCCTCATTTAAAGGAAGCCACCCATGAATCAGCAGTTCCACACCTCGGTGCACGACAGCGGCGTCGCGGAAGTGGTGCTGGACCGCCCACCGGTCAATGCACTGAACAATGCTGGCTGGCATGCCCTCGCGGCCGAGTTGAAGGCATTGGGTGATCGCCCTGAGGTGCGCGTCATCGTCATACGCGCTGAGAACCGCGGCTTTTGCGCTGGGGTCGACATCAAGGAACTGGCCACAGACGCCAAGCTCATCGTGTCTGTCAATGCTGGCAACTACGACACTTTCAAGGCGGTGCACCTGAACAAGGTCCCCGTGATCGTCGCCGTCCATGGTTTCGTGCTCGGCGGCGGCATCGGAATTTGCGGCTCCGCCGATATCGTGATTGCCGCCGAGGACGCAAGTTTCGGCCTGCCCGAAGTTGACCGCGGCGCAATGGGTGGCGCGGCCCATATGCAGCGCATGTTCGGCGTCCAGAAAACCAGATACCTGTTCTACACAGGCGACATGATCGGGGCGGCCGAGGCATTGCGTCTGGGGGCCATCGAGCGGGTGGTGCCGCGCGCGCAGTTACGTGATACGGCGCTTGACGTGGCCGCCAGGATCGCCGCAAAGAGCCCCGCCATGATCCGCATCGCCAAGGAAGCGCTGACGGGCATCGAGGATGGCAACCTGGAAGACAAGTACCGCTGGGAGCAGGGATTCACACTGCAGGCCTACATGAGTCCAGACTCGAACGAGACGCGCCAGGCTTTCGTCGACAAGCGCGACGCCAAGTTCTAGTTCTGGCACAAAAACGATGAACCTGAACTACACGCCGGCGCAAAATACGTTCCGACAGGAGGCACGGGAGTGGCTGCAAAGCAACATTCCCGGTGAGACCTTTGCCAGCCACGACACGCGGGAGGGCTTCGAGCAGCACCGCCAATGGGAAGCCACACTGGCGCAAGGGGGCTGGAGCTGCGTTATGTGGCCCAAGGCCATGGGTGGCCGCGGCTGTGACTTGATCGAATGGCTGATTTTCGAGGAAGAGTACTGGGCCATCGATGCACCGTACCGCATCAATCAGAACGGCATCTACCTGCTGGCCCCCACCCTGATGGAGTATGCGAGCGAAGTGCAAAAGGCGCGTTTCCTTCCGCGAATGGCGCGTTGCGATGATATGTGGGCCCAGGGATGGAGTGAGCCCAATGCGGGCTCAGACATGGCTGCAATCACTAGCCGGGCAATCCTCGACGGTGACCACTACGTACTCAACGGCCAGAAGACCTGGTCCACACGCGCCCAGTTTGCCAACTGGCTGTTTGGCCTTTTTCGCAGCGACCCGACCTCTAGCCGCCACCACGGGCTGACCTATCTACTGGTGCCGCTGGATGCCCCGGGGATTACGATCCGTCCGATTCGCGCCTTGAACAACAAGCAAGGGTTTGCGGAGATCTTCTTTGACGAGGTCAGGGTCCCGGTCGAGAACTGTATCGGCGCTGAGGGCCAAGGATGGTCCGTGGCCATGGCTACAGCCGGTTTCGAGCGTGGACTCCTGTTGCGGTCACCCGCCCGTTACCAGCGCAGTGCCCAGAAGTTAATCGCGCTCTACCGCCGCCACCAGGCCAGCGCCGATCGCGACCCCTCGATCCGCGAGGCGGTGCTGCATGCCTGGATGGGCGCCGAAGCCTACACCCTGTCCTGCTACCACGCCGTGAGCCGGATGCACAAAGGCGCCCGCATCGGCGCCGAGTCCAGCACCAACAAGATCTTCTGGTCGGAGCTCGATCTGCATGTGCACGAAACAGCCATGCGTATCCTCGGACCGCGAGCCGAACTGATCGATGACCCCGAAGTGGCCGATTGGCTCGAAGGTTTCCTGTTTGCCCAGGCGGGCCCTATTTACGCCGGCAGCAACGAGATCCAGCGCAACATCATCGCCGAACGCATGCTGGGCTTGCCTAAGTCCTGAAAGACGCTGTATGGACTTTTCGTTCTCTGAAGACCAGTTAGCTTTCCGTGACTCGGTCCGCCGATTCCTGATGACAGAAGCCTCGCCAGAATTGCTGCGTGACATCTGGGCGTCCGAGGTGGGCCGCTCGACGGTGCTTTTCCGCCGCATTGCCGAGCATGGCCTGATGGGCCTTTCTATTTCAGAGTGCGAGGGCGGCTTGGGCCTGGGTGATGTTGACTGGTCCCTGATGACCCAGGAGCTTGGCTATTACGCCATACCTGGCACCGTGCCTGACACCGCCTATCTGGCGGCTGCCGTGTTGTCAGGCCTTGCCGAAGATCATCCGGTTCGCAGAACCTGGCTCCGGCACATCCTAGAGGGAACTTGCCACGTCGCCATTGGCCACCCCCTGAATCCGCTGGTCGCCGACGCGCATGTGGCCGACCTGCTGCTGATGTTCGACCCTGCAGCCACCGACTGCGTACTGCATGCCATTCCCCTCGACGCCGTGGTTGTGACACCCCACCGAAGCATCGACGTCTCGCGCCGACTCGCAAGCGTGGCCTGGAATCCAACCCCTGCCACACGCCTGTTTGACGGCGCAGGCGCTCAGGCGCAATGGGATGACCTGCTGGAGCGGGGCGCCCTGTCCACCAGCGGCCAGCTCATCGGTTTGGCGCAGCGCATGCTCGACCTCTCAGTCGACTACGCTGCGCAGCGCAAGCAATTCGGCAAACCCATAGGATCGTTCCAGGCAGTCAAGCACCACCTCGCCGACGTGGTCACCAGGATCGAATTTGCCAAGCCGGTGCTCTACCGTGCGGCCTGCGCACTGGCGCTTCGAGAGCCGCGCGCCAGTGCGTTGGTCTCCCACGCCAAACTGGTGTGCGCCGAGGCGGCCTGGGCCGCCGCCCGCAAGGGTATTCAGGTGCACGGGGCGATGGGCTATACCTGGGAGGTCGATCTGCAGATGTTCATGAAACGCGCCTGGGCGCTCAACGCAGCCTGGGGCGACCGCGCATTTCATCTCTCCCGGCTGACCGATTCAATCCTGCTGCCGCAACAAGACAAGGCACCTGGGCCACTGGCGATCGGCGCCGGAGCCACATTCACCCATACACCATGACGATCAAACCTCAGGCGTATATCGTGGACGCCCTGCGTTCACCCACGGGCAAGCGTAATGGTTCACTGGCGAACGTTCATGGCGCCGACCTCGGCGCGCATGTGATCAAGTCCATCGTCGAACGCAACGCGATACCGGCGGAGGACTACGACGACATCATCTTTGGCTGCGTGGACACCATCGGTGCCCTAGCCGGCAACATTGCACGTACCTCATGGCTGGCAGCAGGTCTGCCGCTGGCGGTTCCCGGAACAACTGTGGACAGGCAGTGCGGGTCGTCCCAGCAGGCAATCCATTTCGCTGCGCAGGCGGTCATGAGCGGCACACAGGACGTACTGCTCGCCGGCGGAGTCCAGACCATGAGTTCGATACCCATCGGCTCAGCAATGCTGGCCGGTCGCCCCCTGGGTTTCACCACCCCCTTCGCGCAAAGCCTTGGCTGGCAGTCCCGTTTCGGCGATGCACCGGTTAATCAGTTCTATTCGGCCCAGCGCATCGCAGACCATTGGGGGCTGCAGCGCGAGGATCTCGAGCAGTTTGCCAAGGAAAGCCATGACCGCGCGCTGCTGGCGGTCCGCGAGGGCCGCTTCGACCGGGAAATCGCTCCTTTCGGCGACTTCAGGATGGACGAGACTGCACGCGCCAGTACGCTGGAAAAGATGGCGACCCTGCAGCCCGTCGATCCAAGCTACCCCAAGATCACTGCTGCCGTTTCCAGTTCCACCTGCGATGCCGCAGCCGCCGTTCTGGTGGTCTCGGAGGCAGCACTCCAACGCTACCGTCTCGCGCCCCGCGCCCGCATCCACCACCTGAGCGTGCGTGCCGACGATCCGATCTGGCACCTGACCGCTCCGATATCCGCCACGGCCTATGCGCTGAAGAAAGCGGGCATGAAAATCGAGGATATCGACCTTGTCGAAATTAACGAAGCCTTCGCGTCGGTGGCCATGGCCTGGATGAAGGAGACTGGATATCCGCATGAACGGACCAACGTCAACGGGGGCGCGATCGCCCTCGGTCATCCACTCGGGGCCACAGGTGCCAAACTAATGACAACTCTATTGCATGAACTGGAACGCACCGGCGGGCGCTATGGGTTGCAAACCATGTGCGAGGGTGGCGGCCAGGCCAACGTCACCATCATCGAAAGGCTGTGACAGCATGGGCATATGCGATCAACGTACGATTCTGATTACCGGCGCCGGAGCGGGCCTCGGCCGGGCCTACGCATTGGCGTTTGCAGCTGAAGGTGCAAACGTCTTAGTGAACGACATCCGCATGGAAGCCGCTCAAGCCGTCGCAAAGGAAATCTCAGCCGCCGGCGGTCGCGCACTGGCCAACCAGGACGACATCACCAGCCTGGCCGGCGCCACGACCATCGTGGACGCCGCCGTCGCGGCATTCGGCGAAGTCCATGTGCTGGTCAATAACGCCGGCGTGCTGCGCGATCGCATGTTCCTGTCCATGACAGATGAGGATTGGGACACGGTCATGCGCGTCCATTTGCGCGGCCACTACTGCCTGGCCAACGTGCTGGGGCGACGTTGGCGCGACCAGAAGAAAGCAGGGCGGCATGTCGATGCTCGCATCATCAACACCAGCTCTGGCGCCGGACTGCAGGGCTCGGTCGGCCAAAGCAACTATGCCGCCGCCAAGGCTGGAATTGCCGCTCTGACTCTGGTGCAAGCGGCCGAACTGGCGCGTTATGGCATCACCGTGAACTGCCTTGCGCCGGCAGCCCGCACAGCGATGACCGAAGGCGCGATGCCCGACATGGTGCGTAAACCCGATAACGGGTTCGACGCTTGGCATCCGCTGAATGTTGCCTCTATCGTGGTCTGGCTCGGCAGCCCACTTTCGGCCCATGTGACCGGACGCTGCTTTGAGGCCCGCGGAGGGGAGTTGTCGATTGCCGAGGGCTGGCACACCGGGCCGATCATTGACAAAGGGGCCCGGTGGGAACCGGGCGAGCTGAGCGATATAGTGACCAGTTTGATCGCCCAGGGCGGGTCACCGCAGAAGGTCTACGGGACCTGAGCCTGAAGCCTAGAGCGCCATGCACCTGAGCCTCACCGAAGAACAGCGACTGATCGTCGACAGCGCGACATCCTTTCTGGAGGATGCGAGCCGATCGTCCTTGGTGCGTGACACCAGCGAACACGGCGACGGATTCGACCGCTCCCTATGGACAGGACTGGCAGACCTCGGGTGGTGCGGCATCCTCCTGCCTGAACATCTGGGCGGCCTTGGCGCAGGGTGGGTCGAGCTGGTTTTGCTGCAGGAACAGTTGGGGCGTCGCCTGGCCTGTGTGCCCTACTTCGACAGCGTGGCCTTGGCGGGCAGCCTGATGCAGGCGCTGCCGCCATCGCCATGCGCTCGGGCACGCCTTGGCGGTTTGGCGCGTGGCACGGAAATCCTGGCGCTGGCACTTCCTGCGGCCCAGACCAACGTACCGGCACGTGTGGCCCGCAACGGCCCCCGCCTGGAGCTGAGTGGCTGCTGGCCGAGGGTGGGGTCAGCGCAGTTCGCCCACACACTGCTGCTCCCAGCCCAGGACGACGAAGGTGCGCTTGGCATCTGGGTAGTACCCGGCGATACGCCCGGGCTGGAGCGTATCCCCTTGTCGGTCATCGACGGCACAAGGCGAATGGCCGATGTACGGGCGCACTCGGTCAACTTGCCACCATCTGCTTGCTTATCCCGTGGCGCCCCCCTGATTGCACTGCTCGAACGCACGCGCTGCTTGGCGGCAATTGCCCTGGCAGCAGAGCAGATCGGCGTGGCGCAGCAGGCATTAGATCTCACCTTAGCCTACACCGCGCAGCGGGTGCAATTCGGCCAGCCGGTGGCCAGGTTCCAGGCTCTGAAACACCGCTGTGCACAGATGCTGGTGGCTCTGGAAACCGCACGTTCTGCCGTGTACGGCGCCGCCTGCATCGCTCACACGGAACCAGACCCTCCGACGTTGCTGTTCCATGCGGCTCATGCCCTCGGCGAGTCCACAGACGCCGCCCTATTGTGTACCCGGGAGTCGATCCAGCTGCACGGGGGCGTGGGTTTTACCTGGGAGTACGATCCGCATCTCTATTTCCGCCGGGCACAGGCCAGCAGCCACCGGCTCGGCCCGCTGAGCTGGTGGCGTGAACAGGTTGCGCGCCAATTGCTCGACACCTCGGAGGCACCCGCATGAATCTCCTGGAGACCTCTGACGAAACCGCCTTTCGGCAAGAAGTCAGGACATGGATGCAAGGCAACCTGTGCGCAGAATTCGAACCTCTGCGCAACAGTGCAGGCATGGGGGCGCCGGGTTACGATGCAGCATTGGCCAAGCGCTGGGAGCAGCGACTGGCCAGTGGCGGCTGGATCGGTCTAGGCTGGCCGCTCGCGCACGGCGGGCGCGGGTTGCCGATGGCCCAGCAGATCATCTTTAACGAAGAGTACGTGTGTTGCGGCGGCCCCGGCCGGCTCGGCCACATTGGCGAAACACTGATGGCGCCGACCCTGATGGTGCACGGAACAGCCGAACAGCAGCGACGCTTTCTGCCGGGCATCCTCGGCGGATCTACCTACTGGGCCCAGGGATATTCCGAGCCTGGCGCCGGCTCGGACCTGGCAGCCATCAGTACGCGGGCAGACCTGGACCCAGAAAGCGGCGAATGGGTCATTCAGGGTCAAAAGGTCTGGACCTCCTGGGCCCAAGAATCCGACTGGATCTTTCTGCTCGCCCGCTGCGAGCCAGCGGCTCCAGGGAAGTCCCGCCATCAGGGCATGGTATTTCTCATGGTGCCATTGCGGCAGTCTGGAATAACCATCCGCCCGATTCGGGAGATCACCGGTGGGACCGAGTTCAACGAGGTATTCTTCGATGGCGCCAGGACGGAGGGAGCACTTCACCTGGGCCCGCCGGGACAGGGGTGGTCCGTCGCCATGGATCTTCTCGGCAGCGAGCGCGGCGCCTCGACACTCGGGCAGCAGGCGGCGTTCAGGCGCGAGCTCGATGCCGTCATCACCGTGGCCAAGATGAATGCAGCAGCGCAGAATCCACTGCTGCGGCAACGGATCGCCCAGGCCGCCTTGGGGCTGCAAACACTACGTAGCCATGCATTGCGGGTGTCGGGTGGCGGCGCTGCCGAACGTGGGTCCAGCGTCTCCAAATACGCCTGGTCCAACTGGCGGCGCGCGCTCGGGGAACTGGCTATGGATGTCCTCGGCCCCGAAGCAGCGACCGAACATGACGATCCCTTGCGGTCGTCCCTGCAGCGTTTGTGGCTCAGCAGTCGCTCCGACACCATTTACGCCGGCAGCAACGAAATCCAGCTCAACCTGATCGCCGAGCGGGCATTGGGCATGCCCCGATGATGCAGTTCGACCCACAACCGCCTGGAGCCGTCAATTCCACCGACACGGAAACGGCGGGTACCGAATTACTAGTGCGCACAACGGATCACGGCGTCGCCGTCGTCACGCTGAACAGGCCGCAAGACGCCAACGCGCTAAGCGTGTCGATGCAAACCGCGCTGTCGCAAGCATTTAGAGAACTTGCGGTAGATCCGTCGGTACGCTGTATCGTCATCACTGGCGGCGAACGGGTCTTCTCGGCTGGCGGCGATATCCGCGGCATGGTGGACTGCCAGCCGGTAGATATCCTGCGCAGGCACACCGAGCGGTTATGGGAACCGATCCAACGCTGCCCCAAGCCCATCATTGCCGCAGTCTGCGGATTCGCGTACGGCGGTGGGGCCGAGCTCGCTATGCACTGCGACATCATCCTGGCCGGCGAAAGCGCCAGCTTCGCACAACCGGAGATCCGCATCGGTATCATGCCTGGCATCGGCGGCACTCAGCGCCTGGTGCGGGCTGTGGGTAAGTTCAACGCCATGCGAATGCTGCTCAGCGGGCGGCCGATATCAGCGCAGGAAGCGTCGGTGATGGGACTCGTGAGCCAAGTCTTCCCTGACGACCGGGTGGTACCGGAGGCCTTGCAGCTTGCAAGCCACATCGCTTCCATGCCAACGCTCGCGACACTACAAATCAAGGAGGTGGTTCTGGCCGGGATGGACGCCTCGCTGGACACCGGCTTGATGCTGGAGCGCAAGGCCAGTCAGCTGCTGTTCGCGACGCATGATCAGAAGGAAGGTATGCAGTCCTTCATTGACAAGCGCAAGCCCCGGTTCAACGGCCAGTGACGGAGAAAACCCGCATGCAAAACTCAGCCACTCTAGATACGCCAAAGACCAGCGTGCTCCATGATCCGTTGGTCCCACGCGCCAACGGCCCCTTGCCTGGCACATTGCCAGCCCTAATCCGTTATGCGGCAGCGCGCTCGGGCAGCCAACCCGCGATAGTGGATGAGGATGCAGTAGTGAGTTATGCCGATCTGCTCATGCAGAGCCAGTCGGTAGCGAGGTCCCTGATCGGGCTGGGTGTCCGGGCTGGAGACCGCGTTGCGCTATGGGCGCCCAATATGTACGAATGGATCATTGCCGCCTGTGGTATCCACGCGAGCGGTGCCGTGCTCCTGCCGCTCAGCACGCGCATGAAGGGCCCCGAGGTCATTGACATCCTGCAGCGCAGTCGCGCTGGTGTCCTGATCACCATCGGAAACTTCCTGGGCCAGTACACCCCCAGCCTGCTGGGACGTGAGACGCCCGTCACCCTCAGGCATACGGTTGTGCTGAGCAGGGGCTGGAGCAGAGAACAGGCAAAGCCGGGTGACCTGCACTGGGACGATTTCCTGGCCCGAGGGGAAGCCATCGACCCTGGTCGAGTCCATGAGCGTGAAGCCGAGCTCGGTCAGCACAGCGCTGCCGACCTGATGTTCACTTCCGGCACCACCGGCCGGCCGAAGGGAGTTATGTATGCACACGGCCCCACCATCCGGGCGTTTGACGACTGGTCCAAGGTGGTGGATTTAAGGCAGGGCGACCGTTACTTGATCATCAACCCATTTTTTCATACCTTTGGCTATAAGGCCGGCTGGGTTGCGGCCTTCATACGCGGCGCCACGGTCTACCCCGAACAGACCTTCGATGCGCAAAGCGTTCTGGAGCGTATCCAAAAAGACCGTATCAACTTCCTACCCGGTACCACCACCCTGTGTCTTAGTATGCTGGCCCATCCCCGGCTGGCTGACTACGACCTGTCGTCATGGCGCTCTACGGTGACAGGTGGCTCCATGGTTCCACCCGCGCTGATCACCCGGATTCGAGAAGAACTCAAAGTCGCCAACGTCACCACTGCCTACGGCCTGACCGAATGCGGCGGTTGCGCTACAGTGTGCGAACCGACCGATAGCGTCGAAACCGTCGCAAGGACCTGCGGCCATGCACTGCCAGGAACCGAAATACGCTGCGTGGATCTCCAGGGGATGGACGTCCCGCTGGGTCAGCCCGGTGAGGTCTTGCTGCGCGGTTACCACGTCATGTCCGGCTATTTTGAGGATGAAGTCGCGACACGCGCAGCCATTGACACCGGCGGATGGCTGCATACCGGCGACGTGGGTGTACTCGACGAGCGTGGTTATCTGCGCATCACCGATCGCATCAAGGACATGTACATCGTCGGGGGATTCAACTGCTATCCGGCGGAAGTCGAGCGCATGCTGTCAGACCATCCCGCCATCGCGCAGGTGGCAGTGGTCGGCGTGCCGGACGAACGCATGGGCGAAGCCGGTTGCGCCTGCGTGATACTGCGCCATGGCTTTAGTCTGGGCCTGGACGAATTGGCCCAGTGGGCTCGCGAGCGCATGTCCAATTACAAAGTGCCGCGTCACCTGTTAACGTTTGATAGTTTTCCTCTCAACAGTTCGAACAAGGTAATTAAGCGTGAACTGCTGCTACTCGCCCAAGCGCGCCTGGCGTCAGCCTGACGACATACATACACCACACAGACTTTTGATGCCCAAAGGATCGCCACGGCGCACTAAACCGCCTTCACTGAAAGATCGCCTGCAAAAGGTCGAAGACCAGTTGGCGATTTACCAGGTCATCAGCTCCTACGGACCTGCCGCCGACAGCTGCCACATGGAGGATCTGGAGAAGCATTGCGATGAAGACAGTATTTACGAACTGGCGGATATCGGCATAGCACGCGGCTGGCCGGCCATCAAGGCGCTATTCGATTCGCCGTTTCACCAGGGTGTGGTCAAAGGCGGGTCCGCGCACATCGCATCACTACCTCATGTCATCATCAACGGAGATCATGCTGTAGCCACCCACTACACCCAATTGTTCGCCCACAAAGGCAATGATTTCGTTTGCCTGCGGCTCAGTGTGCACCGGTGGGAACTCGTGCGCAGCCCCAAGGGCTGGGTGATGCGCAAACGCAGCACGGCACTGCTGAATGGAGATGCGCGCGCGCGCGACCTGCTGCACCAGAATATGTGGCCGCTTGAAGCCGCCTGTGGCGGCTCAGCCGATTGACAAGCTGCCCAAGATCAAACGGACCAGCATGGTCTGGCGGGTCACGCCAGTCTTGGAAAAGATGGAGCGTAAATGGGCGCGGGCCGTGTTCTTGCGGATATCCAGCGCCGCTGAGGCTTCTTCCAGTGTCAGGCCATTAGCCAGCCTGAGAGCGAGCGCCGCCTCTGAGGGTGTGAACTCGTAAAGGTTGCGCAAAACTTCGTGGGACGCTTCCGCCTTGCGTTCCGGATCCCGAATCATTACTGCCACCGTCGGGCGACATTTGCCCTCGGACCACGTGTTGTGCGGGATCGCGCGTACCACCAGGCCAAGCCGAGAACGCCCGGAGGGTCGCGTAACGGCCAGGGCCTCAGCAATCGACGGCTTGTGCTTCTTAGCCTTGGCCAGAGCTTCCTGCACGAGACGCTGCAGCTTGCGGTTTTCCTGCTCGTAGGCGAGCTTGATCGCGCCGTTGACAAGGCTGATTCCGTCCGCTTCCTTCAGGACTGACTGTGCGCTGATAGTAGTCTTGATGATCACACCGGTTTCGTCGAGTATCACCATACCGATATGCAGGCGGTCCACGGCCCCTGCATAGAGTTCGCGCTCGGTCACCATCACGTCAATCTGGGAATGCAAATGCACTGCCTGTCTCAGGTGCGGAATGAACATCTTCAGCAGCTTGCGATGCGAATCTGAAAAGCGGGGGACATCACCCGGTCGACAGGCCCGGAAATGGCACACCATTCCCATGCTGCCAGGGTGGCCAGTCTGGCTGGGAATAGTTGCGCGAAAATCGAAGCCCAGCATCTGCCCGATGTTCTCGGGCTCTAGGATTTGTTTATAGAACTCACTGCGCCGGAGTTCGGAGTTGTCGATGACCTCGTCCATGCTCAGAACCTGTTCCAGTGGCAACTGGACGAATGGATCCATGGCGTAGGCATACAGGTTGTAATTGGTGGCCATTCGCACTGGATAGCCATCCTTCCAGGCCAGGACTAGCCCATGACGGTCGGGGGCAGGCGGACGCAGCAAAAGGGTGACCCAGTTGGCATCCAGAAGCCGGCCCATCCTCGTGAGAAAACCTTCCCAGGGGACCGATTCGGTCGCCCCCGAGTAGACCAGATGGACCAGCTCGCTGAATGCGTCCACGGACAGGTTAAAGGACTGGGGCGCACTTGGTACGACCTCGGCTGCCGGGGCAGCACCGACCAGCCTCAGCCGAGGTGATCGGGGCGCCGGACTACCGTCGAGATTGCCTTTGGCCATTTAATTTCTCCATTGGTCGCCATGCTCGGTCAGGAAGCAAAGCGTGCTATGTCCCTGACCGACAAATCCAGCATGTCCTGAGGTACATACCATTGTGCGCCCGCTAGCCGGGCCGAGTACTTGGGCTAAACCCTGATCATGTCTTATTCACCTTGGACTCGTCCAGGAATCGGGGTCGTTCACCGCCGCCATGCACCAATAGGTCGCTGCCGCTGACATGACAGGCGCGCGAACTGGCCAAGAATACACAACTGTCGCCGATATCACGGGGTTTTGCTAACCGCTGCAAGGGGATGATCCGCCCCACCGCGGCAATGCTTGCAGCGTCACCATAATGCAACGCTGATTGCTCAGTTTCCACCAGCCCCGGACTGACCGACACCACCCGCACCTTGGGCGCCCATTCGATCGCAAGTGAGGTGGTCAGGCTCAGCACGGCGGCCTTGGCTGCGCCATAGGTCGCGGTACCGGGTTGGGGACGGGTGGCAGCAATGCTTCCTATGAACTCGATCACGCCCCCTTGCTCCTGCTGCTGCATCACGGCATTGGCCTGGATTGCCAGGATATATGGCGCGACCAGATTCAAGCGCAGGATAGACTGGTGAAACCGGGGCGAGCCGCTGGCTGCATACACAAATGGGGAGCCACCGGCATTGTTGACCAGTACATCCAGACGACCATGGTCCGCGACGACTCGGGCGACCAGCGCAGCCGTGGCCTCGTGGTCACCTACATCACAGATTTGGAATACCGCGCGCTTGCCTGCCACCTCGGGCAATATCTCAGGCGTGGTGCGCCCGCAAATGACAACAGTTGCGCCCGCGTCCAAAAAACATTCCGCAATGCCGCGTCCGACGCCTCTGCCGCCCCCAGTGACGAGCACCACCTTGCCCGAAAATTCTTTGATGTCCGTCATATCACAGGTTCTCCCGCTGTTTTGTAAGCCGCTGCCAGGGCCCTCACACGCCAAACCCGCCAGCAACTGCGATCTGCTGCCCGGTCACGTAGTTTGCCCGATCCGAGGCCAGAAACACTGCCGCGTGCGCAATGTCGACAGCCTTGCCGATGCGCCTCAGAGGCACGGCGTTCAGGGTATTCTTCGTCCATTGCTCATCCAGCACGCCGCGCCGCTTCAACTCCAGGTGCATGCCGGCGTCAATGACACCCACCAGCACTGAATTGGCGCGGATGTTGTAGCGCCCCTCCTCGCGGGCGACACCGCGAACCACGGCTTCGTTGGCGGCCTTAGGAATGACCGACAGGCCATCGCGGGCCGGCCAAACCACCTCGCCAGCCGAGCCGATATGCACAAACGAGCCGCCACCCCATTCACGAAAGCGCGGTACCATCGCCTGCACGGCATGGAAGAAGCCAGAAACCTCTTCGTTCAGGGCCCGCTGCCATTGCCCAGGCGAGATCCCCGAGACATAGACCTGTTCAGTCACTGCGGCGGCACTAAAGACCAGCGTGTGGATCCTGCCGTGGGTTTTAGCAGCAGCAGCGACCACGGCCTGCAGGGCACTGACATCCCCGGCATCGAGCTGGTGCACACTGGCCGACCGGCCGAGTGCACGAACTTCACCGGCGATCTGGCCGGCCTCTTGGGCACGCGACAAGTAGGTCAGGGCGACACCGCTGCCGGCGCGGGCAAACTCGCGGCAGATGCTTGAGCCAATCCCGCCGCTGCCCCCGATAACCAGCGCGGCACCGGCTGGGAAAATCACTTCGGACATTAGTTCTCCTTGTGTCATAGTCTTTGAAGGGTCGGGACCCACGGCGCGCGCCGCCGTCATCTAACAGCGTTGCGTATGCAGGCTAGTAGACCCGCAGCACCGCCTCCACTGCGTTTCGTACGTCGTGGCGTCGATAGGCCAGCAAGTCAAGCTCGCCAGCGTCCGGCTCGTAGGCGAGCACACTGTTGCGGCCCGGCACGACAAAGGCCACCGGCTGCAGGGGATGATCCTCGTCGCGTGCCTCAAGCTGATGCGGGTTCCCTACGGCGTCGAAAAACAGCTGAAAGAAATCCCGAAAGCTAAGGTTCTCGTCACCCACCAAGTAGGCCTTGGCGCTCGCCGCCCGTTGCAGTGCTCCCCAGACGGCCTCACACAGCGAGCGCACCGACATATAGTTGGTGCCACCCAATGGGGCATAGTATGGAATATTTAGCTGGCCGCGAGCATAGGCTACTAGTTTCTCATAGCGACGCGTGGCGATGCCAGGCGGCACTCCGACGATCGAGGGCGGATTGAGCGTACACACATTAAATCCGGGGACTGCCAGCGCGCGGGATTTCCGGTCTGCTTCGGCGCGCGCGCGCACATAGGCATTGCTGTCGATTAGTTCGGGAATAACCTGATGGTAGTAACTGCCGACCTGCACCAGGCGCTGAACTCCAGCCTGACGCGCCCGCGCCACAAAGGCCGGCACCCCCTCGGTCTGAGTGGCACGCCAGAATGTTGTAGCGTCGTCGTCTGCACCGATGTGGCGAATGTCATTGCCTGCGCTAAACACGATCGCATCAAAGCGCGCCAACTCGCGCTCGGTAAATCCGCCTTGCGTGTAGTCGCCAAGCAGTATCGGGTGGCGTGCCATCGCTGTGCCTGACGCAGGTGACTGGCGCGCTCCAAGGGTGACGACCGCGCCTTGTGCCGAAAGCCAGTGAGCAAGGTTGCTGCCAATCATGCCGGTTCCGCCGACGACGAGTACCTTCATGCGTGTCCCCTTTTTCAGGTTGCATCGTAGGCGGGTATGCCGCGGCCTGTATCGTCCCAATGGACGATGCCCCACGCCGAGCGCTATGGCTTCCTCGGATACCGGCAGCAATCCGGAATAAAAAATGAAGGAGCTCAGCATGCAATCATCCATAACCGCAGCTCTACCAACGGTTGCCTTCATTGGTGCCGGCGGCATTGGTGGCCCGATGGCAGCGCGACTGGCACGAAGCGGCGTCGCATTGACCGTCTGCGACCTGCGCGCCGACGCGCTCAGGTCTCTGCAGTCGCTTGGCGTCCACACCACACAGCGCGTCGCCGACTGCACCACTGCGGCGCTTGTAATCGTCATGGTGGCCACCGACGACCAAGTGCGTTCGGTCGTTTTCGGTTCTGACGGCCTGCTGCATCACGTCGATCGCGCGCATGCACCTTTGTTGCTACTGATGAGCTCAGTGCTTCCAGCCACCGTGCGCGATGTCTCCGCGGCCGGCGCAGCAGTGGGCGTGCGCGTGCTCGACGCGCCAGTCAGTGGAGGCCAAGTATCGGCGGCTCAGGGCACCCTGACTATCATGGCAGGCGGGGCGCGGGAAGACCTCGACACCGCGCAGCCGGTGCTGGCATTGCTCAGTAACCGTATCGTGCATTGCGGTCCGACAGGCAGTGGCGCCGCCGTGAAAATCGTCAACAACATCATGGGCGTTGCCAACATGTTTCTCATGACTGAGGCCTCGCGGCTGGCACAAGAGCTCGGACTGGACCCGGAATGGGTGGCCGGCGTGATGGAGCAGAGCTCGGGCCGCAACCTCGGAACACGCGACCCGAAAGCACACCGCGAGCTCTACCGGCTAAACAGCGCCAGCCCGAAGAGCCTGCAGGCGCTGCTAGAAGTCTGTCGCAAGGACCTGGCGCTTGCTCAGGCGCTAGCTCATGAGCACCGCCTCCAATTGCCCATGCTGGATGCTGTCAAGTCGTCGTTGGATGCCACCCTCGTTGCTGACATCGAGTCACAGTGGCGCCGTCTAGCCGGGCAAGGCTAGACAAGACAGGCTCCGTCGAAGGTCTAAGCCGCAACGCCCATGCGACGCTGATACTCGACATCCAGGGCCGCGCCCCCCACGGCGCGCCCAACGATGACCCCGCGCAGCATCACGAAGCCCTGCTGCACGCGCTCGCGCACTGCGCCGATCGCGGGCTCGGCAATCACCACCGTGACACCCTCGCTTGCTAGCCGTACTGCGGTATCGACGAGCTGGCGTACGACCAGTGGAGCAAGACCGGTCACCATCTCGTCGAGTAGCAGCACGCGCGGCCTGCCCATGAGTGCGCGGCTCACCGCAAGCATCTGCTGTTCACCACCGCTGAGCACACCAGCCAGTTGCTGCGCGCGCTCGCGCAAAATCGGGAATCGGTCAAGTCCGGCGTCGATGTCTGCCACGCCAGCACCCAGTAACTGGGCCATGACCTCTAGGTTTTCGCGGACTGACATACGCATGAAGAGCTGTCGCCCCTGCGGGACCAGCGCCACACCGTGGCGCGCGCGCTGCATCGCGCTCATGCGGCCTAGGTCCTCGCCATCGAGCAGCACCTGCCCGCTGGATGCAACGCCGCCATAAATGGCGTTAAGGCAACTGCTCTTGCCCGCGCCATTGGGACCGACCAGCAAAGTGATGGCTCCGGGACTGGCGTCGAAGTCAACACGGTCGAGCGCTAGCGCCTTGTCGTAACGAACAGTCAGCCCCCGAACCTGCAGGCCCGTCGGGGTACTTGGCCGATTGTCCTGGTTCAGCTTTACTTTGGTCATGTAGCTCCTACCGCAGGCCCATCGCCAGAGCCGAAGTAGACAGCCTGCATCTCGGGGCTGGCAAGGCAGTCACGTGGGCTGCCGTCGAAGACCTTGGCGCCGAGGTTAAGCAGCACTATACGGTGCGCCAGCGAAGCCACAATATCGACATTGTGGTCGACCAGGATCACGCCGCAGCCGCTCTTGAGGATCTCGGCTATCGCCGACCTGATGCCGCTGACGCCGCGCGCATCGCTGCCGGCAAAGGGCTCATCCAGCAGCATCAGCGCGGGTTTCATGAGGAGCGCGCGCCCAACCTCAAGAAGGCGAAGTTCGCCCAGCGTGAGTTCCATGCAGTAGCGGTCAATTGCCTCCAAGCCCAGCGCAGCCGCAACGCGATCGACCTCAAGGTTAAGCCCGGGGTCGCTGGCACTGACCATGCCGCGCAAAAGTTGGCGCAGCATGCCCCCAAGCGAGCCCATGGAGCGCGCTGCCAAGCCCACGATCATGTTCTCACGTACGGTCATGTCAAGCGCCACCTGTGGGTGCTGGAAGGTGCGCGCCATACCGTTGAAGCGCGCACGGCGCGAGGGCGGACCAGTGAGCGGTCGACCGACTGCGTGAATGGTTCCGGTGTCGGGGCGCTGCTCGCCACCGATGAGATCCACAAGAGTAGTCTTTCCCGCGCCATTGGGCCCTACCAACCCCAGTACCTCACCAGCATGAACCGTTAGCGAGACAGAGTCCACAGCGCGCACTGCACCATAGGTCTTGGAGACCTCGCGACAGTGCAGGATAGGGTCAGACATTAGCGCTGCACCCCACTACCGCCATTGCTGCCGTTACGACCCCGAAGCCGCTCCCAGCCTAACAATGCGTAGCCCAGAATGCCACGCGGCGCAGCCACTAGAACTAGCAGTACCGCCAGCGAAAAAAATAACGAGCCGGTGCTTTTGAAGAATGTAAGCTGGAAAGTGAAGGTCACTACCAATACCGCGCCCAAAATGGCGCCCCAGGGCCGATCCTGACCACCCAGCAGCGGCATGAACATGGTCAGGAAGACGAGATCGACCACGAAAGACTCGGGCAACACCGCATGATTAACGACAGCGAACATGCTACCGCCGAGCGCCGCAACCATCGCGCCCAGAGCCAGCGTGACCAGCGAAAGCGTGCTGACATGCACGCCTGCGGATTCGACAGCGATGGCCGCACGGCGCTGCGTGCGGACCACAATGCCAAAGGGCGAACTGCGCAACCGTGACAGGAGCAAGCCGACCAGCCAAACCGTGAGGACTGTGACGGCCACCAGCACAGAGTTGCTAACGGGCTGCCCACCAATGCTGGGCGAACGCAACGATTGGATGCCGGCCGAGCCGCCTGTGAGTGCCTCGGCGTCAACCAGCCAGGTCGAGAAGGCGATACCAAACAAAAGCGTGACAGCAGCCAGATAGAAACCCGAAAGCCGGCGCGTAGCCATGCCCAGTACGACTGCCAGCGCGGCCGCAAGTACTGCGCCGATAGGTATCGACCAGGCGAGGTCCCAGTCGGTACGGGTAGCGACCAGTGCCATCGCATAAGCGCCCACGCCGAGGTAGGAGTTGTAGGCCATGGAGAGGGCGCCACCCATGATGAACGGCAGGTACATGCCCAACGAAATGAAGGCATAGGTGGCGGTCAGCAGCGCAACGGCTTCGAGGTAGGGGTTGCCGATTACCAATGCAATCGCCGCGACCGCAATCATCAGCGTGACGACGGCCTCTAGGAGTCCGGAGGATGTGCGGGTCATGTATTGGCCTTGTCAGTGGCGCACACGGCGCGCGAAGAGCCCTTCGGGCCGGAAGGCGAAAAACAGAACCGCTGCCAGCAGTGTGGCGTAATTGAGCGACGCTGAGCCGAACAAATAGGACGCAGCGATCTGCAACGCAGCGAGGAACAGCCCTCCCGCAAGCGGGCCCCAAACCGAGCCCGTGCCTCCGATCACAAGGGCGATAAAACCAAACAACGAGTAGCTCAGGCCAGATTCAAAGCTAACCCCCGCCTTGGACGAGAATAGGGGCCCGGCCACGCCGGCGATCAGGCCGCCAACGGCAAACGCCACCAAACGGATCCGCGCAACCGGAAAGCCCATCGTCCGTGCCGCCTGCTGGTTCTCTCCGACGGCGCGCAGCCACTGCCCGTAGCGACTCCAGCGCAGCCATGCTGCTAGCGCGCCGAACAGCGCCAGCGTCACCAGCAGGGTGGCCACCGACTGACCGCTGATAACCGCACTGCCCCACTCGATGGGTTCGTGGAAATCGATCCAGGGCCGGCCAGGCAACGGTCGGCGCCCGAACAGCCATCCGCCGAGTTGGGATACCGCGAACATCACCGCCACAACGGCAATAAGACTGGGCAGTTCCTCCCCTCGAGCGCGCTTCTCGATCGGACGTACGACAAGCAGTTCGGTCAGGACTGAGAGCAGCGTCGCGACTGCGACGCCCAACATGCAGGCCAGCCAAAGCGGCCACTCTTCAACTGCCAGCAAGTACGCCGCGCCCAGCGCGGAGAACATGGCATAGGGCCCGAGTGCGAAGTGGAAAAAGCCTGCACCATACAGCACGATCAGGTAGCTCAGGGCGATCAGCGCAAAGAAGCAGCCGATCTCGACGATGGACACGAGCAGTTGGGCCGGCATGGTGAGGCGTGCCGCGCGGCGATCAGTCGCACTTGGCCTGGTAGGTGTTCCAGGGTGCCTCGGGTTTATTGCCCTTGAACTGCATCAGCACTAGGCCACACAAACCGTCGGTGCCGATATGCTTGGTCGGCGAGAAACTAACGGTGAAATTCGCAGAACCGAAACTCGGCTTGAAGCCGCTAATTTTTTCTATCGCGGCCTTGATGAGAACCGGATCGTCGACACCCGCCTTTTCGATCGCTAGCTTGACGATCTGGAATGCATCGTAGCCCTGCGCCTCGTAGGCAGTGAGTGCCTTAAACTTACTGCCGAGCTTAGCAGAAAGTAGTTGGGTGAGGGCTGCCGATCGTGGATTGTCGCTCGCCACAGAGGCCACGTAGACCAGGCCATCAAGCGCATTCGGCTGCGCGAGCGCCCATGTAGCCGGCTGATTACCGATCGAGGCAAGTGAAAAGCGCGGTGTCCTGCGCATCTGCTGGTACAGCGTATTTTCGAAAAGTACTTCCAGTTGGCCGCCCAAGGAGCTAACGAGCACGGCGTCTGGATTTTTCTCTTTGAGGCGCAGGATCTGCGCCGTGACGTCGTTGGCGTCCAGTGGCGCCTTCTCCTGTGCCACCAGAGTCACGCCTGCCGCCTGGATCTTGGGTAGCAGCAGCCCGTTGATGCCGGCAATGGTCGGGCTGTCGTCAGAGATCACGGCCAGCGTCTTGAGCCCCATCTTCTGAAATGCTGCCGCATAGATGGTGCCAATATCGGTGATCGGGTTGGGAAGCATGAAGGAATAATCGTGGTCGGGCGGACTGCCGATGCGCGTGTCGATGTTGGTCGAGGCTATGCCCGGCACCTTCTGGTCGAGGAGGGTCTTCTTGGAGGCCACAGCCGACGCTGAACCTGAGTTAAGCAGGATCACCTTGGCACCGTTCTGGATCATCCGGCTTACGAGCGCCGGCGCCTGGCTAGGGTTGTTGCCGTCGCTCTCCCCTATTAGTTTGATCTGTCGGCCGAGGATGCCCCCCTTGGCATTGGTCTCTTCCACCGCCACCTTGACAGCATTGGCCGTAAGCTGTGAATAAAAGGATGCCCCGCCGGAGGTATCCTCCAGCATGCCGATCACGATTGGCGGCTTGGGCTGGGCTTGAGTGAGCGTCGCAGACAGTACCGCGCCAGCAACAAGGGCCACTACGGCAGCAGCCTTCCAAAGTCTGTGGCGTCGTTCTGCATTCGGGGTTTTCATGGTCAGTCTCCTTGGTGGTTGGAATGAGGTGCGGGTTTCAGGGCGTGCCATTGCTGGTCAGGCGGCGGCGAATGTCAGCTCGCAATTCAGTCTTGGCTATCTTGCCGATCGGGGACATGGGCAGCGCGTCGAGGACGATTAGCCGCTCGGGGAAGTTTTCCTTCGACACGCCACGCCCACGCAGGTCCGCGAGCAATTGCTCCAGCGACAAGCTGGTGCCGGAGCGCAAAGATACGTAGCAGCACACTCGCTCACCAAACACCGGGTCGGGCATGGCGACCACAGCCGACAGCGCGACGGCCGGATGCAGCGCCACGAGTTCCTCGACCTCAACTGCGCTGATGTTCTTTCCGCCTCGGATGATGAAATCCGCGGTACGGCCCGCTAGGCGCAAGTAGTCTGCGGTATCGACGGTGGCGATGTCGCCGGTCTTCATCCAGCCATCAGACGTGAACAGCTGTCCGTTCGCCTGGGCGTCATCGTAGTAGCCCATGCAAGTCACCGGGCCTTTACACGCTGGCTGACCTGGCTGTCCTGTTGGCACATCTCGGCCATGTTCGTCGAGTAGGCGCACCTGAAGTGCCGTGATGGTGCGCCCGCAGGTTGTCAGACGCTGTTCGCGTGTATCGGTAAGCGTAGTTCTGCTTAACGCGCCAGTCTCGTTGGATCCATAGAACTGCAACACGCGCGCGCCCGTTTGCTCCTCGAACTCGCTGGCGCGCTGGTAGGGTACGGTCTCGCCGCCGGTGAACATCACGCGCAGCGAGCGAAGATCGCGGGGTCGCTGCGCCTGCGCATTGAGCAGCATGATGAACTGCGTCGACACACAGCAGATGACGGTCGGCCGCTCGCGCTCAATGAGATCGAGAGTCGCGTCAGCATCGAAGCGTGACACCAGAAGGGTTGGCGCACCAAGCAGAGCGGGCGTGAAGTGGGCCGTCCAAAGCCCAAAGCCGAACGGCGCTGGTACGAGGCCGAGAAACTTATCCTGCGTGTGTAGCGCAGCGGCATCGACCGCCATGCGGTGGAAGTACCACCAACGATTCTGGAACTGCATCACGCATTTGGGCAGCCCGGTCGTACCCGAAGTGGAGTTGAGCAGCCACAACTCGTTGGGGTCAAGGCGCCGGCGCGCGATCTCTTCGAGCGGTCGCCCGCCATCGCCAGGGCCACGTCCGAGCCGGTCGATGATCAGATGGGTACCGATCGGCAGACCTCTGCCGCGCATGAGCGTGGCCAGTTCGGCCATCGGCCGACCCGCGTGCGTGACTTCGGTCACTAGCGCGGTAGCCTCGCACTTTCGCAAAAGGTGTTCTATCTCGCGCTCGCCTGCGCGGGCCCCGATACCCACCACGGTCAGACCAGCCTTCTCACAGGCAGTGAACATCACATGTACCCCAGGGCCGTCGGGGAGCATCACGGCGACGCGGCTGCCGCGGGCTAGGCCCGCTGCAATCAGATCGCCTGCCAGCCGGTCAGAGTATTCGTCGTACTGCGCCCAGCTCAGATCATGCTCACCTTCACGGAATGCAAGGTCGTCGGGCCGCGCAGCAGCAAGTTGCCGGATGGTGTCGGCCAGCGTACCGGTTCGCCATTCGCCGCTACGGGTGTAAGTCTCTGCCAGCATGCGATCCACCCGCAAGACGGTGTCGCCCGTCAAACGGGGCTCGGTGAGAGGTGTCATGCGTGTCATGCGCGCCTAGCTTGAGAAACGAGCACGCTGGTCTGCCCGGCGTCGGCCAACATGGCCGACCCATTGACCGCACCTGCGCGCGCACTGGCCAGGAACAGCGCTAACTCTGCAATGTGCTCGGCATTTGCCCGTTCGCCGTAGGCAACCTGAGGCAGCGCGTCGGGGGCGACACCTAGGTCCTTCGTCAAGGCGCCTACCATAGGCGTCTGGACGCCACCCGGGCACAAAGCGTTGATCCGAACGCCGCGCGCGGCAAAAGTCGGCGTGAGCGAACGAACGAGTCCAACGACGCCATGTTTCGAGGCAGCATAGGCAGGATTGAATTCCACGCCCATCAGACCGCCTGCCGAGGCGGTGACCACGATAGCGCCACCGTAAGGCAGAGCGCGCGCCACGCTGCGCAGCCCGAGGTAGCAGCCGCGCAGATTGATCGCCATAACGCGGTCGAAATCAGCCACATCTCCCTCGAGTGCATCCATGGCCCAGCCGCCGTAACCGGCGTTAAGGAACGCCACGTCTAACTTGCCATGGCGATGCACGGCCTCGGCGACCATGCGGTCGTTGTCGGCCTCCTTTGCGACATCAGCCATGCAGGCGAACGCCTGCCCACCCGACGCCATGATTGCGGCCGCGACGGTTTCTGCTGCCTCAAGCTGGACATCGACGATACAAACGCTGGCCCCTTCTTCAGCGAACCGAAGCGCCGAGGCCCGGCCGATACCCGAGCCGCCACCGGTGACGAGCACCGATTTCCCTGCGAACCAGCCCTGCGCTTGTGCCATGAATGTACGTGTCGCCCTCTTGTAATTATGTTGCGTCGCAGCATTTTCTGTGACATGGCTGATTTTGATCGCGTAAAAACAGGGCGAAATCGTCCGAGCGGACTAGAGCCGACGCCCGCTCAATAGTTAATGAGGGCTATCGCCAGCCCTTCACGCATAGATTGGCACCGGCAACAGCCAAAGTTGTGCTCCAGATTGCACGTATCACGGAGGCACGAGCACACCACCCAGCCCCCACGGCCTAAACTTATTCTTTTAGGTCGAAACCTGCGTCCAGTTGAGCCCCGAAATCTCTAGGAAACGCGCATCGCACAAAAGTAACCCCACAGAAGCAACCCAGCCAAGCCCAGCAGGGCTGCACCGGAGATCGAGGACATTCCGTAGTTCTGTACTACGACACCAACACCATGAGTCCAGGTGTCGAAAGAACTTAGGAAATCCCTGGATCTCAACCGAATAACGTAATTTTTCCATTTAAATTCAATGGCTTACTTGGGTTTATTGACGCTGCTGGGTTCAAAATCAAGTAACTACCGACACCGACAACCGCCTAAGGTCAACATCTGTTTTTGATGCGCCGGCCTTGAAAAGCAACGAAATGCCCGTATCATTAGCACTCGTAGGTGTTGAGTGCTAGCAATATTGCTATGGCACCAGCACCTCAAGTTAATGAGCACCAACTTATTCTGGTTGATGCTTGTGATTTTCAACCCCTGTTTCAATAACTCTAGGAGCTTTCATGAAACTTCGCCCCCTGCACGATCGCGTGATCGTCAAACGTGTCGAGAACGAAACCAAAACCGCCTCCGGCATCGTCATTCCTGACAGCGCCGCTGAAAAGCCCGATCAAGGCGAAGTGCTGGCCGTAGGCCCAGGCAAGAAGAACGATAAGGGCGACATCAGCCCCATGGCCGTCACGGTCGGTGACCGCGTTCTGTTCGGCAAATACAGCGGCCAGACTGTCAAGGTCGACGGCGACGAGCTGCTGGTCATGAAAGAAGATGACCTGTTTGCTGTGGTCGAAAAGTAATTAACCAACGAATTCTGGAGATATCAACATGGCAGCTAAAGAAGTAATTTTTGGTGGCGAAGCACGTCACCGCATGGTCGAAGGCGTGAACATTCTTGCCAACGCCGTCAAGGTCACACTGGGCCCCAAGGGTCGCAATGTGGTTTTGGAGCGCTCGTTCGGCGCCCCCACGGTCACCAAGGACGGTGTGTCCGTGGCCAAAGAAATCGAACTCAAAGACAAACTGCAGAACATGGGCGCACAGATGGTCAAGGAAGTTGCTTCCAAGACCTCTGACATTGCTGGCGACGGCACCACCACCGCCACCGTGCTGGCTCAAGCCATCGTGCGCGAAGGCATGAAGTACGTGGCCGCCGGCATGAACCCGATGGACCTGAAGCGCGGTATCGACAAGGCTGTGACGGCTTTGGTTGAGCAGCTCAAAAAGGCTTCCAAGCCCACCACCACCTCCAAAGAAATCGCCCAAGTCGGCTCGATCTCTGCCAACAGCGACGAAGCCATCGGAAAGATCATCGCTGATGCGATGGACAAGGTTGGCAAAGAAGGCGTGATCACCGTTGAAGACGGCAAATCACTCGACAGCGAACTCGACGTCGTTGAAGGCATGCAGTTTGACCGCGGCTACCTGTCGCCCTACTTCATCAACAACCCAGAAAAGCAGGCTGCCCTGCTCGACAACCCGTTCGTGCTGCTGTACGACAAGAAGATCAGCAACATCCGTGACCTGCTGCCCACGCTCGAGCAAGTGGCCAAGTCTGGCCGTCCGCTGCTGATCATCTCGGAAGACGTCGAAGGCGAGGCCCTGGCCACGCTGGTGGTCAACACCATTCGCGGCATCCTGAAGGTCGTGGCTGTCAAGGCCCCTGGCTTTGGTGACCGTCGCAAAGCCATGCTGGAAGACATCGCCATCCTGACCGGTGGCAAGGTCATCGCCGAAGAAGTGGGCCTGACACTTGAAAAAGTGACCCTGGCTGACCTCGGTTCCGCCAAGCGCGTCGAAGTGGGCAAAGAAAACACCATCATCATCGACGGCGCCGGTGCCGCAGCTGACATCGAAGCCCGCGTCAAGCAAGTGCGCGTTCAGATCGAAGAAGCCACCAGCGACTACGACCGTGAAAAACTGCAAGAGCGTGTGGCCAAGCTGGCCGGCGGTGTTGCCGTGATCAAGGTTGGCGCTGCCACCGAAGTCGAAATGAAAGAAAAGAAAGCCCGCGTCGAAGACGCCCTGCACGCGACCCGCGCTGCTGTAGAAGAAGGCATCGTGGCTGGCGGCGGCGTGGCACTGCTACGCGCCAAGCAAGCTGCTGGCACCGTCAAGGGCGACAACGCCGACCAAGACGCTGGCATCAAGCTGGTGATGCGCGCCATTGAAGCTCCCCTGCGCGAGATCGTTTACAACGCCGGCGGCGAAGCCTCGGTGGTGGTCAACGCGGTGTTGGCTGGTTCGGGCAACTACGGCTTCAACGCCGCCAACGACACCTATGGCGACATGATCGAAATGGGTATCCTGGACCCCACCAAAGTGACTCGCACCGCACTGCAAAACGCAGCGTCGGTCTCGTCGTTGATGCTGACCACCGAGTGCATGGTGGCTGAGGCACCGAAGGACGAACCAGCCGGCGGCGGCATGGGCGGCGGCATGGGCGGCGGCATGGGTGGCATGGGCGGCATGGGCGACATGGGCATGTAATCTGCCTCACCCCCAAAAAAGCCCTGCAGGCGTCAAGTCTGCGGGGCTTTTTCATGGTGCTGCCTGGCCGGACCGGCTTTACAGTGACTTGCGGGCTGCTATTTGGCGATGCCCAGAAACACCGCCAGGCTGCGCTCGACCTCGAGCATCGCGGCGGCACCGGCCACGCCAAAGACAGGGCCAAGTCGTTCGCGTTTGACGGTCACGGCCTTGTCCACCATCACCTGCGATGGCTTTTTGAGGCCATTGCCTTCGTCGGGTGCAACACTGACCCGGATCAGGGGTGCCTCAATCAAAAGACTCGACACCAGCAACACCGTCACCGTGCCATGCGCTGGAAACAGGTCAGACTGGATCACCAAAGCGGGCCTCGGCTTGCCAAAGTCACCAGACATCGCCACGGTTACGAAGTCGCCCCTGTTCATGCAATTCAGCCATCAACGTCGGCCAGGGCCTCGTCCAGGTACTGCATCAGTTCTGCATCGGCAAGGTCGGCATCAGACGCCAGCTCGGACTGACGTTGGCACTCTGCCGAAAAATGCGGCAAGCGGGTGTCTGGCACCCAGATTTGAACCGGCCTTAGGCCGGCAGCCCGCAAAGCCTTGCGCCGCTTGGCAGCTCGTTCGTTGATCGTTGCCCCCATGACGGCGCCCTTTACGTTGTGACATGTCACTTTAGCAACAAAGTCCGTGACATGCAACACCTTATTTCATGGCCTTGATGGTGCTCACGGTATCGTCGTGTGCATGGTCAGTCACAACCGGCAGATCACGGGGAGCACGCAAGCGGCGCAGCAGCCCGGCGGTGGAACCGTCCAGGCCAGCCTCATCACCCGATGCCAAACGCGCCTCAATATCGCGCGCCAGCACCTTGCCCAGCTCCACCCCCCACTGGTCAAAGCTGTTGATGCACCACATGCTGCCGCTGACAAACACCCGGTGCTCCTGCAACGCAATCAGCGCGCCCAGGCTGGCCGGGGTCAGTTCGTCTAGCAGCAAGAAAGTGCTGGGCCGGTTGCCGGTGAAGTGTTTGTGGCCGCCCGCATCGGTCTTGCCCAGCATCAGCGCCTGCGCTTGTGCCACCGCATTGGCCAGGAGCAGCGGCTGGTGACCGGACAGCTCATGCCCGGCCCGCTTGACCGCCACAAATTCCACCGGCACCACGTCGGTGCCCTGGTGCAGCATCTGAAAATAAGCGTGCTGGCCGTTGGTGCCGGGCTCACCCCACAGCACCGGCGAGGTGGCGTAGGGCAGCGCCTGCCCCTCAATGTCCACGCGCTTGCCGTTGCTTTCCATCTCCAACTGCTGCAAATAGGCGGGCAACCGGCGCAGGGCGCTGTGGTAGGGCGCGATGCTGCGGCTACCAAAACCGTAGAAATTGCGGTACCAAATGTCGATCAGGGCCAGGCGCACCGGCAGGTTGTGCTCGAGTTGCGCTTCGCGGAAATGCTGGTCCATGGCGTGGGCCCCGTCCAGAAAGTCTCGAAATCCCGATGCCCCAATGGCAATCGCCAGTGGCAAGCCAATGGCCGACCACAGTGAGTAACGCCCACCCACCCAGTCCCAAAAGCCAAAGGTGGTGGCAATGCCAAAAGCCCGCGCGGCCGCCACGTTGGTGGTCAGCGCCGCGAAGTGACGTGCAATGTCGGTGCCACCCTGGGCCTCGAACCAGGCCTTGGCCGAGGCGGCGTTGGTCATGGTCTCGATGGTGGTGAAGGTCTTGCTGGCAATCAGGAACAGCGTCTGCTCAGGCCGCACCTGCTTCAGCACGGCGTCCAGTTCATGGCCGTCCACATTCGACACAAAGTGCAGGCGCCGGCCCTGGGCGGCAAAGGCACCAAGCGCCAGCACCGCCATCTGCGGCCCCAGGTCCGAGCCGCCGATGCCGATATTGACCACATCGGTGATGCCCGGGTCAGCACGCACAGCCTCGGCGTAGGCCAGCATAGCGTCCAGCGTGGCATGCACACGGACCAGTTCACTTGCTACATTTTCAGGAGCTATAACCGCATATGTGGCAAGGGCTGGAGCCGGATTTCTCAATAAAGTATGGAGCACCTGGCGCTGTTCGGTGGCATTGATGGCCTGGCCTGTAAACATGGCGTCGCGGTGCGCCGCCACGCCGCACTGACGCGCCAGGTCCAGCAGCAGGGCCTGACTGCGGTCTTCGATCAGGTTTTTGGACAGGTCGGCAAACACATGCGGCGCACTCAGGCTGAAGCGCTCAAAGCGGTTGGCGTCAACGGCAAAGGCGTTGCGCAGATCCATGGCGCGGCCACGGGCCAAGAATTCGGTCTGAAGCGCCGCCCAGGCGGGCGTGCGGTCACAACGGGTTCGGGTCATCAGAGGCTCCAAAGGCGGCCGGTTCAGGCCGCCAGCAAGAGCTGGTCCAGCCGCACCGCGTCGACGCAGAAAGCGCGAATGCCTTCGGCCAGTTTCTCGGTGGCCATGGCGTCCTCGTTCAAGGCCAAGCGAAAACCAGCCTCATCGTACTGTACCGGTGCCAGGTCCAGCGCCTGTGCGGCACCGGCATCCAACGCCCGCACCAGGGGCGCGTCGCTGGCCGCCAGGGCGGCCAGCAGTTCGGGGCTGATGGTCAGCAGGTCACAGCCGGCCAGCGCAGTGATCTGGCCCAAATTGCGAAAACTCGCGCCCATCACCTCGGTCCCAATGCCAAACTTCTTGTAATACTGGTAAATCTGCGCGACTGACCGCACGCCAGGGTCGTTAGCCCCTGCATGGTCGGCCTCCACCCAAGCCGGACCGGCGGCTTTTTTGTACCAGTCGTAAATGCGCCCGACAAAGGGCGAGATCAGTTGCACCCGGGCCTGCCCGCAAGCCACCGCCTGACAGAACGAGAACAACAGCGTGAGGTTGGTGTGGATGCCACGCCGTTCCAACTGGGCCGCAGCCGCAATGCCCTCCCAGGTGGCGGCCACCTTGATCAACACCCGGTTACTGTGAACGCCCTCGGCCTGGTACAGCTCGATCAACTGCTCGGCCCGCGTCACGGTGGCCGATGTGTCAAAGCTCAGCCGGGCATCGACCTCGGTGGACACCCGGCCCGGGATAATGGCCAGAATCTCGCAGCCAAAGCGCACCAGTAATCGGTCCATCTGCTCCGCCAGCGAGCGCTGCCGAAAACGGGCTACGGTCTCTGTCAGCAACGGCCGGTACTCAGGCTTTTGAACCGCCTTGAGGATCAGCGATGGGTTGGTGGTGGCGTCCTGCGGTTGGTAGGCCGCCATCTGGCGAAAGTCGCCAGTGTCGGCCACCACAGTGGTGAATTGTTTAAGTGCGTCGAGTTGGTTCATGGTGAGTGTCCTGCGCTTGAATTATCTTTGAAACAAAGTTACATTACAAAGTCTAAATTTATGTAACTTAAAATCATGGCCTTTGATCTCGTTCTGTTTGGTGGCACTGGCGATCTGGTCTGGCGAAAACTGATGCCAGCACTGTTCCAGGCTTTTCGGCATGGCACGCTGCCAGCGGGCGGGCGCATCATTGGCGTAGGCCGGGACGACCTCAGCGCAGAAGCATACCGCGAGCTGATCCGCACCCGTTTTGACAAGGTCGAACTGGCCAAACGCCCCAGCGTCGAAGAATTTGCCCGCTTTGCGGCGCTGCTGGAATTTGTCCGCATGGACCTGTCACGCCCGGACGACTACACCCGGCTCGGCGCCGCCCTGGCAGAGCGCACAGCTGACACCGTGGTGATGTACATGGCCACGGCACCCACGCTGTTCACCACCATCTGCGAGCAGCTGGCCGCCGCGGGTTTGAACACACCGCAGACCCGCGTGGTGCTTGAGAAGCCGTTGGGCCATGACCTGGCCAGCAACCGCGCCATCAATGACACCGTGCGCCGTGTCTTCACCGAGCGCCAGGTGTTCCGAATCGACCATTACCTGGGCAAGCCGGCAGTGCAAAATCTGTTTGCCCTGCGCTTTGGCAACGCCCTGTTCGAACCGCTGTGGCGGCGCGAACACATTGCCAACATCCAGATCACCATGGCCGAAGAACTCGGCGTAGAAAAACGTGGCGCCTTCTACGAGACCACGGGTGCTCTGCGCGATATGGTTCAAAACCACGCCCTGCAACTGCTGTGCGCCATTGGCATGGAGCCGCCCATCAACTCACACGCCGACGCCATCCGCGACGAAAAGCTCAAGGTGCTGCGATCGCTCAAACCCTGGACTGCGCACACCCTCGCGCAAGACGTGATCCGCGGCCAATACAGCGCGGGCACGGTGGCCGGTGCAACCGTGCCGGGCTACCGTGACGAACTCGGCGTGGCGTCACACAGCCCGACCGAGACCTTTGTGGCACTGCGCACAGAGATCTCCAACTGGCGCTGGGCCGGCGTGCCCTTTTTCATTCGCACCGGCAAACGCCTTGCCGGGCGGGATGCTCACATCGTGGTCAATTTCCGTCCCACGCCACATGCCATCTTCAACTCGCAGCTTGGCATGGCCAACCGGCTGGTGATCAACCTGCAGCCGCGAGACGGGCTGGAGCTGCACCTGCTGGCGCAGGGCCAGGAGAATCGGCGCCACGCGCAAACCCTGGCACCGGTGCAGTTGGACCTGGACTTTGACAAACGCTTTGGGTCGGAGCGGGTGGGCGCCTATGAGCGCCTGCTGCTGGACGTGATCGATGGCCGGCTCAACCTGTTTGTGCGCAGCGACGAGCAAGAGGAAGCCTGGCGATGGGTCGAACCCATCCTCAACCACTGGGCCGCCGACCCACAAGGCCCACGCCCCTACGCCGCCGGCACCTGGGGCCCCAGCGCTGCCAGCGCCATGATCGCACGCGACGGCTTTTGCTGGGCCGAGGAAGCGTGAGCGTCCATGCTTGACCGCATCAAAGCCTCACTGCCCTCGCTGGCGCCGGCCGAGCAGCGCGTGGGCAGGCTGGTACTGAGCGACCCGCGGGCGTTTGCCAAGCTACCTGTGAGCGAATTGGCCGACCGGGCCCATGTGAGCAAGCCCACCGTTGTGCGCTTTTGCCGCAGCGTTGGCTATGACGGCCTGTCAGACTTCAAGCTCAAACTGGCAGGCAGCGTGAGCGAGGGCGTGCCCTTCATCCACCGCAGCGTGGACGCCGACGACAAAACTAACGACATCATGGTCAAGGTGATCGACAACACCGTAGCCGCTTTTTTGAAGTACCGCAACGACGCCAGCAGCGCCGCGATTGAGCGTGCGGTCAACGCCCTGGTAGCCGCCTACCGCGCCGGTAAACGCATCGAATTTTTTGGCGTGGGTAACTCCGGTGTGGTGGCGCAGGACGCCCAACACAAGTTTTTCCGGCTCGGCATGCACACCATTGCTTACAGCGACGGCCACATGCAGGTGATGAGCGCCTCGGTGCTGGGCCCGGGCGATTGTGTGGTGGTGATCTCCAACTCGGGCCGCACCCGTGACCTGATGGACGCCTGTGACATTGCGCGCAAAAACGGCGCCACCACCATCGTCATCACCGCCAGCGGCTCACCCTTGGCCAGCGCCGGTCACATCCACCTGGCAGCCGACCACCCGGAAGGCTTTGACCGCTACAGCCCCATGGTGTCGCGCCTGCTGCACCTGATGGTGATTGATATTTTGGCCACCTGCGTAGCACTGCGCATCGGCGGTGAGACCCTGCAGCCCCTGTTGCGCGAGATGAAGAACAACCTGCGCAGCAAGCGCTACACCTGAGGACCGGCCGCCAGCGGCATGCCCTGCTCCACCAAGCTGGCGTGTAGCGCGGCGCCCAGTGGCAGCACATCGTCATTGAAATCGTAGCGGCTATTGTGCAAAAAGCAGCTGCCTACGCCGTTCTCTTCGCCCTGCCCGAGCCGCATGTAGGCACCGGGTTTGACCTGCAGCATGAAAGAGAAGTCTTCAGCGCCCATGCTGGGCTCCAGGTCGCGCACCACGTGCTCGCGCCCCACCAGCCCTTGCGCAACATCAGCGGCAAACTCCGCTTCCGCTGGGCTGTTGATGGTGGCTGGGTAGCTGCGCTCGTAAGTCACCACGGCAGTGGCACCAAATCCTATGGCTACAGACTGGCACAGCTCCGTCAGGCGTTTTTCCAGCAGGGCCTGGACCACCGGGCTGAAGCTGCGCACCGTGCCGACCAGGGTTGCGCTGCCGGGGATCACGCTCATGGCTGCAGGGTCACCCGCATGCATGGCGCACAGGCTGATCACCGCGTTGTCCATGGCTTTGACGTTGCGCGACACAATGCTTTGCACCGCCGTGATGATGTGCGCCGCCACCAGCACCGGGTCCACCGTGGTGTAGGGATGGGCGCCATGCCCACCCTTGCCGGTGATCTCAATCGTGACGCGGTCGGCCGCCGCCATCATCGGCCCGGGGTTGATGCCCACGGTGCCGGGCCGCATCGCCGGCCAGTTGTGCATGCCGTACACCGCGTCCACCGGAAAACGCTCAAACAGCCCGTCCTGGATCATGGCGCGCGCGCCAGCGTAGCCCTCTTCACCTGGCTGAAAAATCAGCACGGCGGTGCCGTCAAACTGCCGGGTTTCGGACAAGTAGCGCGCAGCGCCCACCAGCATGGCGGTGTGCCCGTCGTGGCCACAGCCATGCATGCGGCCAGAGGTGGTTGATTTCCAGGCAAAGTCGTTGTGCTCAGTCATGGGCAGTGCGTCCATGTCGGCGCGCAGCCCGATCATGCGGCCGCTGTTGTTGCTACGGCCGTGAATCACACCCACCACGCCGGTCTGGCCGATGCCGCTGTGAATTTCATCCACGCCGCACAGTTGCAGCGCCTGCTGCACTCGTGCCGCCGTGTAATGCTCCTCAAAGCCAAGCTCCGGGTGCGCGTGCAACTCGCGCCGCAGCGCGGTGATCTCGGGATGGAAGGCGGCAATGTGGGCAAACGCGCGGCCATGGACTTTGAGTCGGGATGTCAGCATCAAAAATCTCCGAGAGTAGCGGCCCGCCGGCGGTGCTCACACAGACTTGACAGCACCTAACGAACCAGGATAATCACACATACACCAGCAACATACACCAGTCTAGTCACGCCATTATGCAACGCTCGCAAATTTATCTGTCTGAGATTCACCTCGGCCAACTCGCCGCCTTTGCGCGCGCGCGAGGCACCACACACAGCGCCTTGGTGCGCGAGGCACTTGACGATTATCTGGCCCGGCAAGAACCTCTGGACAAACAAGCGCTGCGCGAACAGGCTTTTGGGGCATGGCTGCCAGAAGGCCCAGGCCCCAGTCTGCCAGACCTGCGCAACGAAGAACGTCATTTTTAAGCCTTGACGCAGCCCAGCCTGCCATCCTTAGCAAGACTGCCATCTTGAGCACCATCCAGTCCACCCAAGACCCCTGCTTGCTGGACACTGATGTCCTCATCGATTACCTGCGCGGGTACCCGCCAGCAAGAGTCTTGTTTGCCCAGTTACCAGCGGACTGCGCCGTCAGCGCGGTGTCCATTGCAGAATTGCATGTGGGCGTGCGTGAGGGCGCTGAACGCAAGGCGCTGGCGCTGCTGCTGGACACCTTTTTGCAGATTGATTTAACCGGAGGCATCGCAGCTCAGGGTGGATTACTGCGACGCGACTGGGGGCGCTCCCATGGCGCGGGCTTGAATGATGCGCTCATCGCGGCGACAGCGTTGACGACTAGGCGTGTTTTATTGACCCTGAATGCAAAACATTTCCCCATGCTGTCCAAAAACCAACTGCTGGTGCCCTACCAGAAAACAGCCAGCCAGTGACAGCGCGCTGCTCAGCGCTTGGTCAAGGTCACTGGGCCATACCAGGCATGGGCGTTCGAGCGGGTGTTGTCGGTATCGGTCATCAGGCCTACCCCGAGCAACGCGCCGGGCGGTTCGCCAAAGGCTTGCTCAAAATCAGCCGCAATGTCGCGCTGATAGTCCCGCCATTGGTTTAGCCCACCAGTCCCCGACTCCACCACCAGCTTGCGGATGCGGTCAGTGCGCGGGTTGATGATGACAGTGCCTGGTGCGCGGGTGTTGCACCACACATACATCAATGTGGCGTAAGGCATGGGCTCGCCCGTCATCGTCTGAGCCAATTCTGACAACATGGCATTCTTCATGGAAAATTTGTTGCGATCGCCGTCAAACACCATCACCAGCCTTACCGGCGAGTCGTCGGCGTCACGCAGGGCCATGTCGGCGTGGGCGATCAGCGCAGGCACTTGCCAAGAAAATTGAAGCTGACTCAACTCAGCGGAGGGCACGGTTAGCGTCTGGCGCAACATGCTGGCAGCTGATTCAGCGCGGGCCAGCACCGCAGCGCGGCCTTCATGCCGAACGGATTGGTACTCACTGGCACGTTTGCCCGGGAAGTGCTGGTGCTGCCACGGTACCAAAGATTGGCCCGCCACAGCCTGGTCCAGCTGGGACAAAGCCGCACAACCTGTCAGCAAAAAAGCCAGTCCAACAGCACTGCAGAGCAGTGCGCAACGAAAGATCAAGCGTTTGATGGGGCGCTCCCTCAATTCAAAAAAAGAAACCCTGCCATGTTGCCAGGGCAGGGTTTCAGTAGATTCAAACTCTCACACTGGCATCAAGCCAGCAAGGGAATCAGAATGTGTGACGCAGGCCAGAAGCCAGGTGCGTTTGCTTGGTAGTCACGCCAGCTGCAGTCTGGTCTTCCTTGTTCAGGTAACCAACATACACGCTGCTGCGCTTGCTCAAGTCATACCACACGTTACCACCCCAGCCGGTTGTCACCGCTTCAGCGGTTGCGCCGGAGGCTTTGGAGGTTTCACGTGCATAAGAAGCTTGAATGCGAACGGCGCCCATAGGCGCTGTCAAGCCAATGCTCCAACCATTGTCAGAAGTGTCTGTCGTGCTAGTACCGCCAGCGAACACAATACCAACCTTGGCAGCGCCGAGGTCATAGTTCACACCAGCGAGCCAGCCGGTGTCCGACTTGGCAGCGTTGGTCTTGGTCTGGGTTTCCCAGGCCACGTTAGCAGCGATCGCGCCGGCAGCGTAGCCAACATTCAGGCCCATGAACTTGTTGCCCACGAAGTTGGTTTTGGTACCAGCAACGTCAGACTCGTCCAAGCCAACCATCAGGTTGCCAGTCACACCGCCCATTGCAGGCAGGCTGTAGTTGATCGAGTTGTCAGCGCGAGCTGCGCCGAAGCCGTCAACGTTGTTGAAGTTGGAGGTAAACACGGTGTACATGGCACCGCCACCGCCAACACCTTGCGCGCCAGCTGCATCAATACCAACGGCGATGTCGCCAGGCGTGTACTGACGGCCAAAGGTCACGGAACCGAAGGAACCCGAAACGCCAACAAGGGCTTGACGGCCAAACATACGGGCAACTGACGTGTCACCAACGACCACACCGCCGCCGACTGTCGGGGTTGCCAGGCCTTGACCGCCAGCTCCGTTGTCGATGCCGAAGCCGTTTTCCAACTGGAAGCGAGCTGTCAGACCGCCGCCCAGATCTTCAGTACCACGGACGCCCCAACGGCTGCCGTTCATGACGCCGGAGTTCATTTTGGTTTTGGTCACGCCAGCGACGTCTTCGTAAGCCAGGCCGGCATCAACCGTGCCGTACAGGGTTACTTGGGCGGAAGCAGCGCCAGCGACAGCCATCACGGCCATTGCGATGAGAGTTTTTTTCATTTCAAATTTCTCCAAGGTTGAACTAAGGGCTCAGGAAACCAACACTTGGTTCCCCGGCCAACCCCCCATTTGAGGAAGTTAGATGTATTCAAACAGAGAGACAGGGGCTTGGCAAAGAAAAGCCCTTTGTTCGTCGAGAAATGGGTGGTTTTTGTTGCAAGCTGACAACAAAATCGTTTTCTAAAGCCTTTTTGGCCCCGGCGAATTGTGGATCCCCGCTTTCGCGGGGATGACGATCTGGGCGAGATGGCTGGCCTAGTGCGCGCTTTGAAACTGGACGCCGACCTAGAATCGTTGGCATGGACAAATACCTGATCACCGCCGACGCAGCCCTGCGCACCCTGTTTGCCAAACCGCGTGCAGCACGCGCCTGCCCAACGCTGCCGGACCAGGGCACCGAGCTCTCAGCCGCTGAAAAGGCCGAGGCCGGGGCGCTGATGAGGGTCAACCATGTGGGCGAAGTGTGCGCCCAGGCCCTCTACACGGCGCAGGCTTTTGCCACCAAAAACGAAGCGCTACGCGCCCATTTCATGCAGGCCAGCGCCGAGGAGACCGACCATCTGGCCTGGACCAGCCAGCGCCTGGACGAACTGGGCGCGCGGCCCTCGCTGCTCAACCCGCTGTGGTACGCCGGCGCCTTTGGCTTAGGGCTGCTGGCCGGGCGGCTGGGTGACCGGGTCAGCCTGGGCTTTGTGGTGGAGACCGAAACCCAGGTGGAGGCGCACCTGCAGAGCCACCTGAGCCGCCTGCCCGTGGGCGACCATGCTTCACGCGCCATCGTGGCGCAAATGAAAGATGACGAGGCCCGCCATGCGCTGGAGGCCCGCCAGGCCGGGGCGTTGGCCTTGCCGGCACCCGTCAAAGCCCTGATGACCGCAGCCGCCAAGGTAATGACCACGGTGGCGCAGCGAATTTAAGCCTGGCACTTGCCGCGGGCATGGATTCCCGGTCGAGGCCGGGAACGGCGGGAATGTTCGGGCGGCCTTGAAGCCAGTCTGGCCGGGTTACCACGTCAAGCCAGCATTTCCATCAGCACACCGTGCCAAGCCTTGACATCGATTCTTCCCATTTTTTTGCCCAGCCGGATTTTGTCAACGCAGCGCAGTTGGTCGAGCAGGATCCGCGCGCTTTTAGCCTGAAAAGTCACCTCTGGGCGGCATCCCAAGGGGCGGCCGGCGCTGGTCAGAGGCGCAATGATGACCCTTGGCAAGGCCTGATTCAGATCATCAGGTGAGACGACCAGTGCCGGGCGGGTTTTCTGGATCTCGCTGCCGATGACCGGATCAAGATTGACCCAATACACATCGCCACGGGCAATCACTCGGCTCACCACACCCACTCACTGTCGTCCTCGCCGGGGATGGCCAGCCAATCCTGCACATCGGCCTGCTCCTGAGCCAAAGCGGCTGGTGACGCGCCACCCGTGTCCGCAAACCAGCCTTCACGCAGTCGGCGCCGCACCGGCTTGATGACAATATGTCCGTCTTGCAGTTGCATGTCCACCTGATCCTCAATCTGGCAAGTCGCCAGAAAAGCCGCCGGGATCAAGACACCGCGGGAGTTGCCGATTCGGCGCATGGTAGTCAGCATGATGGCGCTCCTGAAAATAATAACAAAATTATAACAATGCCGCGCGATTGGGTTCAGACCTCCAGCACCTCAAAGCTGGTGCTGATCTGCGCCGTTTTGCCCAGCATGATGCTGGCTGAGCAGTCTTTGTCGTGGCTCATGGCGATGGCGCGTTCCACGGCGGTAGCCGGCACGGCTTTGCCAGTGACGGTGAAGTGCATGTTGATGCGGGTGAACACCCTGGGGTCGGCGTCGGCGCGCTCAGCGGTGAGCTTGACGGTGCAACCGGACACAGCGTGGCGGCCGCGTTTGAGGATCAGCACCACGTCATAAGCCGTACAGCCGCCGGCGCCGGCCAGCAGCAGCTCCAACGGGCGCGGCGCCAGGTTCTGGCCGCCGAGCTCGGGCTTGGCGGCGTCGGCGGCACCGTCCATCATGAGGGTGTGGCCGCTGCCGGTTTCGGCGACAAAACCCATGCCTGAGCGCGTACCCAGGCCGCCTGTCCAGTTGACTGTGCATTCCATGACTATTGACCTTTTATAAAAAAACAGTGCTCAGGCTCAGCGCATGGCTTGCCGAGCCGCCTCTGCCAAAAAACCGCTGCGCGTTTGCCCGTGCGCACGGGCATACTCGTCGATGCGGCGCAAAGTGCGACCCGGCAGCGTGATGTTGACCTTCTCGGCCGGCCCCCAATAACTCTCCACGGCCACGTCCACCATGGCCCACACCCAGCCGGCATAGTCGGGGTTAGATTGGTGGGCCGCCATGGCCGCGGGCAAGGGCACATCCCGCCCATCTTCAGCCAAAAATTCGCAATGGGCGTCTATCGCTTCCCGCGCATTGTCAAACGCCTCTTCCAGCGTGTCACCGGCGGAAAAGCAGCCAGGCAGGTCCGGCACCACCACGCCATAGGCCGTGGTGCCAGTTCCAGGCTCAATCGCAATTAAAAATTTCATGGTTTAACCTTTCAAACCAGCCTGTTTCAACAATTTATGCACCAAGCCGATGCCCAAATCCATTTTGGGATGCGGCACGCTGATGTGACCACCGCGCTGCGGGTGACTGAAAACATGGTGACTGCCCCGCACCCCACGAAGCAGCCAACCCTCTGCCTCTAACATTTTGATGATCTCTGCACTGCGCATGGTGGTTATTATAACCATCCAGACATCGGGTGACACGGTGAGTCACGCCACACTTCATGCAAAATATGCTGTAATTCGCATCTTATTTAGTGTCAATTTTTGCAGAGGAGGTGATTGCCATGGACACCGTACTTTCTCATTTTGCCGTCAGCGTCACTGAACTCAAGCGCAATTACGCCGACATCCTTCGGCGCGCTGACGATGCGCCTGTGGCGGTGCTTAACCACAACCGGCCCGAAGCCTATTTGCTACCCGCCGGCCACTATGAGAGGCTGATGGCTTACCTGGAAGACCTGGAAGACGCCAAGCTGGTTCGCGAGCGGGCCGATGGGCCGTTTGTGGATGTCTCGATCGATGACCTTTGACCTGCGTTTTCACGAGAAAGCCTGGCGCGAATGGCAGCAACTCGATAACAGCGTGCGTGAGCCGCTCAAAAAAAAATTGCTAGAGCGGCTTGAGCAACCCCGCGTGCCAGCGTCTGCCCTGCGTGGCCTGCCCAACTGTTACAAAATTAAACTGCACAGCGTGGGTTATCGACTGGTCTATCGGGTCGATGACGAGACAGTCTATGTGACTGTGATCGCTGTAGGCAATCGCGACAAGAGCCGGGTGTACCAAAGCGCAACCCAACGCCTGTGATCAACCCAAACCGGCCAACCACGCCACCAATTACTTATGACAAGCCAAGCCCGAACCCGCGCCCTCCAACCCGCCGACTACCTGAAAAAAATACTGACCGCCCGCGTCTATGACGTGGCGAGCGAGTCGGCGCTGGAGCCGGCGCGGGCCTTGGGACGGCGGCTGCACAACACGGTGCTGCTCAAGCGCGAGGACCAGCAGTCGGTTCGCAGTTTCAAGCTGCGCGGCGCCTACAACAAGATGGTGCAGCTGAGCCCTGAGCAGCTGAAAAAAGGCGTGATCTGCGCCTCGGCCGGTAACCATGCGCAGGGCGTGGCCCTGAGTGCGCACAAGTTAGGCGCGCGGGCCGTGATCGTGATGCCGACCACCACGCCGCAACTCAAGGTGGATGCGGTTCGCAGCCTGGGCGGCGAGGTGGTGCTGTTTGGCGACAGCTACTCAGACGCTTATACCCACGCCGCCGCGCTGGAGAAAAAGCAGGGCCTGACCTTTGTGCACCCGTTCGACGACCCGGACGTGATTGCCGGCCAGGGCACGGTTGCCATGGAAATGCTGCGCCAACACCAGGGGCCGCTGCACGCGGTGTTTGTGGCCATTGGCGGCGGTGGCCTGATCTCGGGGGTGGCCAATTACATCAAGGCGGTGCGGCCCGAGATCAAAGTGATTGGGGTGCAAATGAACGACTCCGACGCCATGATGCAGTCGGTGGCCGCCGAGGAACGGGTTACGCTGACCGATGTGGGTCTGTTTTCAGACGGCACGGCGGTGAAGCTGGTCGGCGAAGAGACCTTTCGCATCACCCGCGAGCTGGTAGACGAGTTCATGACCGTGGACACCGACGCGGTATGCGCCGCCATCAAGGACGTGTTTGTGGACACGCGCAGCATCGTGGAGCCGGCCGGCGCCCTGGCGGTGGCGGCCATCAAGCAGTATGTGGCCCGGCACAAGACCCGGGGAGAGACCTATGCCGCGATTTTGTGCGGCGCCAACATGAACTTTGACCGGCTGCGCTTTGTGGCCGAGCGGGCCGAGGTGGGCGAGGAACGCGAGGCGCTGTTTGCGGTGACCATTCCCGAGGAGCGCGGCAGTCTCAGGCGCTTTTGTGAGCTGATCGGTACCCTACCGGGTGGGCCGCGCAATGTGACCGAGTTCAATTACCGCATCAGCGACTCGGCCCAGGCCCACGTGTTTGTCGGCCTGAGCACGCAGGGCAAGGGCGAGTCGACCAAAATTACCAGCAACTTCACCAAACATGGTTTTGCCACGCTGGACCTGACGCACGATGAGCTGGCCAAGGAGCACATCCGGCACATGGTGGGTGGCCACTCCAAATTGGCGCAGGACGAGCGGCTGATGCGCTTTGTATTCCCCGAGCGGCCGGGGGCGCTGATGAAGTTTTTAAGCCTGATGCGTCCGGGCTGGAACATCAGCCTGTTCCATTACCGCAACCAGGGCGCGGATTACGGCCGGATCCTGGTCGGCCTGCAGGTGCCCAACGCCGACGACAAGGCCTTTGCCAAGTTTCTGGCCACGCTGGGCTACCCCCATGTGGAAGAGACCGCCAATCCCGTCTACCGACTGTTTTTGCAGACATGAGCGCCCCTAGCAGTAGCCCGCTAGACGGCAAGCTGGTGGTGGCCATCTCATCACGCGCCCTGTTTGATTTTGAGCAGGAAAACCAGGTGTTTGAGCAGGGCGATGACCGGGCCTACATGGCCTTGCAACTGCAGCGGCTGGAGCAACCGGCCCGCCCTGGGGTGGCGTTTTCGCTGGTGAAGAAGCTGCTGGCCTTCAACCAGGGCCCGCCCGGTGGCGGCGGCAGCCAACCCGTGGAGGTGGTGATTTTGTCGCGCAACGACCCGGTGTCGGGCATGCGGGTGTTCCGCTCGGCGCAGCATTACGGCCTGCCGATCCAGCGCGGCAGCTTCACCCGCGGCCAGCCGCCCTGGCGCTACCTGAAGCCGCTGCACGCCAACCTGTTCCTCAGCACGCACCTGAGCGATGTGCGAGCCGCACTCGATGCCGGTGTGCCGGCAGCGCAGGTCTACCCGCACTCTGCCCATGCCAGCGAGGCGCACCCGAACGAGGTGCGCATTGCCTTCGACGGCGACGCCGTGCTGTTCAGCGACGAGGCCGAGCGGGTGTATCAAGCGCAGGGTCTGGACGCGTTTCAGCGGCACGAAAGCGCCAAGGCGCAGCAGCCACTGCTGGCCGGGCCGTTCAAGCCCCTGCTGACTGCACTTCAGCGCTTGCAGATCGAGGGCACGCCAGCCATGCGAATCCGCACTGCACTGGTGACCGCGCGCAGCGCCCCGGCCCACGAGCGTGCTATCCGTACCCTGATGGACTGGAACATCGAGGTCGACGAGGCGATGTTTTTGGGCGGCCTGCCCAAGGGCGAGTTTTTACGCGAGTTTGAGCCCGATTTCTTTTTTGACGACCAGACAGGGCACATTGAGTCGGCGTCGCAGCATGTGCCTTCGGGGCATGTGGCGAGTGGCGTGCGTAACGGCTAACAGTCTCTTTGGATCAGGGCGGCGGGGCGTTTCCAGGGACGCTCGTCATTCCCGTGAAAACGGGAATCCAGGAAGTCATGGATCCCCGATCAGGTCGGGGATGACGCCATATGGTCGGGGATGACAGCAATGGCGACAAGGGATACTTGTGGCTACCGCAGTAAGCCGCGAGCAAACACCCATGACATCCAAGCAAAAACTCCAGGACTTCAAAACCTTCGCCGGCCGCGCCTGGGCCCTGACGCAGCCCTACTTTGCCTCGCAGGACAAATGGAAGGCGCGCGGCCTGCTGGCGGCCATCGTGGCGCTGAACCTGGGGCTGGTTTACATGGCGGTGCTGTTCAACGACTGGAACAAGCTGTTTTACGACGCGCTGCAAGAGAAGAATGAGGCGGTGTTTTGGGCTCAGTTGGGCCGCTTCACCTGGCTGGCGTTTGCGTTCATCATTCTGGCGGTCTACAAGTTTTACCTGACGCAACTGCTGGAGGTGCGCTGGCGTGCCTGGATGACAGGCCATTACCTGCAGCGCTGGCTGGACGGCCAGGCTTTTTATCGGCTGGAGCTGATGCGATTCCAGCAGCAGCCCAACGCGGGCCAGGCCAACCCGGACAACCCAGACCAGCGCATTCAGGAAGACATCAACCTGTTCACCACCTACACCGTGTCGCTGAGCATGGGCCTGCTCAACGCGGTGGTGACGCTGGCCAGCTTTGTCGGCATTTTGTGGGGACTGTCGGGCGGCTTCGCCTTCAGCCTGGGCGGCAGCAGCTACAACATCCCCGGCTTCATGGTCTGGATGGCGGTGCTGTACTGCGCGGTGGGCAGCCTGCTCACGCACTACATCGGGCGGCCGCAGATCCGGCTCAATTTTGAGCAGCAGCGGGTGGAGGCTGATTTCAGGCACCACATGGTGCGGGTGCGCGAGTACAGCGAATCGATCGCGCTGGACCGGGGCGAGGCGGTGGAGCAGGCGCAGTTGGATCAGCGTTTCTCGCGGGTGCTGGGCAACTACCTGCGGCTGATCAAGGCGCAAAAAAATCTGGTTTGGTTCACCAGCTTTTTTGGTCAGGCGGCGGTGGTGTTCCCGTTTGTGGTGGCGGCGCCACGCTTTTTCAGCGGTGCCATCCAGCTCGGCGAGCTGATGCAGATTTCGAGCGCTTTCGGCCAGGTGCAAGGGGCTTTGAGTTGGTTTGTAGACAGCTATAGCAACCTGGCCAGCTGGCGCGCCACCACCGACCGGTTGACGAGTTTTGAGGCATCATTTGCTGCGCTAGACCAGGCCCAGCGGCCATTGTCTGCTATCGATTCAGAAGCGTTGGACGCCACCGATCTCTCTCTGGCCCTGCCCGACGGTAGCCTGCTGCTGACTGATACAGCGTTGCACGCCACCGCCGGTGCCCGGGTGCTGCTGCAAGGGCCTTCGGGCAGCGGCAAATCAACACTGTTTCGCACGCTGGCGGGCATTTGGCCCTTTGCCACTGGCACGCTGGCGCGTCCGCTGGACGCCATGTTCATCCCGCAACGGCCTTATTTCCCGAACGGGCCACTGCGCGATGCCCTGGCCTACCCATCTCTGGCCAGTCAGTACAACGATGCTCAGCTGCGCCAGGCCCTGCAGGATGCCGAATTGCCTGCCCTGGCAGACCGACTGGACGAGGCCGGCGCCTGGAGCCAGCAGTTGTCGGGCGGCGAGCAGCAGAGACTGGCCGTGGCGCGTGTGCTGCTGAAGAAGCCGCGCTGGGTGTTTGCCGACGAGGCCACCAGCGCACTCGACGAGGCCACTGAAAAAAAAGTCTACGAACAGCTGCTAAGCCTTGTCGCGGCTGGGGATGGCGCTCTATTTTCAATAGCACATCGGCCGGGCGTAGCGAGCTTTCACGGCACGCGCTGGGTGCTGCAGCCCCAAGCCGCGGGCACCGCTGCCCGCTTCAAGCTGGTCGAGCAAGCCGCCTGAGCGTGCCCATGCGCCGGCAAGTCGGGCTTGGGTGTGAGCGGCATCGTTGTCGATGCCCTTGGCCTCAGATTTTTTCTTTTTTGTTGACCTTGCCGGGCGCCAGCGTCACGGCCTGAATGGCCGCCTGGCTGGGCTGGGCCGATGAGGCGGCTTGGGTCTGGCCGGTGTCCAGGTGGTTACGCACCTGCTGTTGCACCTGCGCGGCACTGGCGCTGGCGGCCCAGAGCGTTTCCAAATGGTCCATCAAAATCTTGGAGATGGGAATTGGTGGCGGGTCTTCCACTTTTTCGGGGGCGGGACGATGGATGGTCCAGTCTTTGGGCGTGTTCTCCTGAACACCTCGGCGGGTCGGGTCGGCCACACTGCTGTAGACCCCTTCGCCGGCTTCGGGCTTAGGTGACTTGCCGACAAGATTAATCACACCCGGCGTGGCAGGCGGTTTGGCACTGGCTGCGGACGCCGGGTTGACCGGCGCCACCGGAATCACCCGCACCGTGGCGAGCGCGGCCGCATCCGCGCCGGTAGGGCGCGAAGCTGGGCTTCGATCAAAGGGTGGCAGTTGCATGGTGGGTCAAGCTCGCTGGTGAGGTGATGGGCTTTTTTCCGGCTTCGTAAGTTCTTAACGGCAGATTAAGCGTGTTATTTAGGCCTATTTTTAAAATATTTTCAAATTATTGGCTTTGTCCGACCTTGTTGGCTCCAACGACCAGGCGCTGCGTCGGTTGCCAGGAGGGGCACCCGCGCTGTCAGCGACGGTTACCATCAAGCCCATGTTCAGTTACCGCCACGCCTTTCATGCCGGCAACCATGCCGACGTCCTCAAACACATGACGCTGCTGGCCGTGCTGCGCCACATGACGCAAAAAGACACCGCACTGACGGTGTTTGACACCCATGCCGGCGCCGGCCTGTACCGGTTGGACGGTGACTATGCGCAGACCAGTGGTGAGGCGGCAGACGGCTTTTTGCGCCTTCTTTCTGAGGAAAAAACGGCTCAAGCCCCCGCCAGTAAAGGAAAGTCTGCTATCATTAAAGTAGCAGAACCGCCTGCGCCTATCTTGCAGGATTATTTGGACCTGGTGGCCGGCTTCAACAACAAGCCCAGCCAGCGCGTTTACCCGGGCTCGCCGTTCATCGTCCAGCACCTGCTGCGCGATCGCGACAAGCTCAAGCTGTTTGAACTGCACCCGACCGATGCCAAAACGCTGAGCGCCAACATTGCCCAGTTGGACGCTGGACGTCAGGTGGCGGTGCTGCGCGAAGATGGTTTTGAGGGCCTGAAGAAGTTTTTGCCACCGCCGGCGCGCCGGGCCCTGGTGCTGTGCGACCCCAGTTATGAGATCAAAAGCGACTACGCACGCGTGCCAGTGATGGTGGCCGATGCCCTGACCCGCTTTGCCACCGGCACCTACATGGTCTGGTACCCGCTGATTCCACGCCCGGAAGCGCACGACGTGCCGCGCAAACTCAAAACCTTGGCCACCCGCGCCGGCAAAAGTTGGCTCAACGCCAGCCTGACGGTGAAATCCAGCAAATTGACCACCGACGAGGCGGGGGAGGTGCAGCGCCCGGGGCTGCCGGCCAGCGGCGTGTTTATCATCAACCCGCCGCACACCCTGAAAGCGGCCTTGCAGGCAGCGCTACCACAGTTGGTGGCTAAACTGGCGCAAGATGAACACGCCGCCTGGGCGGTCGACAACGGAGGATAAGCATGGCGAAGGGGATGATTCTGGCAGCCGGTCAGGGCACGCGGGTGCGCCCGCTGACGCGCGACCTGCCCAAACCGATGGTGCCGATTTTGGGCAAGCCGGTGATGGAGTACCTGATCGAGCACCTGGCCCGCCACGGGGTGACCGAGATCATGGTCAACGTGGCCTGGCACCACCACAAGATTGAAGAGTATTTTGGCGACGGTCACCGCTGGGGCGTGCAGATCGGCTACAGCTACGAGGGCGTGCGCGACCACGGTGACGTCCTGCCGCGGCCCATGGGCTCAGCCGGCGGCATGCGACGCATCCAGGATTTCAGCGGCTTCTTCGACGAAACCACATTGGTGCTGTGCGGCGATGCGCTGATTGACCTGGACATCACCGCAGCACTGGCCGAACACCAGGCCAAGGGCGCAATAGCCAGCCTGGTGGCCATGGACGTGCCACTGGCCGACGTCCCGAATTACGGCATCGTGTTGGCCGAAACCGACGGCCGTATCGTCTCGTTTCAGGAAAAGCCCAAGCCCGCTGAGGCCCGCTCGACCCTGGCCAGCACCGGTATTTACATTTTTGAGCCTGCCGCCCTGGCGCTGATTCCGCCGGGCCAGGTGTATGACATCGGCTCGCAGCTGTTCCCGCAACTGGTGTCGCAACAACTGCCGTTTTATGTGCAAAACCGCCCTTTCAACTGGATCGACATTGGTCGCGTCAGCGACTACTGGTCGGTGCTGCAGCGGGTGCTGCGCGGCGAGGTGGCGGAGATGAATATGCCTGGGCGACAGGTGCGGCCCGGCATTTGGGTGGGTCTGAACACCTCGATCGCCTGGGACCAGATCAAGATTGAGGGGCCGGTTTACATCGGCTCCAGCGTGCGCATCGAGCCGGGCGCCACCATCACCGGGCCCTGCTGGATCGGCCACGGCAGCCACATCCGTACTGGCGCCCGGGTGGTGCGCAGCATTTTGTTTGAGTACACCCGCATCGCTGCGGACATGCGCTTCAGCGAGATGATTGTCTCGCCCGACTACTGCGTGGACCGCCACGGTGACACCCTCTACCGGGGCGACGACACCAGCCCGCTGCGCTGGGGCGACGCCCGGGCCTGAGCACTGGCATCGACCCCGGCCTGCAACTTTTTTTGCTTAAGATTGACCCTCGATGTTGATTCAACCTGTTGTTCTTTCGGGCGGCTCAGGCACCCGGCTGTGGCCACTGTCGCGTGAAAAATACCCCAAGCAGCTGCTCGCTCTGATTGGCGCCGACTCCCTCTTGCAAGCGACGGTGCGTCGGGTGGAAAGCATCGAGGGCGCCACGTTAAGCCCGCCCATGGTGGTGTGCAACGAAGACTACCGGTTTGTGATTGCCGAGCAACTGCGCCTGATGGCGCGTCCGGGCCGAATCGTGCTTGAGCCTACCGGAAAAAATACGGCCCCTGCCCTGACTTTGGCGGCCTTAGCCTCGATGCAAAGTGGGGCCGACCCAATTTTGCTGGTGATGCCGGCCGACCATGTGATCACTGGTGGCGCCGAGTTCCGGCGCGTGGTGGCCGACGGTGCAGTGCTGGCCGCACAGGGCGCGGTCGTCACCTTCGGCATCACACCCGATGCACCGGAAACAGGCTACGGCTACATCGAGTCCGGCGCGCCTCACCCAGGCGGAGCCGCCACAGCACGCGGGATTGCCAGGTTTGTTGAAAAGCCGGACCTGGCCACCGCTCAAGCCTATCTGGCCGCCGGGAGCTACCTGTGGAACAGCGGCCTGTTCATGATGCAGGCCTCGGTGTGGCTGGCGGCCATCGGCCACTGCCGCGCCGACATTTTGGCCGCCTGTCAGACCGCCTGGGACCAGGGCCAAACCGACGGCGAGTTTGTGCGCGTCAATCCAGAGGCCTTCGCCCTGTGCCCGTCGGACTCTATTGACTACGCGGTGATGGAGCGGATTGCAGTGGACGGCGCCGGGGCGCCAGGAGGGCCGCGCACGCTGCCGCCGGGCGTGGTGATGCCACTTGACGCGGGTTGGTCCGACGTCGGCGCCTGGGACGCGCTTTGGGACGTCTTGCCGAAAGACGCTCAAGGCAATGTGAGCCAAGGCGATGTGCTGCTGCATGACTGCCAGGACACGCTCAGCCTTTCCGAGGGACGCCTGCTGGCCTGCGTTGGCGTGCGCGACTTGGTCGTGGTGGAGACCTCCGACGCTGTGTTGGTGGTGCACAAGGACCGGACGCAGGACGTCAAAAAAATCGTCGACCGCCTGAAACAGCTGGGGCGCAGCGAGAGCAGCATCCACCGCAAGGTGTTCCGGCCCTGGGGCTGCTATGACAGCGTGGACTCAGGCGAACGCTTTCAGGTCAAGCGCATTACAGTCAAGCCCGGTGGCATGCTGTCTCTGCAGATGCACCACCACCGGGCCGAGCACTGGATCGTGGTCAGCGGTACCGCACGCGTGACCCGTGGTAACGAGACGTTTCTACTTTCAGAAAACCAGTCCACGTTCATCCCCTTGGGCACCACGCACCGGCTGGAAAACCCGGGCCGGGTGCCGCTGGACATGATTGAGGTCCAATCAGGCACCTACCTCGGCGAGGACGATATCGTCCGCTTCGAGGATGCCTACGGCCGCTGACCCGCTCGGTAACAGGCCGAGCCGGCGGCAGATCTCCAGAGTCGGCCCGCTTTGGTTCATGGTGTAAAAGTGCAGGCCGGGCGCACCACCGGCAAGCAGGCGCTGGCACAAATCAGTCACCACATCAAGGCCAAACGCCTTGATCGACGCAGCATCATCTGCAAAAGCATGCAGCCGCAGCCGCAGCCAGCGTGGAATCTCGGCACCGCACGCGTCACTGAATCGAATCAGCTGCGCCGAGTTGATGATCGGCAGAACGCCTGGCACGATCGGCAGCGTGAGCCCCAGCGCCTGCGCATCGTCCACCAGGCGAAAGTAGGCGTCCGGGTTGTAAAAATACTGAGTGATGGCCGAATTGGCCCCCGCCGCGGCCTTGGCGGCCAGGGCCTGCAGGTCGGCACTGGGCGTTGCCGCCTGCGGGTGTATCTCAGGGTAAGCCGCCACTTCGATGTGGAAGTGCGCGCCGGTTTCAGCCCGGATGAAGGCCACCAGGTCGCTCGCGTACTGGAACTCGTCACTACCGCCGTGGTCAGCCGGTAGATCGCCGCGCAGGGCCACCAGCCGCTGGACACCCATGGCGCGCAGGGCCAGCAGCTGCTGGCGGACCGAGTCGCGGGTGGCGCCGATGCAGGAAAAATGCGCGGCCGCACTGACCCCCTCGGCCAGAATGTCGCGCACGCTCTGGAACGTGCCGGCCTGGGTCGAGCCGCCCGCGCCATAGGTGACCGAGCAAAATTTGGGCTTCAGAGCGTAGAGTTGCTGGCGCGCCAGGCGCAGCTTCGCTTCACCTTCCTGCGTCTTGGCTGGAAAAAACTCCAGACTCAGGGGTGTTTTGGACATGACGTTCATGGTGAACTAACTCCCGGGTATCGGGTCGCCCACGCGGTGGGCATACATGAAGAACTCGTGGTTGCCGTCGCCGCCATCAATGGGCGAGTCGAACCACGCAGACACCTGAAGACCGAGCGCGGCGCAACAATCGCGCAACCGCTGCTCCACCAGCAGGTACAGACCCGCATCCCGCACAATGCCGCCCTTGCCCACCTGGCCCGGCTGCAACTCAAACTGGGGCTTGACCAGCATCAGCAGTCCGGCCCCCGGTTTGAGCAGCGGCACCAGGGCCGGCAGCACCAGTGTTTGCGAGATGAAGGACAAATCGCCCACGATCAGGTCAAACGCCGGCTCAAAAGGCGCTTGGGCCACTGCATCCGGATCAGCATCAAATTGGCCTCCAGCCCTTGTCGCGTCTTGATCTGCAGCTATCAAATCAGAAGCATCAAGGGCACGTGCATTGCACTTTTCCAGGCACAGCACACGCGGATCGGCACGCAAGCTGGGGTGAAGCTGGGCACTGCCCACATCCACCCCCACCACCCGGGCTGCGCCCTGCTGCAGCAGGCAATCGGTAAAACCGCCGGTGGACTGCCCGACATCAAGGCAAGTCCCACCGGCCACCGAGAGCTTGAGCCGTAGCAAGGCGGCCTCCAGTTTGAGGCCGCCACGCGACACATAGCGCGCTTCGGACAGGTCCTGCAGTTGGAGCTCGGCGTCGACTGGAATCTCGTCACCATTTTTGGTGACGGTCCTCCAGACCTCGCCGACACGCCAGCGCAGACCCCCCTCAATCAGGCGTTGGGCTTGCGAGCGGCTGCTGGCGTGCTGACGCAGCACCAGCAGCTGGTCGGCGCGCATCAGTAGCGGTAGGTATCGGCCTTGTAGGGGCCGGCCTTGCTGACGCCGATGTACGCGGCCTGCTCTTCGCTGAGCTCGGTCAGCATGGCGCCGACCTTCATCAGGTGCAGACGCGCCACTTTCTCGTCGAGGTGCTTGGGCAGCACATAGACCTGGCCAGACTTGTAGTCCTTGGGCTTGGTGAAGAGCTCAATCTGGGCGATGGTCTGGTTGGCAAAGCTGGAGCTCATGACGAAGCTGGGGTGACCCGTACCGCAGCCCAGATTCACCAAACGGCCCTTGGCCAGCAGGATGATGCGCTTGGACGGGGTCTTGCCCTTGGCCGGGAAAATCACGTGGTCGACTTGCGGCTTGATCTCTTCCCACTTGCACTTGTCGAGCGAAGTGACATCGATTTCGTTGTCGAAGTGGCCAATGTTGCAGACGATGGCCTGGTCTTTCATGGCCGCCATGTGCTTGTAGGTGATGACGCTCTTGTTGCCGGTGGCCGACACAAAAATATCGGCCTTGTCGGCGGCGTAGTCCATGGTGACGACTTTGTAGCCCTCCATGGCGGCCTGCAGCGCGTTGATAGGGTCAATCTCGGTGACCCAAACCTGAGCGGAGAGCGCACGCAGCGCCTGGGCCGAGCCCTTGCCCACGTCGCCGTAACCGGCCACCACGGCCACCTTGCCAGCGATCATCACGTCTGTGGCACGCTTGATGGCGTCCACCAAGGACTCGCGGCAGCCGTACAGGTTGTCAAACTTGCTCTTGGTCACCGAGTCATTCACGTTGATGGCGCGGAAGGCCAGTGTGCCCTTGGCCGACATCTCGTTCAGGCGCAGCACGCCGGTGGTGGTTTCCTCGGTCACGCCAATGATTTGTTTCAGGCGGCGGCTGTACCAGGTTGGATCGACTTTGAGCTTGGCCTTGATGCTGTCGAACAGGCAAATCTCTTCTTCGCTACCGGGCTTGGCCAGCACCTTGATGTCGGTCTCGGCCTTGGCACCCAGGTGCATCAGCAGCGTGGCGTCGCCGCCGTCGTCCAGAATCATGTTGGGGCCTTCGGACTTGCTGCCCTTGTTGCCGAATTCAAAGATGCTGTGGGTGTAGTCCCAGTAGTCGGTCAGGTTTTCACCCTTGTAGGCAAACACCGGCGTACCGGCTGCCACCAGCGCGGCTGCGGCGTGGTCTTGTGTGGAGAAGATGTTGCACGAGGCCCAGCGCACTTGGGCGCCGAGCGCCTGCAGGGTCTCGACCAGCACCGCGGTCTGGATCGTCATGTGCAGGCTGCCGGTGATGCGCGCGCCTTTGAGGGGCTGCGCCTTGGCAAACTCAGCGCGGATGGCCATCAGGCCGGGCATTTCGGTCTCGGCGATGCGGATTTCTTTACGACCCCACTCGGCCAACGACAGGTCGGCAATAGCGTAGTCTTGGTTTTTGATAGGTTTCAACACAGCGTTCATGGCTCACTCCAAAAGATATTTTGAATAAACCACCGGCTGTGACGCGACTTGTTGGGAGGCTCACCACACAGACCAGTGGGTGAGCGCAGTTGGTACGGCGACCAGGCCAGAGCCCGGTGGCGCACTCCGAGCCTCATTCACCTGGTGTGAACTGCAACGCTCCTCGGAATGGTAGGCATTCTACACAACTGTGAAAACCGTGTTTATGACCTGCCTTTGAACTGTCTTTGATCTGCCGCCGGTTCTCGTTCGGGCTTGCAAGGTGCCTACCCTGGGCGGTTCGTACGCTGCTCTCAGCCGGCGCGAGGCTATTTTTTTGGATCGTGCCGAGCATCCATCGCACCCGATTGCCAAGGCGTGCGGGCCCGGGCGGTGGCGCGCCTCTGGGGCGCCGAGAAGCGCAGGGCGGGCGGACTAGCGCGCAGCGCGAATCGTCAACTGACTCGTCGCGGCTGTCTGAACGTAGCGAACGCAGTGAGCGCAGTGAGTTCCGCGACGCGGGCCGCCCGACCGAGCATCGCAGGGGAGTCGGTGCACCGCACCGACCGCGCCAGTGAAGCGCCATCGCCCGGGCCCGCACGCCTTGGCAAGCGCATCGAAGCATAAAAACTAGGGATTGGGAGTATCACGAAACGGCCGACGGCCTGGGCCGCAGCGGTGGTTATAGTCTCCGCACCGCCACCCTGGGGAACCACCATGAGCTACGAACTAATCACCATCCGCACCGAGGCCGACAAGGTCGGCATCATCACTCTGAACCGCCCGAAGCAGCTCAACGCCCTGAACGACGCGCTGATGGACGAACTGGGCCAGGCGCTCAAGGCCTTTGACGCTGACCCGGCGATTGGCTGCATGGTCATCACCGGCAGTGAGAAAGCGTTTGCCGCAGGCGCCGACATTGGCGCCATGGCCAGCTACAGCTTTGCCGAGGTCTACCGGGGCGACTACATCACCCGCAACTGGGAGCAGATTCGCAGCATCCGCAAGCCGGTGATCGCTGCCGTTAGCGGCTTTGCCTTAGGCGGCGGCTGCGAGCTTGCGATGATGTGTGACTTCATCATCGCCGCCGACAACGCCCGCTTTGGCCAACCGGAGATCAAGCTCGGCATCATTCCCGGCGCCGGCGGCACCCAGCGCCTGCCCCGAGCGGTGGGCAAGGCCAAGGCGATGGACATGGCGCTGACCGGGCGCATGATGGACGCGGCCGAGGCCGAGCGTGCTGGTTTGGTGAGCCGTGTGGTGGCGCTGGACAAGCTGATGGACGAGGCACTGAGCGCAGCCCTGCAGATTTGCGACTACTCCCAAATGGCCACGATGGCCGCCAAAGAGTCGGTCAACCGGGCCTTTGAGGGGAGCCTGAGCGACGGCGTAATGTTTGAGCGGCGGCTGTTTCACGCCTTGTTTGCCACCGCCGACCAAAAAGAAGGCATGGACGCATTTGTGGCCAAGCGCAAGGCCAACTTCAAACACGCCTAGACGACTGGCCCAGCGCCCGCGCCCAGGCGCTGGTCGACGAATTGCAAAATTGACCAGCACCGTCGACAGAATTGGAGTAAATTGAGGTCATAAAACTGCTGGCTCTCCAGGGAGGGCTGGCGCATAAACATGGCCTTAAGTGATGCTCGCCCTTTGAATTTGCTGCTGCGCTGGCGTGATGACCTGCTGAGCGCGAGCCTGTCTGACGGACATGCCTTGGGGCAAATTGCCCAGCAAGTGGTTCAAGCCAGCCTGCTCAACCAACTGAGCGCCAGCGGCTCGAGCGCTTGGCAGGGGCATGAGCAAAGCCTCGCCCGTGAACGACTCGGCCGGGAAGTTTTTCAGCAACTGATTCCGGTCTCTATCCGTCGCCTGCTGGTTCAAGCCGGTGGCGCTGCCATGCAGCTGCAGATCAACGAGGCGCTGTTGGGTGTGCCCTGGGAGTGGGCTTTTGATGGCCAGCACTACCTGGGCCAAAAATTTGCGCTTTACCGGCAATTGCTGCGAGAGGGGCCGCAGGCCCGAGGCCGGATTCGCCCGGTGGGTTACAGCCGTCATCTCAAAGTCCTGATCCTGTACGACGCCGCCGACCCGGCGCTCGACCAGGCCTACGTGCAGGCGCTGGGGAAACGTCTCGATCCGATCGAAGGCCTCTCGGCACGCGCCATGGCTGTGACGGAGGAAAGCCGAGACGCACTGCTGCGCCATATCGGCCACAGTGACATTGTTCATTGCCTGGGCAGTTTGCCCCGCCTACTGGCCAGCCCGCAGGGTGCCCAGTCTAGGTCTGCCTCGGGGGCGGTGCCTGTGAGCATCAGCGAGATCGTCGAACTGACCGAGCCACCACGGCTGCTGATCCTGGAGTGGGCCAGCGGCAGCTCTCAGGGCTCTGACGGCTTGGCCTGGCACCCCGCGCTGGCGCAGGTCGCCAGCGCCGCCGGGATCGACACCCTGTTGAGGTGGGGGCCTGGCTCAGCGCAAGCGTCGTCGGGGCCGATGGCTGATTTTTACGCTGCGCTGGCCGCCGGCAAACGACTGGGCGAGGCGCTGGTGGCGCTGCGCCGCGCTGCCGAAGACACCGCGCTCGTCAGCCAAACTGCGCCAATCCTCGGCCCAGAGCTGGTCTGCTACGGCGACGCCACGACCCTGCTGTCGCCGGATGAAGCCGGCCCGCACCCGGACGACCATTTGCGCCAGATCACAGTGCTGTGCTATGACCTGGTCGAGTCCACCAGCCTGCTGAGGGCGCTGGGCGCAGAACGCTACAGCGAGGCGCTTGACCGTTTCCATGCCACCTGTGCCGATATGGTGCGGCGCTGGAGCGGGCAGCCGAACACGCCGCAAGGCAATGACGGCGTGATGTGCTTTTTTGGGCTGCCGCTGGCCCATGAAGACGCCCCCGCAATGGCACTCAAGGCTGCACTGGCCATGGTCGATGCGGTGGCACTGTTGCAACTTGAACTGCGCATCGGCGTGGTAACGGGACCGGTGGTGGTCAAAGCCGGCGTGCCACTGGGCGAACCGATCCACCTGGCGGCCCGGCTGCAGGGTCTGGCTGCGCCAGGCACGGCGATGGTCAGTGAATCGACCTGGTCGATCGTGCAAGACCGCTTTCAATTCACCGCGATCAATTCACACCAGGCACCTAAGGGGTTTGCCCAGTCAACAGTGACCTACAGGCTGTTGGGTGAAACGCAGCACGACGGACACTTGAACCGCAAGGCGGACGATACCCCCTGGGTGGGCCGCCAGCGGGAACTCGGGCTGCTGGAGGCCGCCTGGGCGCAAGCCGTTCAGGGCCAGTTCACCTCGCTGCTGATCGCGGGTGAAGCCGGCATCGGCAAAACCCGGTTGCTGCGGGAATTCAGGGCGCGCCTGACGGCCATGGGCCATGGTGTGAGCGCCCTGTCCTGCAGCCCCGACGCGGCAGACAGCGCGTTCCGGCCGGTGATCGACTTGCTAAGCCGCTGGTTCCGTTTGAGCGAAGCCGATCAGGCCGATGCCATACGCAACCGCCTGGAGCTCGGGCTGCGCGCTTGGCCTGGTCGGCAGCACATCGTCGTGGGGCTCGAGTTACTGCTCAGCCAGCACCCCACCGCCACCGCCGAGGCTCAGGCGCCAGAAAAAATCAGGCGCCAGGTGATCGATGCTCTGCTGCTGTGGCTCGAAGACCTGGTAGCGCAAGGTCCGCTGTGCCTGATCATCGAGGACCATAACTGGCTCGACCCATCCACCCGTGAGCTGCTGCAACGCCTGCTGGACACCTGCGGCCAGTGGCCGCTGCTACTGATACGCAGCGAGCGCAGCGGCGCTGGCAGCCCGCCCGTCAGCACGGGCGTCGGCGCCCGGGACCTGCCCGAACGGCTTGACGTGTCCGGTCTGAGCAGCGAAGACACCGAGGCCATGCTGCTGAGCATGTGCGGCGCAACTTTGTTGAGTGGGCCAACGCTGAATCTGCTGGTCACCAAGACCGATGGCGTGCCCCTGTTCATTGAAGAAACCGCACGGGCGCTGGTGGCTCGCCAGACGCAGGCGGCGCCTGGCAAAGAGACCGGGCTGGCAGCAAGCCCCATCGCTATCCCGGGCAAAGTGCAGGATTTGCTGATGGCCCGCCTGGACCGCCTGAACGCCGCCAAGGCCGTGGCCCAATTTGGCAGCGTCATCGGGCGCAGTTTTTCACAAGCCATGGTGGAGGCCGTCTTTGCCGACGCCAACACCCCGGTGCGGGTGGACGGGGTGTTGTTTCACCTGGAAACGCTGGTGCGTGCCAGCATATTGGCGCAAACCACGGTGGGCCGGGACGTGCGTTACCACTTCCGGCATGCACTAATGCAAGACGCCGCCTATGAGTCGCTGTGGGAACGCGACCGCCGACGCTGCCACCGCACCGTGGCTCGCGTGATCAGCGAACACTTTCCCGGCTTGGCGGCGAGCCAGCCTGAGGTGCTGGCGCGGCACTGCACAGCCGCGGCAATGCCGGAGGCGGCGGTTCAGTACTGGGAAAACGCCGCGCGGCTGGCGATTTCGCGCTCGGCGCAGGTCGAGGCCAGCCACCACCTGGACGCCGCCCTGGCGCAATTGGCGGCGCTGCCGGTCGGGCTGGCGCGCGACCGAATTGAGCTGCGCCTGCTGCTGCTGCAAGCCGGGCAGAGCATTGCCCTGCAGGGTTACGGCGCCGACCAGGTGGGCGAAGCCTATCGGCGAGCCGAAGCCCTGAGCCGCCAGTGCGGCGATCAACGGGCCTTGTTGCGGGTTCAGTTTGGCCTGGAAGGCTATTTGTTCATGCGCGGCGAGTTTGAGCGGGCCCATGCCGTAGCGGCCGACGCGGCCGAACTGGTGCAAAAATCAGCCGATCCGATGCGCCGATTGCAGGCCGACTGGGCGGTGGCCAACCTGCTGTTTCACCAAGGGGCGCTCCCGGCTGCCGTCGACCGGATGGACAGCTGCTTGGCGGCCTACGCCCGGCTTGAGCAGCGGCATGGCCAGATGCAAGACCCCGCCATCATGTGCCTGAGCTATTCGGCTCTGGCGCAGTGGACCCGTGGCCTGGGCGACGACGCGCTGGTCCGTGCCAACCAGGCACAGGCCCTGGCGGTACGCCTGAAGCACCCCTTCAGCCAGGGCGAAGCTTACGGACTCAAGGCCATGCTGCACTGTTACAGGCGCGAGTACCTGGAGACCCTGGAACTGGCCCAGCGCGCCATCCATGTCTGCGAGACCGGAGGCTTTTCGGTCTGGCTGGCGCACGCCAAGATCATGCATGGCTGGGCGGTGGCGCATCTGGGCAACGCCCAGGCCGGCAGCGCGGAGATGGCGGCCGGCTATGCGCTTTGGACCAGCACCGGTGCGGTGGTCACTTGCGCCTTTTACCTGGCCCTGCAGGCCGAAGCGCGGGCGCTGGCGGGCGAGCCTGAAGAGGGGCTGCAGTTGCTGCAGGAGGCCTACGCCATCGTCACCCGACACGGCGAGCGTTACTTTGAACCCGAGCTCTGCCGGGTCCAGGGCGAGCTATTGCTCCACAATAAAAATGATAGCAAACTAAGCAATCAGGACAAGGCTCAGCACTGGTTTTTACTCGCAATCTCGGTCGCACAGGAATTGGGTATGGCCGCGTTCGAGGCACGTGCCGCGCAAAACCTGGCCGCTCTGTGGCAAAGCCAGGGCCGCCGGGCCGAGGCGCAGGCCCTGCTGGCCAGTGCCAACAAGGTCTCCGCGGTCAGCTGACAAGTCTTGAAAGTCACAAAAAAAGGGAGGGCCTATGGCCAAGGGAGCCACTGTCACGGGCAAGACTTGGGTCGAAAGTGCAGCGCTGTTTGCCGATCTGTGCAACGACCAGCAACGCGCCATCCGCTTTAGGGGGCTGATTGCCGAGGGGGAGCCCGAGCCCTTTGCCAGCCGGGCCAGCACAACTTACACACCCCAAGGCAACGGGCCGGATGACTATGAACAAACCGCGTGGCTCATTACCAACCGGGCGCAGGCCGTGGCGGCACTGCGCTGTGACGACGACCCCAAAGGCACGCCCCGGTACAGCAATGCACCCTTTGGCGCGCTGGGCCGCCGAAATTTCATGCTCGGCATGGACACCGTGCAAGGGCCGGGTGACCACGCGTGGCAGCGTCAGTTCGCCATCGACGGCCTAACCCTTGACGCGGACGAAATTTCTGGCCTGTGCACCATCAGCCTGCGAGCAGCGGCGCTGCTGCCGCTGAAAAAGCGAGAGTTTGATGCGGTGGCCTTGGCCGAACAGGCCGCGTTGCGCTTTGTGGCCTTCTGGTTCGGTTTTGCCCAGTCTGACCTGCCGCTGCTGGAGGCCTGCACCCGCAAAGCCACCCACGCCCTAAGCTACCAGACCTTTGCCCGCCATTTCGCCACCGACCCCTTCGCCCTGCCCGAGAACACCGCTGCCATGGGCGCGCTCACGCGCCGCGCCGCGGAACTGATTGACCTGTTTCAGCACCGGCACACGGCGCAGCAGCGCGACGAGTTCAAAGCCATCCAGCGGGAGTTGGACGAGCTGAAGGCGTTTGCGCCTGACAGCGTGTTTGAGCCCTGGCCAGCACCACCGCCTTGTCATCCTTCGACCCCGTCAAGTGCGCCGCTGGCACCGGCCCGCCCTTTGGCGAGTTTCAAACCCGTGATGCAGCGCATGGCTGCCATGGCCAGCATGGTTGGGGGCGCCACCACCTACGGCGGCACCGATCTGGCCGCCATCGTCACCGGCCTGATCGCTGGCACGGTGGGCAATGTGGTGGGCGCCGTGTCTTTGGCGCTGCAGTGTTTCTTTGAGTGCCCCTCGCGACTTAAAAAGGCCCAGGACGCCGCTGCTCAGGGCTGGCTCAAACACGGCCACCGAGCTGGCAAAGACGCTGATCTGACGCCTTACATTTGGGAGGCACTGCGGCTCAACCCGCCGGTGGCCTACCTGCCACGCCGCAGCACGCTGCCTCTGGTTTTGGGTGAGGTCGCGATACCGGCGGGCAGTGAACTGGTGATCGCCGTGGGTGCCGCGACGCGCGCTCCGGCGACCTGGGCCCAGCCCGACCGCTTCGATGAGACTCGCTACACCCGCCCTGGCATCCCCTACGACCCACTCATTTTTGGTGGCGAACCCGATAGCCCGCAACAAGGTAGCCGCAGCAGCTTCCTTCACCAATGCCTCGGCCAACACGTGGCCATGCCACTGGTCACCCACATCGTGCGCCAGGTACTGATGCTGCCCGGCCTGGCCGAAACCATCAACCCGCGCAGCGGTCAGTGCTTTGGCCTGGCCCGCCAGTGGGGCTACCACTGCCTGAGCTACCCGCTGACCTACCACCGCTTTGAGTTGCTGCGCCATTCGCCGCTGCTGCTGGTGATGGACCTGAAAGCGCCCTTCCAGAAGCATGCCGATGCGCTGCGAAACCTTTTGCGCCGGCAACAGGACGCATTGACACTGGCCCTTCAGGATTCAGGCCATGTGCACTTTGCCTCTTTCTTGCTGCTAGAGAACGACAGCCGGCTCGCGCTGTTTGCCTTCATCGACCAGGACATCAACGACCACCTGCCGCATTTGGCCCGAGACCTCAGCCCGGTGCTGGCGCCGCTGCTGCCCCACATCCGCCACGCGCCACCGCTGCCAGCCAAAGACCGCCCCTGGGAATTTGCCGAGGCACTGCGCCGCTTCAATGTGGCACCAGTGGGGAACTACGTGTTCAGCGCCTACCCCAATGCCAGCCTGGCCATGATCCAGCAGCAGTTTGCCCACGCCCCGGCGCGGGTGGGTGCGGCTCAGCACCCGCTGCTGGTCAGCATGCCGGTCAAACCGCCCACCGCCGAGCACGCGGAGAAGCTCAAACGGGTCATCCAGGTTGGTGCGCCGCGCATCGAAAAAATGCTGCGCGAATCCAAGCACGTGCACTTTGCCTGCTTTGTGCTGCTAGAGAACGACAGCCAGCTGATGCTGCTGACGGTGTTTGACCGCGGCTTTGACCCCTATGTCGAGCATTTCGCGCTGCAGGTGGGCTCGCTGTTTGACCGCCTGTTTGAGCACATGGTGCATGCCCCGCCGATGCCGGTGGACGAGTTTCCGCAGGACTTTGTGAACCTCATCCGCCGCTTCAACCAGGCGCCCGAGGCCGACTTTTTCTTCAGCGCCCAGCCCAATGCTGAGGTGGCCCAGATCCAGCGCGCATTCACCCGAAAGGCCCCACTATGAGCGCCACTGCCCGTCCTAACTTTCGAACCAAGCCGCCTCGGCCCACAGGCATTCAGAAGCTGGTCACCAGCGGCCACCGCGCTGAGCGCAGCCGACACCTCAGCCTGACCGTTTTGCAGCCTGCGCTGGCCCCGCAGTTTTTGAACCAACTCTGCATCGGTGGCTGGCTGGTGGATGCCAACCAGCCTTGGGATGGCACGGCCAGCCACTGCGCGCTCAGCCTGGGAATCACCTTTGCGGGGCTGCAACAGCTTGGCGTTGAAGAACGCCTGCTCGACGTGCTGCGGGCCAAGGCGCCGGCCTTTGCCCAGGGCGCCTGGTCCCGGGCGAGCGATCAGTTGGGCGACATCGGCGACAGCGCGCCGGCCAACTGGGAGCCAAGTTTCGGGCCGGATTCGGCGCACCTGCTGCTGATCCTGCACGCCAATGACGAACCCGCCCTCAACAGCGCACAACAGCAGCTGATGCAACTGGCGGGTGCCCAGGCTTTTGCTGGGACCTGGGCCAGCCACGATGGCGCCCACCTGGGACCCCAGCCAGTCGGTCGGCGCGTGCATTTCGGCATGCTCGACGGCCTGTCGCAGCCGGCCATCCTGCCCGAGCCGCCCGGGCCTGAGGGTTCGCCCGACCCGGTTCACAACCGCCATCGCCTGGGCGAATTCGTGCTCGGCTACGACAACAACGACGGCGTCAACCCCTGGCGACTGGCGGCCGAGCGTCCGGCATCCAGCCGGGTGCCGGCTGACGAGCAATCCAGGGCATTGGCCGACTTTTTCAAAAACGGCAGTTTCGCCGCCTTTCGCAAAATGGCCCAAGACGAGGCTGGTTTTCGCAAATTTGTGCGGCTGAAAGCCGAAGCCCTGCAGGGCAAGCACACACTGCAACAGGCCGAAGATTTTGTGCGCGCCAAACTCCTGGGACGCTGGGAAAACGGCCGGGTGGTGCGAGCCACCGACACCGTGGACAGCGACCCGACCGGCCCAGCCGACACCGCCAACTTTGATTTTTCCCAAGACCCAGCGGGACTGGGCTGCCCGTTTGGCGCGCACATCCGGCGCATGAACCCGCGCGACGACCCGGTAGTGCCCACCCGGCGCCGACCCATTTTGCGGCGCGGTATGCCCTATGGCCCGCTCTACGACCCGAAGGGTGGTGCCGATAATGAAAAGCCACGCGGCCTGCTCGGCCTGTTTTTTTGTGCCAGCCTGGAGCACCAGTTTGAGCACCTGGTCGGCCAATGGGCCAACGACACGCCGATGGGCCCGAACAACCGCGGCAACGCCCGCGACCCGATCATCGGCCACAACGACCCTGCGCGGCACGTCTACGACATCCCCCTGAGCGACGCCGCGGCGCTGGCACTGAGGGGGCTAACCCCCTTTGTCACGACCCTAGGCACGCTGTACGCTTTCTTCCCCAGCCTGAGCGCCGTCAAGCATTTGGCCGGCCCGGCCCTGCTGGACCCGGCGCAGGAGCCACCGTTGGACCGTTACTGCGATGTGGTCATGAAAGGCGGCGTCACCGACGGGGTGGTTTACCCCTGGGCCGTGATGGAATTGGCGCAGCATTACCGCTTTCAAAGCATCGGGGGCACATCGGTGGGCGCCGTAGCGGCGGCTCTGACGGCCGCCAGCGAATACAGCCGACGCTATGGCTCTGTGAAAGGCTTTAACAAGGTACTGCGCGAGGTGCCCGTGGCGCTGGCCGAACTGCAAGGCGGTGGCAAGACCAAGCTGTATTCGCTGTTTCACCCGTCCCCGGGCGGCGAGCGCCTGTTCCGGCTGTTTGTTGGCTTGTTCAGCAAGCAAAAAGGCTGGGCGGGTAACTGGGCCATCGTCAAGGCCCTGTTGGTTGACTACCTGCTGCGCCCGAACCTGAATCGGCCCCGGGATCGAGGCATCTTGCTGCTTCTGATTGGCGGGGCGCTGCTGCTGGGGGCCCTGTGCCTGCTTTACCCTGCCACGGTGCTGACCCTGCTGCTCGTCTTGCTGACCAGCATTACGGCATTCGCAGTATTTCTGCTGGGCCTTATGGGCTGGCGGCTGTTGGACGACACCCGAAGCCAATTGGGCGGGCCAGGCTGTGGCCTGTGCACCGGTACGGGCCCCAAAGGTGGCCCGGACGGCTTCACCGATTGGCTGCACAAGGGCATACAGGGGGCCTCTGAACGGGATTTGGATAAGCCACTTACCTTCCGCGACCTGTGGGATGCGCCGGGTGGGCCTAGCCTGGACCTGTATCGCGACGGCTGGACCGAGCGGCCCCAATCCATCGCCCTGCAAATGATGAGCACCAACCTCACGCACGGCAGGGCTTGCGGATGGCCGCTGAACGACAACTCGGAGCGGCTTTACTTTCGGCAAGAAGACCTGGCGCCGTATTTTCCGGCCAGCGTGATGCAGCACCTGTGCGCCTGTAGCCCGGTGTTGGACGGCTACCAGCCCTTGGGCCTGCGCCGGCTGCCTCAGGGTGACCTGCCGGTGCTGGTGGCGGCCCGGTTGAGCCTGAGCTTTCCGATCCTGTTCAAGGCCGTGCCCCTGTGGGCGGTCCCGGCCATCGGGGAACCCTACCGCTGCTGGTTCTCAGACGGTGGCATATGTGCCAACTTTCCGATCCACCTGTTTGATGCCCTGCTGCCACGCTGGCCCACCTTTGGCATCACCCTGGTAGACCGCCGGCATCCCAACGCCCAAGTGGGCGACGTCTGGATTCACCGCGCCGATCAGCCGCCACCGGAGCTTCGGCAAGCCAGCTCAGCAATTCACCCGGAACCACCCAGGCTGAGCCGCCTGGTCGAATTTCTCGGCAGCGTTGTGCAAGCCGCTCGGCTATGGAACGACAACGCCACCGCCAGACTGCCCGGGGTGCGGGAGCGCATCGTCAACATTTACCTGGACCCGGCAGGCAGCAAGGGCGGCTTGAACCTGGCCATGCCGCCGCAAGATTTGCTGGCAATGGCCCGCTTGGGCCAACAGGCTGGCCAGGCGCTGGTTGACCACTACATCACGGCCGCGCCAGGCCCCAAGGGTGGGACGCAACCCTCGGTCCACTGGGACGAGCACCGCTGGGTCAGGTTCAACACTTTTGTGCGCGCTCTGCAGGGCAAGATGGCGCGCTTTACGCAATCAGTAGGCCAAAAAGTCCATGCCCAACCTCTTGGCGAGATGATCAGCGCGCTGGCGCTGGTTCGCGAAGCCGGGACAGCGTCATGCGAATTTGCGCTGACCCCTACTCAGGCCGAAGCGATGCATAAGGCGGCCCTGGCCCTGGCCGAATTGGAATGCAGCCTCATGGCGTCGTCGGCAGTCACCCAACCGTTTGAACCGAATCCGCAACCCGAACTGCGGCTGCGGGCCACGCTTTGAACTGTGCTTTGTAGCACCCGGCCTAGGCTATACTGCTGCCCTGCCCAAGTCCTAGCGGCTCGGTGCATCGGCGCTTTAGCTCAGTCGGTTAGAGCGATGGAATCATAATCCACAGGTCCGCGGTTCGAATCCGTGAAGCGCCACCAGTTACAGCCCACACGGGATATGGAAAGCCTGCTACTTAATTGTTAGCAGGCTTTTTTGTTTTGGGTTATCTCGACTGTTTTACAAACTGTTGACAGACTGCGGTCAACGAAGGCGCTCGATTGCGGCGATCTGAGAAAACATCACGCCTGCGGCAATCCGCAGGTGCATGAAATACTGACGGCCGCAGAAGCGGTATCCTTGGTCTGTCACAAACCTTCCTGGCGTGAGCACATTCAGTGGCCGCATATCTCCTGTTTTGCGGCCATTGCGGCGCGGGAAGGCGGGCAGTATGACCTCTCGAGCGTAAGCCCATTGAGCCGCAGGCCAACGAACTGAAAGGACGATGTCAATGAAACGGTTGCTACTTGCGCTGGCGCTTCTTGACGTTGGCACTGCTTGGGCTGAGTGGGTGCGAATGGGCGAGGACAGCGGCCAAGTTACTCACTTCTTCGACCCGAAGACCATCGGCAAGGACGGAGAACTCAGAACTGTACGCTGGCTGGAAGAGTTCAGGACCAAAGACGCCACCGGGGTGCTGTCGACCCGCTCGATGTACGAATTTGACTGTCAGCAGGAACGCCGCAGGACGCTCGCGTTCTCCAGTCACCCCGAGCGATGGGCCAACGGCAAAACCATCAGCAGTGGGCATCGCCCGTCTAACTGGGAGTCCGTGCCAGTTGACTCGTTTGCGGATGCCTTTCGCAAGTTGGTCTGCTCACGCTAACAAACAACATCCATGAAGGAGCGCAGCTATGCAACCGAGCTTTAAAGAATTGACAAATTACTTCATCGGCTTAGGCGCGGCCGAGATTAATCATTCAGACAAGACCTATTTAGCCCATGCGATCGGCGTCTACAACGACATGAAGGCCTTGGGTGGTACCGATGAACTTTGTCGAGCGGCGCTGTTCCATTCGATTTATGGCACACAAGGCTTCCAAGGCTTTATCCTGCCCATAGAGCGCCAGGCTGAATTACGCGAACTGATCGGCGACCATGCCGACCTGGTTTGCATCCATCTTTGCGACTGGCTGGAACAAGTACGGCGGGACCAGCGGTGGGACCATCGACGAGGCGCCTATCGAAAAATGGCCGAATATCTTGGCGGTAGTGCACTGGCTTCCTATGATCGCGTCTTTGCGTTTGAGCCCATCCGCCAGATCGAGAGGGAATAGGCACCCATGGGGCATTGTTGCAAGGCAGCAGGCGCAGTGGAGGTTCCGCCCACCCCGCGGTGGCCGTTTTCTTGCCAGCATGGCACCGCGCCACCGATAAAGCAACTGTTTTTCTGTAAATTCCGCGAACTGGTTCTGAGTTGTTGCGCACGCGGCGGCTCAGGCTATGCCGTGCGATGCGCCTCGATGTACGACCAGTCGGGCTCGGCACCCAGGCCGGGGCCAGTGGGCAGGCGAGCGTACCCGTCGGCGTCAACCTGCATGTAGTCGCGCAAACCGTAGTGGTAGGGGGCTTGCGGCACCAGCACCTCAATCATCTCAACGTCACTGGCGCCGCACATGACATGCAGGTTGGCCAGGTTCATCAGCGCGCTGGCCCCGTGATGCGACACCACCTCAACCCCCCTGGCCTGGCACAGGGCCATGGTCTTGAGGCAACCGGTGATGCCGCCTTTCCAGTACACGTCGCACAACACGGCCGAGTAGGCGCGCGCATCGATGGCGTTGACCATCGCGTGGTGCAAGCCTGGCAGGGTTTCGCCACCCATCACCGGGATCTGCAGCACATCGCGCAGGCGGCGGTAACCGGCCCAATCGTGCTGCGGCAACGGTTCCTCGTACCAGTGGTAGTCCAGTGCTTGCAACACCTCACCCACGCGCAGCGCGTCACGCGCGCTGTAGCGTTTGGCAGCGTCCAGCATCAAGCGCACATCGGGCCCAGCTGCGGCGCGCAAGGCCTTGGCCAACACCATGTCTCGGGCTGCGTCGTAAAACGGATGCACCTTGTAAGCCGTAAAGCCCAGCGCCAGCGCAGACCGTAGATCAGCCACATAAGCGTCCACGCTGTCATGGTGGGTGGAGCTGGCATAGGCGCGCATGGTGCTGCGCTGGCCACCACATAACTGGGCGACCGTCACGCCCTGAAGCTTGGCCGCCAAGTCCCACAAGGCAACATCCAGCGCGCTGATCGCAAAGACGCTGACATAACCAGCGGGTTCCTTGGCCGCCATCGCATCCCACAGCTCTCCCCGGTCTGCGGGATCGCGACCGATCACAAGCGGCCGCAATGACGCCTCGATCTGATTGGCAATCACCGCACCCGACTGGCCGCCGTGGGCACGCGCCAGGGAATAACCTTCAGTACCGTCTGAGGCCTCGACCACGGTCAACACCAGCGCCAGTGCCCCGGCAAAGGTATTCACATGGATCGGAATCATCGGCTGCGTAAAACACAGCGTGCGCACGGCGCGGATCGTCACAGAAGAATCTTGCACTGTTTACCGAATTGGCTTGGCACGTCGTCCAGGGCTCCTCGTCGGTTCAAACTAGCTCAATCGACCCTCACCTTGAGCTGAACCGCCAAGTCTGTCCAGAGCTTCAGGTCTTGGACAATGACCTCGGCAAATTCGCCTGGCGTGCTGCCGACGACGTCCTGGCTGGCGCTGGTTAATGATTCACGCACAGCGGGGTCGGCCAGCACCTTGACCAGCTCCGCGCGCAAGCGCGCAATCACCGGTGCCGGCGTGCCCGCCGGGGCCAGCAGGCCGTACCAGGCATCCAGCGTGAAGCCCGGCTTCATGGCCTCAGCCATCGTCGGCACTTCGGGAAACTGCGCGCTTCGCCGCTGGCCGGTGACCGCCAAGGCGCGCAACTTGCCAGCTTTGACCAAGGGCAGTGCGATCTGCAAGGCCGGGAACGCCAATTGGGTCTGGTTGGTCATGACCGAGGTCACCTGCTCGGCCGCACTTTTGTACGGCACATGCACGATATCCAGATTGCCACCATTGGACTTGAGCAACTCGCCAGAGTAGTGGCCGATGCCACCGTTGCCGCCAGAGGCATAGCTGAGACTACCCGGTTTGTCCTTGGCCAAAGCGATCAGCTCGGGCACAGAACGGGCTGGCGAGTCGGTTGGCACCACCAACATGGCCGACACACGCGAGACCAGCGACACCGGCGCAAAGTCTTTCACCGCGTCGTACTTGACGTTGCTGATGCCCGGATTGCCCACCAGCTGGGTCGCGTTGAACAGCAGCGTGTAGCCATCCTTGGGCGCGCGGGCGACAAACTCAGTGCCAATGTTGCCGCCAGCACCGGCACGGTTGTCAATCAAGATCGGCTGGCCCAGGCCAACAGCCATGCGCGAAATCACCGCACGGGCAACCCCGTCCACGCCGGAGCCAGCCGGGAACGGCACCACCACCCGGATCGGACCCGTCGGATAGGTCTGCGCGTGCAGAGCGGGGACCGCCAGCGCCAGCACGAGGGCGGCGAACATTCGGCGGTGCAAGGGGGCGGCTACGTTTGGCATGGTGCTCTCACTTTCTGGAGTCGGTCATTGGAGCTGACCATCGTAGCGACGAGCACCCTTGGGTGGTGGTCCATTTTGGGCAGTTTTTCATAGAATGCAATTTGTGCCAAAAACCACCCCCACGCGCCCTGACATCACCCGATCACTGCACCGTGCGGTGGGCCTGTTACGGCTTTTGGCCGGCCACACCCGCATTGGCTGGCGACTGAGCGACTTGGCCAAGCACGCGGAGCTCGATCCGGCCACGGTGCATCGGCTGCTGACTGGCCTGTGCGACGCTGGTCTGGCGACCCGGGTGCCCGGCTCCAAGCACTACACGCTGGGCCCGCTGGCGTTTGAATTGGGCCTGGCCGCGGCGCCCTACTTTGACCTCGGGCGGCTGGCGCACGCCCGCCTGGCGGTGCTCGCCACCGAGCTTCATGGCACCATTTTTCTGAAGATACGCAGCGGTGTGGAGTCGGTTTGCCTGGCGCGCCATGATGGCGCGGGACCGGTCCCTTCGCTGATGCTGGACGTCGGTGGCAGACGCCCCTTGTGCCTGACCGCCGGCGGTGTCGCCATGCTGCTGGCTTTGCCGCCAGCCGAGCAAACCCGCATTGAGGTAGACAACCAACGCACCATCGATCAGCAGGAGACGATGCGATGGACGGGCGTCAGCAGGATGCTGGTGCGGTCTCGTGAACTCGGCTACGCCTTGAACCTGGGCGATATCGCCACGGGTATCTCTGCGGTGAGCGTCGCCATCCCCACAGACGGCCAAGCGCCGGTGACCTCAGTGACCTTGGCCCTGGCCGGAACGGCGCTGACTGAATCCACCGCCGCAGACTTGGCTGCCAGGCTGCGCCTCGAAGCCAGCGCGATGGCGCCCATGCTGATGCAACTGCGCCTGTAAGATCAGCCAGGGGAACACATTCATCCCAACGGAACCACCTCGACATGCACCTCGATGATCTCAAACAATGGGTTGGCAAGACCGAAACTCTGGAAGACCATGTCAGCTTAGCCCCGATGGCGGCACTGGCGGCCACGCTGGACCGCGACGACCCGCCCCCGCTGCCAGGCCAAGCCCTTGCCCCATGCTGGCATTGGCTCTACTTTCTGCCGGTGCACCCGCAGGCCACTGTTGCGGCGGACGGCCATCCGAAGCGGGGCGGCTTCTTGCCCCCAGTTGCGCTGCCGCGCCGCATGTGGGCAGGCAGTCGCATGACATTTCTGCATTCGCTGCGGGCCGGCTCGGCAGTGACCCGCACCAGCAAGATCGCTGACATCAGCGCCAAACAAGGACGCACTGGCACCCTGGTGTTTGTTCGTGTGAACCATCAAATCTCCGATGTCCAAGGCCTGGCCATTGTTGAAGACCATGACATCGTTTACCGCGAGATGCCCCTGGCCGGCGAAACCCCGCCGCAAGCCACGGCGGCTCGCACAGACGAACAGTTCAGCCGCCGGATCACGCCCGACCCGGTGCTCTTGTTCCGGTATTCGGCCTTGACCTTCAATGGACACCGCATCCATTACGACCGGCCGTATGCGATGACCGAAGAGGGCTACCCCGGCCTTGTGGTGCACGGGCCACTGATTGCCACCTTGCTCATTGACCAGCTCCGCCGCGTGCACCCCTCGGCCCAGGTCAAGACCTTTGAGTTCAAGGCGATCAGCCCCCTGTTTGACACCGCGCACTTTGATGTTTGCGGCCGGCTGGACGGTGACCTTGCGACCCTGTGGGCGCGCGGACCCCAAGGCCAACTGGCCCTGCAAGCCACGGCGACCCTTGCCAGCCACTGAACCACAAAAACAAGCTATGAAGACTGAAGGCGCCCAGACTTACCCAGAAGTTCGCGATGCGGTGCGGGCTCTGTGCGCCCAGTACCCGGATGCGTATTTCCGCAAAATCGACCAGGAACGCGGGTACCCCGAAGACTTCGTGAACGCCTTGACAAAGGCCGGCTGGCTGGCGGCCCTGATCCCGCAGGCCTACGGCGGCCCGGGCCTGTCCATGGCCGAGGCCTCGGTCATCATGGAAGAGATCAACCGCTCGGGTGGTAACTCAGGTGCCTGCCATGGGCAGATGTACGTGATGAACAGCATCGTCTTCAGTGGCTCCGAGGCGCAGAAAACCTTCTACCTGCCCAAGATCGCCGCCGGGGAACTGCGGGTGCAATCCATGGGCGTGACCGAACCGAGCACTGGCAGCGACACCACCAAGCTCAAGACCACGGCAGTCAAAAAGGACGGTCGCTGGGTGATCAACGGCCAGAAGGTGTGGATCTCTAGGGTGCAACACAGCGACCTGCTGATCCTGCTGGCACGCACCTCGCCATGGGCCGAGGGGCAAAAAAAGAGCGACGGCCTGAGCTGCTTCATCATTGACCTGGCCCAGGCCGTGGGCCGGGGCTTGACCGTGCGCCCCATCCTGAACATGGTCAACCACGAGACCAACGAGTTGTTTTTTGACAACCTGGAAATCCCCGAGGACGCACTGCTGGGTGAAGAGGGCAAAGGCCTGCGCGTGATCTTTGAGGGGCTGAACGCCGAGCGCACCCTGATTGCGGCCGAGTGCATCGGCGACGGCTATTGGTTTTTGGACCGGGCCACGAAATACGCCAATGAGCGCCAGGTGTTCGGCCGCCCGATCGGGCAGAACCAGGGCATCCAGTTCCCGCTGGCTGAGGCCTTTATTGAGCTGGAAGCCGCCAGCCTGATGCGCTGGCGGGCTTGCGAGAAGATCGACGCGCGACAAAATGCCGGGGCCGAGGCCAATATGGCCAAGTACCTGGCCGCCAAGGCCAGCTGGGAGGCAGGCAATGCTTGCCTGCAAACCCACGGTGGCTTTGGCTTTGCCTGCGATTACGACGTGGAGCGCAAGTTTCGCGAGACGCGCCTGTACCAGGTGGCGCCGATCTCCACCAACATGATCCTGTCGTATGTTGGCGAGCACATGCTCGGCCTGCCGCGCTCGTTTTGATCGGCAAACCATGAGACCCCTGAACGGCGTCACCGTCGTCGCTCTGGAACAGGCCATTGCCGCCCCCTTCTGTACCCGGCAACTGGCCGACCTGGGGGCACGCGTCATCAAAGTGGAGAGGCCTGGCAGCGGTGACTTTGCCCGCGCCTACGATGGGCGGGTGCGTGGGCTGTCCTCCCATTTTGTGTGGACCAACCGCAGCAAAGAAAGCTTGACGCTCGACCTGAAGCACGACGCGGCGCAACCGGTGCTGGGCGCGCTGCTCGAGCGGGCCGATGTGCTGGTGCAGAACCTGGCGCCCGGCGCGGCGGCGCGGTTGGGCCTGTCTTGGGAGGACTTGAAGGACAAGCATCCCCACCTGGTCGTGTGTGACATCTCCGGCTATGGCGATGACCCCGCCCGCCCTGGGCCTTACCGCGACAAAAAAGCCTACGACCTGTTGATTCAGAGCGAAGCGGGCTTTTTGTCGGTGACCGGAACACCAGAAGAGCCGGTCAAGGCGGGCATGTCCATCGCCGACATTGCCGCCGGCATGTACGCCTACTCCAACATCCTGGCGGCACTGCTGCAACGCGGCCAGACGGGCCGGGGTTGCCGCATTGACGTGTCAATGCTGGAGAGCATGGCCGAATGGATGTCATTCCCGATGTACTACGCGTTTGAGGGTGCCAGCGCGCCCCAGCGCAGCGGCGCAGCCCACGCCACCATCTACCCCTACGGCCCATTCCCGGCAGGCGACGGCAAGGTGGTCATGCTGGGCTTGCAAAATGAGCGGGAGTGGGCGTCGTTTTGCAGCCTGGTGCTGCTGCAACCGGCACTGGCGAGCGACGAGCGCTTCGATGCCAATGCCAAGCGCACTGCGGCGCGCCAAGCCCTGCGCGACATCATCGTTGAGGCTTTTTCTGCCCTCACGTCCGAGCAGCTGATTGAGCGCCTGGACCAAGCCCAGATCGCCAACGCCCAGGTCAACGACATGCAGGCCCTTTGGCAACATCCTCAGCTCCAAGCGCGGCAGCGCTGGGCCCAGGTGGAAACGCCGGCTGGCCCTGTGCCAGCCCTGCTGCCGCCGGGTACCGGTGTGGATGGCGCCGACCCAGCCCGCATGGACCCGGTCCCGGCGCTCGGGCAACATACCGACGCCATCCTGGCGGAGTTGGGATGGGACGATGCGGCGGTGGCCGAGTTGCATGCACAGGGCGCGGTGTGAGCCGTCAGTGGGTCAAACAAGCCATATCAGCAAAACCCATCTTTGAATCGCGACACGTGATGGCTACCGCGCCATGCTTCCAGCATCGGCCTGGCGTGTCGAAGGCGTCTATGTTTTGTTACCCATGCGCGCCGCGTTATGGCCGGGGCAGATCCAGCCATAACGAGATAAAGAAACCAACCGACTGTTTTATGATGGTGCCGTTAAGCAACCGCAAGATCTCGTGTCACTAAGGTCTGCCGTCTGGGCGCGATCAAGCCATAAGGATCGAAATGGATTTGAATGTTGTTGAATGGTTAGGCACGCGAGTGTCGATGTCACTGAGCGGTGCAACAGCAGTTGTTCAGTTCTTCAATCCGCCACATGGTTATATGGATGAAGCGATGGAGGCCGAGTTGGCGCTGGTGCTGGACCGCCTGGAGCATTGGCCCCAAGGACGAGTCGTGATCCTTACCGGGCGAGATCCTGGCGTCTTCATTCGCCATTACGACGTCGCAATACTGCACAAGCGTGCACAGTTTTTTCAGGCCAAGGGAAAAAAATTCTCAAGGGATCGCCCGGTTCCCAATGGCGGCATCCACGATTGCCTTGAGCGCATCGACAAGAGTCCCTTGATATTTATCGCAGCGATCAATGGCGTGGCTATGGGGGGCGGTTTTGAATTGGCACTGGGCTGCGATATTCGAGTGGTCCAGGAGGGAGACTACCAACTGGGTCTGCCTGAACTCAATCTGGGCCTGCTGCCGGGTGCTGGTGGTACCCAGGCATTGGCCGAGTTGCTGGGCACTAGCAGATCCTTGTTCTACCTGTTAACCGCCAAGGTGTTCAATCCGCAGGAGGTTCTTGCGCTGGGTATTGCGTCGGCGTGTGTGAAGGATGTGCTTCACTCTGCACATGGTTTAGCCCAAGGTATTGAGGCAGCTCCAGCGCGAGCCTGCGCGAACATCAAACGGTTGGTGCGAAATGCTGGTCGGTGGAGTAAGGCGGATGGATTGGCCGCTGAACGGACCTTGTTCTGCGACTGCATGGTCGACCCCGAGGCTTTACCGCTGATCGAGGCTGTAGCCCTCGGCCACCGCACCATCGCTGATGCATTGATTCCTCGCGCTGACCAAGCCCCGGCATGACGCGCAAGGCTGACGCCGCCAGCGCTGTCGGTGGCATTACGCCCGATCGCAAAGCTGAACTCATCGACAAAGCAGCGCGCCTTTTTGGTGAGCGCGGGTATGGCAATACCTCCATGAGAGACATTGCAGCAGCATTCGGGATTCTCCACGGCTCGCTCTACCACCACTTTGGTTCAAAGGAAGAGCTGTTTATTTCTGTGTATGCCTCTGGAGTTGACGCCTTCATTGCGGATGTTCAGGCCGCTATTGCCCCACTGCCAGACCCCTGGGACCGGCTCGAGGCGGCATGCGTTGCGCACCTTGAGGCACTACTAACCCGAGATAGCCCTGCGGCAACGGTGTTGGCTGACTGGTCATCGGCCTACACTGAGACGATGCGCGTTGCTCTCGTGCAGGAACGTGATCGCTACGAACGGGTATTCGGAGAGTTGACCGAGGCCGTTGAGCTGGCACCCGGCATTAAGCGCCGATATTTCCGGCTCGGGCTGCTTGGGGCACTCAACGGGGCACTCAATTGGTATCAGCCTGGCAGAGATTCGCCAGCAGCCGTCGCGCGGCAATTGTTCGCGCTATTCCACCCGCCTCGCTCTTAGCCAGTAACCCCATAACGTCGCAATGAGCAATCAACCGTTGTTGGGAAATCACTGACTCGAAAGTCGCCAGGTTTTTAAATGAACCATCCCCAAACCTTCAGCATCCGAGACATCGGAAGCATGCACATCGGCGGTAGAGAGGTCGTGCTCGGCGGGCTGGCTGAGCGCGAAGTGCTCTATTCGCCGGGCAATCCGCCTGTCATGGTGGACCCCAATGGCGCCTTTGAAGTCGAACAGATGTATGTGCAATACGTCCGCCTTGCGGCGCCTAAAGCTCGCCATCCCTTATTGCTGATGCACGGTGGTGGGCTGTGTGGCGTAACTTACGAGACAAAGCCAGACGGGCAACCCGGATGGCAAAGCTGGTTTTTGCACGCAGGTCACGATGTCTATGTGGCGGACGCCGTAGAACGCGGTCGCGCGTCCTGGGCTCGCTTTCCAGAAATTTTTCAAGGCGAGCCTCACTTTCGCACGAAGGCGGAAGCCTGGGAGTTGTTTCGGTTTGGGGCGGACGGGTCATGGAACGGTAGCGCCAGTGCAAGCTCAGCCAATCCCGGAACGCTTTTTCCAATCGCCGCATTTGATCAGTTCATGAAGCAGGCCACGCCTCGGTGGACCACAACAGATCACGCCACACTGGCGGCATACAACACACTTGTCGATGATCATGGTCCGTTCGTCATCATCACGCACAGCCAGGGAGCAAACTTCGCATTCAGGATGGCTGCCGCTCACCCCGATAAAGTTGCTGCAATCGTTGCTGTGGAACCGTCTGGTTTTCCCGGCGCAAGTCAGGAGTCCTTATCCGCCCTGCGGCATATCCCACATTTATTTGTTTGGGGTGATCATATGGACTCAAGTGCCCTATGGCGTCGCATCAGGCAGGGGTTAAACCAATACGGCAACACATTGCGATCTCAGGGTGTGGCAGTTGACGAACTGGACCTGCCAGCGATAGGGGTTGGGGGAAACTCCCACATGCTGATGATGGACACCAACTCCAATCTAGTGGCCAACTTGATTCAGAAGTGGCTTGCAAACAAGGGTCTGATGCAAAAAAAGAGGCCCACCGGGCCTCTTTGATTAACCCTGTTCGCGCCGATTGAATATTGACCCACCCTGCCGATTCAATATTGACCCAGGACGGGTAGTTGCCGTTTGAATCGGCAACTGTGGATAAGTGTACTCAATAGTCCAGTTTTCCTCCTTCCTTGATTCCTGGTTTGGCCTTCTGGCTG
>CAMELV010000007.1 GCA_945925985.1 Comamonas sp. lk | reverse complement strand
CCATCGAGCAGCACAAACGTTGAAATGGGGGCTGCTTCAGCGCCTGAACCCAGGTGCAGACCCAGCCCAAGCGCTGCGACGACGGCGCAGGCTGCCAGCAGGTAAAGTGGTTTCATGGACAGGATGGTGCGATCTCAGCGCTGCAGTTTAAGCCCATTGGGCGCTGGGCAGATAATGCCACCATGACTCATCCTTCACTTGCCATACTGCTTCTGACCGCTCTGGCGCTTGGCGCCTGCAGTCCCGAGTTCAACTGGCGGGAAGCGCGGCTGGAGCGGAGTGGCGCCGCACTGTTGTTTCCCTGCAAGCCTGACGCCCAGGTGCGTCAAGTCGAACTCGATGGGCAGACATTGAGCATGACCCTCTTGGGCTGCAGTGCCGGCGACGCCAGCTTTGCATTGGCCTACGCCAGGCTGGGGGAGGGTAGCCCGCCCGGTCCGGTATTGTTGCGTTGGCGCGAGTTGACTTTGGGTAACCTTGGTGCCCAGGGCGTCAAAGAGATGGCCTACCCATTGCCAGGCGCCCGCCGCGATATGCAGTCGGTACGGCTTGGGGCCGCAGGCCGACGGCCCGACGGCAGCAGCCTAGTGGCGCAGGCCTTTTGGTTCACCCAGGACCGATGGGTCTACCAAGCCAGTGTCTTGGCTGAGCGGCCCCGCGAAGCCGAGGTGGAGACCTTCCTGACGAGCATCCGGCTCCCATGATGACCGACCTCACGCTGACACGCCAAACCGCGATCAAGGTGTTTTTGGCCTTTGCCCTGGCGTATTTTTTATCGGCACTTATTCGTGCCATCACCGCCACCCTGTCACCCACCCTGACGCAGGAATTCGCGCTGACAGCCGGAGATCTTGGCCTGCTGGCTGGCGGTTATTTCTTGGGGTTTGCCGCCACACAACTGCCCTTGGGCGCCTGGCTGGACCGGCATGGCCCGAAAAAAGTGATTCTTTGGTTTCTGGCCGTGGCAGTGCTGGGATGCGTGGCGTTTTCACTCGCCACCAGTTTTGTCGGCCTGCTGGCGGCCCGCATTCTGTGCGGTATTGGGGTCAGTGCCTGCCTGATGGCGCCCCTGACCGGCTATCGGCGCTGGTTTGACCCCGGCACCCTGCTGCGAACCAACTCCTGGATGCTGATGACCGGCTCAATGGGCATGGTCGCTTCCACCTTGCCGGTGCAGTGGCTGATGCCTGTGATCGGTTGGCGCCCCATGTTTTGGGGGTTGGCTGCCCTGGTGCTGTTGTCCATGCTGCTGATCAGCGCGCAAGTGCCGGCTTGGGGCGCCGTGACCCCGAACGCCGCTACCCCGGCACCGGATGCGCCGAGGCCTAGCTACGCCGAAGTCTGGCGGAACCCCTATTTCCGTCAACTGCTTCCGCTGGCCTTCTTCAGTTACGGTGGCCTGGTGGCCATGCAGACGCTGTGGGCGGCACCTTGGATGACCAAGGTCGCAGGTTACAGCGCCTTGGAGGCGGCTGCTGGGCTGTTCTGGATCAACGTGGCGATGCTGCTGACTTTCTGGACCTGGGGGTTGATCAACCCCTGGTTGGCCCGCCGGGGCTGGCATACTGATCGGCTGGTGACCGTGGTCTTGCCCTTCAGTTTCGTGGTTCTTGCTGTAATTATCATAGCGGCTCAGCCAACGCTGGCATGGTCTGGGCTGCTGTGGGCCCTGTACTGCGTGTGCTGCACGGTGGTCTCCCTGACGCAGCCAGCGGTCGGTATGGCCTTTGCGCCAGCGATGGCTGGTCGGGCGCTCTCGGCTTACAACCTGGTCATTTTCTCTGGTGTGTTTGCGGTGCAGTGGGGCGTCGGTTTGGGTATCGATGCCTTGCGCAGCTTGGGGTTGCCTGAGCTGCGTGCCTTTCAGTTGACGATGGGTCTATTTTTGCTGAGTTGCATCGCGTCGTACCTCTATTTTTTGATGCCAAGACGCCATAATTCATCGCGCTGATACCATGAACAACGGCATTCTCATCATTGCTCACGCCCCGCTGGCCAGCGCTTTGCGTCAGTGCGTGGTGCACGTGTTTGCGGATGCCGAACCCGCTCTGGTAGCCTTTGACGTCCAGCCCAACGTACCGCCCGAGGAAACCCTGGCGGGTGCTTCGTTGGCGCTGGACCTGCTGGGCACGACAAACACCCTGGTATTGACCGACCTATTTGGCGCGACACCCTGCAACGTGGCCCACAAGTTGATCGACGGCGTGCACGCCAAGTTAGTGGCGGGCGTTAACCTGCCGATGCTGCTTCGCTGTGTCACTTACCGACACGAAGCCTTGGACGCCCTGGTGTCGCGGGCGCTTGCCGGTGGAACCCAGGGGGTTATGCAGGTGGCAGTCACGGCGCCGCAAAATCAAATGAGGAAGACCCATGATCAAAATCAGCACGACCATCAGCAATAAGCTCGGGCTGCATGCCCGCGCTTCAGCCAAGCTCACCAAGCTCGCCGGTAGTTTCCCCTGCGAGGTCTGGCTCTCGCGAGGCGAACGGCGCGTCAATGCCAAAAGCATCATGGGGGTGATGATGCTGGCGGCCGGTCTGGGCAGCAAGATCGAGATTGAGACCGCGGGTGAACGTGAGCAGGAAGCACAGGACGCCCTTTTGGCACTGATCGCCGACAAGTTCGGAGAGGGTGAGTGACTTTTTCCATCCATGGCCTGGCGGTTGCCCGTGGCATCGCCATCGGGCGAGCGGTACTGGTGGCCTCTAGCCGGGTCGATGTAGCGCACTATTTCATTGCGCCGACGCAGGTTGAGGCAGAGATTGATCGGGTGCGGCGAGGTCGCAACGCTGTGGTTGATGAGATCCACCGGCTGCAAGTCAGTATTGGCCAGATGGGCCCGAAGGAAGCGCCGCAGGAGCTGACCGCCTTGCTAGACGTGCATTTGATGCTGCTCGACGACGACGAGCTCATCGGCGGTGTCAAGCGCTGGATCACCGACCGGCTGTACAACGCCGAGTGGGCCCTGACCACCCAGCTGGAAGTGATCGCCCGCCAGTTTGACGAAATGGAAGACGAGTACCTGCGTGAGCGCAAGGGCGACCTGGAGCAGATCACAGAAAAAGTCTTGCGTGCCATGAAGGGGATTGGTTCGTCCGTGGTGCCGCCGCCGGTCCGTGCCGCGCGCAAAACGGCTCAGCATGACCTGCTGCTTGAAGACACGGTGGATGTGCCACTGATTTTGGTGGCCCATGACCTCTCGCCCGCCGACATGCTGCAATTTAAACAAAGCGTGTTTGCCGGTTTCATCACCGATGTTGGCGGCAAGACCTCGCACACAGCGATCGTGGCCCGCAGCTTGGATATTCCAGCAGTGGTGGGCGCACGCCTGTCAAGCCAGTTGGTGCGCCAGGATGACTGGGTCATCATTGACGGTGATGCCGGTGTGGTGGTGGTCGACCCCTCACCGATCATCTTGGCCGAGTACGGCTTCAAACAGCGCCAGGGGGAGCTCGAACGCGGTCGCCTGTCCAGACTGTTGCATACCCCGGCGGTCACCTTGGACGGGCAGAAAATCGACTTGCTCGCAAATATCGAGATGCCCGAAGACGCGGCCGGTGCACTGAAGGTCGGTGCCGTCGGCGTGGGGCTGTTTCGAAGCGAATTCCTGTTCATGGGTCGGCAGGGGCGCTTGCCGGACGAGGAAGAGCAATACCAGGCCTACCGACGCGCCATTGAGGGCATGCGTGGGCTGCCGGTGACCATTCGCACCGTCGACGTCGGGGCTGATAAGCCGCTGGACAGTTCGCTCCGGGACGATGCCCACCTCAACTCTGCGCTGGGCTTGCGCGCGATCCGCTGGAGCTTGGCCGACCCTGCCATGTTCCTGACGCAGCTGCGCGCTATTTTGCGGGCGGCCGCCTTTGGCAAGGCCAAACTACTTTTTCCGATGTTGGTGCACGCCAGTGAAATCCGCCAGACACTGGCACTGGTGAACCATGCGAGAGCTGAGCTGGATAGCCGGGGCGTGGCCTATGGCCCAGTGCAGGTGGGCGCGATGATCGAGATTCCAGCCGCAGCGCTAACGCTCAAGGTGTTCCTGAAGTACTTCGACTTCCTCTCCATCGGCACCAATGACCTGATCCAGTACACGCTGGCCATCGACCGGGCCGATGAATCGGTGGCGCACTTGTACGACCCGATGCACCCCGCCGTGTTGCGCCTGGTGGCAAGCACCATTGCAGAAGCCCAGGCACAGGGTAAAGAGGTGAGTGTGTGCGGTGAAATGGCCGGTGACACCAGCCTGACCCGGCTGCTGCTGGGTCTGGGACTGCGCAGCTTTTCAATGCACCCCGCCCAGATTCTTGCCGTCAAGCAGGAGATCCTGCGCTCCGACACAGCCAAGCTGGCCCCCTGGGCGCAGCAGGTGCTGGCTGATGATGAGCCCGGCTATCAGGTGGGCAGGGCCTAGAACCTGGGCAGCTCCGGGTGCTTGATCTGCCCGGCCCGCACCAGCATCTTGCCGTACTCGGCGCAGCGCTGCAGGGTGGGGATCACTTTGCCGGGGTTGAGCAGTCCTTTGGGGTCGAAAGCGCGTTTGACGCCAAACATCTGCTCGTTCTCTTTTGCTGAGAACTGCACGCACATCGAATTGAGCTTCTCCACGCCAACGCCGTGTTCGCCGGTGACGGTGCCGCCCATCGCCACACTGGTTTCAAGAATGTCGGCGCCAAACAGTTCACAGCGTCGCAATTGATCCGGGTCGTTGGCGTCGAACATGATCAGGGGGTGTAGGTTGCCGTCGCCGGCATGGAACACGTTGGCGCAGCGCAGTTGGTACTTTTGCTCCATTTGCTGGATCGCCAGCAGGATATCGGCCAGGCGCTTGCGGGGAATGGTGGAGTCCATGCACATGTAGTCGGGGCTGATGCGGCCGCTGGCCGGGAAGGCGTTTTTGCGTCCGCTCCAGAACCTCAGGCGCTCGCTCTCGTCCCGACTAACCGCAATGGCCGTGGCGCCACAGCGGCGCAGCACCGCGCTCATGCGGCCGATTTCTTCCTCGACCTCTTCAGGAGTGCCGTCGCTCTCGCACAGCAGGATGGCTTCGGCGTTAAGGTCATAGCCGGCGTGCACAAAGTCTTCCACGGCGGCGGTCATAGGCTTGTCCATCATTTCCAGCCCGGCCGGAATGATGCCGGCGGCGATTACCGCCGCCACCGCATCGCCCGCCTTGCGCATGCCGTCAAAGCTGGCCATGATGCAGCGCGCCAATTGCGGCTTGGGGACCAGCTTGACAGTGACTTCGGTGGTCACCGCCAGCATGCCCTCGGAGCCGACCACGATGCTCAGGGTGTCCAGCCCCGGGCTGTCAAGCGCCTCAGAGCCGAATTCGATGGCTTCGCCCTCAATGGTGAAGCCGCGCACCTTGAGCACGTTGTGCAGCGTCAAGCCGTATTTCAGGCAGTGCACGCCGCCCGAGTTCTCGGCAACATTACCGCCAATCGTGCAGGCGATCTGGCTCGATGGGTCGGGCGCGTAGTACAGGCCGTGGGGTGCGGCTGCCTCGCTGATCGCGAGGTTGCGTACGCCGCACTGCACCCGGGCCGTACGCGCCAGCGGGTCAATCGCCACAATCTGGTTGAATTTGGCCAGGGACAGCGTCACACCCATGCGGTGCGGCATGGCGCCGCCCGACAGGCCGGTGCCGGCGCCGCGCGCTACCACGGGTACATCAAGTGCGTGGCAGGTGCGCAGCACCGCCTGCACCTGGGCTTCAGTCTGAGGCAAGGCCACCACCAGCGGGCGCTCACGGTAGGCTGTTAGGCCGTCGCATTCGTAAGGGGTGGTGTCTTCTCGGTTCCAGAGCAGTTGATGGGCAGGCAAATAGGCCTGTAGCCCGCGTACGATCTCGGCCTGACGCTCCGATCTTTGTAGCAGGGCCTGTTGATCAGGCTTCAAGGCAGCGTTCATGGCGGTGGTGTGCTGGGTCGGGGTTGAAGGGTTTGGATGTCTGTGGATGTCTGGGGATGTCTGGACCGGGGAGTACCAAGTTGATGTCCACTTTAGAACAATGCCGGGTGCCTTGGCGTGAGAAATTTTGCAGCCGACCGTGAAAACCTGTTTGTTTTAAAAATGATAGCTACAACCCTAAGTGGGACAAGGGCTGGAGCCTGATTTGACTCTAAGTCACGCCAGGCTCTTTTTCAGCCAGTCTGCAAAGGCGGCACACTCCCAGCGGTCCATCATGCCCGTGCGCCAGCACAGGTAGTGGGCATGCGGGCTGGGAACCGTCTGGCTGTAGACCGGGTTGGCGGCCAGTCGCACCAGAGCGCCACGCTCCAGCCAGGGCGAGCCCAGTCGCAGCCGGACCAGTGCCACGCCCATGCCGGCGGCGGCGGCATCGCACATCAGGCCAATGTCATTGAACTGCGAGCCCTCGGTCGGCTCGGGCCAGTCCAGGTGCTGCGCGGCAAACCAGGTGCGCCAGGGCTCCAGCGGACTGCGCAGCAGGCTCACACCCTCCAGGTCCGCCGCCAGGGCAAACGGCCCGTGCTCGCGAACAAAAGCCGGGGAAGCCAGTGGCGTGACCTCGTCCTTAAACAGCACCACGTGCTCCACATCCGCATAGCGGCCGGTGCCAAAGCGGACCATCAGGTCGGCGTCCTCGGCCACCACGTCGAGCAGCGGGATCGACACCTGCAGCGTCAGGTCGATCTCAGGGTAGGCTTCGGTGAACTGCCGAAGGCGTGGGATCAGGATGGAGCGGGCAAAGGTGGGCGTCACGGCCAATCGCAGCTTGCGCTTGCCGGGGGCTGCCTCAGAGCTGGGAAATTTTTGCAGCGCCGCCAGCCCCTCACGCACATGGGCCAGGTACTCGCTGCCCTCAGAGGTCAGAGAAAAATCGGCTCGGCCAAACAGACGGGTACCGATAATTTGCTCGAGCTGCCGGACCCTGTGGCTCACCGCACTGGGTGTCACAAACAACTCCTCTGCCGCCTGCGTCACGCTGCGCAGCCGGGCCAGTGCCTCAAAGGTTAAAAGGCACTGAATTGGGGGGATGCGTGTAGCAGTCATTAAGGTATTTTCCCACCTGACTGGCCACGGGGGTACTTAGTACAATGGTCAGCTGTTTTCTACCGTTGGCCCCCATGTCAAAACGTCTTGCCGTGTTGCCGCAATACCTGCTGCCAAAGCAGGCGCTGACCTGGCTGGCCGGCAAAATCGCCAATGCCCGCGCCGGCACCTGGACCACAGCACTGATCACCTGGTTTATCGGGCGTTACCAGGTCAACATGACCGAAGCCGCCAACCCCGATCCGGCCAGCTACGCCAGCTTCAACGACTTCTTCACCCGAGCCCTCAGGGCCGATGCCCGGCCACTGGCGCCGTCGGCCTTGATTTGCCCTGTGGATGGCGCCATCAGCCAGTTCGGACGCATTGAGCGCGACCGAATCTTTCAGGCCAAGGGCCACGACTACACCTGTGCCGCGCTGCTCGGTGGCGATGCCGCGCTGGCCGCGCCCTTTGTGGATGGCCTGTTTGCCACCCTGTACCTGAGCCCCCGGGATTACCACCGTATTCACATGCCTTGTGACGGGCGTTTGACCCGCATGGTTCATGTGCCGGGTGATTTGTTTTCGGTTAACCCGACCACGGCGCGTGGCGTTCCCGGGCTGTTTGCCCGCAATGAGCGTGTTGTGTGCCTGTTTGAGTCGGCGCATGGCCCGTTTGCGCTGGTGCTGGTGGGCGCCACCATTGTGGGCAGCATGGCCACGGTCTGGCATGGCGTGGTCAACCCACCGCGTCCAGGCCAAGTGCGCACTTGGTACTACGAGCAGGCGCCCGTGGCTTTGTGCCAAGGCGACGAGATGGGGCGCTTTTTGCTGGGCTCTACCGTGGTGCTGCTGTTCCCTAAGGGGTCGCTGGGTTTCAACCCGGCTTGGGCGCCGGGCCGGCCGATCCGGCTGGGCGATGCCATGGCTGATACGCTTCACTAAACCCACATCACGCACAAGGAGTCCGGCCATGGCCTACCAACATATCCTGGTTAGTACGGAGGGTAGTATCACCACCGTCACCCTGAACCGCCCCGACAAGCGCAACGCCCTGAGCCTGCCGCTGATGCTGGAGCTTACTGAGGCGCTGCAGGCGGTTGGACGCAGCGCGGCGCGCGGCGTCATCCTTGCTGCCAACGGCCCGGTGTTCAGCGCAGGCCACAACTTTGGCGACATGGCCGGCGCCAGCCTGGCGCAAGCGCGCGAGCTGTTTGCCGTCTGCACCCGCATGATGGACACCCTGCAGGCCCTGCCGCAGCCGGTGATAGCCCGGGTGCATGCGCTGGCCACAGCGGCCGGTTGTCAGTTGGTGGCCACTTGTGACCTGGCCATTGCTGCGGACACCGCTGGCTTTGCCATTCCCGGTGGCAAGGCCGGGCTGTTTTGCCACACCCCGCTGGTGGCCGTGGCGCGCAACATCGGCCGCAAGCGCGCGCTGGAAATGGCCATGACGGGTGATGCCATCGACGCCACCACCGCCGCTGACTGGGGGTTGATCAACCGTGCCGTGCCGCCGGACCAGCTGGACGCCGTCACATTTGATCTGATCAGCCGCGCCACCCGCGGCAGCACCGAGTCCAAGGCCATGGGCAAACAGGGCTACTACCGCCAGATGGAACTGGCGCAACCGCAAGCCTACGCCCTGGCCAGCGAGATCATGGCTGCCGGCGCATTGACGGCGGATGGGCAGGAGGGCATTGCCGCCTTTTTGGAGAAACGGCCAGCGCAGTACCGCTGAGGTCCGGCTCGCCGGCCTTACAGCAGCAGCAAGTTGTCCGCGGTCGCGCCGACAACCGTGCTCAGCGCCGCGCGGTGGTCCAGCGTGGCCAGGCAACCCTGGTGGGCGACGGCCAGTGCCAGCAAATAAACATCGGTGATTTGGTTGTGGCCCAGCACGCGGGTCCAATTGACGAGTCCGTCAGTCCGCAAGGAAAGCGCGTCTGGCCAGAACGCATGGTCAAGTTCGGCGCAAATGGCCTGAAGTTTGTTGCGCACGGTGGCCATGCCAACCGGCCCATAGCGGCTGTAGGCGGGTAGGTTGAGCACCCGGATGACACCGTTTTCAACCAGTGGACAGCTGGCAATCCGCACCTGGGGTTGACTCACTAGCGCGAGGGCCTGCGCATGGTGGACGTGCGCCTCGTCCAGCAATGCGACCCAGACATTGACATCCAGCAAGTAGCGCACGGGTCAGATGCCCTCTTGGTCCAGCAGATCGCGAACATGTTCGGTCGTGATGATTTCATCGCGTGCCGGGAGCAGTGCGTACTTGCTTTTCACGGCCGTCGTCTGGAGCAAGGGCGCGCCTCGGCTGCGAATGCCATCGCGAGCCAGCCGCGAAATGGCTTCTCCAATTGAAATGCGTTGCCGTTGCGCTTCTGAGCGTGCGAAGGCAAAAACATCGTCGTCTAAGGCTAATGTGGTTCTCATAGATGCACAATAGCATCAAAACATCAATTTAGCATCAAAAATAACATTGAATTTCCCGTAGTGGCGCTCCGGTATCACTTGACGCGGCCAGCGCTTGGAGTCGCTAATGAGTCATTAGCGAATCACTGTTTCTCTAATAAAACAAAATACATCGATTGACCTAAAGGCCTTGTATGACAACCGGCGCTGACGCAGAAACCCCTTGGCACGAGGTCGCGACCCTGGCCCAACTGGACCCCGATTTCCCGATTGGCGTTGAGGTTCAGGGCCAAAAGATTGGCCTGTTTCTGCTGGGCGATGCTGTGCACGCCATTGAGGACGTCTGCCCCCATGCCTACGCGCTGCTGTCGCAGGGTTTTCAGGAAGACGGCGTGATCGAGTGTCCACTGCACGCCGCCCGCTTTGACATCGCCAGCGGCAAATGCCTGACCGAGATCGGCCAGCGCGACCTGCATTGCTTCCCGGTGCGGGTGCAGCAGGGCCGAGTGCAATTACGGTTGCAGCCGAAGGCTAAGGACGCGGTGTGAGCCAAATGTCCCTGGCGTTCAGCGGCTTCTGGTGGTCACCCCTATGAAAATCACTGTTGAAACCCTCATCAAGGCGCCTGTCGCCAAAGTCTGGCACGCCTACACAACGCCAGACGACATCACGCAGTGGAATGCTGCCTCTGATGATTGGCACACCACCAAAGCGACTGTCGACCTGCGGGTGGGTGGAGAGTTTTCATCGCGCATGGAGGCTAAAGACGGCAGCTTTGGCTTTGACTTCGCTGTGACTTACACCAAGGTCGTGCTGAACGAGTCAGTGACACGACTCCAAGTTCGCAGGCGCAAATCACTGTATTTACCATCACACACCCAGGAGGCTGGACGTCATGCCCGTTGTACTTAGAGGTGGCTGCCTCTGCGGCATAGTTCGGTTCACTGCCAGTCAGCCGCCCCTGCGAACGTTTGCCTGTCATTGCACATTTTGTCAACGCGTGACGGGTACCTCTTTCTTCGCTGAATCGATTTTCCCCATGGATGCCGTCCGGTTCAATGATGGAGAACTTAAACGGTACGAGCACGTGTCAGAGGGTAGCCAGAAAAAGGTCTTTGTTCACTTTTGCCCATCCTGCGGTACGACCGTTGGCCTGACCTTTGGGCGCTGGCCGGACCTTCGCGCCATCTCGCGTGGCTGCTACGACGACCCCAACGCCGTTGAAGTCACTAGCCATATATGGACCGAGTCTGCCCAGACTGGGGTCGTACTACCTGCAGGAATTGAATGCTTTGCCCGAGCACGGGCCCAGCTCGATGGGCAAGCTGAGCCACCCACAAAACACGACCTGCCGGTCATGGCGCGGCTTGCGTGACGACTAACGCGGTACCTGTTCGATCCGTTCGAATGGGGGCCTCTTGCCTTCAGAGACAGTCAGATAAGCGCGTCTTCTAGCGCAAGGCGTTTTGGGGCCTTGCGTTCAAGTTACAGCGGTTCTTTCGGGCTGGCCTCATCGTGCAAAATGATGCCCTCTACTGGAGCACATCATGGCGACAACAGAAAAAATCAAAGGGCCGCATCCTACTTCCCATCGATTAAAACAAAGTACGGCCAACCCATTGAGCACTGGTTGAACTTGGTCGGTCAGCGGACCAGCATGAAGCACATGGAGATCGTGAATTGGCTAAAGACCGAACATGGCCTGGGCCATGGGCATGCCAACGCCATCGTGGCCTACGTTTTGGCGAAGCCCTGAATGCCGCTGCACCTTGATCTTTCGGTCCTGACATCTTTCACATTGCTGTGGCTGGCGGTCGTGCCCTCGCCGGGCCCGAACGTGCTGATGGTGACGCATGTGGCACTAACCCGGCGTCCCGCGCACGTGGTCTTTGCCATTCTGGGTAATTTGACGGGTATTGCGCTGCTGGCCAGCCTGGCGCTGGTGGGATGGGCGGCGGTGCTGGCGACTTTTCCGTGGTTGCGCACGGGCGTCAATATCTTTGGCGGTTTGTACCTGATGTGGGTTGGCTCAAAGCTGATCCGCCGGGCCCGCACGAGTGGTGCTTTGTCAGCCTCTACAACCGGTGACGCGGGCGACACGCCGGCTGATTACCGGCGCACCGCGGTCCTGGGGCTGGTTACCGCCCTCTCCAACGCGCAGGCGATTCTGTTCATTACCTCGATCTATGCGGCCACTGGGGTGCTGACTGCCAATGTGGCCACCGGCTTTGCCAGCATCGCCATCATGCTCAGCTGCAACGCCGCCTATCTGGCCTTGTTGGGGTGGCTGTTTCAGCGCGAGAAAATTCGCGTCGCCTATGCACGGTTTCGCGGCCTGATGGATGGGGTGATTGGCACGCTGTTTGTACTGTTTGGCGGCCGCTTGCTCTGGCGGGCGCTGGCCGCCTGAGTGCAGCAAGTGCTCAGCGCGATAGGTGCTGGCTAGCCGTTCATGAATCCCGGCTAGCCCGCCACGCCTGAAAGCACATGCTCGGCAGCGATCAGGTCCAGCGCTGCGAAGCCCACCGACTTGAACACCGTGATGTCTGGCTCTGAGCGGCGGCCGTCGACCAGCGCGGGCGATGCCACCAGCTCCGAGAGTTCGGCCAGCACATCTTGCGCCGAAATTAGTCCAGCTCGCAGTGCTTGAACGACCTCACCGCCTTTTTCCAGGACAGCGGCGCGGTTGTCCGCGAACAGCCTAACCCGGGGCAGGAGTTGGAGTTCCGCCTCGGCCATATTCGCTGTAAAGGCACCTACCAGCCCCAGGTGGGTTCCAGCCTTGACCCAGGCGCTGGGGATAAAAGGCGTGCTTGCCGTGGTGGCGGCAGCGACGATGTCTGCGTTGGCCAGCGCAAGCTGCAGGTCGCTGGTGGCGTGGGCGACGACGCCCACCTGTGCCAGGCTTGCAACCACGCGGTAGGCCTTGTCTAAACTGCGCCCCCAGATCGCGATCTCCGACAGGCCAAACACGCTGTGGTGGGCCATGGCCATGTGCGCCGACAGTGCGCCTGTGCCCAGAACCACAAGGCGCTGGCTGTTAGGGCGCGCCAGGGCGCGTGCCGCCAGCGCTGCTGCAGCGGCAGTGCGGCGTAGCGTCAGTTCGGTGCCGTCAATCACCGCCAGGGGTGTGCCGTCCTTGCACGAGGTGACGACATAAGTTGCTGACACCGCCGGCTGGCCACGTGAATTGTTCTCGGGCCAGATCGACACGATCTTGGTACCCATGATTTGGTGGGGCCGCCAGGCTGGCATGATGAGGACCGCGCTGGCGTCGTGGTTGGGGTTGAAATGGCTGCGCGGTGGCGACTCGATGGGCTCGCCTAAACCCTTGGCCAGCGCCTCAATCAAGGGGCCATACGGGGCGAGTCGTTCGACATCTTCTTTGGCAATGAACTGCATGGTGGATCGATGAAATATGTGGATGTGGTGATTGTCGGTGGTGCGGTGGTAGGTAGTGCGGCCGCGTATTTCTTGCGCGCACAGAGCGGTTTCAAGGGCTCGGTGCTGGTGGTTGAGAAGGATTTCAGCTATGAGCAGTCGGCCACATCACGCTCGGCGGCGTCCATACGCCATCAGTTTTCCACGCCGGAGAACATCCGCATGTCGCAGTTCGGGACCCATTTCATCCAGAACATCGGGGACTACTTGTCGGTGGGCGGGGAGGTGCCTGATGTGGGTTTCCATGAGGGCGGGTATTTGTTCCTGGCCACGATGGCCGGGCGCGATGTCCTGGAAGCCAACCACCGCGTACAACGTAGTCTGGGGGTTGACGTGGCTTTGCTGGCGCCCGCGCAATTGCAGGCGCGTTTCCCCTGGCTGAACACTTCTGACTTGAGTGCGGGCTCCCTCGGGCTGTCGGGCGAAGGCTGGCTGGATGCGTACGGCCTGATGCAGGCTTATAGGCGCAAAGCCGTGTCGCTGGGCGCTGAGTACCAACAGGCGCAGGTGACGGCGGTGCAGCGTGCCGGCAGGGCGATTACAGCGGTGACCTTGTCAGACGGCAGCACGGTGAACTGCGGCCTGGTGATCAATGCGGCCGGCACGGGTGCGCCAGCACTGGCGCAAAGCGCCGGCCTATTCTTGCCGGTGCAGTCACGCAAACGCTGCGTATTTTTCTTCTCGACGCCAGCGGAAGTTAGCCAATGTCCGCTGGTGATCGACCCGAGTGGTGCCTATTTCAGGCCTGAAGGCAGTGGTTTCATTTGTGGCATTTCACCGCCCGATGACCAAGACCCGGAATGCTTTGACTTTGATGTACAACACGGGCTGTTCGATGACGTGCTGTGGCCCACGCTGGCCGCCCGCGTGCCCGGCTTCGAGGCTGCCCGTGTTCAAAATGCGTGGGCTGGCCACTATGACGTGAATACGCTGGACCACAACGTGATTCTGGGGGCACACCCTGAAGTGGATAACCTGCTTTTCGCCAATGGGTTCAGCGGTCACGGCATGCAGCAGTCTGCCGCCGTGGGGCGGGCCCTGTCCGAATTGGTGACCTTTGGTTCCTACCGCACGCTGGACCTGTCGGCAATGGGTTGGGCGCGTGTGATTGAGCGGCGGCCCTTGCTGGAAGTCAATGTGGTGTGAGAGGCCAACCTAAAGTCCCTTTCAGCGGGGCGCCCTGGTTCGTCAGCGGATCTCGTCGATCGGCGTAGAGTCTGACTCAACGCCCTGGTCCTTCATCGCAAACCGGTCACGGGTACGGATGTAGAAACTGGCGCCAAACCGCGCCACCGGAAAGTAGTTTTGCAGGCGAACGCGGCACTGTTCCATGTCGATCAGATCATCCCGCGCATGCAACCACAACACCTGCCCGATAAAAATGTAGCGGCTGGTGGTCTCCAGCTTTTCCGAAAGCACGCATTCGAACGCGACCGGGGCCTCCACGATATGCGGTGGGCGCACGGCATTCGACGGCGCTGACGTCAAGCCATACCGCGTCAGTTCGCTTTCATTTGGCGGCAAGCTGTCGCCGCAGCGGTGCATTTGCTCGGCCATGGGCTCGTCGGCGATATGAACCACAAACTCGCGGTTGGCCAAAATGTTGGCCGCAGTGTCTTTGAGATGACCGTCCTTGAGCTTGTTGATGCTGATCATCAGGATCGGCGGGTCCTCGCCGAGCATGTTGAACATGCTAAAAGGTGCTGCGTTGACCACGCCATCGGCGTTGATGGTGGTCACCAGCGCGATCGGCCTGGGCACGATCAGGCTGGCCATCAGTTTGTAGCGTTGGTAGTCAGTCAGCGTGCCGAAATCGATATCCATAGTTGCTCTTTTACTCCCGTCGCAGTCGTCTACAGCGCGCGCTATCGGCTGCGAAGCAATGGGTTTGGTGCGACATCATCTCTTGGCGAGACCTTGCTTAAAAGCGTAGGGCGCCAGCAAGTCTCGGATATCGCCTGATCCGCGGGGGGCCAGGGCGGCACGAGCCGCTACGTCTTCAAGGTGTCGATCCATCAGCGCCATGGCTTTGTCTGCATCACCCTGCCGGAGTGCGTCAACCAATTGGCGATGCTCGTTCACCGCGCATTCCGACGAATGCGGCCTGCCGTACAGCGCTAGGATCAGCGAGCAACGCGAACAGACTTCCTGCACATAACGGTCCAGCAGGGCGTTGCCGGTCATACCAGCCAGAAGCGTGTGGAACTCGCCGGCCAGACGAATCGATTCCGGCCCGTTCCTGTCGCGCGCATCGTCTTCGTTTTGAATGCAGGTCTCGAGCAACATGATCTGCGCCTGTGACAGGCGACCAGCCAAAGATTGCACGACGAGCCGCTCCAAAGTACGGCGCACTTCGAACACGTCACGCGCCTCGTCGAGGGTGGGATAGGCCACCGATGCCCCGCGGTTTAGCTTGATCTCTATGAGTCCCTCGACGGCCAGCCGTTTCAGGGCTTCGCGAACCAGTGTGCGGGAAACCCCGAACTGCTCGCCAATAGTGTCTTCTGGGAGTTTCATGCCTGGCCGCAGGGCCTGTTCAAGGATCGCGGTGCGCAAGGCGTGACAGATCGACTGAACGCGAGACCCGTTTTTCGCCTCGGAGCGAGGATCCGCTTTTGCCTTATGGGCTTGTCCGGGTGACATCAGTGCAACCTCCGCCATTTTGCTGGCATTGTTCTTGCTTCAAAAAGACGCAGTTTTCGCACTTTAAGAATCAGAATCGTATGACGAGATTTTATACGAAAACCGATGTAATCGGATTCAGTTGCCGTATACAATTTATTCGACGACTTGCTGTGCAAAGCCACCGCCGCGGGGATTGCGCAGCAAAAAGCAGCGGGACATGTGCCGCACCCGCATTTGCACCAGCGGCCACAACAGGACAGGAGCGATCGATGTCGAAGAAATGGTTACTCGCTACGGCCATGGCCGCAGCCCTCATGACGATTACGGGTGGTGCACAAGCCCAGGGCAAGACCCTGAAGTGGGGCGCACAACGCGAAATCGCATCGCTGGATCCGTATTCGTTCGGCGAAACGTTCACCTTGTCGGTACTGAACCACGTGTACGAGGGCTTGGTGCGCTACACCGGTGACCTGAAGATCGAGCCTGCGCTGGCAGAGAGCTGGCAGAACGTGTCGCCAACTGTGTGGCGTTTCAAATTGCGTCGGGGCGTGAAATTTCACAACGGCAACTCATTCACGGCGGATGACGTTATCGCCAGTCTGGATCGCGTGACCCATCCCACGTCGCCGCTCAAGGGCAACCTGCCGGCGTATAAGTCATCAAAAAAGATCGACGATTTCACGGTCGACATCGAGATGGACGCCCCATACCCGCTGTTGCCCAATGACCTGACCAACATCTTTATATTTGACAAGGAGTGGTTGGTTGCCAACAACTCCACGTTACCGACAGATTCGGGCAAGGGTGTCAAGGGCTATGCCACGGACAACGCCAATGGCACGGGACCTTTCATGGTCGAGTCCCGTCGCGCCGATGCTAAAACCGTCTTTGTGGCAAATCGCGACTGGTGGGATAAGCCCAAGCACAACATTGGAAGAATTGAGTTCACGCCCATCACCTCGCCAGCGACACGTGTCGCGGCCATGCTGTCGGGCGAGATCGATTTCACCAACGTGGCACCCTTGCAGGATCTGCCGCGCCTTGGTGCGTCGCCTGACATCAAGGTGATGCAGACCAATGAACTGCGCAGCGTTTACTTCGCGTTCAATTTCGGTGACAAGATGTTTGAGAGCGATGTGAAAGACAAGAATCCGCTCAAGGACAAGCGCGTGCGTGAGGCCATGTACCGTGCGATTGACATCGACGCGGTCCAGAAACGTGCCATGCGCGGGTTGTCGCGCAACACCGGCGCGCTGGTGGCGCCCGCCATCCCGGGTTACACCCCGGCACAAGATGTGCGGCTGCCATTTGATCTCGATGGCGCCAAGAAGTTGCTGGCAGATGCGGGCTATCCCAACGGCTTTTCGTTCCAGATGAACTGTCAGAGTGATGGTCTGGTCAACGAAGAAGAGTTCTGCCAAGCGGTTGCGTCGATGTGGTCGCGCGCCGGCCTCAAGCCGAATCTCTCGCTGGCACCGCGCAGCCAGCAGACCCCCAAGCGTGTCAAGGGTGAGTTCGATGTGATTTCGTTCGGCTGGGCCAACGAGCCGATGATCGATGCCTACTCGATCCTGGTTCAAGTGATCCGCTCGAAGAGTGGTGCGGGTGGCGTGTTCAACTGGGGTAATTGGGGGCGGGCCGATATGGACGCGCTCATTGACAAGGCGGGTGATGAAATCGACAACACCAAACGTATTGGGTACATGAGTCAGGCCTTGATGATTGCAAAGAACGAGCACCTCTTCATTCCCATGCACCAGCAGCCAATGGCATGGGCCATGCGGACCAGTGTCTCCAGCATGGTGCAGGCTTCCGACAATAAACCGCGTCTGTGGCTGACGCAGATGAAGTAAGGCGCCTGACCTTGCCTGTGAATGCGGGGCCTTCGGGCCCTGCTTTCTAGCCCGCCCATGTTTGCCTTCCTCGTTAAGCGCCTTGCCAATGCCGCCGGTGTCATGCTGGCCGTGGCTTTCATTGCGTTCATGATCTTTCGCTTTGTCGGCGATCCAGTCGAACTGATGCTCAATGAGCAGGCCAGTCAGGCACAGCGTGATGAGTTGCGGGTCAGGCTGGGGCTTGACCGCAGTTTCGTGGTTCAATTTGGCACCTTTGTGCTAAACGCCATTCAGGGCGATTTTGGGATCTCGTACCGCAACCAGCAAGAGGTTTTCACCCTGATCGTGGAGCGCTTTCCGGCCACCTTCGAGTTGGTGCTGATGGCTACGTTTCTGTCGCTGGTGATTGGTATTCCGCTTGGTGTTTATTCCGCGATTCGGCACAAGACGCTGTTGGCGCAGGCCATACAGTTTGTCTCGGTGCTCGGCATCTCACTGCCCAGCTTTGCCCTGGGTATCCTGTTCATCCTGTTGTTCTCGGTGACCTTGCACTGGCTGCCCGCTTTCGGGCGGGGCGAGACGGTGATGGTGGGCGGCTGGAGCACCGGGCTGCTCACACCCAGCGGCCGGATGGCATTAATCCTGCCCGGCGTCACCTTGTCGCTGTTCCAGATCACATTGGTGATGCGCTTGGTGCGCGCTGAAATGATGGAGACCATGCGGACCGAATTTGTCCGCTTTGCGCGGGCACGTGGGCTGTCCGACCATGCCATCCACTTTCGACATGCCTTGCGTAATTGTCTGATGCCGGTGATCACCGTGACCGGGCTGCAGATTGGCAATCTGATCGCCTTCGCGCTCGTGACTGAGACCGTCTTCCAATGGCCCGGTATGGGCATGCTGTTCGTGCAGGCGGTCAACTTTGTGGATATACCGGTCATGGCCGCTTATCTGATCATCGTCTCGTTCATTTTTGTCAGCCTTAACACGCTGGTCGATTTGACCTATGCGCTGGTCGATCCCCGGCTGAGACAGCAGGCCGTGGCGGGGGCTGGTCATGGCACTTAAAGCGTCCGCCTTGCGCCGGTTTCTGGCGTCTGATCTTGGGTACAGCTTTAAAAGCTCACCGATGGCAGTGTCTGCGTTTGTGCTGTTGGTTCTGCTGATTGCCTCTGCCTTCCTGGCCCCCTGGATCAGCCCGCAAAATCCGCATGACCTGAGCCAGCTGTTTATTGACAAGGCTGAGATACCTCCCATTTGGGCCCAAGGTGGCGAGTGGCCTTATCTGCTGGGTACAGACCCCCAGGGCCGCGATGTCCTATCCGCCATTCTCTACGGTACCCGGGTTTCATTGATCATTGGCTTGGCGGCGGTCGCGGTCTCGATGGCTGTGGGCGTGACGGTCGGCTTGATGGCGGGGTTTTTCGGCGGCTGGATTGACAACCTGCTGATGCGCATTGCGGACACGGTCTTGTCGATACCGACGTTGCTGGTCGCGATTTTGGTCAGTGCGATTTTTCGGGGCATCCTGCCACCGGCGATGCGCGACCCGTTCGCTGCCATCATCCTGGTCATGGCCATCGCTTTGACGGGCTGGGTCCAATATGCGCGCACCGTACGGGCGTCGACTATGGTGGAGCGGCGCACGGAGTACGTGCTGGCCGCGCGCATCATAGGCGTCTCCTCAGCGCGGCTGATGCGCAAGCACATCCTGCCCAACACGCTCACACCCGTGATGGTGGCCGCCACACTCAGCCTCGGGCTGGCCATCTTGTCAGAGGCCACGCTCTCGTTTCTGGGGGTCGGCATGCCGATCACCCAACCGTCGCTGGGGACTCTGATCCGCATCGGTAACCAGTACCTGTTTTCGGGCTCTTGGTGGCTGGTGGTGTTTCCCGCACTGCATCTGGGCCTGATCGTGCTGGCAGTCAACCTGCTGGGCGACTGGCTGCGAGACGCCATGAACCCCAAACTCCGCTGACCACTGAAGGACTCTCCATGAGCGACGCACTCCTGATCCGCAATGGTCGCCCCATGGGCGGCAAAACCAGTGACATCCTGATCCGAGACGGGTATATCGTCGACATTGCCGAGTCGATTTCTGCGCCTGATGCCATCATTGAAGACGTCGGTGGCGACCTGGTGCTGCCCGGGATGGTTGAGGCGCATGCCCATCTCGACAAGTCGCTGTGGGGCATGGGATGGCGCCCGAACGATGCCGGCCCCCGCTTGATCGACAAGATCGACAACGAGCGTCATCTCAAGCGAGCCATTGATATCGATCCGGCACGGCAATCTGCACGGCAAGTCGTGTTGTCGGTGGGCCACGGCACCACCCATATTCGATCGCACGTTGATGTGGACACCGACCACGGCATGTGGGGCATTGAGGGCGTGATTGCGACGCGTGCTGCTTATGCCGACATCATTGACATGGACATCGTGGCCTTTCCCCAATCAGGGCTGCTGCGGCGCCCCGGTACGCTTGCATTGATGGACCAGGCGATGCGAGAAGGCGCAGACGTCGTTGGCGGCATTGACCCCTGTGGCATGGACCGCGACCCCAAAGGTCATCTTGACGCGATTTTCGGCTTGGCGCAGAAATATGGCCGGCCCATGGACATCCATTTGCACGAGCCGGGCGAGATGGGGGCCTTTTCGTTCGACCTGATTTTTGAGCGCACGCGAGCCTTGGGCATGCAAGGCCAAGTCGTGGTGAGCCACGCTTTTTGCCTTGGCGCCCCCGACCGCGATCTGGTGGACCCGATGATCGAGCAGTTGGCTGAACTCGACATCGGCATCATGACCACGGGTCCGGCTTCGCGCCCGGCGCCGCCTGTCAAGCGTTTGCTGGAAGCCGGTATTCGCGTTTGTTCGGGCTCTGACGGTATTCGGGACACATGGGGACCCTACGGCAACGCCGATATCTTGGAGCGCGTCATGTTCGTCGGGCTGCGCAACAATTTCCGTCGTGACGACGAGGTGGAACTGGCCTTTCAGGTCTGCACCTACGGCGGTGCCTCGGCCATGCGGCTTGAGAATTACGGGCTTAAAGCGGGTGCTCGGGCGGACCTGATGGTGGTCGCTGGTGAAACCATCACCCATGCTGCCGTCGCCCGGCCGCTGCGCCGGCTGGTGGTCAAACATGGGCAGGTTGTGGCGCGCTACGGCCAGTGTGTGCGGACCAGCCCATGAGCCTGCCGACCGCGCAACCAAGACCGCAAGGGCCGATCTTGGTGTCGGCGCGTTGGGTCGTCGGGCATCGCAACAGCCAGCACTGCCTGATTGAAAACGGCGAGGTGGTTTTTGACGATGGTGTGATCGTTTTCGTTGGGCGTGGCTACCCCGGCCAAGTGGCGCGGCGCGTTGACTACGGCCAGGCGCTTCTGGGGCCGGGCTTCATTGATTTGGATGCCCTTTCTGACCTCGACACCACCATCCTGGGGTATGACAACCAACCCGCCATGCTGAAGGGACGCGTCTGGCCGCAAGACTATGTGGACGCCGGCCCCTATGAGATGCTGACGCGTGAGGAACTTGCATTCCAGAAGACCTATGCCTTTGCTAACCTGGTGCGCAATGGCATCACCACCGCCCTGCCCATCGCCTCGCTGTTCTACCGCGCCTGGGGCGAGACGGTTGAAGAATTCACCGATGCGGCGCATGCCGCGGCCCAGCTTGGCTTGCGCGTCTATCTTGGGCCGGCCTACCGCACTGGGAACCAGGTCGTTTCAGAGCAGGGCGTGATTGGCACCTGCTACGACGAGCCACGCGGTCTGGCTGAGTTGGATGCCGCCATAGCCTTTGCGGAGCGAATCGAGGGTACCGCCGGCGGACTGGTTCGAGCCATGTTGTCGCCGGACCGGATCGAAACCTGCACCCCTGAGTTGCTGCGCCGCACGGCCGAGGCCAGCCGGGAACTCGACATCCCCGTGCGCCAGCACTGCTGCCAGTCAAAGATCGAATATGACCTGGTGTTGCAGCAGCACGGCATGAGCCCTCCGGAATGGATGCAGAGCCTGGGTTATTTGTCGGAGCGCAGTTTGTTGCCGCATGGCACCGTGGTGTCTGGTTCGCGCCTGATTGATCGCCCTGGCCATGATCTTGAGATCATCCGCGACAGTGGTGCGACCATCGTGCATTGCCCGCTGGTGTCCGGTCGCCATGGTGGCACCATCAACCATTTCACCCGATACCGCGAGATGGGGCTGAAGATCGGTCTTGGCACAGACACTGCCCCGGCTGACATGATTGCCAATATGCAGGTCGGCATGATCCTCACCCGCGTGATGGCGGGTGGCCCGTCGGGTTGCCGCTCCGAGGACTATTACAACGCCGCCACTGTGGGTGGTGCAGATGCCTTGCGGCGCCCCGATCTTGGCCGCTTGGAGCCCGGTGCGCGCGCCGACATCACGGTGTTCGATTTGACCCGACCTCACCTTGGGCAGGTGATTGATCCTATCCAGACCATGATGATGGCCGGGCATGGGCGTGATTTTTCAGATGTGATCATTGACGGTCGCTTCGTGATGGGGAACCGCCAGATCCCGGGCGTAGATGAGGCGCATGACAACGCGCGGGCCCAGGCCCAGTTTGAAGGTCTGATGCGCAAGTACCCGGAGCGGACCTTGCGCCACCCACCCACATCCGAGATTTTTTCCTCCAGTTTTCCCGTAGATTGGGCTGGCAGCGAAGCACCTCTTTGGGGTAAGGCATGACCAAGCCAGAGCAAGCCACTTTGCTGTCCGTGCGTGACCTGCATGTGGTGTTCGACACTCGGCATGGTCCGCTGACAGCGATCGACCATATTTCTCTGGACATCCGGCCCGGCGAAATCCTCGGCGTTGTCGGGGAGTCTGGTGCTGGTAAATCATTGACTGGTACCGCCATTATTGGATTGCTTGACTCGCCGGGGCGTATTGCTGCGGGCGAGATCCGAATGAATGGGGAGCGCATCGACAACCTGTCCCATGAGGCCATGCGCCGGATACGGGGCAAAAAGATCGGCGCCATTTTCCAGGATCCCCTGACATCGCTGCACCCAATGCTCTCCATTGGTGCACAACTTGTCGAGACCATTCGGACCCATTTCCCGGTCGACGCCGCGGCGGCCCGCGCCACTGCACTGGAACTGCTGAAGGCGGTCGGCATCCCGGCAGCTGAGACCCGCATCGACCACTACCCGCATCAGTTTTCGGGCGGAATGCGCCAGCGTGTCGTGATTGCGCTAGCCCTTGCCGGCAAACCGGCACTCATCGTCGCCGACGAGCCGACCACGGCACTTGACGTGTCCATACAGGCCCAGATCACGTCTTTGCTCAAGCGCCTGTGCCGGGACTATGGGACATCCGTGATGCTGATTACCCACGACATGGGTGTGATCGCCGAGACGGCAGACCGTGTGGCAGTGATGTATGCCGGGCGCATCGTTGAAACCGGCCCTGTCGAGTCTGTGACGCGCGCACCGCGCCACCCTTACACGCGGGGCCTGATGGCGTCGATCCCCAGCATGCGCACACGCCAGGCCACACTGCAGCAGATTGACGGCGCCATGCCTCGCCTGAATGCCATTCCGGTAGGCTGCGCCTTCAACCTGCGCTGCGCGCGGGCCAGTGCGCAGTGCCGCGCTGAAAAACCGGTTCTGGAAGTACAAAGCCATGCCATTGCCTGCTGGCACCCGTTTGAAGGAGTGACGCATGGCTGAGGGCGACATCGCACTGCGGGTCGATGGTGCGACGTGCTATTTCGACGTCTCCCCGTCATGGCTTACTCGGGTGGTAGAGCGCAGCCCCAAACGCACGCTGCGCGCGGTCGATGGTGTCTCGTTTGAGGTGCCGCGCGGCAAGACATTGAGTGTGGTTGGTGAGTCCGGTTGCGGCAAATCAACGTTGGCTCGCATGGTGGTAGGCCTGCAGGTTCCGACTGCCGGCACCCTGGCATTCACGCCCATCGACAAGCCCGACGGCACGAGTGTGCCGCCGCGCTTGCAAATGATCTTCCAGGACCCCTATGCCAGCCTCAACCCCCGTTGGCGCGTGGGCGACATCGTGTCTGAGCCCATCCGTGAGCTCGGTTTGATGGAGGGCGAGACAGCGATTCAGGACCGCATTGGCGAGTTGCTGGGAATCGTTGGCCTGTCGCCGTCAGACGCGTCTCGGTACCCACATGAATTTTCTGGCGGGCAGCGACAGCGGATCTCGATCGCCCGTGCTCTGGCGACTGAAGCCGACTTCTTGGTGTGTGACGAACCCACCTCGGCATTGGATGTGTCGGTGCAGGCGCAAATTCTGAACCTGATGCGCCGCCTGCAGGACCAGTTCGGTTTGACCTATCTGTTCATCAGCCACAACCTGTCGGTAGTGCGGCACATGTCGGATCAAATTGCCATCATGTACCTGGGCCGCTTTGTCGAGGTGGGTCCGGCCGAGCAGGTGTTTTCAGACCCTCGTCACCCCTACACCCGCCTGCTGCTGGAGACCATTCCGAACGTCGAAAATCCGATTCGTGACCGGCGGCCCATGTCTGGCGAAGTGCCGAGCCCGATCGCCCCACCGCCAGGTTGCCCGTTTCACCCGCGCTGCCCCATGGCAGAAGCAAGGTGCCAGGTTGAGCGGCCTCTGTTACGTGGTGATGCGCGGTTGACGGCCTGTCATTTGGTCTGACCCGGCGTATCTACCTCGATGGGGTGGCTGTCTGCCACTGCCATCGGCGATACCATGGCCAGGGCCTAGCGCGGCGATCCCTGGTCAGCGGCAAACCGGTGCGCCGCCACCGCATGGCTGGCCGGTAGGCGGTCCTGGCCGAACAGCTTGCGGCGCAGCGTGCCGGGGGCATAGGCGGTCTTAAAGGCGCCGCGGTCCTGCAGGATGGGCACCACCATTGCAATAAAGTCGTCAAAGCACTCGGGCACCACCGTGCGTGACAAGTTGAAGCCATCCACATCGGCCTGCTCGCTCCAGGCGATCAGCGTGTCGGCGATGGATTCGGCCGAGCCCACCCAGGGCGTCTGCCGACTGCCCAGCACCATTTGTTCCAGCAACTTTCGTCGTGTCCACTGCGGACCGGCGCTGCGCGTCATGGCCTCCACGTTGGAGACAATGGCGTTGCTCTTGTCGGTGACGATGGGTTCGTCCAGGTCATAGCGGGCAAAGTCGATGCCCATGGAGGCGGCGGCGTGGACCAGCGCAGCCTCAGAGCTGGCGTAGCGCTGGTAGTCGGCGAACTTTTCCTTCGCCTCGGTTTCGGTGCGACCCGTGATGACGGTGGCACCCAGAAATACCTTGATGTCGCTGCCGGCCCGCCCGTGCTGCACCGCCTGGGCGCGGATGCCCTCCACAATTTTTTGCACGCCGGGCAGGCTTTGACCGTTCAAAAATACACATTCAGCATGGGTGGCTGCAAAACGCGAACCGCGCGCCGATGAGCCGGCTTGGTACAGCACCGGCGTGCGCTGGGGCGAGGGTTCGCCCAAGTGCATGGCATTCACCTGGTATTGCTTGCCGTGGTGGTGCACCAGCCGTACCCGGGCCGGGTCGGCATACACGCCGCTGGCGCTGTCCCGCCGCACCGCGTCGTCGGCCCAGCTGCCTTCCCACAACTGGTAGACCAGTGACATGTACTCGTCGGCCAGGTCATAACGGTCATCGTGTGCGGTCTGGCCGCTCAGGCCCACGGCACGGGCCGCGCTGTCCAGGTAGCCGGTAACGATGTTCCAGCCGATGCGGCCCTGGGTCAGGTGGTCCAGCGTGGTCATGCGGCGCGCGAACTGGTAGGGGGTTTCGTAGGTCAGGTTGGCAGTGACGCCAAAGCCCAGGTGCTGCGTGACCGCCGCCATGGCCGGCACCAACAGCATCGGGTCGCCCACCGGCACCTGCACCGCGCCACGCACCGCAGCATCGGCGCTGCCGCCCAGCACGTCATACACGCCCAGCACATCGGCCAGAAAAATGCCGTCAAACAGACCGGCCTCCAGGCGCCGCGCGTAGTCGGTCCAGTAGTGGATGTCGGTGTAGCGCGCCGACTGGTCGCGCGGGTGGGTCCACAGCCCCTGCTGGATGTGGCCAACGCAATTCATGTCGAAGGCGTTGAGGTGGATCTGTTTGGGCATGGGGTCAGGGTTTGCGGGTGGCTTTGAATTCGGCGCAATAGTCGCGCACAGGGATGGGACCTGTGGGCCAGACCAAATCAAAGTTTGCTATGGTTTCAATAGCTGAGTCTCCTTGACTGGCGTGGAGTAGCACCGTTTTTGCCTTAAAAGTGGGTGGCAGGTGCTGCGGCACGCCCAGCGCCGGCGCCACATGGCCGTGACCGGCCAGCAGCACCACGGTGCGGCCGGCTTGGGCGGCTTCGGTGATGGTTTGGGCCATGGCCCGGTCCCGGGCAATCTGCATGCGGGTCATGGGTGCGATCTGGCTTTCGGGCAGCATATCGCAGTGGCCTGTGCGGATGCGTTGCTGCTGCTCTGCCAGCGAGGCAATGGGCAAGCGCTGGTCCAGGCTGCTGTCGCCCATGGTGGCGCGCAGTGCGCCCATGGGCAGGTTGGCGCCAAGCACCGGCACGCCAGCACGTACCGCGCTCACCACGGCAGGGCCATAGCTGCCCCAGGGCCAGGCGCGTTCGTCCCAACGCAGGGCGATCTGGATCTCCGCCTCGGTGGCCTGAACGGGCAGGCCGCGTGTGCTGCCGCCCTGGTTGGCCATTTCCAGCACCAGTGCCGCCAGTTGGCCCTGCGCTGCCAGGGCCTGCACCACTTGCTGCTGGATGCGTTGGTGCGCTTGCGCGTCGTGTTGCTCACCCAGCAGCAGCGCATCAGCCGGCAGCAGTTGGCGGAGCTGCATCAGCCTTGGGTCGTGCGGCGGCTCGGGTTGCGGGTTGATTGGCGGGAGCGGGCTGCTGCAGGCTGTGAGCGTGAGCAGCACTGAATACAAGCCGGCTTGGGCAATGCGCCAGCAAAGCGACATGGCGCAGATTATGGTCAGTGCACCACGACCGGGTTTTGCGCCAGTTCGGCGTACTGTTCCAGCGTGTCTTCCACTTCTTCCTGGGTCGGGGTATTGAGTTGCCAGGCCACGATGTGCTGTTGGAACAGTTCGGCCCAGGAGCCGTCGAGGTAGACCTCTTTACCGGCTCGTTTGTCCACAATTTCGAAGCCGTGTCGGGCCAAGGCGGGCACGACCAGGCTCTGGGTGGCGCTGTCGCGGCTGGCGCCGGAGGGGCTTTCGGTGGGCACTGCGTTGGCCAGCATGTGCGTTACTGAGTAAGTTTCAGAGTCGTAAAGCATGTGCATGATTCATTATCCATCAATCGGTTTGGCGGTGCAGCTTGGCCAGACATGTGCCCTGCAATTGGCTGCGCCCAAGTGAATTTCAAGGGTCGGTTGCATGTGTTGTCAGGGGGCGGGGGTGTCAAGACGGCGCTTCAGTCGATTCCCACTTCTGGTCCAGGTAGTCGCCATTGGGCTCGGTGATGCGCAGACGCACGGGCAACCAGTTCATGGCTGGCGCCAGCCAAATGGCCACTTCCTGGTCAAACTGCCGGCGCGGATGGCGTACCAGCTTGAGAGTGCCCTGCTCGCCGCCCGGCAGGCGTAGTTTTTCCTGACGCTCTACAGTAAAAAGCCACACTTCGGCATCCCGTGGCCCCGCGACCTGAACAGTGATGGCTGTGGCCACGGGGTAGCGCGCCGGCTCGCCGCCAATCACGGTCGCCAGTTGGAGCATCACGCTCAGGAAGTCCTGGGCGCCTGCCAGCAGCGGCACGGCTGGTGTGTTGGCACTGAAACTGATGCGCCCTTTGTCGCGCTCAAAGTGTGCCGCTACTTCGCTACGGCGCTTTTCGGAGAAGCGCAGTGGTAACAGGCCCTGAGCGCCCAATTCGCCCCGGCTGGTCCACTCCCATGACACAACAAAGGCACTCATCGTCAGCCGGGCGTCATAAGCCAGGCCGTCCTGGCGCCAGACCAGCTCCCCACGCATGCGAAATGGGAATTTGTTGGTCTCCCCCTGGAAGAGCAGCCGCGCCGTAGGGGGCACAGCTACCGCGCCGGGTGTGAGTGCAGACTCACGTGGTGGTCTTGACGGCAAGGGGGGCTCGGGTGTTGGGGGTGGCTGCGGTGGCTCAGCGATGCTGGCCACCTGCCGCGGCACCGGCACCGTCAGGGGAGCAGGCGCGGGCTCCGATACGGGCTGAATTGCAGGCGCTGCCGCGGGAAGAGGCGCCGGCGCTGTGACCGGGTTGGTGGTCGCCGCAGGTGCGGGTGCGGGTGCGGGTGCGGCGGTGGCGACTGTGACGGGCTCAGCCGGCGTCATCGGTGCCGGTGATGGTGTTGGCTTTGGCGTTGCTGTCGGCGTCGGTCTGCCGGCATCGGTTGGCGTGGGGCGTTTAAGGTCTGCCGAGGCCGGTTTAACGATTGGCACTCTTTCCGGTGCCGCGGCCAGGTTGTCGCCCAATTCGATCACACGCGTGTTCAACGCAGAGACCTGCAGCGGCAACGCGCGCCTGCTGTCTGGCTGCAGCAGATACCAATGCCCCATGGCGACCAGCGCGCAGATCATCGCCAGCGTGCGCCAGTTCGGGCGGCCACTTGGTGCGCCCCTAACCCCTGGTGACGGTGCATGCTGAAGCTGCGACATGTTCATTCGATGACGACGACGACTGATTGGTGGCGATTTATGATGGCCCCAAGCCCTAAAACCCGATTAACGCTAAAGCGGGCCAGCGCCCGCCTACACCATGAAACTTGCCACTTACAAAGATGGCTCCCGCGACGGCCAACTGCTGGTGGTTTCGCGTGACCTCACCAGTGCCCATTATGCGACCGGTATCGCTGAACGTTTGCAACAGGTCCTGGATGACTGGAACTTTCTGTCGCCCCAGCTGCAGGACCTGTCCGACACCCTGAATCAGGGCAAGGCGCGCCATGCTTTTCCTTTTGATGCGAGGCGCTGCATGGCGCCACTGCCACGGGCCCACCAGTGGGTTGATGGCTCGGCGTACCTGAATCATGTTGAACTGATGCGGCGCGCCCGAAAAACCGAAATGCCTGCGAGTTTTTCGACCGATCCCCTGATGTACCAGGGGGGAAGCGACGATTTTCTTGGGCCCTGTGACCCGGTGGTCTGCGTTAGCGAGGCCTTTGGCATTGATTTTGAGGCAGAGTTGGCGGTGATCACGGGCGACGTACCCATGGGTTCCTCGCCTGGCCAGGCGTTGGACGGCATCCGGCTGCTGATGCTGGCCAACGACGTCAGCCTGCGCAACCTGATTCCGTCTGAATTGGCCAAGGGCTTTGGCTTTGTGCAGAGCAAACCGGCGACGACCTTCAGCCCTGTGGCGGTGACGCTAGATGAACTCGGCCCTGCCTGGGCGCAGGGGCGCGTGCACCTCAAGCTACAAAGTACCTGGAACGGACGTCGCGTCGGGCTGTGCGAAACCGGTCCGGAGATGAGCTTCCACTTTGGTGAGCTGATTGCCCATTTGTGCAAGACCCGCAATGTGCGGGCCGGGTCGGTTATCGGCTCGGGAACGGTCAGTAACTTGGATCAGAGTAAGGGCTACAGTTGCATAGCCGAAAAGCGCGCCATCGAGGCGATTCAGGATGGCAAGTCGGTCACTGAGTTCATGAAGTACGGCGACACCATCCGAATCGACATGACGGGGCGCGACGGCATCAGCGTTTGTGGCGCGATTGAGCAGGACATTGTGCCGCCGGCTTGAACCACCTGTGGCGATGGCTCAGGCGAGTGGCAGGCACTACTCCGTGGCTTGCTGACAGGCGATACAGCGCTCGGCCTCGGGCGTGGCATGCAGGCGCGCAGCCGGAATATCGATGCCGCAATCGACGCAGACCCCATAGCCGTCCGCAGCGATGCGGTCGAGCGCTGCCTGCACCTGGTTGAGCTCGGCGCTTTCCCGCGCATCCAGCGCAAATTCCAGCTCGCGCTCGGTGTTGATCTGGGCGCTGGAATCCTCTTTATGCCCAAAATGCTCGGCCGAGGCCTCGGCTCTACCGAATTCGCCGCCACGCAAGACGGCCCGCTGCTCCAGCAAACTGGCGCGTTGCGCCACCAAAAGGGTTTTGTAGGGCGCAGCGAGTTTTGGGTGCATATCGGCGATCTTGTGAGTTGAAGCCTTCATCGTGCCCGGCTCATGGTGCGTTGTCTTTGATAGACGTCAAGCCTATTCCGGTTGGCTACGCTGCCCAAAGGATTAACTGAGGACGGGTGCCATAATTCCTGCCCATGAACTCCCTGCAGTCCTTGCGCAACGCTACCCTGCTGGCCCGCCTTGTGCTGGCCTGGTTGGTGTTGGTGACCGGGGCGGCGATCGCCTCGCCGCTCGCCAAGCCCAGTACCTTGGTGCTGGTCTGCTCTGGCAGCGGCGTCATGCAACTGCTGGTCAACCCAAGCGACGGTGGCGAGGCACCTATCGGCGCGACGCTGGACTGCCCACTGTGCGCCTCAGTGGCTGCGCCGCCGCTTGTCATTCAGCAGCATACCGGGCTGGCCCCGCCCCAGACTCATGGCGTGTTGCCCAGACACGCCTTGGTTGTCACGACCCAAAGCGCCGCGCCGCTGCCCGCACGCGGACCACCCAACGCCTCCTGAACTATCGAATTGATAGCGCTAACAGCCCGCTGGATAAGGGCTGGAGGCCTATTTGCTTCTTATTTCTTTGGAGGTTTCCCCATGTGGAAAAAGTGTTTGACTTGGGCGGTCGTGGTGGCCTGCCCTGTAGGTTTTGCTCATGTTGTTCTTCTGGAGCCGGCGGCCTTGGCAGGCCAAAGCTACCGTGCGGCACTGCGCATAGGTCATGGCTGTGAGGGTGAGCCGACCACGGCCATCCAGGTGACGCTACCCGCTGGGTTCCAGGGCGCAAAGCCCATGCCCAAGGCCGGGTGGGCGCTGTCGATCAAGCGGGCCAGACTGGACAAGCCGTACACAGACCACGGACGCAGGGTCGAGGAAGATGTGAGCGAAATCACCTGGACCGCGACCTCGCCTGAGCATGCTTTGCCAGACGCCCATTACGACGAGTTTGTGCTGCGCGGGGGCTTGCCTGACAAGGCGGGCCCGCTGTGGTTCAAGGTGATGCAGACCTGTAGCAAGGGGTTCAACCCTTGGGTGGAGGTGCCGGCGTCAGGGGCTTCGACCAAGGGCCTCAAATTTCCAGCCGCGCTGCTCGATGTGATCGAGTCCAGCGCAGCAGGCCATCAGCATTGATTATTTTTTTGACGACTATTCGGAACTTTCCATGACCTTAAAGACTTTGATATTTGCCGCGACTCTGATGGGCAGCATCGTGCACGCGCAATCCGTCGACGTGAAAGACGCCTGGGTGCGCACCAGCGTGCAGGGCCAAAAGGCCACCGGCGCCTTCATGAAGCTCACCGCCAAAGACGGCGCCAAACTGGTGGCGGCCTCGTCGCCGGTGGCTGGCGTGACTGAGGTCCATGAAATGAAGATGGAGGGCGACATCATGAAGATGAAGGCGGTCGCCGGTGGCCTGGACCTGCCTGCAGGCAAGACGGTGGAACTCAAGCCCGGGGGTTACCACGTGATGCTGATGGACCTGAAGGCCGCTTTGCCCAAGGACAGCACCATTCCGCTGACGCTGGTATTCAAGGATGCCAAGGGCATGGAAAGCCGGCTGGAGCTGAAGGTGCCGGTGGCGGTGGCCCCGATGGCCAGTGCCCACAAGCACTGAGCCGCCCGCTGCGGTGTCCTGCTGAACGGTTCTGATGTTGCCCTGCTGGCGTGATGCCCTGCTGCGGCGCCCCTGGGCGCTGTGGTTGGCGCTGCTGCTTGCTGTGGTGTCGGCGCTGGGGCCGAGCCTGTCGCACGGCCTGGCCGCGGGCCACGGTAGCGTCATGGCCTTGCAGGACATCTGCATCAGCAACGGGCCGGACCGGCTGGCCGACGCCAGCACGCCGGACCAGCCAGCGTCACCGGCGTCACCGGAGACTCCGCTGGCTGGCGGCCTCAACGATTGCCCACTGTGCCTGTTGGCCCAGGACCGGCTGGCCGGTCTGCCGCTGGGCCCGGTGCAGCTGGCCTTGACACCACTGGCGGCCCAGCTGCCGTGGCGCCCCCTCACCTTCCTGCCATGGGCTGCCGTGGCGCTGGCACCGCCGGCGCGTGGGCCGCCGAACTTCTCCTGAACTATTGAATTGATAGCGCTACCGGTCCGCCTGATGCGGGCTGGCGGCATATTGTCATGGCAAGCCCCGGGCTCTGGCCCGGCGGTCCGCTTGCCGCAAATTCTTTTTTCTGGATTGGTGTATCACCCATGAGTACATTGTTTTCGTTTCGACGCATCCTGCGTTGGGTCACGCTTTTTCTGGCCGCGGCGTTCACGCTGACGGCCTGGTCTGCCACCCTTGAGGTCACCGACGCCCTGGGCCGCAAGGTCCGGGTGAACGCGCCCGCGCAACGGGTGCTGGTCAATTTCAACTACGAGGAGTTCACCGCTGTGGCGGGCAAGGAGGGTTGGGTCCGGGTGGTGGGCATCTCGCGGGCCCCGTGGGAGGGCTGGCGTCCTGCCATATTCAAGCGCTACGCCGGCGTGATTCCCAACTTGCAGGCAATGCCGGATATCGGGCATTCGGACGATGGCACTTTCAGCGCGGAAAAAGTGATTGCGCTCAAGCCCGATGTGCTGTTTGTCGCGGAGTGGACCTTTACGGCCATGAAGACTGCCCGTGACCAGATCGAAGCGGCCGGCATCCCGATTGTGGTGATTGACTACAACGCGCAGCTGCTGGAGCGGCACCTGGCCTCCACCCGCGTCATCGGCCGGGTGATGGGCACAGAGCCCCGCGCCGAGGCCCTGGCGGCGCTGTACGAGCGTGAGTACAAGGACGTGCTGGCCCGCATTGCCAAGGCCGGTGGTGCGAAGAAGAAGGTCTATATCGAACTTGGACAGGCCGGACCCGAGACCGTGGGCAACAGCTACAGCGGCACGATGTGGGGCAAACTGCTCAATATCCTGGGGGCCGACAACATGGCAGACGGCAAGCTCACCGGCCCCTGGGGCCCGCTCAACGCCGAGGCGGTGCTTGCTGAAAATCCTGACCTGATTTTCATGGCCGGCTCGTACTGGGTGAATCGCCCCAAAGCCGTAAAAACCGGCTATGAGGCCACCCCGGAGCAGACCCGGCAAAGCCTGGCGCCCTATGCACAGCGCGCTGGTTGGGCCAACCTCAAGGCCGTCAAGAACGGCGAGTTGCACGCCATCGAGCATGGTCTGTGCCGCACGCTGTTCGATTTTGTTGCCATGCAGTACATCGCCAAGCGGCTCTACCCCGAGGCCTTTCGCGACGTGGACCCGGACGCCTCTTTCCGGGCCTACCACGAGAAGTACCTGCCGGTCGCCTACAGCGGCACCTGGATGTTGCCGCTTAAGCCGTGACACCTCAACCTACAGCCAGTCCGGTCGCGCTGGTCTACCGTCGCGCCGCCAGGCGCCGTGTCGCCGTGCTGCTGGCCGCGCTGGCTGCCCTGATGGTGGCGGTGTTGCTGGACGCCGCCACCGGCCCGGCCCGGCTGCCGCTAGGCGCAGTAGCCCGCGCCGTGCTGGGTCAGCCGGTGGACGACTCGGTGCAGGCCATCGTCTGGTCCATCCGGCTGCCGGTGGCGCTCATGGCGCTGGCTGTGGGGGCTGCCCTGGGCCTGTCGGGCGCCATCATGCAGACCATCCTGAACAACCCTCTGGCCTCCAGCTACACGCTGGGCATTTCAGCCGGGGCGGGTTTTGGCGCCTCACTGGTGATCGTGCTGGGCGCCGCGCTGCCCGTGCCGGAGGCCTACGCCATCCCGCTCAACGCCGTCCTCTTTTCGGGGCTGGCCTGCGCCGGTGTGTACCTGATTGGCGGCGCCCGGGCCGCCACCGCCGAGGGCTTGGTGCTGGCTGGTATTGCCCTGCTGTTTCTGTTTCAGGCCCTGACCTCTCTGCTGCAAATGGTGGCGTCACCCGAGTCGCTGCAGCAGGTGGTGTTCTGGCTGTTCGGCAGCCTGCAAAAGTCGACCTGGTCCAAGCTCTGGATCATGGCCGCGGTGTTGGGCTTGAGCGTGCCGTTCTTGCTGCGCGATGTCTGGGCATTGACGGCGCTCAAGCTCGGCGACGCCCGGGCAGCGGCGCTGGGCGTGCCGGTGCGGGCCCTGCGCCTGCGCGCTTTCGTGCTGATTTCGGTGCTGACCGGGGTGGCGGTGGCTTTTGTCGGCACCATTGGTTTTGTCGGTCTGGTGGCGCCGCACCTGGCGCGTATGGCGATCGGGGAGGACCAGCGCGGTTTTCTGCCAGCCTCGGCCCTGCTCGGGGCCCTGCTGTTGTCGCTGGCGTCGGTAGCCAGCAAGACGCTGTCGCCCGGCGCCATTTTGCCCATCGGCATCGTCACCTCGCTGATTGGCGTGCCGTTTTTCATCTGGATGGTGCTGCGCACCCGAAGGAGCTATTGGTGACGATCGAAATCAATACCTTGCAGGTCCGATACGGCGCGCGCACCGTGCTGCATGGGTTGACGCTGTCGCTGCGGCCCGGGCGCGTGCTGGGGGTGGTTGGCCCCAATGGCTCAGGCAAGTCCACGCTGGTCAAGGCACTGGCCGGCCAGCTGCCCTACACGGGTACGGTCCGGTTTGATGGCTCGGCGCTGCGCCCGAAGTCGGTCGGCTACATGCCGCAGGACGTGCAGGCGCCGGCCGCGTTGACCGTGCTGGATGTGGCATTGCTCGGTCGCATCGGGCGCCTGCGGCTCAAGGTCAGTGCGCAGGACTTGGACGCTGTGCAGCAGGTGCTGCAGCAGTTGGGCGTAGCCGATCTGGCTGGTCGCTACCTGGGCGAACTCAGTGGCGGCCAGAGGCAGTTGGTGTTCCTGGCGCAGGCGCTGGTGTCAGAGCCCAAGGTGCTCTTGCTGGATGAACCTATCAGTGCGCTGGATATCCAGCACCAACTGGAGGTCCTGCAAGTGGTGCAGGCCACCACCCTGGCTCGGGGCTTGTGCACGGTGATGGTCCTGCACGACCTCAATGCCGCTACCCGCTTTGCCGACGAGGTGGCCATTCTGCAAGCAGGCCGACTACTGGCTTGGGGCCTGCCGGCACAGGTACTGACCGCGGGCCATGTGGCCCAGGCCTTCGGTGTAGACGCCGAAGCGCTGACCTGTCGCGATGGAACTCCAGTGCTGGTGCCGCGGCGGCCGAGTGTGCCGGCCTGACATCTCCCTCAGACCAGCGCCCGCAGAGTGATGGCCATGCCGCCCAGCACCGCGTTGCCCGACAGCGGGTCGCGCCACTGGTCGTCCAGCAGGGCGTTGAGGTTAGCGCCGGGGCGTTGGGCGGCCAGTTGCAGCCGGGTGCCGGGTTGGTCATGGCCCCAGCCGTGCGGCAGGCTGACCACGCCGGGCATCATTTCGGCGCTGATCTGCACCTGTGCTTGCACACTGCGCGGCCCCTGGGTGGCTTGACTGCTGATCTCGGCCAGGCTGCCGTCCTGCAGGCCCAACCGTGCGGCGTCGCCAGGGTGAACCAGCGCGGTACAACGCATCGGGCCCTTGGCCAGCACTGGCAGGTTGTGCATCCAGCTGTTGTTGCTGCGCACGTCGCGCCTGCCAATGATGACCAGCTCGGGTGCGGGCCGCGCCAGGTCGGCCACGGCGCGCAGCATGTCAGCCAGCAGGCTGGGCGGGGCCAGTTCAATTTTGCCGCTGGGGGTGCGCAGCATTTCCGGGATTCGCGGTTGCAACTCGCCCAGGTCGATGCCGCCGCTGGCGTTGGCTGCCATCACCTTGGCCAGCGTTAGGCCGTCGGGCCGGGTGCCAAAGCCTTCACCATAGGGGCCGTTGCGCAGGGCGGCATCCAGCATGCGTTGCGGCCCGCGCAGACCCTGGGTGGCCTGCACCACCGCTTCGGCGTGGGCGCCGTACAGCCGCTGAGCCTCGTCGGCAAATTGGGCGTCGTCCAGCGCGCCGGCATCCAGGCCGCTGCCCTGGCCGCGGGCGATGGCGGCCAGCCGCAGCAGGGTTTCCGATTCTTGGGGCTGGCCTGGCGCCGGGTCAAACACCGGTGGGCTGTAGCGCGCATGGTTGCGCCAGGACAGCTGCGGAAACGCCAGGTCATAGTGCATGTCTTCCAGCGGCGACGGGCCGGGCAGGATCACATCGGCGTGGCGCGTGGTCTCGTTCAGGTAAATGTCCAAGCTGACCATGAAATCCAGCGACGCCAGCGCCCGTGCCAGGCGCGGTCCATTCGGGCTGGAGAGCACCGGGTTGGTGGCGATGGTGATCAGCGCCCGGACCTGGCCGGGGCCGGCGGTCTCGATCTCTTCGGCCAGGCAGGTGATGGGCAACTCCCCCATCACCTCGGGCGCGCCGCTGACCCGGGCGTGGTGACGACCAGTGGCAATGCCCTTGCCGCTGCCGGGCCGGCCCATGGTGTTGGAGCCGAAGGCGGCCGGCTTGGCAAACATGGCGCCGCCCGGGGTGTCCAGGTGCCCAGTGAGTACATTGAGCACATCCACCAGCCAGCTCGCCAGCGTGCCGTATTCCTGGGTGCAGGTGCCGATGCGGGCGTAAACGGCAGCGCGAGGCGTCTCTGCCAGGGTGCGGGCCAGCGCCCGGATGGTGTCGGCGCTGATGCCGCAACGCGCCGCCACTGCCTCGGGCGTGAACGGCGCCACCGCCTGCCCGACCTCGGCCACGCCGGTCACCCAATCGGCCACCGGCCCCAAGCGCACCAGCTGCTCGGCAAACAGGGTGTGCACCAGGGCGGCCAACAAAAACACATCGGCACCGGGGCGGATGAAATGGTGGGCGTCGGCCATGGCCGCGGTTTCGGTGCGGCGCGGATCGATCACGACCAGCCGGCCGCCGCGCGCTTGCATGGCCCGGGCCTTGCCCTTGAAGTCAGGCACCGTCCACATGCTGCCGTTGCTGGCCAGCGGGTTGGCGCCGATCACCAGCAGCAGGTCGGTCCGCACGATGTCGGGCAGGGCCACCGACAGCCAGTGGCCGAACATCAGCCCGCTGGCGAGCTGCTTGGGCATCTGGTCCAGGGTGGAGGCCGAGAACACGTTTTTGCTGCCCAGCGCCCGCGCCAGCTTGCCAAAGTAACCCACCAGGCCGATCTTGTGTGCCGCCGGGTTACCCACCACGGAGGCGGTGGCGTCGCGTCCATTCAGCGCGATCACGGCCGGCAGCCGGCGCTCAATCTCGGCAAAGGCCTCGTCCCAGGTGGCTGGCACATGCACGCCGTCGCGTTTGATCAGTGGTGTGCGCAGCCGGTCTGGGTCTTCGTGCAGGTCTTTCAGCGCCACGCCCTTGGGGCAGACGTACCCGGCGCTGAACACGTCTTGCGTGTCGCCCCGGATGCTGATGACGCGGCCTTGGCGGGTGGTGATTTCCAGCCCACAGCAGGCTTCACACAGGGGGCAGATACGGCGGTGGGTGGTGTCGGTCATGGGGCCTCGGGGTGCTGGGTTTTGCAGGGTCGACTCAGTGTAAGCTGTGGCCAGGTCAAGATGATTCAACACGGAGCGCGGTCCGCCGCGGCAGCAATGAGCACAAGCAGCGTTAGGCAGTGGGATGAGCTCAAGTTCGGCTGCACCGCCGGCGGTGCCACCCACCAGGACACGAACATCCCCGACATCACGACCAAGGTGCACATGGTCAAGGACGCCGGGGTGTTTGACTACATCGACCGCACGCCCACCGACGACGAGTTTGCACCCCTGCTTAAAGCGTCCGAGCGATTGGACCTGCCGGTGCTGGCTGGCGGCTGGTTTTACACACTGGGGCGCGACGAGGCACTGTTTGAGCAGAACATCAACAAGGGGCGGCTGCTGGGCAGCAGGGTGCACAACGTCCAGGTTCTAACGCACCATGCCGACGGCCACTTGTTGACCAATGGCGAGGTGGCGGACTTTTACCTGCGGGCCTTTGATATCGGCATGAGTCAGGGCGTGGTGCCCTGCTTCGAGGTCCACGTCAACATGTGGTCCGAGCATCTTGGGCGGGTGGAACAGGTGGCAGCGCTGGTGGCGCAGCATGGCGTGCCTTTTCACATGACGCTGGACCACAGCCATGTGATTTTCAAGATGGACAACCCGGCGGAGCAGCAGGTTCAGGGCATGAAGGCTGACATTGATGCCGGCCGTCTGATCCTCGACCCGGCCCAGCCAGGCAATGTCGCCAAGCGGTGGATTGACGCCAACCTGGTGCACCATGCCCACGCCCGGGCGGCGGTACCGGCCAACCCGGTCAATGTCTGGGCCCGGCACCCGGACGGCAGTTTTGGGCGTGGTATTCAGTACCCTTTCACCAAGCCCGAACCCGGCGAGTATCTGGCGGAATGGGACGAATCATTGCTGACGCCCTGGAAGCAGGTTGTGCTGGATCTGCTGGCCCACCACGCCAGGCACCCGCTCAGCCCGATGCGCCACATCTCTTGCGAGTTCATCCCGGCCGTGGACTATGGCGCAGGGCACACCTATTCAATTTTTGACAACAATGTGGCTTGCGCGCGCTGGCTGCGCGACGAATGGCGCCAGGCGCTGACGGCAGCCGGCGGCAGCGTGTCACCCCTATCGTGAAAGACGACACCATGACTCCACTGCGCATCGCCGTTTTGGGCGCCGGCCTGATTGGCCGCCGCCACATCCAGACCATTCTTGCCATGCCGGAGGCGGCCGAGCTGGTGGCCGTGGCCGACCCGGTGGTTGACCCGGCTGGGCTTGATGTTGGCGCAGCGGCCTGGTTTGCCGATGCGCAGGAGATGCTGGACCGCGTCAAACCCGAAGCGGTGATCATCGCCACCCCCAACGCCTTGCACCTGCAGCAGGGCCAGTGGTGCTGTGAGCGAGGCATTCACTTTTTGATGGAAAAACCGGTGACCGTGACCCTAGACGAAGCGGCTGCCCTGGTGCAGGCGGTGCGTCAGAGTGGCGTCAAGACGCTGGTCGGGCACCACCGCCGTTACCTGGGCGTGGTGCAGCAGGCCAAGCAATGGCTGGCCGACGGTCGGCTGGGTCGGCTGGTGGTGGCCTCGGTGGTGTGGGCCACGCGCAAACCCGACGCCTACTATCAGGCGGCCTGGCGCACCCAGCCCGGTGGCGGGCCGCTGCTGATCAACGCCATCCATGAGATCGATATGCTGCGCCATCTGTGCGGCGACATCCATGCGGTGAGTGGTGTCAAAAGCCATGCCAACCGGGGCTTTGCGGTGGAAGACACGGCGGCAGCCGTCTTTGAGTTTGACAACGGTTGCTTGGGCACGCTGGCCTGCACCGACGCCGGCCTGTCACCCTGGACCATCGAGCAGGGCAGTGGCGAGAACCCGGCTTTTGGCTACACCGGGCAAAGTGCCTACCGCCTGATCGGCACTGAGGGCAGCCTGGAGCTGCCGGTGTTACGCGCCTGGAGCCCCCGCGTCACCGGCGAGGCGGCATGGGACAAACCGATTGTGGGCGACCCGCTGCTGCCAAAAGTGCAAGACCCCTACCAGGTGCAGCTCAGCCACTTCCAGCGACTGGTGCGGCTGGACGAGCCGCCCGTGGTCTCGGTGCTGGACGGCGCCCGCACCCTGGCGGCTACTCTGGCGGTGGCCGAATCCAGTCAGACGCAGGCGCGGTGCGTGCCCCGGGCGTTTTAGGCCGGGTCAGTTCAAGGCCTGGGCTGGTTCGCTGCTGCACGCGCCAAGACCTGCCCAATCAGCTGCTGCGTCTGCAGTGCGTCCAGCCCGGTGACCCGGGGTGTGCGGTTCTGGGTGACGGCGTCGACAAAGTCTTGCAGCAGGGCGCGGTGGTCGTCGTTGGGGAAATCCATGATGTTGGCGCCGCTGCCGGTGCCGCCCTGGGCTTTGAGCTGCAGCGTCTGGCCGTCAACAAAATCGATCTGCAGGCTGCCGCCTTCCAGCACGGCGCTGCCCAGGCTGCCGATGACCTCGATGCATTCGGGCCGGCCCGGCCGCATGGCGGTGGTGGCCAGCAGCTGCCCCGGTGCACCGTTGGCCAGGGTGAGCAGGGCGCTGGCGTAGTCTTCGGTTTCCATGCGGTGCAGCCCGGTGGTGATGACCTGGGCCGCCAGCACCGAGCGCACGCCCACCAGGGCGCGGAACAGGTCCAGGCTGTGAATGGCCTGCGTCAGCAGCACGCCGCCGCCGTCGCGCGCCAGGGTGCCGCGCCCGGCCTGGTCGTAATAACTCTGCGGCCGCCACCAAGGTACCCGCACCGACGCGGCTTGTACCGTGCCGAGGCGCCCGCTGGCAAGCGCATCTTGCAGCGCCAAGGCGCCGGGACGAAAGCGGTGCTGAAGCACCACGCCCAAGCGCCGGTCGGACGTTCGGGCCAGGTCAACGATGGCTTGGGCGCGCGGCAGCGAGATGTCCAGCGGCTTCTCCAACAGCAGGTGCTTGCCGGCGGCAAACACCCGGGTCGCCAGTTCCAGGTGGCTGGCTGGCGGGGTGGCCACTATCACCGCCTGAACCAGTGGGTCAGCCAGCGCGGCCTGCAGATCGGCCCCGGGCGTCAGCAGGCCCTGAAACGGCCCTAGGTTGGCCAGCGCCGGCCGGCGCGCGACGGCGTGGCGCAGTTCAACCGTGTCGCGCAGGTCAAACAGGCTTTGCAGGTGCGGCACGGCGCCAGGGCCAATGCACACCAGGGCGATGCCAAAACGGTCGCTCATTCGGGGGGTCCTTCCAGGGCGTTGAACACACGGATGGCGGCATAAGCGTCGTTGGCGGCATACACCAGCTGCGCCTCAGACAAACGGGGCTGGGCCCAGTTGCTGGTGGAGGCTTTTTTGGATTTGATGAAGCGCTGCTGAAACAGCACCGCTACCGCACCTTTAACGCCCATGTCTTTGCGGTAGCCGCGCTCTCTGAATAATTGGTTCAGTTCCAGCAGGCCGACCGGCTCTACCCCCAGCTTGCGCATGATGTGGCGGCGGTCCTCCCCCAGACCAAAGCCGGCCTTGGTGACGCCGCCCAGGTTCAGCAGCTCGGCCGCCACGGCAAGGCATTCTGGATCGATCAATTGAAACACCCAGGCCCGCTGTGGTGTAGACAGTTGAAGCACGTGCGGCCCGTCTGACACTTCGCCAACCCGAAAGGTCGGCTTGGACTCGGTGTCAAAGCCCCAGGCCGGCAGCTTGGCCAGTTCGTCCCTGGCCGTGCGGGCCTGGGCGCCAGTGTTCACCAGGGTGATGCGGTCCAGCCCCAGTCGCTCAAACAGCGGCAGCAGGGCGATGGCGTCGCTGTCAGGGGTGTCGTGCCGGTGTTGCATAAGCACGTATCATCGCCGTTTTTGAGCCTATCGCCCATGACGCCCGCCCCCACCACCCTGCGTATTCACCAATTTGCCGGTCTGGCGCCTGGGCCACGCCTGCTGGTGCTGGGCGCCGTGCACGGCAACGAGACTTGCGGCACCCAAGGCACAAACCGTTTGCTGGCTGAGCTTGATGCCGGCACGCTGACGCTGGCCTGCGGCACCCTGACGCTGGTGCCTATCACCAACCCGCTGGCCTACCTGAAGCAGCAGCGCAATGGCGACCGCAATCTGAACCGCAATTTACGACCCACGGCCGAGCCGCTGGACTTTGAGGACCACATTGCCAACGTGCTGTGCCCCTTGCTGGCCAGCCATGATGTGCTGCTGGATTTGCATTCTTTTCAGTCGGTGGGCCAGGCCTTTGCCATGATCGGCCCGGCCAATAACAGCGGTACGCTGGAACCCTTTGCCCTGGCCGAACAAGAGCAGGCTTTGGCACTGCGGCTGGGGGTGCGCCGCATTGTCGAGGGCTGGTTGGACACCTATGCGGTGGGTGTGGCGGCCCGGCTGGCGCGCACACCGCCCAGCGACCGGGCCGGCCTGCTCAGCACCGACCCCGAATACGGCGTGGGCACCACCGAGTACATGCGCCGCCACGGCGGTTGCGCCATCACCCTGGAGTGCGGCCAGCACGACGACCCAGCTGGGCCAGAGTTGGCCTACCAGGCGATCCGCAGCACACTGGCCCAACTGGGGCTGGTGGCCAAGCCCGCGCCAGAGCCCTGCGCGGAGCCTGAGTTTTTGCGGCTGGCCGAGGTTGTAGACCGCCACCACGCCGGCGACGAGTTTGCCAAGGTCTGGTCCAGCTTTGACCCGCTGCGCGAAGGCGAGCTGGTGGCAGTGCGCCACGACGGCGAGGCGGTGCTGGCGCCGCGCGATGGCTACATCGTGTTCCCCAACGCCAAAGCATCACCTGGCAACGAGTGGTTTTACTTTGCTGATCGTAGTCCGCGCCCGTTGAGATAGGTTGTTTGCCTGTGGCTCAGGCACCAAACAACGCGCCCACATCCTCAGCAGCCAATACCATGCGCGGCGCCATCGTCACCCACTCAGACCTTACCCGGCGGCGCCAGCCATACAGGGCGGCGTAGGTCATGCCGCTGGTGGCGGCGCCCGGCCCGCCTACCCGCTCTGCACCGCGCCGCGCGCTGTCCATCAGCCAGGCGGGTAGCGTCAGGTGGTAGGGCTGGCGACTGACCTCGCCCACGTGCATGGCGGTGGCCAGCATCAGTTGTCCGACTTGCTGGTCTGTCAGACCCACCATCAACTGGGGCTGTAGCTGGGTGTTCCAGTATTCGCTGAGCAGCAGGTGCGGCGAGAGCGCCGGTAGATCAGCCAAGGCCTGCAGCACCAGCAGCGAAGTGGCCATGTGGACATCATGCCCGTCCAGCTCATGGGGGCAGACCACCACCCTGGGCTGGTATAGCGACATCAGGTCGATGATGCGTTTAACGGCGGCTCGCCAGTTAGGGTGTTGTGCGGCATGCTCCGCCGTGCGAATGCCCTCCAGGCCCGTGCCGGGCGCGCCGGATGCCGCTACCAATTCAAACCCAAGTACCCGGCAACTCGCCTGCAGTTCCTGCCAACGCGCTGCACGCCGATCCAGCCGACTGCCCAGCGTGACCGCCACATTGACCACCCGCCAGCCCGCGGCCCGCAGCCGCAGTGGCAGGCCGCCGACCAGCGCCTCGTCGTCCGGGTGCGGTGAAAAGACCAGACACACCGGTGCATCTGGTTGGGGCGGGTCTGGCTGGGCTGGGGGCGTTGCGCCGGGCAGCACAGGTGGCTGTTTTATCGCGTCTTCCAGCAAGGCGCGGTAGGCCTGGGCGAGTTGGGCAAAGTGCTGGAGCATGGCGCATCACCTGGGAATTCTGCTGAGTTGAGCAGTGTAGGGTGGGTTCAGCCGCCTACCACTTGGCTTGATAGTGACTGGCTGGCGCCCACCGTGTCTTGGGTTAAGCTGTAGGCAGCCCGATGTGGGCAGGCTGATAGGAGCACCATGAGCGATTCACCGAGCGAGGGATTTGGCAAATTTGTGCCGGGCTTTGACTTTTTGCAAAATTTGACGAAGGGCGCCTCCCAGGTCATTCCGCAGATGCCCAACATGGCCAGCTGGATTGCGCCGACCCTGGATGTGGAAGAGCTCGACAAGCGCATCAGCGAGCTCAAGGCGGTGCATTTCTGGCTGGATCAAAACTCCAAGGCACTTGGCGCCACGGTGCAGGCGCTGGAGGTGCAAAAAATGACCCTGGCCGCGCTCAAGGGCATGAATGTCAACATGGGTGACCTCGCTAACTCGTTCAAGCCGAAGGCCGCCGAGCCGGTCGATATGGGGGCGAAGCACGAGCGCGAAAAAGCGGCAGCCGCTGCGCGCAGCGGGGCAGAAGCGGCAACAGCGGCAGAGCTTGCCGCCAAAAAAGAGCGTCGGTCTGGCAAGCCTGCTGCTAATGCCTCGGCGGGTCTGGTGGACCCCATGCAGTTGTGGGGCGCGCTGACGCAGCAGTTTCAGCAAATTGCGGCCACAGCCATGAAAGATGTGGCCAAGCACACCGCCGCCGATGCCGTCAGCAACCCGGCAGCAGGTGCCGCCAAGCCAGCACCGAAAGCTACAAAAAAAGTAGCAAACAATGCAGCTGCGACAAGGGCTACAGCCAAAAAAGTCATAAAGAAACCGGCGACCAGAAGTCGTTGACAGTCTGGGGTTGCAACAAGGCATGAAACTTTTTCCCTACGGCCACGCCACTCACCCGCAGTGGCGCATGGCGGCTGGCCTGGTATTGGCCCAGCTGCGTGCGCAGATGGCGCTGCACGGCTACGCCAACGCGCCGACGCTGGCCTTGCTCTACATCACCGACCATTACGCGCCACAGGCCCAGGAGATCCTGGACCACCTGAGTGGCGAGTTGCCTGAGATCACCGACTGGTCGGGCACCGTGGGTGTGGGCATCGCCTCCAACAATGTGGAGTATTTTGATGAGCCGGCGCTGGCGCTGATGCTGTGCGAGTTGCCGCCCGACCAGTACCGGGTGTTTTCTGGTGTTGCGCCGCTGGGCCTGGGCTTTGAAGCCCACACCGCCCTGGTGCACGCCGACCCTGCCGGCCCTGAGCTGGCCGAACTCATTCATGAAATGGCGGGGCGCACTGCCTCGGGTTATCTGTTTGGCGGCCTGTCGTCGAGCCGCTTGGGGACCGTGCAGTTTGCGGTGGGCGGCAATGGCAATATTCGTGGCCACGGTGCGGCCAGTGGCGTGTTTCAGGGGGGGCTGAGTGGCGTGGCCTTTGCTGAAGGGGTGAACCTGATCTCTCGGGTGACCCAAGGCTGCCTGCCCCTGGCGCGGGCGCATCAGGTTACCAGTGCGCAAGACAATGTGGCCCTGACGCTTGACAACGAGCCGGCACTCGATGTGATGTTGCGCGAGCTCAAGGTGTCGCTGGCGCAGCCGGAAACCGCACTGAAGGCCGTACGGGCCACGCTGGTTGGCCTGGTGCCAGCACCGCTTGCTGGCGGTGCGCATGGCGACAGCGCTGCGGTGGGCCGGACTGGCAACTTTGGCAAAGACGTGCTGGTGCGCCACCTGATTGGGCTGGACCCGGGGCGCCGCGGCGTGGCCGTGTCAGACCGATTGGAGGAGGGCATGCAGCTGGCGTTTTGCCAACGCAATGTGCAGGCGGCCCGGGCCGACCTGATGCGCGTTTGTGCCGAGATCCGCGAAGAGCTCGAGCCGGAGGAGATGGCGGTGGAGGCCGCCACCGCCTTGCATGCCTCTGAGGCAGAAGCCGCACCGCACCCGGCACGCGGTATTGCGGGGGCTATTTATGTCAGCTGCACCGGGCGCGGTGGCCCGCACTTTGGTGGCGCCAGCGCCGAGCTGCAGATCATCCGGCGGGCCTTGGGCGACGTGCCTTTGGTCGGGTTTTTTGCGGCTGGCGAAATCGCCCATGACCACCTGTACGCCTACACCGGCGTGCTGACGGTGTTTACCCGCCAAAGCTAGCCACGGTCCGCAGCGCGGCGGCTCACACCCCGCGTGCGCGGTCGGCGTGGAATTGCGCCACGAAAGCGCTCAGGCGGGCGGCGTCCAACGCCTCGCGCACCTCGCGCATCAGGTTCAGGTAGTAGTGCAGGTTGTGGATGCTGGCCAACATCGGCCCCAGCATCTCGCCGCAGCGGTCCAGGTGGTGCAAGTAGGCCCGACTGAAACCGCCCACCACGGCGCCATCAGGCCGGGTGTGGCCGGCGCAGGTGTAGCAGCTGCAGGTCGAATCCAGCGGGCCGGCGTCGGCTTTGTGGCGGGCGTTGCGAATTTTGAGGTCGCCAAAGCGGGTGAACAGGTGGCCATTGCGGGCGTTGCGGGTGGGCATCACGCAGTCAAACATGTCGATGCCGTTTTGCACGCCGGCCACCAGGTCTTCAGGCGTGCCCACGCCCATCAGGTAATGGGGTTTGTGCTTGGGCAAGCGTGGCCCGACGTGCTGGAGCAGGCGCAGCATGTCGACCTTGGGCTCACCCACGCTCAGGCCGCCGACTGCGATGCCGGGAAAGTCCAGCGCCTCCAGCCCAGCCAATGATTCGTCGCGCAGGTGCTCAAACATGCCGCCCTGCACGATGCCAAACAGCGCGTTAGGGTTTTGCAGCCGCGCAAACTCGGTCTGGCAGCGCTGGGCCCAGCGCAGGCTCAAGGCCATGGACAGCCGCGCATCGCGCTCGGTGGTGATCTGCCCCTTGGTTTTAGGCTCCACCGACACATAGGGCGTGCACTCGTCAAACTGCATCACGATGTCGGAATTGAGTGTGGTCTGGATCTGCATACTGATCTCGGGTGTGAGAAACAGCTTGTCACCATTGACCGGCGAAGAAAAGCGCACGCCTTCTTCGCTGATTTTGCGCATCTCGCCGAGCGACCACACCTGAAAACCGCCACTGTCGGTCAGGATCGGTTTGTCCCACTTCTCAAAGGCATGCAGGCCGCCAAACTGCGCCAGCACGTCCAGCCCCGGTCGCATCCACAGGTGAAAGGTGTTGCCCAGAATGATCTGCGCCCCCATCTCCTCCAGGCTGCGCGGCATCACACCCTTGACCGTGCCGTAGGTGCCCACCGGCATGAAGATCGGGGTCTGCACCACGCCATGGTTAAGGGTCAGGCGGCCACGCCGGGCATGGCTGTCGGGGTCGGTGGCGAGCAGGTCAAATTGGAGCATGGGGAGCGGCGTGAGAGCAGCGTAGGAGAGGATCGGCATTGTAGGAGGGCAGACCATGCCATGATACGGGCCTGTCTGTTCCGGAGCGCCCCGCATGACCCCTGCCCAGCCCCTTCATTGGGAACGCGACGACACCAGTCGTATCCCTTTTGCCGTCTATACCGATGAGGCGCGGCACCGCAAGGAGCTAGATCGTTTTTTTTACCAGGGCCACTGGAGCTATGTGGGCCTGGAGGCGGAGATTCCGAACCCGGGAGACTTCAAGCGCACCGTGGTGGGCGAACGCTCGGTCATCATGACCCGCACCCAGGACGGGCAGTTGCAAGTGGTTGAAAACGTCTGCGCCCACCGTGGCATGCAGTTCTGCCGCGAGCGGCACGGCAACCGCAAGGAATTTGTCTGCCCCTACCACCAGTGGACATACTCGCTCAAGGGTGACCTGCTGGGCGTGCCGTTCCGGCGCGGCGTGCGCCAGGGCGGCCAGGTCAACGGCGGCATGCCGGCTGACTTTGACCCCAAGGACCACGGACTGACACACCTGAAGGTGGCCAGTCGGGGAGGCGTGGTGTTCGCCGCCTTTGACCATGGGGTGGAGTCGCTGGAAGACTACATGGGCCCCGCCATCCTGGGCTATTTTGACCGCCTGTTCAACGGCCGCAAGCTGGTGGTGCTGGGCTATAACCGCCAGCGCATCCCCGGCAACTGGAAGCTGATGCAGGAGAACATCAAGGACCCCTACCACCCGGGCTTGCTGCACACCTGGTTTGTGACCTTTGGCCTGTGGCGGGCCGACAATAAGTCTGAACTGCGCATGGACGCGCACCACCGCCATGCCGCCATGGTCTCCACACGGGGTAGCGCCGGCCAGGCCAGCGGTGCGGCCTCGCAAGTGACCCAGGTGAGCAGTTTCAAGGCGACTATGGATCTCCATGACCCGAGTTTTTTGGACATCGTGCCTGAGCCCTGGTGGGGCGGGCCGTCGGCCGTGATGATGACCCTGTTCCCCAGCGTGATCTTTCAGCAGCAGGTCAACAGCGTGTCGACGCGCCACATTCAGCCCGACGGCCATGGCGCCTTTGATTTTGTCTGGACGCACTTTGGCTTTGAGGACGACACGCCCGAGATGAGCGCGCGCCGCCTGCGCCAGGCTAATCTGTTCGGCCCGGCCGGTTTTGTCTCGGCTGACGATGGCGAGGTGATCGAGTTTTCGCAGCAGGCCTTTGACAGCAAGCCTGATCACCGCACCTTGGTGGAGATGGGTGGGCGTGAGGTGGGCGACACCGAGCACATGGTGACCGAGACCCTGATCCGGGGCATGTATGCCTATTGGCGCAAAGTGATGGGGGAGTGAGCATGATCGACCTCGACACCCATCTGGCTCTGACCCGACTGTATGCCGACTACGCACTGGCGGTCGACAGCGGCCAGTGGGACCTGTGGCCCGACTTCTTTGCCGATGACTGCAGCTACCGCCTACAGCCGCGCGAAAACTATGATCGCGGGTTCCCGCTGTGCACACTGGCGTTCAGCAGCAAGGGCATGCTGCGCGACCGGGTGTACGGCATCAAAGAAACCCTGTTTCACGACCCCTATTACCAGCGCCACGTGGTGGGGGCGCCGGTGGTGCGCCGGGTCGAGGCCGGGCGGATTTACAGCGAAGCCAATTACGCGGTGTTTCGCACCAAGCTCGACGGGCCGAGCACCGTGTTCAACGTGGGCCGTTACATCGACCAGATTTTGCGCACGCCAGAGGGTTTGAAGTTTGCCGAGCGCCTGTGTGTGTTTGACAGCGAGATGATCCCTAACGCCCTCATTTACCCGATCTGACCGTGTCGTTCTCGGCTTGCAGCGCCAGCAGCATGGCGTCACCATAGCTGAAGAAGCGGTAGCCCTGGGCGATGGCGTGGCGGTACAGCGACATGACGGGCGCGTAACCCGAAAAGGCGCTGACCAACATCATCAACGTGCTTTTGGGCAGGTGGAAATTGGTGATTAGCAGGTCCACCATTTGGAAGGTAAAGCCGGGCGTGATGAAGATCTGCGTCTCACCACAAGCTTGCCCGCTCTGTGCCCAGGACTCCAGGGTGCGCACGGTGGTGGTGCCCACCGCCACGACCCGCCCGCCGCGCGCGCGGCAGTCTGCAATAGCCTGCTGGGTCAACGCTGGCACGTCATACCATTCGCTGTGCATGCGGTGCTCGGACAGGTTCTCGGTTTTCACCGGCTGAAAGGTGCCGGCGCCCACATGCAGGGTCACATGGGCCTGCTGTACCCCCATGGCAGCGAGCTGGTCCAGCAGAGCTTGGTCAAAATGCAGCGCGGCCGTGGGCGCTGCAACCGCGCCGGGGTGCTTGGCAAAGACCGTTTGGTAGCGCTCGGCGTCCTCAGCGGCGTCAGCGTGGGTGATGTAGGGGGGCAGTGGCACATGGCCATGGCGCTCCATCAGGGTGTAGGGGTCGTCGCCGTGGTCGTTCGACAACACAAAGCGGAACAGCGGGCCATCGGCATCGGGCCAGCGCCCGAGCAAGGTGGCGCACAGGCCAGCCTCGCCGCTGAGCCTGATCGTGGCCCCCACTTCGGGTTTCTTGCTGACCCGCATGTGTGCGGCCACCTGGTTGCCGCCGAGCACCCGCTCAATCAGCAACTCCACCTTGCCGCCAGTCGGTTTTTCGCCAAACAACCGCGCCTTGATCACCCGGGTGTCATTGAACACCAGCAGGTCGCCCGGCTGCAACAGCCCCGGCAGCTCGCGAAAAATGCGGTCCACCGGGCTGGTGTGCGTGCCGTCCAACAGGCGCGCCGCCGTGCGCTCGGCGGCGGGGTGCTGGGCGATCAGTTCTGCAGGTAGTTCGAAATCGAAATCAGCCAGGGTGAAGACAGGTCCTGATGGCGGTTGAGACTGGGTCACGGGCGGGGTAATGGACATGGTGCTTGAGGGGCGGACAGGCCCCGTGCCAAGTGGAGGAAGGGTCGAATTGTCGCAGGCGATTTATGCTGAAATCTGCCCCCAGGGACCCACCATGCAATTTGACCTTTTTAATGACAGCCAGGGCGTGGCCCTGCGTAATGATGTGATTCATGCCGTGCTGCAGGGAGACGCCGTTGCCGCCCGCTTGGCCTGGGAGGCCCTGCGTCACACCAACCCGCAGGATGACAGTTTGGCGTCGCTGGGGGTTTTGGTGACGGCCCTTGCCAACCGCACTTCAGTGCCGCTGGCCAGCCACGAGGCGCTGGCTAGAGAGCGGCATGCGCTGCACCAGACCCTTGCCCCGGCGGCGCAACGCACCGTGGGCGCCGTGGATGCGGCCGCGTGGTTGCGCGCGCGCTGGCAGGAGTTGGCGCAGCGTGCCGCCCCGCTGTCTTACCAGCCGGAACGGCCCGAGGACCATGCCGCGCCGCTTTGCTTGTGCGCGGGCCAGTGGCAGGCCGCTGAGGATGCGGTGGCGGGTATTGCCTCGTGGCGGCGGATCCCATCGCCGCTGGCCTGGATGCTGCGGGCCCGGCTGCACTTGCTGGGTTTGCAGGCCAGTTGGTCTTTGCTGGCCGAGCTGGCCTGGCTCGCGCCAGAGCGCCTGGACGCCGTGGCGACAGCCGTGGCAGACCCGTTGCTGCAAGCGCTGCGACTCAAGTTTGAACAGGAGTTTGAGGTGGAGGGGGATACCAGCGACCTGGCGTGGTTCCCCGCCTGGGTGCTGATAGAAAAGCCCGCCCTGGCACCCGCGCTGACTCAGGCCCAGGCTTCGCAGCACCGACCACCAGAGCAGGCCATGCGTCTGCTGCTGGTGTTGCTCGGGCTGGAGCGCCAGGGCCGCCAGAGCGAAATGATTGAGCACCGCAAAGCGCTGCGCGGGCTGAGCGGTGCACTGTATGGGCTGTACATGGCACGCAGGTAATGAACGGCGATACGGGCAAAAATGAGTTGGTCTGCCCTACCAATTGCCGCAAACAGGCGCTCTTCACAGTCGGTAGACGCGTTGGGCTGTGCCGCGAAGCAGCGACTGGCGTTCGTCGGTCGACAGGTTTTGCGCCAGCATCTTGAAGGCATTCCACAAGCTGGTAAAGCTGCAGCCGGTTCGGTCTACAGGGAAGTTGCTTTCGAACATGCAGCGTGCTGGCCCAAATGCATCGAGGCAGACCTCGAAGTAAGGGCGCCACGCTTCGGCCAGCGTTTGCGACGTAGGGGGCTCTGGTCGCTTGCGCCAGGCAAAACCTGCAATCGGCATGGCTAGGCCGCCAAACTTCATGAACACATTGTTGAAGGGTTTGAATGCCCCCATGGCGCTCCGCCACTCTGCGAAGACCTCTTGCCGCCGCTCGGCGTAAGGGCCAATGCCCAAGGGGCCACCGCAGTGATCCACCACAATGACCAGGTTGGGACAGGCCCGGGCCAGTGACAGCACATCGTCGAGTTGACGGAAGTAGACCCAGGTGTCGAGTGATAACCCTCGCTGTGTCAGACGTCGTGCACCGGCTTGGACCTTGGTCTCACGCAGCATGCCAGCATGGCTGGGGTAGGCGGCGTGAATCGCCGGATCAGCATCCCAAGCTGTGGCATAGCGGATACCCTTGAATCGTCCTTGGCCAGCCTCTTCATGGGCTTGCAGTACAGCCTCGACGTCGTCTCCGAGGGACAGGTCGGCAAACCCCAGTATGCCGGCACACAAGGCTGTACTATTAGGTCCGGTTCTGTCAGCCACCAGTTCAGCCACGTACTGCGTCTCGCCAACGGGCCTCAAATGTTCAGGGCCTTGCGCCCAATAACGAGAGCGGCACTCTACGTACACGGTCGCCAGTAATGCGTGGCCTTTAGTGTCAGCATTGAATTGGTCCGGCAAATAGGTGTGGCCGCCACGGTCCCAAAGGTGGTGGTGAGGGTCAATAATTGGCGTGTCCGGGTCGAGCGGCGCCTCCTTGCTCAGGTTTAGCCAGTCGTCCCAGCGCTGTTGCCGCTCAGCCGCATCAGACCCCGTCTGGGTCATAGCATGCGGCCGCCATCAACCACGATGGTTTGACCCATGACATAGGACGCGAGGCTGGACGCCAGGTAGAGGCAGGCGCCTGCCATGTCATCTGGTGTGCCCAGACGCCCAGCCGGAATACCCTCAAGGCGCTCGCGCAAGCGCGCAGCATCGTCAATGGTGACCTTGGTCAGTTTGGTGTCGACCAATCCTGGTGCCACGCCATTGACCCGGATGCCTTTGTGCGCCCAGGCCTGCGCCAACGTGTGGGTCAAATGGATGGCCCCGGCCTTCGAGGCAGCATAGGCTGGGTTACCGCGGGTAGCCCGAAGACCACCCACCGACGATATCGTGATGAGCGAGCCCCGGCGTGCGGCCAGCGCATCCCGAAACTTCTCGGCACAGGCCATCAGGCTGTTGAGGTTGACGTCGATGATGCGGCGGAAGGTGTCGATCCGGAACTCTTCTCGGCCATAGGCGACCGTACCCTGGCAAAGTACCAGCACGTCAAGTGCTTCAGGCTGAGCTGCATTTCGTACTGCGTCAAAGTCACTGACATCAACCTGGGCGTACGTCAGGCCCCGCAGATCAGAGCCGTCCTGGCTCTGGTAATCATCGGCGGTGGCACGGGTACCCCACACCTGCACCTGTGCACCGTGTCTGCGAAAGGCCTGCGCGATACCGTTACCGATGCCGCTGGAGCCGCCCACCACCAGCACTGTCTTGCCGGAAAAGTCCAGCAGGTTGGGGATCATGGCCTGGTCCATGTCAGACTGGCGAAACTGGATTGAACTGGGGCGCTCTCTTTTCCTCGTAGGCCTTTAGTCCTTCAACCACTTCGGGGCCAGAAAAGCCGAGGATCTCAAGGGCCAGAGAGTTCTCAAAAATTGGCCATGCCATTTGCAGCCAATTGTTCATCGACAGTTTGGTCCAGCGTATGGCCGACGGCGCCGCCTTGGTCAAATTGACGGCGACCTTCAGCGCAGTTTCCTGCAGCTTGTCATCATCAACGCACATGGAAATCAGGCCGATGCGTTCAGCCTCTTCGGCGTACAGAGGTTCGCCGGTCATCAGGTAGTACTTGGCTTTAGCCATACCGCACAGCAAGGGCCAGATGATGGCGGCATGGTCGCCAGCGGCCACGCCCAGTCGCACATGACCATCCACAATCTTGGCTGAACGGCCGCCAATGCTGATGTCCGACAGCATAGCCGCCGCCAGCCCGCCGCCGGCAGCTGCGCCGTTGATGGCTGACACCAAGGGCTTAGAAAAATGGATCATGTTCTTGACCAGGTTGCGCCCATCCTTCCACATGCGCGCTCGCCACTCGAAATCGGTGACCAGTTTTTGTTCTAGCTCAAAGTCGCCGCCTGCAGAAAAAGCGCGTCCCTCACCAGTCAGGATCACGGCGCTGACCGAAGGGTCGTCTTCGATATGCTGCCAGATCGTGGTCATCGAATGGTGGAACTCAAAATCCATCGCATTGATTTTTCCGCGCGACATGGTGATCCGCAGTACCTGATCGGCGGGGCGGTCGAGCTTGAGCGATTGATAGGCGGGGTAGACGTAGTCCATTGAAATTACCTCGTTGTGGTTGTTGATGTTTTTAGGTGGGCGATCGGCAAGTAGGAGGCGCGAAGTGCGCTGCATTCATCATCTGGGATCACCATTTCACCACCGAACATCAGCGGTAGCGTGGTGATACAAGTGTCGTTTTTATGGTCAGTCGCCATGCATAAGTCAGGGGAAAGGTAGAGCCCAGCAGACTTGCATGGGGGCGGTGCGGACCTTACCCGAGGTAATGAGACACGATGGCCGGGTCTGCGGCGAGATCCGCGCTCCGGCCTTCGTGCACAACGCAACCCCGCTCAATGACATAGGCGCGATCAGTCGCGAGCAAGGCTTGACGCGCGTTTTGCTCAACCAGCAAAATCGTCAGTCCCTCTGAATTGAGCGCACGCAGTGCCGCAAACACCTGGGTAACGATCACCGGAGCCAAGCCCAAGCTGGGCTCATCAAGCAGAAGCAGCCTTGGTGCCCCCATCAGTGCACGACCTATGGCCAACATCTGCTGCTGGCCGCCACTGAGCGAGCCCGCTCGCTGTTCCCTGCGTTCCGCCAAGATGGGAAACAGGGCGTTGATGCGTTCCAGCGTGTACGTGGGGGTACGTCCTGATAGGGCGGTCGCGCCCAACGTCAGATTTTCGCGGACAGTCAGATTCGGCAATACTTGCCGACCCTCTGGGACCTGTAGCAAACCACGACGGGCGATGTGCCACGGCGCGACGCCTAGCAGCTCCTGGCCCTGAAAGCGAATTGAACCGCCCGTCGGGCGCACCACACCGCTCAGGCAATTGAGCAGCGTAGATTTACCTGCACCATTGGGTCCGATCAAGGCAACGAATTCGCCTTCAGACACCGACAGGGCAGCGCCGCGCAGGGCCTTGATGCCACTGTAGCCGGCTGTCAGGCCCGTCACTTGCAATATGGTTTGCCGTAGTGAATTCGCCTCTGGGTTCATCTGTGGACTCATGCCCCAAGGTAGGCGGTAATTACCGCAGGGTTGTTGATCACTTCTGTCGGTGTTCCGGATGCGATCATGCGGCCACTGTCCAGCACATAGACATGGTCACAGCGTTTGGTCACGAATCGAACGTTGTGTTCGATCAACAGCACACCCATGCCATCGCGTGCGAGCTGTGAAAATATATCGCCCAGCTCACCCGCTTCGACATCATTCATGCCGGCAACGGGTTCGTCAAGCAAGATCAGCGTCGGCTCTGAGGCCAGTGCCCGCATCATTTCAACACGCCGCTGGTGTCCATAAGCCAGGCCGCCAGCTTCATGTGCGGCAAGCGGCAGCATCCCGAAACGGTCAAGCAAGGCGGCAGCGCGTTCCCGGATCGTGGCGGACTCGCGACGGGCGGAGGGCAGCCCCAACAGGCTGGCAGCGGTTGTGGTTGTCTCTGCCCTGTAAAAGCCGATCATCACGTTGTCAATGACGCTGGCTTCGGTCAGCAGCCTGATGTTTTGAAAGGTTCGGGTAATGCCGGAGCGCGCCACCATGTGCGCAGGCGAATGCGTCAGATCTTGGTCGCCGAACCGGATGTTGCCGCTGGAGACGCTGAGAATGCCAGTGATCAGGTTGATCAAGGTGGTTTTGCCCGCGCCATTGGGGCCGATCAAGCCGGTGATTTTGCCCGCTGGGATCTCCATGCTGACGTCTGAAACCGCAGCCACGCCACCAAAATTCTTGCAAAGGTTTTGAATGGAGAGCGTTGTCACTCGCGGGCCTCCGGTTGCCCTGACTTGGCCAGACTACGCCGGCGCAGGTGGAGCATGGCAGTGTCCACGATGCCACGTGGCATGAATGCGATGACCAGCATCAGGATGGCACCATAGAGCGCCATCCTGTAATCGGCTAGCGGACGCGATAGCTCGGGGAGGACGAGCAGGATCGCAGCGCCGACGATAGGCCCTGCCACCGAGCGCCGACCACCCAGGACCACATAAGACAAGGCGGCAATCACCAGCGGGAAGCCAAAAGTATTTGGGAACAGGGCGAAGCTCTGCAGAGCTTCCAGGCCGCCAAAGAGACCGGCAATGGCGCCACTCAGGGCAAAGGCAAGTGACTGGTGGAAGTTGACCGAAACGCCCAAAGAGCTTGCGACGGCTTCATTTTGTCGAATCGCCTCAAACGCCCGGCCCACGCGCGTCGCACTGATCGCCAACATCAGATACACCACAAGCACCAGTGCAATCAGTGTCTCCCCCGTGCCGACCAAGGTCGGTATCGCGTTCAGACCCATGGCGCCACCGGTCAAACTGTCTGAATAAAGCGCCAGCGCCACGACCACCTGGACAAAGGCGAGAGTGGCAATGGCCTGAAACACCCCGCGCAATCGTGCCAAGGGCCAGGACAACAGCAACCCTGCGCCCGTGCCCAGCAGCGTGCCCGCGAGCAGCGCCAGCGGGTAAGGCCACCCATAGCTGGTGGTGAGTATGGCCGCCCCGTAGGCGCCAATTGAGGCAAGTCCAGCGGTTGCGACTGAGAAAACACCGGCGCGCATCACCACCCATTGGCTCAGCGCGTAACCTGAGCCGATCAGGAAGACGTTGAACAGATGATGGTAGGTGGTGAAAAAATCGGTCATCGTTCTGCCCGCATGGCGCCCGCGGTCTCTTTGCCAAACAGGCCATAGGGGCGCACCAGCAGGATAAGGAACAGCATGGAGAAGATGATGGCATCGGTCAAGCCGGCGGGCAGGTAAGCCGATGTCAGGGTCTGGATCATGCCAAATAGCAGCCCGGCAATCATGGCGCCAGGAATGCTGCCCATGCCGCCCAGCACAATGACCACGAAGCCACGCAGCAGGAAGGGCTCCCCCATGGTGTACTGGATTGAATTGAACGCCAGGCCAATCAAGACGCCCGAGGCCCCGGCCAGCGCGCCCGACAGGAAAAAGGTCTGGAAATAAACCACATTGGGATTGACGCCGGACAACACCGCTGCGCGCTCATTGCCGGAGACTGATCGAACCCTGGTTCCGAGAGGTGTGCGATAGAGGTAGTAGGTGAGCACCAGCATGAGCAAGAAGGCGCTGACTGACATGAACATCTGCAACAGCGACACGCGAAGCCCGGCAATTTCGAAGATGCGCACGGGAAAGGTTTCGAAGGGGAACCGCAGCACATCGCTGGCCGAAAGCTTTTGCGCAAACGTCATGATGATCAGGTCAGCCCCGAGCGTGGAGACAATGGCTCCGAATTCGGCTTCTCCTGACTTACGCAAGGGTCGAAATGCGGTGATCTCAATCAGCACCGACAACAGTCCGCAAACGATCACTGCGAGCAAAAAACCCAGCCACAGCGGCAGCCCGGCGAGTACAGCGTACAAGGCGACGAAGGCCCCCGTCATGAACACAGCACCATGGGCCAAATTCATCAGGTGATGAATACCAAACACCAAGGTAAAGCCGAGAGCGAACAGCGCATACACGCCGCCGACAACCAGACCATTGAGCAATTGCTGGGCCAGCATTTCAGTCAGACCTGCTTGAGGCCAACCATCCTGCGCGCAAGTTGGGCACGACGGTCGAGGGTGTGGGGTGGGCTGGGGAAATCAATCGTTTAGAGCTTGGTGGTTCGCTGCCCCTGTGCAGACAGGAGGCCTGCGGGTGCCACAGGCGCAACTGTAGCCGAATGGGCAAGTTTTTATGTTGGGTATTCATAAGGGATATCCCTAGACCAGGCCGCCTACGTGCCGCGCGGCTAGCCAACCAAACGCCATGGCCCGGCTCAGGCTGTAGCCACTGTTGTAACCCACGCCGGCGGCGGCTCGCGCCGAGCTTTCACCCACGACATACAGCCCTTCGATCACGCCACCGTCGGCTCGTCGTGCTTGACCATTGGAGTCCGCACAGACGCCGCCGGCCGCAATGCCGGTGTTGAGCAGCCGCAAGCGCATGCCATGGAACGGCGCCTTGTCCACTGGCCCCATGTTCGGGTTGAGGGGCATGTGCCAGTCGCCGCGAAAACGCCGTACCGAGAGGTTAGACCCACGGTCGAAATCGGTGTCCACACCGTCTTTGGCCATTGCGTTGAAGCGTGCCACGCTGGCTTCCAGTCCCACTGCGTTGATGCCCAGGGCAACTGCCAGCCCCTCCAGCGTTGAGGCGCTGCTGACCAGTCCGGGTGGGTATGCGCCGCCGGGCATGGTTCGTCCAAGCCCATACTTGGCGTGGTGATTGCTGTCCCAGATCATGAAAATTGGCAGGTTCTCCGGCATGCCATCCACATCGTGCTTTAGGGCTTCGGCGACGATGGCTGAATGGAAGGAGTCGTCGCAAAAACGGTGCCCTCGCCGATTGACCAAGACACAATGCGGCAGGCAATGCTCAAAGCAGGCGCGGTATCCCGTGTCGCCCTCAAAGGCAGGATCCGCCAAGCGGTAGCCTGGCAGCACGGGGGCTGCCCAAGCCGGCAGGGCAGTCATGGCAGCGCCTAGGGGGGCCGCAAGAGTCATTGCGTCACCCGAGATAGTGCTGGGCGTCACGCTACCACCGTCTTCGGGCGGAATGCCAGTAAATCGCCTGGAATACTCAGGTGACCAATCATGAGCACCTGTGGCCAGTATGACGGCGCCCTCAAGCTCCACCACACCGTGTGGGCTGCTGCAGCGCACCCCGGCGACTCGACCATTGTCAGACAGCAAGGCCACTGCTGCATGTTGCAAGCGCAGGTCGACAGGCCGATCCAGCACACCCTTGAACAGCGCAGCGGCAATGCCGGTCCCGAACGTGAGAATATCCTGTGATCGGCGACGAGCCACCAGGTCCCAATCCCAGCGGGACTTGCTTGACATACCGCCCCATTCGAACATTTCGCTGTAGGTGATGCCGATCGGGAAGTGCGGACTGACATGCAAGCTGGCCAGCGCTTTGCCAAGCATTTGGCCGTCAAAGGGCGCGCCGGTGAGGTACCGGCCAGCGGCCCGCGATCCTGGCAGCGTGGGATAGTAGTAATCCGGGTAGTCGGGTATCAGCTCCCACCGAATGACGCCCATTTGCTCAAGCCACTGTGCTGCATCGCCAGCACCCCTGAGCCAGCGCTTGCACAACGCCGCATCGACGCTGGTGGCATCGCGGCCAGCGGCCGCCTTCACATACGTGAGTGTGTCCTCAATCGAGTCCAGCAGGCCATGACGCTGAGCCACGTGGTTGGCTCCCACCCACACTTGTCCGCCGGAGTAGGCGGCAGCGCCACCGACCTTCTCGCCTTTTTCAATCAGGGTAACTTTCAAGCCGCATTGGGCGGCCATGATCGCGGCGGTCATGCCGCCAATACCTGCGCCAACGATGATGACGGCCTTTTCTGCCATGCTCGAGTCCCGTAACAAGTGTAAATTTCTGCAGCATTGCCATTTAAATGTGCAGCAGAAAACTGGCGCCACCGACCGCTCGGAGCACCTTTAAATCAGAGGCGCTTACTTGGGGAAACCCCTAGATACACCTCACTTCTTTGCAGGAAAATACCTACGGCCTAGCCCACTTTAAACGTTGGAGATACCCCTTATGAAAATACGATTCTTGATGACCGCCGTGGCGATCGCGACTGGCGCATCATCCCTTCACGCCCAGGAAATTACCATTGGCGTGCCGGTTTCCTTGACGGGTGTCTACGCCTTCGTGGGCACTGCTGCGGTCAAGGGGCTGCAGCACGCAGTCGATGAAATCAATGCGGGCAATGAACTCGGCGGCGGGCGGACGATTAAGTTGATTGTGGTCGACGATGGCAGCAACACCAACCAGGCCATTACGCTGGTCAATCGCCTGGCCACAGTGGACAAGGTGTTGGCTATCGCAGGACCCAGCGCGTCCCCGACGGTGCTGGCGGTCTCGCCGGTGGTTAATCAGCTTCAGATCCCTATGCTTGGCATTGCTGTGACACCGGCGGTCAACAAAGCAGGCCCTTGGTCGAATCGTGTATTGAACTCGCCGACCACCTTGATGACAGTGCTGTCCAACTACACCCTGGAGACCATCAAGCCCAAGACGGTCATGACCGTGGCGAGCCGCGATAACGATGGTGCAGCCGCGCAGAGCAAGGTTGCACGCACCGTGATGCAGGGCAAGGTGACCTTGATGCCGGAAGAGTCGGCGCTGATGGCGGAAACAGATTTTTCTGCTTTGTCGACCAAAATTGCCAGCCTCAAGCCCGATGTCGTGATGATCACGATGAATGACGCCGCAGCCGCCAATATCGTTCTTCAGGCCAAACAGGCTGGAGCCGCCAGCAACCTGAAATTCGTCGCCAACAATGCGGCAGCTTCGGCAAGTTTCTTGAGAATTGGCGGCAAAGCCGTCGAAGGCGTGTTGGTCGGGACCGACGCCTTCCCCGAGATTCGAACCGACAGCCTGGCGAAATCGTTCGTAGCCAACTTCCAGAAAAAATACAACGCTACGCCAGACCAGTGGAACGCGGTGGGCTATACCATCGGGCGCCTGTACGGTCACGCGATCAGCACCGCCAAGGGTCCATTGACGCGGCAGAGCTTGCTGGATGCCATTGTGGCGACGAAAAACTTTCCGGTTGTACTGGGCAGCGGCAAAGGAAACTTCAGCTTTGCGGCCGAGCGTGAACCCACCTATGAGCCGATCTTGATCACGATCAAGGACGGTAAGTTTACGCAAGCGCCCTGACCTTCATGCGGCCTCAGGGCCGCTGCAGTAACCTGGCGGCGGCTTCGGCCGCCGTCATGCCGACTTCAACGCCGACGGCTTTGGCCAGTGCATTGGCCGCGCTGATGATGCCATCGTTGTAGCTGCTCAAGCCATCTCCCATGCGCGCGATGCGTGCGTCGACAGTCGCCCCTGCAAGGCCTTCCCGCTCGACCATGAACAAGCCGGCGACGCCAGCGTCCTCTCGGCCTTTGCCGCCGTCAGAACAGATAAAACCGTGCGGCCGAACCCGAAGCAGGTAGGGCACGGCACTACGCCCCGTATGACCAGCGGTCACCAGCACATTGCGGATATCCTCAGGCAGACCGAAGGCGATTGAATCGGTGCAAATGACTTGGCGACCATCTGCATGGGTTTGCATCACCGTGCGGTTGGTCACGTCAGAGGCTAAAGGCGACCTGGGCGTGCCATCCAGCATGGCACGTGCTGCGTCCTGCACCCGCATACCCGGCACAACGCCACAGTCCATGGCCGGGCGGTTGGCAAAACTGATTTTGCCCTGGGCGTACAAGTCAACTCCGTCACCCAAACGCACGGTGCTCACGTCCGCCGCAGCGGCTGGAATGTTCAAGGCTTCCAAGTACCACAGCCCGGCTACAGAGGCCCCTGCAGGGCCCACGCCGCAGTCGACACCTATTGCTCCACGCGGACGCTGCGCCGCGATGAAACGCGCGGGCAAAACGCCGCAGTAAGAGGCGTTGATCACCACATCGCGATCACAGTTGTCGTTGCAGACGTCGTAGGCGGAGTCCATCGCCACGATCCCGCCACGCGGGCCCATGAACAACTCGGTTTGCGCGCCCATCGTCAGACCGCAGTCTCACCGCCGTCTGGAACCAATGTGGTTCCGGTCATGAAAGCCGCGTCATCCGAAAACAGGAAACAAACCGGCCCGGCGATGTCATCGGGTTCACCGACACGTTTGAGCATATTGAGGACGGCCGCCTGCGATACACCCGCTTCCAGATTGCCGCCGCCGCGCTGTTGCCACAAGGGGACGGTCATGCCGGTTCGTATGCGGCCCGGCGCTACGACATTGACCCGTACCAAGGGCGCTGCTTCTAAGGCCAGTTGGCGGGAAAACCCAACGATAGCGCCTTTGGCCGCGCCGTAGGGCGAATTGTTGGGCTGCGCCACCATGGCGGCTATGGACGCCACATTGACAATCGAGCCTCCCCCTTGCGAGCGCATGATCGGCAAGACATATTTGCAGACCAGAAAAGTGCCGCCAACGTGAACACCCATCATGCGGTTCCAACGTTCAAGCGTCCACGTTTCGATGGGGCCGAAGTCGGCGTGGCCTGCCGCATTGAAGACGCAATCGATACGCCCCATCTCCCGATGCACCGTGGCCACGGCGTCCCGCACGCCATCTTCACTGGCAACATCCACCGCCAAGCCGAGCGAGCCCTTCAATTCGGCGGCGACGGCAGTAGCGCGTGCACCATCCAGGTCCAACACGGCAACCCGCCCACCTTCGCTGGCGAACCGCCGTGCCACTGCCGCGGCTAAACCCGAGCCGCCACCGGTCGTCAGCAGTACTTTCCCGTCAAATCTCATCGCCATGGTTGTTTCCTTGCAGCTATCCGTTTGACCGGAAAAATTCAATGAGCTTGGCGGCCGTCTGCGCCGCAGCATGCTCGGGAAACCAGTGCCCTCCCGGGACCTGGTCTACCCGAAGGTTGGCGCATCTCGCCCTCCAAGCAGCCTCAATGTCCATCAGTTTGCACATGAGTCCATCGGCCCCCCACAAAGCGAAAACTGGACAATCAAGTTTGACGTGCAGATCGGCCTCATCATGGGCTAGATCGACGCTGGCTCCCGCGCGGTAGTCGCAGCAGGACGCGTGGATCATGGCCGGATCACGCCAGCAACGGCGGTATTCCGCCAACATGTCGGCGTCAAAGCTGTCCAGGCCTTTGCCGCCGACACTGACCAGGCAGTTTTCAAAATAGTAGTCTGGGTCTGCACCGATCAGCCGTTCCGGAAACGGCGTCGGCAGGGGTAGGAAATACCATTGCCAATAGGTGGCCGCCAACTTGCGATTGGTCTGGTTGTAAAGCGCGTGGGTAGGCACGAGATCAAGAACCGAGAGCGAGCGTACTTGATCCGGCCAGTCCAATGCCATCCGGTGTGAGACGCGCCCACCACGGTCATGCCCGACCACATGAAAGCGCTCGTGTCCCAGTGTCCGCATCAGCGATACCTGGTCCGCGGCCATGGCGCGAAAGCTGTAGTTGCTGTGGTCTGCCGCACCGACGGGCTTGGAAGAGTCGCCATAGCCTCTCAGGTCGGCACAAACAACGGTATGCTGTTCAGCCAACAGGGGGGCTAATTTTGCCCATTCGCTTAGAGTCTGTGGATAACCATGCAGCAGCAAGACCGGGTCACCCTGTCCCCCATAAACGCAGTTGATGGTGGCGCCGTCAACCTCAATTTTTCTACGCTGAAAACCTTCGAACATCATGGCTCCCTGGTGTTTCTGCTCAAGCGAGCGTGCTGCGGTACATCAGCCGGTGGTTGCTTGGGCTATCCATACCGTCAAAATCGTAATCAATGGGCGCGTAATGCATGGTGCAACGGTTATCCCAGAAAATGATGTCACCCGGTTGCCAACGGTGGCGGTAAGTATGAGCAGGGCGCACTGACAAAGCGAACAGGTATTCGAGCAGTGGTGCGCTGTCTTCAACGCTCCAACCGTCGAAGTGGTCCACCATCTGCTCACTCACATAGAGCGTCTTCCTTCCCGTGTCTGAATGGGTACGGATGACCGGATGCGCGAAGCCCTTCATGCGCTCCAATTCCTCAGGCGATACTGAACTGAAGGCTTTGCGCCCGCTCAAGCGTTGAGAGCGGGTACTGAAGAGCGTATGCAATGCGTGCAGCGGCTCTAGGGTCGCCTTCAGACCATCTGACATGGCCTCATACGCCTGGTACATGTTTGCGAACATGGTGTCGCCGCCAAATTGTGGCGTATGTACGCAGCGCAGCAGAGAGGCGCGGGCCGGAACAGGCAAGAAAGATTGGTCTGAATGCCACTGCTGTGCAGCGTTTTCGGTTTCCGAGCGTTGGCCGTCCTTCTTGATGTTGGTCACCGTGAAGATATCCGGGTAGCCCGGAGGGGCGTGGCGACCCAACAACCCCGTTTTGGCGAGTGGCCCAAAGCGACGGGTAAAAGCAAGATGCTGGTCATGGTCCATGGACTGACCCCGGAAGAGCAGGATGCCCCGTTCGCCCAGCAATTGCCAAAGGGACGCTATGGTGGAGTCCGCAAGTCTGTCGCTGTACCGTAAGTCTAGTCCCAAGATTTCCGAGCCTGTTCGCCATGACAGTGGGCGCACCTGGTACGCCAACACTGGGTCTGTCAATGATTCAGCACTGGCTGAATTGGGTAGCATAAGCGTCTCTTTCGTTAAGCCGATGTGGCTTGCCGTATCCGCAAAAGCAGTTGATCAGCAGCAGCGTTCGCCTTTGGACTGCCTCCAGCGAAATCTTAGGCCAGCGTAGAGCGGAACATCAGGCGGCGGTTTTCGGGGGCATCCAACTCGGCGAAGTTGTAGTCCAAGGGCGCGTAGTGCTGCGTGCAGCGGTTGTCCCAGAACAGGATATCGCCTTGCTGCCAGCGGTGCCGATAGGTATAGGCAGGATGTGACGTCAGGTTGTACAGATACTCGAGCAGAGGCTTGCTCTCTTCGATGGTCCAGCCTTCAAAATGGTCGACGCATTGCTCGTTGATGTACAAGGATTTTCTGCCGGTATCTGGATGTGTAAGCACGACAGGCTGCACAGCCCCCTCGACCCGCATCAGTTCTTCGTCGCCCAGCGGCTTGCGGCCTTTCATGACCTTTGAGCGGGTGCTGAACAGGCTGTGAAAGGCTTTCAGGGGTTCGAGTGTTGCCTTGAGTCCCTCTGACAAATCTTCATAAACCGCGTACATATTGGCGAACATGGTGTCGCCACCATGCTGAGGCGCCAACTCGCAACGGAGCATGGAAGCGCGCGCCGGGACCCGCAGAAATGTCTGATCCGAATGCCACTGCTGCGCCGCATTCTCGGTTTCAGAGCGCGCGCCATCAGTCTTGATGTTGGTGACGGTAAAGATATCCGGGTAGCCGGGTGGCGCGTAACGGCTGGTGAGCCCTGTTACTGCCAGCGCGCCAAAGCGACGCGTGAACGCGAGGTGCTGGTCGTGGTTCAGACCTTGTTTGCGGAACAGCAGAATGCCACGCTGGCCCAGCAACTGCCACATGTCCCGAATGCTCTCGTCCGAAATGTCATCGCTGCGTTTCAGGTCGATACCCATAATTTCGCTGCCGATGCGCCACGCGATGGGGCGGCTCTCAAACTGTGATGCGCCAGGGGCGGCATTTGAAGTTGTGGTCTCTTGGATTGTGTTCATTGAGTATCTCCTTGTTGGGTTGGACTGGATGGCTGTCTGCCTGCTAATTGGCCAAACCGGGAATCACGCGTTTGCCGTCGTAGGCATCCACACCTTTTCGTCTGATCAGGTTCCAGGTTAAGTCCAGGTAGTTGGCGCGGCGCAGCACACTGGCCAATTCTTCACGCAGGGCGTCCGGCATCTCTGGCGCAGTGGCTGGCATGGTGACGTCCAGCCGAGCTGCATAGTCCAGCGTCACATGCAGTGCAGCCGCATCGCCAATATTTTTGCCGATCGTGATGGCGCCGTGCCAGGGAATGATGATCGCGACGTCGTCTGCGGCAAGTGCCGGGCCAATGGCCGTGAAATCATCGCTTGGGCTGATGCACGTGCGGCCATGAAAGTAGGTGGTCAGGTTGTGAAGAGTGCGAACCGGCCGTCCAAATGCTGATTGGGCCGTCAGCCAAAAGCCGTGCGTGTGCACGATGGCATGGACATCCGGACGTTGCTTGTAGATACCGTGATGGAATGTCAGCCCGGGGCTGACATGCGTCTCGCATTCAATCACTTTTCCATCGAAATCGAGCAGCGCGATGTCTCGCAACTGCATTTCCTCGAAGGTCTTGTCGAACGCATTGATATAAAACTCGGGTTTTCCCGGTACTCGAACCGAGACATGCCCGCCGATATTGGGACCAAGCCCATAGGCGGCCAAGCCACGAATGGCCTGCAGAACTTGTTCACGTTGGGAAAGTTCAACCATTGTTCACCTCTTTGGTTCAGAATGCCGGCGGGGCCTAGGTTGGCGCAACTGCTTTAGCGGATGCACCGGCCTGACCGAGGTAATGTGCAATCACATCCGGGTCTCGTGCCAGATCGGCGCTGGGGCCCTGGTGCACAATCCGCCCCTGCTCAAGCACGAAACCATGGTTGGTGGCGCGCAAGGCCGCACGTGCGTTCTGCTCGACCAACAAGATGGTGAGACCTTCCCGGTTGAGCTCTCCCAGCGCAGCCAACACCGTTTTCGCCAGCAACGGTGACAAGCCCAGGCTGGGCTCGTCGAGCAGCAGCAGGCGCGGCCCGCCCATCAGTGCGCGTCCGATGGCCAGCATCTGCTGCTGGCCGCCAGAAAGCGACCCGGCTCGCTGCCGTCCACGCTCCTCAAGGATCGGAAACAAGGCGTAGATCCGGCGCAGGTCGTGGGTGGGCTTGCGGCCATGCAGGGCAGTTACGCCAAGCTGCAGGTTCTCAAGCACCGAAAGCTCGCCCAGGATTTGGCGCCCCTCGGGTACCTGAAGCAGTCCGGCGCGTGAAATGCGGTAGGCGTCCTCGCCGGCGATGTCACGGCCTTCGAGCTTGATGGTGCCGCCTGTAATGCCGAGGAGCCCACTGATGCAATTGAGGAGTGTGGACTTGCCGGCGCCATTGGGGCCGATGATCGTCACCATATCTCCCCGGGCGACGTTAATGGAAACGCCGTGGAGTACCGCGTTACCGCTGTAGCCCGCGTGCAGATTGCTGATCTCAAGCATCTTCATCGTCTCCAAGATAGGCCTTGACGACCACGGGATCGTTGACGACCTGTTCGGCGCTGCCTTGAGAAATCAGTGTGCCGCTGTCGAGCACGTACACATAGTCGCAGAGCTTGGTCACGAAGCGCATGTTGTGTTCTATCAGCAGCACGGCCATACCTTTGCCTTCAGTGGCCAGCGCGCGGAAGATATCGCCCAATTTAGCAGCTTCGACCTCGTTGATGCCGGCCACGGGCTCGTCGAGCAGCAGCACCTCTGGTTTGAGGGCGAGTGCACGCATCATTTCTACGCGGCGCTGGTCGCCGTAAGACAGAGCACCTGCTGGGTACTCTGCGTAGCGAGTCATGCCAAAGCGCTCAAGCAAATGAAACACCTCGTCACGAAAACGCGCCGTTTCCGCCCTTGATGAAGGCAATGCAAAAAGCTGCGACAACAGGGGAGCCCTCTGGTGTCGGTACATCCCGATCATGACGTTGGCGACGACCGTGGCATCGGGAAGCAAGCGGATGGTCTGGTAGGTGCGAGCCAGACCAGCGCGTGCTACTTCATGCCGCGTCGCCTCGGTTAGGTCGATGTCGCCAAATCGGATGCTGCCCTGGCTGAGTTTGTAGACGCCAGTAATGAGGTTGACCACTGTCGTCTTACCAGCACCATTGGGTCCGATCAGTCCGGTGATCTTGCCGCGGGCGATCTCCATGTCGAAAGGTGACACGGCCTGAAGGCCGCCGAAGCGCTTGCCAACCCCGGTAAGGACTAGCGAACTCACGGGACCACCGCCGTCTTAACCATGATGGCGCAAGCAGGTCTGAACTGATTCGGCGCGGCGTTCATGATGCGGCCTTGGGTGGCAACAACATGCCTGCGCGCGCAAGCCGTCGATTGTGAAGTTTCATGATGATCGTGTCGTAGACGCCGAACGGAAGGAAGGCCATGACCACGACAAGTAGCAGACCGTAAATCGCCTGCCGGTAGTCCGCCAACGGTCTGAAAATCTCCGGTAGCAATACCAGAATGGTCGTTCCGACCAGTGGCCCCATAACCGAACGGCGGCCACCCAGTACTACCGCAGACAGCGTACCAATCAGGATAGCGAAGCCGAACTGTTCCGCCGTCAGACTGAAATTGCGCATGGCGTCCAGCCCGCCGAAAAGACCAGCAATAGCGCCCGAAAGTGCAAAGGACAAGACGTGGTACTTGGTTGGGTTGACGCCCAGGGAGGCTGCAACCGGCGGATCTTGGCGGATGGCATCGAAGGCGCGCCCGATGCCTCCCTTCCCGAGCAAGATCAGCAGTGCCATGGTGGCCAGCATGGCAAGAAACAGGGTCCAGGTTGTGGCCGCCCGCGGTATGTTGTGAAACCCCAGAGGTCCGCCAGTCAATTCCTCGAAAAAGAGAATGAAAGCGACTACGATTTCAACAAAGGCCAAGGATGCAATGGCTTGATAGACGCCGCGCAAACGCGCCAGCGGCACCGACAGGAGTAGCCCGCACAGCAGACCAAGCAGAGTGCCCACTGCAACCCCGGCGGCGGGGTGAAAGCCGTGCTTGACGGTCAGAATGGCAGCCGCGTAAGCGCCCACTGCGGCAAATCCCGAGGTGGCCACGGAAAAGGTGCCGGCGCGAAACACGATCGCTTGGCTGAGCGCATAACCGGTGCCGACGAAGATCAGGTCGAGAAGCGGCAAATGCGGCGCGAAAAAATTCATCATGGTCAAGGTGCCTCGGAGCCTAAACGCGTTTGGTCGGTGATTCCATCGTGCTCTGCGCAAAGAGGCCATCTGGACGCACCATCAGAATCGCGAACAACAGGAGGAATATGACTGCATCCACCAGCAGCGCCGGGAGATAGGCAACCGACAAGGACTGCAGCAGGCCGAGAACCAGGCCACCTACCAGCGCACCCGGAACGCTGCCGAGTCCGCCCAGGATGATGGCCACGAAGGCCTTGAGCAGAAAGGGCTCTCCCATCAGGAACTGGATGGCATTGAACGCCAGGCCGACCATGACACCGGCCGCACCGGCGAGCGCGCCGGAGACAAAGAAAGTTTGGTAGAAAATTGCGTTTGGGTTGACGCCCAGCAACTGCGCGGCACGGTAGTTGCCGGCCACGGCTCTCACCTGTCGACCCTGCGGTGTGCGGTAGAGGTAGAGCGCTAAAACCGCCACACTGGCTACAGCAACGCCCAGCATCAGCAACTGTAGCGCTGTGACGCGCAGACCGAAAACTACGACTGCGTCGATCGGCACTGTGCCAAACGGAAAACGCATTGTTTCGGTCTTCGATACGTATTGCCCTATGCTCAAAATGATCAGGCCGGCGCCAATGCTGGAGATGATCGACGCAAGTTCCGCATCTGCCAGCGCTAGCTTGCGCAATGGCTTGAAGGCGACCACCTCAATCAGAATAGAAACAAAGCCAGCGCCAACCATGGCAACCGGCAAGGCCGCCCAGAGTGGCAGGCCAAGGCGCACCGTGTACAAGCCAATGAAGGCGCCGGACATGAACACCGCACCGTGCGCCATGTTCATGATGCGATGAATGCCAAAAATCAGGGTAAAGCCCAGCGCAAAAAGCGCATAGACGCCGCCCAGAACCAGGCCGTTCAATACTTGTTGAGCAATCATAGGGGGTGGGTTGTGATTACAGGGAGCCGCTGGCCTTGCTAGGCGCAAGCGGCTCCCGGGACGCCACGCTTATTGAGGCGCGGGGACGAACTTGCCGTCTTTCACCATCAGGAACACCGAGCCGTAGGTCGGAATCCGGTTCACATAGCTGTATTTACCGGTGCCGATAACAACCGGTACGTCCTTTGTTTTAGTCAGGGCATCACGGATGGACTCGCGCGTCGGGTTGGGACCGGCCGCCTTGATGGCAGTGGCCACAACTGTCATATAGCTGTAGCCCAGCGCAGCCCAGTTGTCAGCGTCCTTGCCAGTCTTGGCCTTGTAGTTGGCGGCGAAAGTACGACCTTCCGGTGAATTACCGCCTGGCGTCCAATCAGAGTTAAAGACAAGGCCTTCAACTGCTGCGCCACCAATCTGCACCAACTGAGGTGAGGACAGCCCGGTTTGGCCAATCAGCTTGACACTGGGCGGCAATCCAGCCTGCTTGAGCTGTATGGCGAGATTGGCCGCGCTCGGGCCGAGGGTAAACAACATGACGCAGTCAGGCTTGGCGGCAACGATACGGGTGGCCACTGCAGAAAAGTCGGAATCGGCCGACTTGATGCCCGATCGGTCCACGATGGTCATGCCGCGTTTTTGTGTGTGCTCGACGAAAATTCGTTCCAAGTCCACATAGGCTTCGTTGTCACTAAAGCGAATCGTGGCGCAGGATTTCACCTTGGCAACGTCAATAGCGTAGTCGCCAAGTTGCGGCATAGTGATGACCGGTGGCTGTGCAGAAATGAAGCCCCACGGGCCCGCGCTGAGCAGCGCAACGGCATTGGTCATGGCCTTCATCCCGATCTTGGCGTCATTGGCTACGCCAGCGGATGGTATGGCCTCGGGGGCGGTCGTCGGGCCGAGGATGAACAGAACATTGGGATCTGCCGCGTACCGCGTGATGGCGGCCATGGCCTGGGCCCGGGCGGTCGCGCTGTCGACCACTTCGTACGTGATTTTGTCAGCACCGAGGAAGTTTTTGGCGTTCAGCTCGTCGGCGGCAAACTTCATGCCGTCGGACGCCGGAACGCCCACGAAGGCTGCGCCGCCGGTGAGGGCCTGCAAAATCACGATCTTGCGATCGGCTGCCAAAGCAGCATGCGATGCCAGCGACAGCGCCGCAGCCAAGGCGAGTGCCTTGAAAACTTTTTTCTTTGAGCTCATGTTTGTGTCTCCTGTGTTGTTGGGTTGTGAATTCGGTCTAGCTGATTATATTTTTTGAGTACTATCCATATATTTCGTCGGCCTGTCAAGTCTATTTACGTATATTCCGACTGGAGCACCGGGCGGGGGGTGCACGAAATGTATTCGGCCAGAACGTCGCCTTGCACCGTGACGTGACCGCGCATCAGGGTGTAGGCTTCGTCGGCTTTCCCGGCCGCAATCAGGGTCAGCAGGCCTTTGTGGTCGTCATTGTTGGCTTCTGGTCTGCCTTTGGCGCGCAACTGAAACATGCGATACGGGTTGAGGCGAACGGCGAGGTTGCGCGTGGTTTCGAACAAAACGTCGTTATGGGTGGCGCGCCAGACCGCCACGTGAAAACGGATGCCCTGGTGCCCGAACTCGTCCTCATCACCCGCCAGCAATGCGGCGTCAGAGGCTGCTTGAATCGCCACCAAAGCTTCGGTTTCTTGGGGCGTGATGCGGCGAGCAGCAAAGCGTGCGCAGACCGCTTCAAGTTCGGAGAGTGTCTCGAACATCTGGATCAGCCGGCGCACATCGAGTGGTGCTACAACCGCCCTCTGCCGCGACGGTTTCTCGACCAGACCGGCTTCGATCAATTGCAGCAATGCTTCACGCACCGGGGTTCTGGAAACCGAGAACCGGCGAGCAATTGCATCTTCATCCAGGGGCGCTGCCGGTGCCAGCAAGCCGGCAAAAATCTCTTTTTCCAGGGCACTGCGCACAATTTCGCATTGGGTCAGTTTTTTCTCGTCCGGAGCTTTCACGCGGCCGCGCGATCGCCCCAATTTAGCGCCTTCTGCGCCCGTGCGTGCTGAAAAACGGGGGGGGGCTTGATCCATCATCGGCTATCCAATATATCGGTGACTACTTGATTTTATATAATTTTTCACTATGATGATGAAAATGCCATTGTCAAACATCCGACCTCATCAGGCAAGTACAGCATGCTGACTTTTCCGCACTTCGTGCCTCACTTTGACCGCGCGAATTGGACGCTCCCTTTTGTGCTCGAACACCAAGCAGTGCACAGAGCGCAGCGCCCTTTCCTGTCCTGGACCGATGAAGGACCAGCCTTGTCCTTCGCACAAGTGAATACCACTGTCAACCAGCTTGCACATGGCTTGGCTAATTTTGGCGTGCATCGCGGCGAGCGGATTTGCATCCTGTTGCCTAACTGTCTTGAATTTATTTTCACTTGGTTCGCCCTCAATAAATTAGGGGCTGTCGAGGTTGCGATCAGCGATGCGTACAAAGGGAGCTTTCTCGCGCATCCCTTGCAATTGGCCCAGTCTAAAACATTGGTCACCACGCGAACGCTGGCACAGCGCCTGGTGGACATTGAAGACCAAATACCCACTGAACGGATCATTTTGGTGGACGAACCGGGTTGTGATCCAAACGTTGCTGTGCCCGCGTTTCGCCGGATCAGTTTGCACCGGTTCGCTGGTATTTTCTCAGAAGACACGGCGAACCCGCCTGCTGTGTTGACCCCGCAGGATCCCGCGGCAGTCCTGCTCACCTCCGGTACAACAGGCCCTTCTAAAGGCGTTGTGATGCCTCACTCGCAGTTCTACTTCTTTGCCGAAGAGGACGTACAACTGATGCGCTTAACGGAAGACGATGTCTACATGACCGGTTTCCCTTTGTTTCATGGCAATGCCCAGTTTTTGACGGTCTACCCCTGCTTGATTGCAGGCGCACACTGTGTCGTCTATCCTCGTTTCAGTGCCTCTGACTGGTCCGGTCGGGCGCGCCGCAGTGGCGCGACCGTGACCAACCTGTTGGGCGCGACCTTGGCCTTCATTTGCGCCCAAAAGCCATCTGATAACGATCGAGCGCACCGCATTCGCTGCATCTATGCCGCGCCCCTAGCGACCGACCTTGCCGGGCCGTTTTCTGAAAGGTTTGGGGTAAGAGAATTTGTGGATGGGTTTGGGCAAACCGAGATCTCCAATGTGTTCATGACGCCTCCCGGCGCCGCGCGTCCCCCGGGCGCAAGCGGCGTACTGGTGGATCAGTGGTTTGAGATCAAGTTGGTTGATCCCGAAACTGGCGATGAGGTGGCTCCCGGTCAGGCCGGTGAGCTATTGGTGCGTCACAAGCACCCTGGAATTATTTCAACCGAGTACTTGGGGATGCCCGACAAGACCATCGAGTCGAGAAGGGACTTGTGGTTCCACACCGGCGACGCGCTCAAGCGCGATGAACAAGGTTGGTATTATTTCGTTGACCGGGTTAAGGACGCGCTGCGCAGACGTGGTGAAAACATTTCATCATTTGAAGTAGAGGCAGTTTTGCGGAGCCACCCTGACGTCTCAGACTGCGCCGTGATTGGGGTTGCTGCCGACCAGGAGGCCGGCGAGGACGAGGTCATGGCCTACATCGTGCCGCGGGTCGGCTCAATCCCTAACTTCAGTGATTTGGCGGCTTGGTGCGATGCCCGCATGCCAGCTTTCATGATCCCGCGTTATTTTGACACCTTGAGCGAGTTGCCCCGAACACCCACCGAGAAGGTCCGAAAGAAGGAGCTGCGCGAGCGTGGTCTGGGACCGCAGACTTGGGATAGAACTCGGCATGGCGTTGCAGGCGCCGGCAAGACCGGTGCTGATCCAGCCAGGGCAGCCTGATGTCAAACGCCCTTACGAGCCACAGCGAATGCATCTTGCTGACAACCCACGCCAAGGTCGCGCTGGTGACCTTGAATCGTCCACAGGTCGGCAATGCTTTCAATGATGCCATCCGGACTGAATTACCCCGTTTGATCGAGGCCCTTGATGGCGATGACACGTATGCCGCGATTGTGATCACCGGGGCAGGGGAGCGCGGATTTTGTGTTGGTGCAGATATCAAGGAGAGCCGCACGATCGGCACTTCGGTGCAGGAGCGCCGGCGCATGAATGGCAATGCCTGGATTGATCGGATCGCCGGGCGTTCCAAACCATTGATTGCTGCGATTCATGGCTACTGCCTGGGTGGCGGGCTAGAGTTGGCGCTGGCCTGTGACGTCCGGATAGCTGCGCCGGGCGCTGTATTCGGCTTGCCAGAGACTGGCTTGGGTTTGATTCCAGGGGGTGGAGGCACCCAACGCTTACCCCGCGTCATTGGACTGGGGCGAGCACTTGACATGATGTTGACGGGTGACCGAGTCAACAGTGACGAGGCCCTTCGCATCGGACTAGTGACCCGGATGACCTCCGGTGTAGACACCTTGGTGGCCGAGGCTTTGGCAGTCGCCGCACGTATTGCTTTAAGGCCGCCGACCGCCAGTGCTTACGCCAAGGAAGCAGCCAAGTCTGGATTGGAAATGGATTTGCAGGCCGGCCTAAACCTAGAGAAAACGCTTTTCTCATTGTTGATGAGCACCGCTGACCGTGCCGAGGCAGCTGCAGCATTTCGGGACAAGCGTGAGCCAAGATTTACTGGGAATTGATTGGAAATTATGATGACAGACAAGCACATTGTGGTCGTGGGTGCCGGGCTGATGGGCACCGGCATTACCCACGCTTTTTTGGCTAGCGGGCATCACGTCACATTGGTAGATACCAATGGAAACGCGTTAGATCAAGCGCGGCAATCGATCACCAAGATTTTTAGCGACGGCGTGCGCCTTGGCAAGACGACCGAGGCTGATGTGGCAGATGCCATGGCTCGAATGACGGGTGCCGAACACTTGCGGGGTGCATCTGGCGACACGGCCCTTGTCATGGAGACGGTGACCGAAAACCTGTCGATCAAGCAGGCGATCGTTCGGGAGGCTGAAGCCTGTTTCAAGGCGGGCACGGTGATTGCCACCAACACGTCGGCCTTGAGCATCACCGAGATCGCTTCGGTGGCCAAAACGCCCACGCACGTGATTGGTATGCACTTTTTCAATCCCGTCCACAAGATGAAATTGGTCGAGATTGTGCGCGGGCTCGAGACTTCGGATGAAACGGTGGCACGAGCTCGAGCCTGGGCTTCGGCCATTGGCAAGACGTCCATTGAAGTTAATGAGGCGCCGGGCTTTACCACCAGTCGGATCTCTGCATTGCTTGGCAATGAGGCCATGTACATGCTGTCTGAGGGCGTTGCAAGTGCAGAGGACATCGATACCTCCTTGCGTATGGCGTTCAATCACCCAATGGGACCCTTGGAGCTTGGGGACCTGACAGGATGGGATACCCGACTGGCGGTGCTCCAATACCTGCACCAGACGCTGGGTGAAAAATTCAGACCCTGTCCGCTGATCATCAAACTCGTCAAGGCCGGTCGCCATGGCCGCAAGACGGGGCGCGGCATCTATGAATACGATGACAAAGGCGCGAAGATACCGAACTCTGGCGTGAGGCCTTTCTGATGCGTGATGTGATCATTGTTGAGGCGCTGCGTACGCCGGTTGGGCGCTTTCGCGGTGGGCTGAAACAGGTGCGTGCGGACCACCTGGGTGCGGCGGTTCTAGCCGAGTTGGTTGCACGGTCGGGCATCATGCCTAGCGACGTCGATGATGTGGTGTTTGGGTGCGTCACCCAAGTCGGCGAGCAGTGCGGCAACATCGCCCGTACGGCCTTGTTGTCGGCGGGCTGGCCGGAGTCTATTCCGGGCATGACGGTTGATCGAAAGTGCGGCTCCGCAGAGGCAGCGATTCACGTGGCGTTCGCCAACATCGCTTCGGGGCTCAGCGACAGCATGGTGGCTGGGGGTGCTGAAAGCATGACCCGAGTGCCCATGGGTGGCAATCGTGATGTTCACGGTATTCCCTTCGGCTGGCAGCTTAACGAGCGTTTCGCGTTGACTTCGCAGGGAGAAGCAGCCGAACGCCTCTGTGACCTCTGGAGCCTAACGCGCGACCAGCTTGATGATTACGCGATGGCGAGCCACGGGCGCGCCGCCGGTGCGGCCGATGCTGGTCACTTTGACCAAGAGATCGTCCCCATTGACGTCGGCCGCTGGTGTGAGCGTGGCGACGACCCTGTCACTGACCTGGTTGTGCGCAGCGATGAAACCATTCGCCGCGACACGAGTCGTGATCGGCTGGCCACGCTCAAGACCAGTTTTCGACCGGAGGGCGGTCGGGTGACTGCGGGCAATGCGTCCCAGATCTCAGATGGCGCCGCAGGTCTGTTGTTGATGGCCGCTGAGCGGGCGAAAGTATTGGGGCTGCGGCCCAGAGCCCGAATTCGAGCAGTGGCTGCGGTTGGTTCGGACCCCGTGTTGATGCTGACCGGGCCCATCGCCGCCACCCGCAAAGTGCTGGAGCGTGCGGGACTCACTTTGGATGACATTGATTTTTTCGAAGTCAATGAAGCGTTTGCGCCGGTCCCGCTGATATGGATGCAGGAATTCGGCATCGGTCACGACCGTGTCAATGTGAACGGTGGTGCGATTGCTCTCGGCCATCCTCTGGGTGCAAGCGGAGCCCGGATCATGACGACCATGCTTCATGAACTGGAACGCCGAAAGGGCCGCTTTGCCCTACAGACGATCTGCTGCGCCGGCGGTCTCGGCACGGCGACCATCATTGAACGATTGGGTTGATCATATGGACGCTATCAAGATTGGCAATTCTGAGCTGAACAGCAGCGTGATTGGCTTAGGCTGCATGGGCATGTCCGAGTTTTACGGTGAGCGCGATGATGCGCAGTCCATGCGGACGCTGGAGCGGGCGTTTGAGCTCGGTGTGACGCATTACGACACGTCCAATGTGTATGGTCGGGGCCATAACGAGCAGTTGCTGGCGCAATTTCTCAAGGGCAAGCGCGACCGTGTTACCTTGGCGAGCAAATTTGGCGTAGTGCGTGACCCGACGGGTCCGCAGGGCAGTACCTATGACCGGGATATCGACAATTCGGCTCCCTACATGCGCCAATGTTGCGAAGACTCTTTAAAGCGGCTGGGCATAGAAACCATTGACCTTTATTACGTGCACCGGGCTGATCCGAAAACTCCGATTGAGGACACCATGGGCGCATTGTCCGACCTAGTCCGGGAGGGGAAAATTCGGGCGATCGGGCTTTCCGAGGTCACAGCTGAGCTGCTGCGACGCGCGCACAAGGTCCATCCAGTCGCGGCGATCCAGTCGGAGTATTCCCTCTGGACGCGAGAGCCCGAGTTGGATGTGTTGCCCACGTGCCGTGAACTCGGCATTACCTTCGTGGCCTACAGCCCTTTGGGACGAGGTTTCCTGACGGGCGCGATTGCCAGTTCGCAAAGCTTGGCATCAGATGACTTTCGCCTGTCCTCGCCCCGTTTCCGTGGCGACAATTTCGACAAGAACCTGGCGCTGATTGAGCAACTGCGGGTGATGTGTGCCAGCAAGCAATGCACACCAGGTCAGATTGCGCTGGCGTGGATTCTGGGGCGTGATCAGGGCATCATCCCGATCCCCGGCACCAAGCGGATCAAATACCTGGAAGAAAACGTGGGTGCAGCGGCCATTGCGTTGACGCCCCGGGAGCGGATTGCACTGGAGGATCTGCTGCCCATTGGTGCCGCAGCCGGTACCCGCTATGACGCCAACTTCAAAGGCGCACCGCGCCCAACCACGACCTGAAAGTCAGCATGTCTACTAACTCATGGGGCCTGTGGCCCTGGCCATTTTTTGATTCAACTCACGAAGCGCTTGCAGAGCGGATAAATGCCTGGAACGCCGAGAACCATGGCAAGGTGTACGCCAGCATGCATGACGAATGCAAGGCGATGGTGCGAAGCCTGGGTGCCGCTGGCTTGCTTGACTACGCTGTGCCCAGTGGTGACGCCCCGTTTGACGTCCGGTCGGTCTGCCTGATCCGGGAGGGACTGACCTATCAGCATGCGCTTGCTGACGCGATGTTTGCGATGCAAGGCATAGGGACCATGGCGATTCGGCGGTTTGGCACCGAGGCGCAACGCGAACAGTACTTGGAGCCGTGCCGGCGCGGGCAGCGCATCGCGGCGTTTGCCTTGACCGAGCCGGAAACCGGTTCGGACGTGGCGTCGATGACCACCGAGGCGAGGCTCGATGGGGCCCATTACGTTTTGAATGGCGCTAAAACCCTGATCTCAAACGCCGGTATGGCCGATCACTACTTGGTGGTAGCGCGGACTGGCGAAGCGCCGGGCGCGCGCGGACTGACGATGTTTCTGGTCGATGCCGATACGCCCGGTCTTCACGTCAGCGATCCTATTGAATTCATCGCGCCGCACCCCGCCGCCAGCCTTCGCTTTGAAGACTGCAAAGTCCCTGTGGCCAACCGAATCGGTGATGCGGGGCAGGGCTTCAAGGCTGCCATGGCCGCCTTCGATATTTTTCGTCCTTCGGTTGGGGCCGCTGGTGTTGGGTTGGCGCGTCGCGCACTGCATGAGACGCTGGCGCATACAGAACAACGTCGCTTGTTTGGTAAGCCCATGCATGGGCTTGAAGGCGTGCAAATGGCGTTGGCTGACATGGCCACTGATCTGGAGGGCGCCGCCCTGCTGGTGTATCGGGCGGCATGGGCGCACGACGTCCGCGGGGAACGCGGTGCCTACGAGGCCTGCATGGCAAAACTGGCGGGTAGCGAGGCGGCCGGTCGAATCGTAGACCGGGCAGTGCAATTGCTGGGCGGTAAGGGCGTGACGCGCGGCCACATCATTGAGCAGCTCTACCGTGAGGCTCGCCCGATGCGCATCTACGAGGGCGCTTCAGAGATTCAAAAGCTGGTCATCGCGCGCAACCTGATCAAGAGCCACGCGCAGCTTGGTTGATGTGGCCTTGAGCATCAGTCTTCACAGAATCTGCTCATGTCATTTTTGTTGTGCCTCAGGCGGCTGACGTGATCAGAGACAAGACGGCGATCGTTGGGCTTGGTGCGACGCCTTACTACAAGCGTGGCACGTCCACGCCTCAGACGCTTGAGGAACTGGTTGGTAAATCAATTCTGGCGGCCGTGCATGATGCCGGGTTGAAGGTACAGAATATTGATGGATTTGCCTATTTTGCTGGTGGCTTTGATACGGCGCTCTTGGCTGAGACATTGGGCATCCCTGAAGTCCGATTCTCTGCGACGCTAACCGGCACCGGCGGCGGCTCGGCCGGAGCCATTGGACTTGCCAGCGCTGCCATCGTCAGCGGACAGGCCGACGTTGTGGTCTGCGTTGGTGCGAATCAGCAAGGTGCGCAGCGCTTCGGATCGATTACTGCTGCTTATCCAGCCACGCAAGAAAACGCTTTCTTTTCAGCTGCCGGATTGGTTGGGCCGGGCCACATGTTCGCTTTGTTGGCCCGCAGGCATATGCACCTTTACGGGACGACCCGGGAAGATTTCGCTGAGGTCGCCATGTCAACGCGCGCTAATGCGGTGACCAACCCCAACGCGACGTTGCGTCAACCAATGTCTCGTGAGGACTACTTCAAAGCACCGATGCTCGCCGACCCGCATTGCCTGTACGATTTTTGCCTCGAAAACGACGGGGCCGTGGCAGTGATCGTGACCTCCGCGGAGCGTGCCCGGGACTTGCGCCAGGCGCCCGTTCGCATTCTCGCCGGCTGCCATGGAGGTTCGCGGGATTGGGGTCGCTCCATCTATTGGATGAATATGCCAGATGAAAGCTTTGCATCCTCAGGGCATGCCGCAGTTGCCAAGCGTTTGTTCGCAGCAGCTGGGGTGGACCCTAAAGACATTGATGTGGCCCAAATCTATGACCATTTCACCTCGCAAGTCATCATGCAGCTGGAGGACTATGGATTTTGCGAGAAAGGCGAGGGTGGTCCTTTTGTGCGAAGTGGCGCAATCCGTCTCCGAGGCGGCAGGCTGCCGGTCAACACCGACGGCGGCCAGCTGTCTTGTGGCTATGTCTGGGGCATGACCCACGTGCGCGAGGCGGTTGAGCAGTTGCGCGGTAGGGCCGTCAACCAGGTCGAGGGCGCCCGACTGGCGCTGGTGACCGGCGGCCCATCCATCATCCCGGTGAGCGGTTTGATCTTGGCTAATTGATATGGCGATCGCTAAGCGCCCTCCACCGGAGCTGTTCAAACTGGCGACTAACGCCTGGACCAAGCCTTTTTGGGATGCCGCAGCGCGTCACTCACTGGTGGTGGCACAGTGCACCGGTTGCGGGGCCTGCCGCATGCCACCGACGCCATTTTGTCCTACATGCCAGTCGCAACAGATTGACTGGCGGACATTGTCAGGGTTGGGCGAGGTTTACTCTTACACCGTCGTAGAGCGTGCCATTTTGCCTGGCATGACTGAGCACCTTCCCTATGTGCCCGCCGTGATCACTCTAGAGGGCGGTGGCAGTGTTCGTCTGATCAGCAATGTAGTGGATGTCGAGCTGGCTGACCTTGCTGTCGGTATGAAGGTGATGGTGGTCTGGGATGATTTCTCTGAGGGTGTAGCGGTACCCAGGTTTGCCCCTTGGGCAGGCTGATTGTCAGCGCTCTGGCCTTGCCTGCGGGCTGGTTTAGATATCGCGCACCTGATCTACCAGCGTCCCGCTCCCGCTGAGGATCTGTTGACCAATGATTTGGTTCCAATAGTCCTCTGCGCCATAACTCATTCGCCAGTCGTGCAGTCGGCGCGTCAGAAGGCCCAGATCATATTCGTCGGTCATGCCGATCGCCCCGTGTACCGCGTGAGCTGTCGCCGCGACCAGGCTGGCCGCCTCGCTGGTACGCGATTTGGCCATGGCGCCCGCCAGCGCACTGGGCGCCAAGCCTTTGGAGCGGAATGCACACTCAGCCGCAATCGCCCCAGCCAGGACATGCTCGGCCATCACGCTCAACTGCTGCTGCAACGCCTGGAACTTGCCGATGGACTTGCCAAATTGGACTCGGGTGTTGCAGTACGCCAAAGCCATGTCGAAGGTCTGCTGCATGGCGCCGCTCAGCATGGCCGCCGCCATGGCAGCCGTAAAGGCTGATAGAGCTTGTGCGTCCCCGACCAACTGCATGACTGGCGCCACATCGCGCCATGTGAGCGTGGCCGTCGCGTTCCTGGGATCACCAACGCAGGTGCGCTCTGCCCCTGCACATGGCATCAACAGCATGGACTCACCATCATGGGTCAGCACATAGTCGGCCAATAACCCGTAAGGCGTGCGCACGCAGGACAGGTCACCATTTGCAGTGTGCTGCAACCGGTTGGCAATGGTCACCAGTCCGGGCGGCAAAGTGGCTTGCGCGCCCACAAGGGCACGCGCCACGATCGACTGGGCAATGGGTAGGGCGACGCAGTGCCGACCCAGGCACTCCAAAATAGGAAACAGGTCTGGTAAAGGCAGCGCGGCACCGCCCAATTCCTCGGGCTGCAGGATATCTAAAAAACCGCCTTGCTCGATCGTGTCCCACAATGGGCCTGCCCGATCACCTGCTTCGATTCGCCGAACTGCGGCACTATTGCAGTGGTCGTCTAGGACCCGTTCCAATGCTTCGAGGATCATGCGCAGGTCTCCGTTAAACGGTCAGTGTTCATAGATGATTGGTGTGTTCATTCGCATAGCTTAGGGATCGTCGAAGGTCAGCGCAGACCAAGCCCGCGGGCGATCATGCCGCGGAGGATCTCACGTGTGCCCCCCCGGAGTGAGTAACTGGGCGACATCTGACTGACATAGGCCAGCGTGCGGTGAAGCTCAGCCTCCAGCTCGCCTTGAGCGTCGACGCTTACGCTGGCTTCGATCAATTGAGGAATCATTTGCTCGAACTCAGTGCCGAGGTCCTTGACCAGCGCTGCCTCCACCACCGGGCTCTCGCCCAGCGCGAGCTTGGCGGTCACAGTGATTGACATATTACGCAGCGCAGCCAAGTGCACAGCCATACGTCCAACTTTGGCGGCTTGCAGTTGGCCCGTTGGGTTTTGACGCAGCATGCGGATCCAAAGTTCCAGCAGGACGATGCTGGAGTAAACCCGCTCAGGTCCGCTGCGCTCGAAGGCCAGCTCTGCGTTCACCTGAGCCCAGCCGCTGCCTTCGGCACCGATTAGGGCATCATTTGCCAGCTGCACATTGTCAAAAAAGACCTCGGAAAAATGCGCATCCCCACTCAAGTCACGGATGGGCCTGACCGTCACGCCTGGGAGTGATAAATCAATGATGAATTGCGATAAGCCAGCTTGGCGATCTTCTCGCTCGCCCGAGCTGCGCACCAAGGCAATCATGTACTGACAATGGTGCGCGTTGGTAGTCCATATTTTTTGGCCGTTGAGAACCCAACCGCCATCTTTGGGGGTGGCGCGCGTACTGACGCTGGCCAGGTCTGAGCCGGCGCCGGGTTCGCTCATGCCGATACAAAAAAACACCTCGGCTCGGCAGATTTTGGGTAGAAAAAAGGCTTTCTGCGCCGCGGTGCCAAATTTGAGGATCAGGGGTCCGCTTTGACGGTCTGCAATCCAGTGGGCTGCCACCGGAGCGCCGGCAGCCAGCAGTTCTTCCACCAACACATAGCGGTCAAAAGCGTCCAGGTTGGCACCACCGTATTCAGCGGGCAGAGTCACACCGACCCAGCCACGGCTTGCCAGCGCGCGACTGAAGCCAGCATCAAAGCCCATCCATGAGCGAGCTCGGACATCTGCGCTGGCGGCGCCAAGCGCGGCCGCCAGAAATGTTTTGACCTCAGCCCGCAAGGCCTGGGCGCCAGCTGGTAAGGATGCCAGTCTTAATTGACTCAATAAACTGCTCACAAATCTCTCCGGTGTGATCGGCTGTACAAACAACTGAACTTTAGCGTTCCATGAGCGCTGCAGCGCGATAGCATATCGGTTTTGCCATTATTCCAAAGGCCCACGCAGGATAACCACATGCCAGACTTTCTGAACTACGACCAGGACCAGCACATCGTGACATTGACGATGAATGAGCCTGAACGACGCAACCCCTTGACCGGTAACACCGCCGTGCCGGAACTGTTGGCCGCCATCGACCGAATCCATGGGGATCCAAGCGTGAGGGCTGTCATACTGACCGGAGCGGGTACTGCCTTTTCCTCGGGTGGTGATGTCCGCAATATGTTGCGGCAGAGCACGGGTGAAGTCAGTGGTATGCAGATCAGACAAGAATACCGTACCGGCATCCAAAGGCTGCCACTGGCGCTGTTTAATCTGGAGGTCCCTGTGATTGCGGCAGTCAATGGCGCAGCGATGGGTGCCGGGCTTGACCTGGCTTGTATGTGCGACATTCGCATTGCATCGGATAAGGCCAAATTTGCAGAAAGCTTCGTCAAACTGGGCATCATCCCCGGTGACGGCGGTGCTTGGCTATTGCCCCGCATCATCGGCTTGTCCAGGGCTGCGGAAATGATGTACACCGGCGACCCAATCTCAGCCGAAGTCGCTGCACAGTGGGGCCTCGTTTCGCGCGTGGTCGCGCCCGAGGATTTAATGGCCACCGCACGTGTCCTGGCGCAGCGAATTGCGGCGAACCCGAGCCATGCGGTTCGCTTGGCTAAGCGACTACAGCGCGAGGCCATGTACACCCGTTTGGACACACACCTTGAGATGGCTGCTGGGTTCCAGGCTTTGTCGCACCAGACTGAAGACCATCGGGAGGCTGTCAATGCCTTTCTGGAAAAACGTCCGCCTGTATTCAGAACGCTTGACAACGGTTGACCAGGCAAAGTGCGGCATCCTTGGCGGTCATCCCGACCTTCACCCCACAGCTAAGTGCCAAGGTGTTGGCTGCACTCACGATGCCATCGTCATAGGTGCTCATGCCGTCGCCCATTCGTGCAAGCTTGGCATCGACCGTCGCGCCTGCTATGCCGGCGTCGTTGGTTAGTGCCAGACCGGCCATGCCAGAGTCGTTCCGGCCGCGTCCTCCGTCTGAACAAATGAACCCAAACGGATGAACGTTGATGATGTGTCTGGCGCCACTTCGGCCGGTGTGCCCCGCGGTAACCAGCACGTTAGCCTTGTCAGCTTCGGTGCCGAATATGATGGAATCAGTGACCACGACCTGACGGCCGGCAGTGCTTTGATGAACGACCTGTCGGTTGGTAACCTGATAGGCCGTTGGTTTGCCTGGTTCGTGTTTGAGCATCAGGTGTGCCGCCTCCCGGGCTGGCATTCCTATGAGCACGCCGCAGTCAGCAGCCGGGCGGTTGAAGAAACTGACGCGTCCGTTGTCATAGACATCGACGCCGTCGCCCAGGATGATCGACATCACATCCACTGCCGCCGCAGGTATGTTCAAGGCCTCGTAATACCAAAGGCCAGCGATGTTCGCGCCCTGCGGACCAACACCACCATCGAAGCCGATCACAGCACGAGGCAGTTGATCGTGAACCAGACGAGCAGGTAGTACCCCGATATAGGATGCCGTGACCAACACGTCTCGTCCCCTGTTGCGTGGCAAAACATCAGCTGCACTGTCCAAGGCCACGATGTCACCGCGAACCGATTCAAAGAGCACGGTTTGAAGGTCAATCATCTCTGGGTGCCTTTGTTCATGAGTGGACTTCCCATCAGCACACGGGATCTAAAAGTATCGGGTAGTAACCCCAGTTCGCGCGCTCGGTGTGGCTGGCCGCACGAGCTGGGTCAGTCGGGTCGGGACGCGCTTTGCGCTTGAGGAGCTCTTGTACCAATAGCGGGACGATGCCATATTGATGGGTCAAAGGGTCGGTGTCAGCCCGTGGCTGTACGCCTCCATCGAGGTCACGCCCCAGGCAGGTATGCACGCCGATGCCGAAGGTCAAACCCCAGGGCGGCGTCCCTTCGCGCAAGGTGCGATGGGGGTTGAAGGTATCGGCATCGGCACCAAAGATCGACGGATCGCGATTAGCGGTTGCCAGGTCTATCACCACCCGGTCATCGGCATCGGCATCGGCGCCTGTTGGGAGTGTCATGGGGCAAGTTGACCGGCGCCAAGCGACTGGGCTGGCGGGGTGAAGTCGAAGGCTTTCATGGACGCATCGTTGAAGGAACAGGGGGTCCATGTCGACCCGTTGCTGATCGTGGGGATGGTTGGCGCACCAGGTGATGACATCATGGAAGGCATGGGCCGTGGCATTGGCGGTACTGTGCGAACCCGCCTGCAGATAAAAGGCAATTTCCCGCATCATCAGATCGGGCGCCATTTCCACCCGTTCATCGTTTTTCAAAAGCACGGTCAATACATCTCGCGGAACATCTTCTTCCGTGATCTTTCCGGCTGCAAAGTCGGCGAGCAGCAGTTCGCGTCTGGCCAGAGAGGGTTCATAAAACGTTGTTTTGAATTCCGCCAGGGCAGCCCGTACTTCGTTGCGAACGGTTTCTTTATCCCGAGTGGAGTGCACCAGCGTCGCGCCCTCACTAAACACCATCACTTGCCGCCGCAAGCGTTCGGTTTCTTCTGCATCGCGCAGCGGGCGGTCAATGCCCGCAAAATCTGCCGTAAGGTTCATGGTGAGCCGATAACTCAATGCCATCAGGTCAGCGCGGCCAGCGGTTTCATACGGTGCGACCGTTTGCTTCAAGGTAGCGGGGAAGACAACGTGCTCGTAATAACGAAAAAAATCTCTCCGGAAAACTCGCAGCTCTAGCAGTCGTCGCGCCCGATGCTCGGCGCCGTGCAGTACCAGAAGCACATCCGCCATGATCACCGCGCCTTCGTCGTACAACGACTGCGCCAGGCGCTGATCCCGCAGCGTGTCGGAGGCCACATCGTAGCCGCTGACTGTGATGGTTTTCAACAGTTTTACCCCTCAGAGATTTAGCAATATGGGATAGCTGGCCCAGTTGTTCCGGATTGTCGAGCGGTCCACAACGCCGGCTGCGTCTGGGTCAGGGCGGGCACCGTGCAAGATCAATTCCCGCGCGATCAAGGTCACGGTTCCAAATTGGTGCTCTGACACCAAGGTGTCTGCCCTTGGCAGCGTCCCCGCGGCCAGATTCAGCCCGATGCAGGCATGCATGCCGGTTCCGAAGGACAACCCGTAGGGACCAATGCCGCGTGGTATTTCCCGGTGGGGGCAGTAGTCGGCGGCGTCAGCACCAAATACCTTTGTATCGCGATTCGCAGACAGCAGGTCGACATTGACTTGGTCTTCTGGCGTCGCCTGGTCGCCCGTTGGCAATTGCACCGGGCAAACTGGGCGTCGTCCTGCCGTCGGACTGGAGGGGTGCAGGCGCATGCTTTCATGAATGGCTTTTTGCAGAAAAAGTGGGTCCTCCCGGTAGCGTGCCGCGTCCTCTGGGTGGTCCGAGCGCCAGCAAAATATCTCGTGCATGGCATGCGTAAACGTGTGGATGGAGGTAAAGGCACCGGCCAGCAGGAAGAAGCCGATCTCTTTCATCAATACATCGGGCTCAATGGGTACCTCGTCCCGGCTACGCAAGAGCTCGACCAGAACGTCGCGAGGCAAATCGTCCTCGGCGACTTCGCCGCGTTCAAACTGAGCCAGGATGCCCTGACGTCGCTTCAGCGAGGCTTGAAAAAAATCGGTGTCAAATTCACGCAGAGCCTGACTAATCTCGGCACGAATCTCATCGCGGTTGCCCAAGGCCTGTCCCAGGGTAGCCGCCTTACCGAAGGTCCGTAGGATTCGCAGCAGTTGGGCCGTCTCTTCAGCCGTTCGCTTGGGTCGATCGACGCCAGCAAAGTCGGCAGTCAGGTTCATCATGACCCGAAAACCGAAATCGACCAAATCGAGCTTTCCGTTGTCCAGGTAGGGGCGCAGCGTCTCACTGAGTGTGGTGGGAAATATCTCCCTTTCATACCAGTGAAAAAAATCACGGCGGAACACCTTGGCTTCGACATTGCGGCGGTTGCGGTGCTCTGTGCCATGGAGGTTGACCAGGACCTTGTCCATCAAGATAGCGCCCTCGTCATACAAGGACTGGCGAAGGTCGGTCAGTCGCAGGGTGTCACTGGCCTGCTTATAGTCGCTTACGGTGATGGAGGCCACGCCTTCTCCTTGTGGGTTGATTCTTCAGCTCGTGCCTCGTGGTGTGTCAGAGACGCAGTCGTTCATCGTCCGCAGTTCATCGCCACACAAAACACTTAAAACTTCGACACACCAAGTCCCAAGCCGCCGTCAACCTCAAGCGCGACACCTGTCACCCACTCGGCACGGGCTAGGTATTCAATGGCCTCGGCAACCTCAGCCACCGTGCCAATTCGGGCCAGTGCATGGTCTGGGGCGATGGCTGCATAGCGCGCGTCAGCCTGCTCCGCTGTAAACAGGCCGGCGCGCAAGTTGATCTCTGTACTGACAGCGCCGGGCAGCACGCAGGCCACCCGAATTTGGCGCCTGCCAAGCTCAGCCGCCATCACGCGTGACAGGCCCTCAACGGCTGCCTTGGTGGTGGCGTAGGGAGAGGCGCCAGGGTAGGCCCGTCGATTGTGGATGGAGCCCAGGAAAATAATGGCGCCCTGTGTTTTCTCGAGGTGAGGAACGGCCATACTCGACAGCATCATCCCAGAGATGACATTGGTATTGAACGCTTCTTGCAGCACCTGCTCGGTGTACTCAGCGATGGCTTGACGGTACATATTGGCGGCATTATTCACCAGCACATCCAGCTTGCCACCATGTGCTACCGCCGCCTCGAGCATAGCCAGTCGATCCGCCTGTACCGTCACATCGCCCACCACGGCCTTGCAGGCCGGGCCAATTGAGGCTGCGACGGCCTCAATCTTGTCCCGCCGCCTACCGCTGATCGTGACTTTGGCGCCGCGCGCGGCAAACAGACGGGCCGTTCCCTCGCCAATACCAGAGCCGCCGCCCGTGATCAGCACCGACATGTCTTTCACTTCACGCATGAGTTGGTTTCCTCAAATAAGTCTGTGCGAGCTGCCAGTAGAGTGATCAATCTGAGATGGAAGCGGAGCCGGCCGCGCCGGAAGACCCGCATCCTGAATCAGAAACGAAAGTCGGACTATTTGTCTTCAACAAATTTGCCGCCTTGAATCTTCAACACAGCGTAGCCAAAGGTCGGTATGCGGGTGACAGGATCCGCAATGGACCACGTGCCCCGTCCGATGACCACGGGCAGATTTTTGGTCGCCAGCATGGCTTCGCGCACTTTGTCACGGGTCGGGTTGGGCCCCGCAGCTTTGATCGCATTGGCCGCGATCAGAGCCATGGAGTAGCCCACCATGGCCCAGGAATCAGGCGTCACGTTGTACCGTTTGGTGTAGTTCACAATGAAAGTCTTGGCAAGGTCGTTAACACCGGTTGGGACGGATTCCGCAGAAAACACAGTGCCATCAACTGCCGAGCCGCCAGCCTTGACAAAGTTGGCGCCCATGCCAGTATTACCGACCAACAGCGTGTTCGCTGGCATACCGGCCTGCCTGGCTTGCAAAATAATGTTTGCACCTTGCTCAGGCGGGGTTGAAAGAAATAAGCAGTCCGCCTTGCTGGTGACAATTTTGGTGGCGAGTGCGGTGAAATCGGTGTCTGCCGACAGGATTGACTCCTCCGCAGCTATCGCCACGCCACCCTTTTTGATGGTATCGCGGAACACGTTGTTTTGAAGGATGTACCCCTCGTTATCTCTGATCGTGATGTTGAAGCAGTTTTTGGGCTTTCGTTTTTGAGCGATGTGTTCCCCCAGCAGAGTCATGTACTGGTCGGCTGTTTCAGTTACCTTAAACACCCAGGGACCCGGTTTCAGCACGGCTGGCGACGTTGCAGTAGTGAAGATCGGTATCTTTAATTCATTGGCGACTGGAGCGGCTGCCATGGCTTCGCCGGTGGCGACCGGACCGATCACCATGACGGCGTTATCGCGGGTGGCCATCCGGGTCAAAAGGGCCAGCGCTTCCTGCGTATTCGAGCGGTTGTCCTCGATCATCAGGCTGACCTTGGTAGTGCCGAAGTAGTTGCTGGCCTGCATCTCGTCGAAAGCCATGCGGATGGCGTTGATCACGGGCGTGCCCACAAAAGCATAGGTGCCGGTGTTGGACATCACCACGCCCAACTTGACTTCCTGGGCTTGCGCTGAAGAGACACTGGTTAGCATGGCAACGCTGGTCGCTGCCAGCAGAGAGATCATCGGTTTCATAAAAAAGTCTCCTGTTGAAAAAATGTCAATGAAAATCAATCGGTCGAGCCGCCCTGGCCCAAATAGTGAGCTTCGATTTCCGGGTCGTTGGCCAGTTCACTGCTTGGACCGGCGTGGACGATCCGTCCCTGCTCGATCACATAGGCCCGACTGGTGACCTCGAGCGCTTGCTTGGCGTTTTGTTCGATCAGCAAAATGGTCAAGCCGCCCTCATTGAGCGCGCGCAAGGTCGCAAACACTTGCTTGACCACCAGCGGCGCGAGTCCCAGACTGGGTTCGTCCAGCAGCAGCAGTCGGGGGCCGCCCATCAACGCACGACCAATCGCAAGCATTTGTTGCTGTCCGCCCGACAGTGAGCCAGCTAACTGCTGTCGGCGTTCATCGAGAATGGGGAACAGTTCTAGCACCCGCTTGAGTGGGTAGGCGGCTGCTCGCGTACGTAAAGCGGTACCGCCCAGCTGAAGGTTCTCCAGGACGGTCATTTCTGCAAAGACTTGACGACCCTCTGGGACTTGGAGCAGGCCGGATCGCGACACCGTCCAGGCGTTCTGGCCGATCATCTCTCGGCCGTCCAGCTTGATTGATCCGCCGGCGGGGTGGACTTGCGCGCTGACGCAGTTGAGCAGGGTGGACTTGCCTGCGCCATTGGGGCCGATCAGTGCAACCATTTCCCCTTGTTTGACTGACAGGCTGACACCGCGCAGTGCCTGAATGCCACTGTAGTTGGCTTTGAGATCCGTGATTTCCAGCATGGTGTTACTTCGCTCAGGCGCCCAGATAGGCAGCAATGACGGCTGGGTCGGCGATGACTTTTTTGGGCTCGCCTTCAGAGATCAGACGGCCGCCGTCCAGGACATAGACGTGTTCGCACAGTCGGGTGACAAACCGCATGTTGTGCTCAATCAGCAAGACTGCCATGCCCTCTGCGGCAAGTTCCTTGAAGATCACGCCCATCTCGTTGGCCTCTACGTCATTCATGCCGGCCACGGGTTCGTCGAGCAGCAAGACGTTCGGTTGGGAGGCCAGGGCGCGCATGAACTCGACCCGCCGCTGGTGACCATAAGCCAAGCCACCCGCCGGAAAACTGGCGTAGCGCGTCATGTTGAACCGTTCCAGTAATTCAGCGGCTCGCGCCCGAATGCGCCGTGTTTCGGCCCGGGCCGAGGGCAGGGCCAGGATGCTGGCCAGTAAAGAGCTGTCTTCGTGTCGGTGGAAGCCACCCATGACGTTGTCAATGGCTGGCGCTTCCTTGAACAGGCGAATATTCTGGAAAGTCCGTGCCAACCCTGCTCGGCTGATCTCATGGGGTGAGGTAGTCGTCAGGTCACGGTCGCCCAAGCGGATCGTCCCGGCCGTGAGCGACATCATGCCGGTGATCAGGTTGACGATGGTGGACTTGCCTGCGCCGTTGGGACCGATGAGGCCGGTAATGCGTCCTGGCGGGATCTGCATGGAGACCTTGTCGGCTGCCACCACGCCGCCAAAATGCTTGGACACCTGGTCCAGGACCAGCGTGCTCATGGCGCATCCCCTTGTGATTTGGCCATGGCCGCGCGGTCCATGCGTGCAATGCGTCGGCGGTAAAGGAATTCCGCAAAGGTGTCGTAGACGCCGCGTGGCAGATAGCCCATGACCAACACCATGATCAGACCATAGACCAGGGTTCGGTAGTCCGCCAAAGGCCGTGCCAGCTCTGGCAGGGCCAGCAGAACGGCAGTGCCGACCACAGGCCCCCAGATCGAGCGGCGCCCGCCCAGAACCACGTACGAGAGGATGGCCACAACGAACTCAAAGCCGAACCGGCTGGGTTCTATGGAATACGAGTGAAAAGCCTCCAAGCCGCCGTAAAAGCCCGCGATGCCGCCCGAAAGGGCGAATGCCACGGTTTGATGGTAGCGAACCGAGGTGCCCAACGAAGCGGCAACGGTTTCGTCCTGGCGGATCGCGTCGAAGGCGCGCCCCAAGCGGGTCTGGTTGATCGCCCAGACAATGTACAGCGTGCACGCCAGCGCAATCAGAAGCGTCCAGGTTGACACCACTTTCGGGATGCCGTTCATGCCCATTGCTCCGCCGGTGAGGCTCTCCGAGTAGACGTTGAGTGACAACACCACTTGAACAAATGCGAGCGTGGCGATCGCCTGGTAGACCCCCCGCAAGCGCGCCAGCGGCAGGGAGAGCAGCATCGACACCAGCATGCCGGCTATGGCACCCAGCACCATGGCGACTGCAGGGTGCACGCCTGCCTTGAGCGTCAGGCCAGCGGCCAAATAGGCGCCAATCGCTGTCAGTCCAGCATTGGCAACCGAGAACACGCCAGCGCGCAAAACGAGGTACTGTGCCAGGGCCAAACCCGAGTGCAGCAGGAACAGGTCAATCAGCGGCTGGTAGGCAATAAAGAGTTGCAGCATCAGCGTCCCCGCATGGCGCCAGCTTCTGGTTTGCCGAGCAGGCCGTGCGGCCGGAACAGCAGAATCAGAAAGAGCAAGGAAAAAATGATGGTGTCGGTCAGGCCCGAAGGCAGGAAGGCCACCGTAAGTGTCTGCATCATGCCCAGCAAAAGGCCGGCCAACAGGGCGCCCGGAATGCTGCCCAGGCCCCCGAGAATCACCACCACAAAGCCGCGCAGAAGGTAGGGCTCTCCCATCACGAAGTGAATGCTGTTGAAGGCCAGGCCTACCAGCACGCCAGCAGCGCCGGCCAACGCGCCAGACATGAAAAATGTCTGAAAATAGACAAAGTTAGGGTTGACCCCGACCAGTGTCGCCGCACGTTCATTACCTGCCACCGCTCTCACCTGCCGCCCAAACGCTGTGCGGTACAGATAAGCCGTCAACCCTACGACCAGAATGGCTGCACAAGCGGCCATGACCAGTTGCAGCGCCGAAACACGCAAACCGAAGAATTCAAAAATTACCACGGGCATGGTTTCGAACGGGAAGCGCATGATCTGGGTGTTTGACACCTTTTGCGCCACGGCCATGATGGCCAACCCGGCACCGATAGACGTAATGATGGCGCCGAACTCTAGCTCCAGTGGCCCACTTTTGCGCAGCTTGCGAAACGCACCAAACTCGATCAGGACGGACAGCAGCCCGCTGCCCAACATGGCCAGCAAAAAGCCGGCCCACAGCGGCCAGCCTCCAAGCACTGAATACAGCGCAATAAATGCGCCGGTCATAAAGACAGCGCCATGGGCTAGGTTTAACACCTGGTGGATACCAAAGACCAGGGTGAAGCCGATGGCGAACAAGGCGTATACACCACCGACGATCAGCCCATTCAGAAGTTGTTGGATGATCATCCTGCTCTCCCGGTCCGACTGGGCATTGCGGCCATCTGCGCGCCGATGCTGGTAACCATCATGACCCGGGCGCCTCCCGTGGCAGCAAGGCGAGCAAGGCGCGAGAGGCGCCGCCATCCACAATCAATTCATGCCCGTTGATATAGCTGGCAGCGTCCGAAGCCAGAAAAATCACTGCGTCCGCGATATCCTCGGATCGCCCCAGGCGCCGGGTGGGCACCGCTTTTTCTCGAAGGCTGCGCACGGTCTCATTTGCGAAAAATGGAGCCGACAGTCCTGCGTCAATGAAACCAGGTGCGACGGCGTTGACACGCAATCCGAGGGGACCCCATTCGACAGCCATCAATTCGGTTAGTTTGGCAAGCCCTGACTTCGATGCAGGATAGGCCCCACTGTTGGGTGCCGGCGTGACACCATTGATAGAGGTGATGTTGACGATGCAGCCTGAACCCCGCTGGGCCATGCGGCGCGCAGCCGCTCGGCCGACGATGAAGCCGCTGACCAGATTAACGTCCAGGACCCGGCGAAAGTCGGCCAATGACTGGTCCATCAAGGGCGCGAACCGGGCAATGCCCGCGCAGTTGACCACGAGATCGGGTGCGCCCCCGAAATTTGTTGCGGCCAGGTCTAGCGCAGATTCGACGGACGCCTCGTCGGTGACATCGCAGGCCAGTCCGATGGCGCCCTTTAGTTGAGTGGCCTGTTGTTTCGCGCGGGCGCCGTCTTGGTCGACTAGGAGCACTTGGTAGCCAGCCGCGATAGCCCGCGCGCCAATCGCCGCGCCTATGTCTCCACCGCCGCCGGTCACAAATGCGTGCTTCATCATGCTACTTTCATGTTACTTTCGAGGTAATTGCTTCATCAAGGAGGTGTCCAGTCAAGAGGCCTGGGCAATTGACCAGGCCTCTTGACTGGGGATATCAGCGCAGGTACATTCAACGAAACCGATCCAATTTATCTTGATATAAATTAAATCGTATCACTGCCGGATTTTCTGCACAAGGGTGGTTGCCCGGTATTTGTCGCTAGTTTCGATGCAAGGGAATGAAAACATGAAGAAGCCTGGACTGTCTGATGCCAAGGTGGTGGATCTGCATGCGCACATCGTTCTTGTGAAGACGATTGGCGCGGCGGGTGACTATGGCCCCTTCATGGGGACTAACCCTGACGGATCGCCGTTCTTTCAGGTCGGGAAAAACTACCGACTCAATGGTGTCAAGTACGTTGGCAGCCCCTTCATGGATGTCGACGTCCGTCTGCGTCGCATGGCAGAGCGAGGCATTGATTTTCAGGTGGTATCGCCTAACCCCTTGACTTACCTGCACTTCATTCCGGTCGAGCAGGCTGTGAAGTTTTGTCGGGTCCACAATGACGCCTTGGCTGCCGTCGTGCAACAACACCCTGAGAAATTGGCAGGGCTTGCTGCGCTGCCATTGCAGTCGCCTGATGAGGCCGCGCACGAATTGCGCCGCGCTGTGACCGAGTTGGGTTTGATGGGCGCCTCCTTCGGTTCCGATGCGCCTCAGCCTCTCGATGACGCGGCGATGGATGTGCTTTATGCCGAGGCGGTCCGACTGAACGTGCCACTGTTTATTCACCCCGGGCCCGCCGGGATCGATGGTCCGACCGGTGATTCGGCATTGAAGCGCTTTGAGTTGGACATCATTGCTGGTTTCGCCGCGCAGGAAACCTTGGCTGTGGCCACCCTGATTTACGGCGGGGTGCTGGATCGACACCCGGGGCTGGACATTTGCCTGAGTCACGGGGGTGGTGGTACGGCGCTGCTGGTGGGGCGGATGGCCAAGGGGGCTCGCAAACGACCCTGGGCGCCCGCAGCCCTGCGGCCGGAGGGTGCTTTTGAGCAGCGGCTCAAACGGCTTTGGTTTGATACCCATGTGGATCACCCCCAGATCATCCCGCTGCTCACGGCGGTGGTTGGTGGCGATCATCTCGTCTATGGCACCAATTTTGCCGGGTGGGACGAACCGGATGCTGACAAGGCGCTTGGGGCGGATGTGATTGCGCCTGAATTGGCTGTCAATGCCCGCCGGTTGTTAAGGGCTTGAGGCCATGAATCAGGCGGTTCTTCTTGATAACGCACAGGTCATTGATGGCAATGGGCGCGCGCCGTTTTCTGCGGCGGTCTTGATCGAGGGCGACCAGATTGCTGCACTGGGCGAGGAGGCCTTGCGCCGGGTTGCTCATCTGCAGCACGCCCGGCGGATCGACCTTGTCGGCAAGACCGTGATGCCTGGGCTGATTGACGCGCACTGTCACCTATCGTTTGACGACGCTGCTTCCAACCCCGAAATCTTTTACCAACGGCGCAATGCCTTGTCGGCATTGGTGGCCGCGTACAACGCGAAGAAGCTGCTGCGGGCTGGCGTGACCGGTATTCTGGACCCCGACTCGGTGTTTGAAAACATGGTCGATGTGCGGGATGCCGCGGAGGCGGGCGTCATTGAGGCACCCCGGATTTCCTGCGGCTGTTATGCCCTGATCACGGCAGTAGGCGGTACTGCCGGACGGCTGATCAATGACACTGGCATCACCGGTTACTACAAGTCGGTGCAGGGCAAGGACGAGATCGTGGCCGAGGTGCGGCGCCAGGTCAAGGTCGGGGCGGACTGGATCAAGGTGCATGTCTCAGGCGTCGTTCCGCGCTACGCCCATCTGGGCGAGCAGTGCAGTTGGACGCAGGAAGAGTTGAACCTGATCTGTGAGCTGGCCCACGATCTGGGCGTGCCGGTGATGGGCCATTGCCGGGGCAGCATGTCGACCTACCGTGCCGCCAAGGCAGGGGTCGATCTGATCTTTCATGGCACCGGCATGGATGAGCAAGCCCTGGACCTGGTGATCGATAAAAAAATCCCGATCTGTCCGGCGTTTACGTTCCAGGCCAATATGGTCGACTACGGCCATCGGCTGGGGACCGATCCCGCACTTATCAGCTTGTTTGAGCGTGAGATCACTGATTCGGCGGCAAGCATGCGTCGGTTGGTCGCTGCTGGGGTACCGCTCTTGACCGGCAGCGAGGCGGGTTTTTCCATGGTGCCCTATGGCCATTGGCATTACCGGGAGATGGAAGTCTTCATGCGCTACTTCGGCATGAGCAGCCTGGAGGCCATCCATTGCGCGACGGGTGCCGGGTCCTTCGCTCTGAAAATGGCTGGCCGAACAGGGGTCGTGGCGCCCGGCATGAAGGCCGATCTATTGGTGGTTGATGGCGACCCCTCGCAGAACGTGGCCATTTTGGGCGAGCCCGGTCGGATCTGCCAAGTATTCCTTGATGGCAAAACCGTCGATCTGTCGCCGCCGCGTGAGCGTAAAGCGCTGGGTGGCTGGCGCATGCCCTCGATGGGGCAGCAGCTCACGCGTGAATTTGCATTTGGCGGGACCGGTCAGAATCTGCCAGCACAACCAGAAGAACTTTAAACCCAACGGAGATTTACTATGGTGAACTTAGAGGACCTGCTGCGACGCGTTTCAATGTTGGAGGCGCGCGCTGAGATATCGGAATTGGTTAGCGCCTACGCCATCGCCTGTGACGAACACGACATTGAGCGACTGAAGACGCTTTTTTCGCCAGATGCTGTTCTTGACTCTCCCAGTAAATTGCTGGCGGCCAACGGCCGTGACGAGATCTTGGCGATGTATGTGCGCATTTTCAAGATCCGTGGCCCGGGCTACCACTGGACGCATGATCATTTCGTGAACTTCGACGCCGCCAACCCAGATCGTGCGACGGGTCTGGTGCTGAGCCATGCCGAAACCTGTCCCAACCAGGAGGTCAGTCTCTCTGCAATGCGCTACGAGGACGAGTACTGCAAGCTTGAAGGCCGCTGGGTGTTCCGAAAGCGGATTCTGAAGTTTCTCTACTACGTGCCGGCCAAGGATTACACCCATGTGTTCAACAGCATCACGCGGGTGACCATGGGCGGCAACCAGCTGCCGGCAGACTTTCCGGAGTCGCTGCCAGCTTGGCAAGCGTTTGAGCGCGAACATGGCCGTGGGGCTTGAAGCGTCTTGATCAGCGGCTGGATCAACGGATTGAGCAAGATAAATCAGGGGAATAAACATGGCAGTTGACAGTGAATCGATGACCCTGGTCAAGCGTGCGCTCAATCACCTCAAGACCAAAGGGACTGACCAAGCGGCAGACACCTTGAGTCAACCGTTAGCGTCCTATATCGATCCCGCTCAATACAAAAGGGAAGTCGACCGTCTGTTCAAGCACTTGCCGCTGGCCTTGGCCTTGAGCTTGGAGTTGCCCGAGCCGAAAAGCTACCGAGCCATGACAGTGATGGAGGTGCCTCTGATTCTGGTGCGCGGCGCCGACGGTGTGGCGCGGGCTTTTTTGAATGCCTGCCGGCATCGCGGAGCCCAGCTGTGCCAGCACGGCACCGGGACAGCCGAGCGCTTTGTCTGCCCTTACCATGCCTGGCAATACGACATTCAAGGCAAACTAACCGGACTCTACGGCGCCTCAACCTTTGGCGAGGTGAGTGCCGAAACCCACTCGCTGACCGAATTGGCTTGCGCTGAGCGCTCCGGACTCATTTGGGTGAAATTGACGCCCGGGGAGTCCTTCCAGATTGATGACTGGCTGGGCGATTTCTCCACGCAGCTGGATACCCTGAACCTGGAACGCTGGTATCTCTACGACCAGCGTGACATCCCCGGACCGAGCTGGAAGGTCGCTTGGGAGGGTTACCTGGAGTCGTATCACCACAACACGGTGCACGTGAACACGGTTGGCAAATTCACCATTGGCAACCTCACACTGCACGACACCTATGGCCCGCACCAGAGGATCGTGTTCGGGCGGCGTAGCCTGGCCGACTTGCCCAGCACGCCAGAGGCCCAATGGGAGCCGGAAACCCATATTCGCCGCATCCACCTCGGGTTTCCTAATTTGGCCATATCGGGCGTGCTGGGCGACCACTGTTTGGTCAGCCAGGTCTTCCCCGGACCCACGCCCGATACCACCGTGACCCGGCAATCCGTATTGGCGGCTAAACGACCGGTGACCGAGCAAGAGAAGCAGGCTACCGAGGCTTTCAGCCAGATCGTGCTGCAGGCTGTGCGCGATGAAGATTATGTGATTGGTGCTGGCGTTCAAGCTGGGCTTAAGTCGGGCGCCAACACCGCGTTCACGATTGGCCGTAACGAGCCAGCGGTCCAGCATTTCCACAAGATGGTCGCCGCGTTCATGGCACCGTCCGGTGGCCCTGACCAGCCGGCCTGATCATGGCCACCCGGGCGCCAACGCCGATAAAGCCTTTGCAAGCGGAGGGAACGGTTGTGGCTGAGAGTGTGGGCGGTGCTGCAGCGTCATCCGCTGCGGCGCTGCCCGCGGTGGCATTGGCTGATCGGCTGACTTTTCTGGTGCACGTGGCCAGCGCGCGGGTCGCCACCATTGGCAACCGCCATTTTCGCGAACATGACCTGAATCATTTTTCAGCACGGATTTTGGTCTTGCTGTTGGAAAAAAAAGAATTGCGCACGGGCGAGTTGGGTGAACTGATGGTTCTGCCGCAGTCCACCATCTCGAGCCAGTTGCAGGGCCTGCACAAAAAGCGTCTGATCAGGCGGCGGCGTTCCAGACAGGACAACCGCACGGTGTTGGTGACCCTGACGCCAGCCGGCCTGGAACTTGCCCGCGACTGCAATGAATTGAGCTTGCGGGTTCATGACGCCATGTTGAGCGACATCCCGGCGCGTGAGCGAGCGGTGGCGTTTGGCTTCTTACGCAAAATAAACGACCGACTCCTGGCGCTTGAGGCGCAGGATTTATACCCGTTTCACGGCCCGGAGCAGTTGCAGCAACTTGCCAGCGACGAGCAACCCGCGCGCGCCAAGAAACGATTGAATTCTTAGGTTTGGCAGCGGCGGGTGTTATGCCCAGTGCAAGATAAGCCGTTTTTTGAGCAGAAGGGGAGAAGAGCCATGGATTTAGGATTAACGGGCCGTTGGGCCCTGGTGTGTGGTGCCAGCAAGGGCTTGGGCTACGGCTGCGCGGAGGCTCTCGTGCGAGAGGGCGTCAGCGTGGTGGTGGTCGCACGGACCGAGGGACCTTTGCAGTTGGCCGTGCAGCGACTGCAGGGGTTGCGGGTGGACGCCTTGGCGCAACAGGTCATCGGTGTGGCTGCCGACATCACCTCGGGCGCGGGGCGCGCTGCTGTTTTTGCCCATCCGGGCGGGCCGGGCACCAATTTCGACATCGTGATCACCAACGCGGGTGGACCGCCGCCGGGTGACTTTCGCGATTGGCAACGCGACGACTGGATCGCCGCCGTTGACGCCAACATGCTGACGCCGATCGAATTGATCAAGGCCACCGTGGATGGTATGGCGGCCCGCCGGTTTGGCCGGATCATTAACATCACATCCACCACCGTCAAGGCGCCGATCGACAACCTGGGGCTCAGCAGTGGCGCCCGCAGTGGATTGACCGGGTTCGTGGCCGGGCTGGCCCGCAGTCCATTGGCCCAGGCCAACGTCACCATCAACAACCTGCTGCCAGGCGCCTTTGACACCGACCGGCTGAGAAAGACGGTCGAAGCAGCCGCGCAAAAGCCTGGGCAGACCATCGACCTGGTGCTGGAGCGGCGTCGGCAATCCATTCCGGCCGGCCGCTTGGGGACGGCAGATGAGTTTGGCGCAATTTGCGCTTTTATCTGCAGTCAGCATGCGAGTTACATCACCGGACAGAACATCCTGGCCGATGGTGGTGCCTATCCGGGCAGCTTTTAACAAAGGACGGCGAACCATGATCAAACACATTGTTTTTTGGCGATTGAAGGACTCAGCGCACGGCAACGACAAAGCCACCAATGCCCGCCTGATCAAGGCGAAGGTTGAGGCGCTACGCGGTCAGATTCCCGGATTGCTGCATATCGAACTCGGCATCAACGTGGTGGTGACTGACAGCAGCAGTGACATCACTCTGTACTCAGAGTTCATCAGTTTGGAGGCGCTACAGGGCTACCAGGTACACCCGCTGCACCAGGCCATCGTTCCATTTGTCGCTGAGGCTCAGTCGGAGCGCCGGGTCGTCGACTTTGAAGTTTAGGCCCTGAGTCAGCGGCTGCCCGCAGGCCACGTCTTGAGCTGGCACCCCTGACGCTGTTGAGTTGCGGGTCAGTCGGGCAGTGCGACACAATCCCAGGATGACCACCGCCGCGTCGACTACCAGCCCAGCCCGACCGCTGACTGGCCCACAAAAAGCCCTGCTCAAGCTCGGCCTGCGGCGTGACATCGACCTCGCCTTGCACCTCCCGTTGCGTTACGAAGATGAGACCCGCATCACCCGCCTAAGTGAGGCACGGGACGGCGAGGTGGTTCAAATCGAGGTGATGGTGACCGCCAGCGAGGTCACCCTGCGGCCGCGCCGGCAACTGCTGGTGACGGTGGATGATGGCTCTGACACCTGCACGTTGCGGTTTTTCAGCTTTTACCCCTCCCAGCAGCAGGCCCTGGCGCCTGGCAAGCGCATCCGTGCCCGTGGCGAGCTGCGCGGCGGTTTTTTGGGTTGGCAGATGTTGCACCCATCGTTTCAGGCCGCTGGCGGCGAACTGCCGCAAGCGCTGACGCCGGTCTACCCGACCTCGGCCGGCTTGCCGCAGGCCTACCTGCGGCGCGCGGTGCAAAACGGGCTGGCTCGTGCCGAACTCGCCGACACCATTCCTACAGAGGATTTAAAGAAAATCGGCCCTCAGCCCTTATGGGGGTTGAAGAGTTCGCTATCATTTTTGCATCATCCGGCGCCCGATGTGGCGCTGGCGACGCTGGAAGACCGCAGCCATCCGGCCTGGCAGAGGCTCAAGGCCGAGGAGCTTTTGGCGCAGCAGTTGTCGCAATTGCAAGCTCGCCGTGCCCGTGCCGGCTTGCTGGCGCCAGTGCTGGCGCCCCAGCCGGGCCCGGGCGCGGGGCTCGCCGATCGGCTGCAGGCAGCCTTGCCGTTTGCCCTGACCGGGGCGCAGCGACGGGTGCAAGCCGAGATTGCTGGCGATCTGGGCCGGCCGGTGCCCATGCACCGCTTGCTACAGGGCGATGTGGGCGCGGGTAAAACCGTGGTGGCGGCGCTGGCGGCGGCGCTGTGCATTGACGCGGGCAGGCAGTGCGCCCTGATGGCGCCGACCGAGATCTTGGCCGAGCAGCATTTCGCCAAGCTGGTGGGCTGGCTCGAGCCTCTGGGGGTCAAGACGGCCTGGCTCACCGGCAGCCAAAAACCAAAAGAGCGCCGTGCCATGCTGGCGCTGATTGCCAGCGGCGAGGCGGCGTTGGTGGTCGGCACGCATGCCGTCATCCAAGACAAGGTGCTGTTCCATCAACTGGCGCTGGCCATCATCGACGAGCAGCACCGCTTTGGTGTGGCCCAGCGACTGGCCTTGCGCGCCAAGCTCAGCGCCGAGGCGCAGGAGCCCCACCTGCTGATGATGACGGCCACCCCGATTCCGCGCACACTCGCCATGAGCTACTACGCCGATCTGGATGTCTCCACGCTCGACGAACTGCCCCCTGGGCGCACCGCCATCGTCACCAAGGTGGTGAATGAAAGCCGGCGCGATGAGGTCGTTGAGCGGATCCGAGGCCAACTGGTGGCAGGGCGGCAGATTTACTGGGTTTGTCCCCTGATCGAGGAGAGTGAGGCGCTGGACTTGAGCAATGCCACCCAAACCCATGCTCATCTCAGTGCGGCGCTGCCTGGGGTGTTGGTGGGACTGCTGCATTCCAGGTTGACGGCGCCAGAGAAAAAGGCGGTGATGGCGCAGTTCACCAGCGGTCAGATGGGCGTGCTGGTCAGCACTACCGTGATCGAAGTGGGGGTCGACGTGCCGAACGCCTCTTTGATGGTGATTGAACACGCCGAACGCTTTGGCCTGTCACAGTTGCATCAGCTGCGCGGTCGGGTCGGACGCGGCGCAGCCGCCTCGGCCTGTGTGTTGCTTTACAGCACGGGGGATGCGCCGCGCCTGGGCGAGACTGCGCGCGAGCGCCTCAAGGCGATGGCGGAAACTGGCGACGGCTTTGAGATTGCCCGACGCGACCTTGAAATTCGGGGTCCAGGCGAGTTTTTAGGTGCGCGCCAGTCGGGCGCAGCATTGTTGCGCTTTGCTGACCTGGCCACCGACAGTGCCCTTTTGGCCTGGGCCCGCCAGCTCGCGCCCGAGTTGCTGGACCAGCACCCGACGCAGGCCGAGCGCCATGTGGCGCGCTGGCTCGGTGCAAAATCCGAGTACCTGAAAGCCTGATGCGGTAGCTGCCCAGCGGCATGCGCCGGGGCACAATAGCGGCATGACTCTGACCGAACTCAAATACATTGTGGCCGTGGCACGCGAGAGGCACTTTGGCAAAGCGGCCGATGCCTGTTATGTGTCGCAGCCCACGCTGTCGGTTGCTGTCAAGAAGCTTGAAGAAGAGCTGGAGGTCAAGCTTTTCGAGCGCAATGCCAACGAGGTCACGGTCACTCATTTGGGCGAGGAAATCGTCCGTCAGGCGCAAAGTGTGCTGGAGCAGGCCGCCAACATCAAGGAAATCGCCAAGCGCGGCAAGGACCCCTTGGCCGGGCCGTTGACACTGGGCCTGATCTACACCATTGGCCCCTACCTGCTGCCTGATCTTGTGCGCCAGATGATCAAACAGACGCCGCAGATGCCCCTGATGCTCCAGGAGAACTTCACCGTCAAGCTGCTGGAGATGTTGCGCACTGGCGAGATCGACTGCGCCATTTTGGCTGAGCCGTTTCCCGACGCCGGGCTGGCCATTGCCCCTCTCTACGACGAGCCATTTTTGGCGGCGGTGCCGTCCAACCACGCGCTGGCCGCTCGCAGCAGCGTCAGCAACGACGAGTTGAAGAACGAGACCATGCTGTTGCTGGGCAGCGGGCATTGTTTTCGCGACCACGTGCTGGAGGTCTGCCCCGAGTTTGCGCGCTTCTCCAGCAATGCTGAGGGCATACGCCGCAGTTTTGAGGGCTCATCGCTGGAGACCATCAAGCACATGGTGGCAGCCGGCATGGGTGTGACGCTGGTGCCACGGCTGAGCGTGCCCAAAGAAGCGTTGGGCGCTAGGCCCCGGCGCAAGCGAGACGAAGACCCCTACATCAAATACCTGCCTTTCACCGGTGATCCGCCGACGCGGCGCGTGGTACTGGCCTGGCGGCGCAGTTTCACCCGCTATGAGGCCATTGCTGCGCTGCGTAACGCCATCTACGCCTGCGAATTGCCAGGCGTAGCCCGTTTGTCCTGAGCTTGCGTCCCGGTCCCCATTGATCGTCATGCGCCGACCCGCCAGCCGAATTGCCCTGTACCTGAACCTGATCCGTTGGGATCGACCGGCCGGTTGGTTGTTGTTGCTCTGGCCGACGCTGAGCGCGCTGTGGATCGCCGCAAGGGGCTTTCCTGGTTGGCATCTGCTGCTGGTTTTCAGCCTGGGCACCGTGCTCATGCGCAGCGCGGGTTGCTGTGTCAACGATGTGGCCGACCGCGAGTTTGACCGGCATGTCAAACGCACCGCCGGCCGGCCGGTCACCACCGGCGCGGTGACCGTGCCAGAGGCGCTGCTGCTGGGAGCCGTGCTCGCGGCGCTGGCCTTTGGCCTGGTGCTGACCACCAACACGACCACCATCGCCTGGTCTTTTGTGGCACTGGCGGTGACGCTGGCCTACCCCTATGCCAAACGCTGGGTCTCCATGCCGCAGGCGGTGCTCGGGGTGGCTTTCAGCTTTGGCATTCCGATGGCCTTCTCTGCCGTATTGGGTCGTCAGAGCTTCAGCCTCGGCGCCATGGCCGCCAGTGTGCCGCCGCTGGCGTGGCTGTTGCTTCTTGGCAACTTGTTCTGGGTGCTGGCCTACGACACCGAGTACGCGATGGTGGACCGCGACGACGACTTGCGCTTGGGCATGAAAACCTCTGCCATCACATTGGGCACGCGAGACGTATCCGCGGTCATGGCGAGCTATGCTGTTTACTTGTCAATTTGGGCTCTAGCCCTTGTCCAGTATGGAGTTAATGCTATTTTTTATATAGCAATTATCCCCGCGCTGGCGCAAGTGCTGTGGCATTACCGCCTGATCAGGGGGCGCAGCCGGGACGGTTGCTTTCGGGCTTTTCGCCTGAACCACTGGTTGGGCTTCACCGTGTTTGCCGGCATCGCGGCCAGTTATGCCGTAGCCTGAGCGACCCGCTCAGGCTGCGCCAAATTCCTGCCCCATTTCGGTGGCCCGGCTGCGCGCGGCGTGCATGGCCCGTATAAATTGCCCACCGACGTCGGTCTGCCCCATCATGGAAATCGCCGCATGGGTGGTGCCGCCGGGTGAGGTGACGCGTTGGCGCAACACTTCGGGAGGCTCGGTAGACGCCCGTGCCAGTTCGCCCGCGCCGATGAAGGTCGCCACCGCCAGTTGGTAGGCCTGCTCAGCCGGCAGGCCCATCTCGACCCCCGCAGCGCGCATGGCCTCCATAAAATAGAACATATAGGCGGGGCCAGAGCCCGACAAGGCGGTCACGGCATCCAGCTGCTCTTCAGCGGCGAGCCAAAGCAACTCGCCGGTGGTGGCGATCACGGCATCCACACGCGAGCGCTCTGCTGCTGTCACCCTGGCCCTGGCAAACAGTGCGGTCATGCCCCGGCCAATCAGGGCCGGCGTATTAGGCATGGCGCGCACCACCCGCTCGCTATTCAGCCATTGGGCGATGCTGTCCGTGCGGATACCGGCCGCCACGCTCAGGTGTAAGGCCCCTAAGGTGTGGGGGCAGACCGCAGCTGCCGCCTGCCGGAACATCTGCGGCTTGACGGCCCAGATCACCAGTGCTGCTTGGCTCAGAAAGGGCCCCGCCTGCGGCTGGGCCAGCACCCCGTGTTGCTGAAGCAGCGCTGCACGCGCTTGGGCAAATGGCTCCACCACATCGATCATCGCCGCCGGTGTGCCCTGGCGTACCAGGCCACCAATGATGGCGCTGGCCATATTGCCGCCACCAATGAATGCAATACGTTCAGTCATGTTGTTTGGATTTCATTAGGGTGGGGGATGCCGATCAAGCTGCAAGTCTACCCACAGCGGCCCCGACCTTGGTGACGGGCGACAGTTCAGGCCACAGCCTGCCGCACCGCATGCTCCCAGCGCGCCATCAGTTCCGCTGCACGCGCCGGCGCCAGGGTGGGCAAAAAGCGTCGTTCGGCGCGCCAGAGGCCAGCCAGTTCATCGGTATTGCGATAAATCCCGGTGGCCAGTCCGGCCAGGTAGGCCGCGCCTAGGGCGGTGGTCTCGGTCACGGCCGGGCGCACCACCGGGATGCCGAGCAGATCGGCCTGGAACTGCATCAGCAGGTCATTCACGCAGGCCCCACCATCGACCCGTAGCTCGGCCACCGGGGCGCCACCGCCCTGGACCGCGTCACGACTCATCGCCAGCAACAGAGCTGCGCTTTGGTAGGCAATACTTTCCAAGGCGGCGCGCGCGATGTGGGCCGCGGTGCTGCCGCGGGTCAGGCCAGTGATGGTGCCACGCGCATCTGCTTGCCAATAGGGCGCGCCCAGCCCAGTGAATGCGGGCACCATCATCACGCCCCCCGAGTCCGGCACACTTTGCGCCAATGCCTCCACCTCGCTGCTGCTCTGAATGGCGTGCAAGCCGTCGCGCAGCCATTGCACCACGGCACCGCCGACGAATACGCTGCCCTCCAAGACGAACTCGGGCTGGGATCCAGTCTGGGCCGCGCTGGTGGTGATCAAGCCATTGTGCGAGGTCTGAAACATGGCGCCGGTGTGCATCAGCATGAAGCAGCCAGTGCCATAAGTGTTTTTGACCAGACCAGCCTTGAAGCAGGCCTGCCCGAAGAGAGCGCTTTGCTGGTCGCCAGCCACACCGCCGATCATGATTGCATGGCCTAGCAGCGCTGGTTTGACCTCGCCGAACAATGAACTGGATGGCCGCACGGTGGGCATCATGCTGGGTGGAATATCGAGCATCTGCAGCAGCTCGGCGTCCCATTGGTTGCTGTGCACATTGAACAACAGGGTGCGCGACGCGTTGCTGACATCCGTGGCATGCACCGCGCCGTCGGTCAACTGCCAGATCAGCCAGCTGTCAATGGTGCCGAACGCCAGTTCGCCCGCTTCAGCCTGTGCCCGTGCGCCCGGTACGTGGTCTAGCAGCCAGCGCAGCTTGGTACCCGAGAAATAGGCGTCGATCACCAATCCGGTCTTGGCCTGAACCATGGCCGCCAGGCCGCGCGCGCGCAAATCTGCGCAGGTGGGTTCTGCGCGCCGGTCCTGCCAGACGATGGCATGGTGGATCGGAACCCCGGTGCGGCGGTTCCAGACCACGGTGGTCTCGCGTTGGTTGGTGATGCCAATGGCCCGCACCTGACGCGCTGTGACACCGGCCTTGGCAAGTGCCTCGCGGGCGGTCGCCAACTGGGTTCGCCAGATCACCATTGGGTCGTGTTCAACCCAGCCGGGTTGGGGGTAGATCTGCGGCAGCTCCTGTTGCGCCATGCTCAGCGCCTGGCCACTGGCATCAAACACGATGCTGCGCGAACTCGAGGTGCCCTGGTCCAGGGCAAGCAGGTAAGTCATGGTGGCGGGGCTCCAGTTGAAAGGGGTCGACAGTGCGATGCGACAGAGGGGGTCAGTGCTTTAGGCGGCGGCCAGGTCGACCCGAACTCCGGCCTCGGCCAGCAGGGCCGGGAACGGCTCGGGCGGCGCGGCATCGGTGAAAAGCCGGTCGATTTGCGTCAGCTTGGCGACCTCCACCATCGCTGGCCGGTTAAATTTACTGCTGTCGGCGGCAAGCCAGACCGCCCTGGCGTGCGCCATGATGGTCTGAGACACCTTGACTTCGCGGTAGTCGAAATCGCGAAGGGTGCCGTCAACTTCAATGCCAGAGATGCCGATCAGCGCAATGTCCACCTTGAACTGGCGAATGAAATCAACGGCGGCCTCGCCAACAATGCCTTGGTCATGGCTGCGCACCACGCCGCCGGCCACAATCACTTCGCTCTTCGGGTTGGCGCTGAGAATGCGCGCCACGTTCAGGTTGTTGGTAATCACGCGCAGGCCTGTGTGCTGCCCCAAAGCCTGTGCCACGGCTTCGGTGGTGGTGCCAATGTTTAGCATCAGCGAACAGTTGTGTGGCACTGCGGCCGCCACCGCCTGAGCAATGCGGGCCTTGCCAGCTGCATTCAGGTTGACCCGTTGCTGGTGTGCCATGTTTTCAACCGTGGAGCCCGGCACCCGAACGCCCCCATGAAAGCGGCTCAGCAATCCGCCCTCTGCCAAAAGCTGTACGTCCCGTCGCACGGTTTGCAAGGTGACGCCCAGCATTTGGGCCAGCTGCTCGACAGTGACCGTGCCCTGTTCTTGGGCGAGGGCCAGCAGCCGCAGTTGTCTTGGGTGATGGGTCATTAAAACGAACTATAACGAACAATAAAAAAATAAAACGAATAAATTCGAACAATAATCCGGCATCTGTTTGTTGCCCATTGGATATTGTGCCCATGCCTGTCGCCTCAACCCCGCTGCCGACCCGCCGTGCCGAACTTCTGGCTCGACTGGCGCGGCCGCACCACTATGACCTGGCGATTGTCGGCGGGGGCGCCACCGGCCTGGGCGTGGCGCTCGACGCCGCAGCCCGAGGGCTGAGTGTGGTGCTGGTCGAGTCGCATGATTTTGCCAAGGGCACCTCTTCACGGGCCACCAAGCTGGTGCATGGGGGAGTCCGTTACCTGGCTCAGGGGAGCATCGGGCTGGTGCGCGAAGCGCTGCACGAGCGCACCACGTTACTGGCCAATGCGCCCCACCTGGCCCAAGCCCTGCCGTTCGTGATGCCGTCTTACCGGTGGTGGGAAAGGTCTTTTTACGGCCTGGGTCTCAAGGTCTACGACGCGCTGGCCGGCAAGGCGGGCCTAGGTAAGACTGAATTCCTGAGCCGAGCGGAAACACTGCGGCACTTGCCAACGGCTCAGGCCAATGGCCTGCGCGGAGGCGTCAAGTACTGGGATGGCCAGTTTGATGATGCGCGGCTTGCCTTAGCGTTGGCTCGCACAGCGGCGGCGCGCGGCGCCCTGTTGGTGAACTACTGTGCAGCCGTCGATCTGGTGTACCACCAGGGCAAAGTCGCCGGCCTGTCATGCCGGGATCAACTCACCGGAGCGGCTTACACCCTCAGCGCAGCGTGTGTGGTCAACGCGGCCGGGGTCTGGGTGGACGAATTGCGCCAGCGTGACGGCGCGGTCACCGCTGCGCCGGGCAGTCGGGCCACGCCTGCCTTGGTGGCACCTAGCCAGGGTGTGCACCTGGTGGTGGGGCGTGAGTTTCTTGACTCGGACGTGGCCCTGATGGTGCCCAAGACCGCTGATGGCCGGGTTCTGTTCGCTGTGCCCTGGCTGGGCCGGGTGATTTTGGGCACGACCGACACGCCGCGCGCGGATCTGGCGCGCGAGCCGCTGCCATTTCCGCAGGAAATCGACTTCATCCTCGATGAGGCCGCGCGATACCTCGTGCGCGCGCCGCACCGCGCTGACGTCAAAAGCGTGTGGGTGGGCTTGCGGCCCCTGGTTAAACCGCCTGACGAGGCTGGCGCCAACACCAAGGGCCTGAGCCGTGAGCATACGGTGCTACTCAGCCAGAGTGGCCTGGTGACTGTGACTGGCGGTAAGTGGACCACCTACCGCGCCATGGCCGAGGATGTGCTGCAAACCTGCGTCGACGCTGGCCTGATCCCAAGTAGAGCGGCAGGCATCACCACACGACTGCGCCTGGTGGGCGCGCAAACCGGCGAGCCAGTCTTCCACTCGGTCGTCGCAAGCCCAGGACCGCAGTCCTACGGGGATGAGCAAAGTTGGCTGCTGGCGATGCCGGGTGCTGAGGTTGCCCTTGGGTGGGGGCTGACTGAAGGTATGGTTCGCTTTGCGGCCAGGCACGAATATGCAATCACTGTAGAGGATGTGCTCGCCCGCCGCGCGCGCTTGTTGTTCCTGGATGCGGCTTTGGCCGCTAGTCTTGCGGCTCGGGTGGGCGAAATCCTGGAGCAAGAGACGGGTTTGGCGCCTAAGATTGACGAATTTATCCAGCTGACGCATCAATATTTGTGCGGGCCTCCCTAAAAACGCTTGACGAAGCGACAAAAGGCTTGTACAATCTTAGGCTTCGCTTCAAAAACCTTTGAGCGAAGTATCTGCCCAACGGAAGCAGCGTGAGTGGTTCATGCTAGGGACGACGGGCCCAAGACTGATCAGAAATGCGGTGGTGTTTGGTGCTCGCCAAGAAACACTGAGGATCTGATGCAAGTTGGGAATATTTGAAATGATCCAAACAGAATCTCGACTGGAAGTTGCCGACAATACCGGCGCCAAGTCCGTGCTGTGCATCAAGGTGCTTGGCGGGTCCAAGCGTCGTTATGCCAGCGTTGGCGACGTCATCAAGGTCAGCATTAAAGAAGCTGCGCCGCGCGGCCGTGTCAAAAAGGGCGAAATTTACAGCGCCGTTGTCGTTCGCACTGCCAAGGGCATCCGTCGCAGCGACGGTTCGCTGGTCAAGTTCGACGGTAATGCAGCCGTGTTGCTCAATGCCAAGCTGGAGCCCATTGGGACCCGCATTTTTGGCCCGGTCACACGTGAATTGCGTACTGAAAAATTCATGAAGATCGTATCTCTGGCTCCAGAAGTTTTGTAAGGACGCGCCATGAACAAGATTCGTAAAGGCGACGAGATCATCGTGATCGCGGGTCGCGACAAAGGCAAGCGCGGCAAGATTGCGTTGCGCGTAGACGACTCACATGTGTTGGTCGAAGGCATCAACGTGGTGAAGAAGCACACCAAGCCTAACCCCATGAAGGGTACGACCGGCGGAATCGTCGAAAAATCCATGCCCATTCACCAGTCAAACGTGGCAATCTTCAATGCTGCAACAGGCAAGGCGGATCGGGTTGGCATCAAGTCACTGGCTGAAGGTAAACGCGTTCGTGTTTACAAGTCCAGCGGTGAAGAAATCAAGGTGGCATAACCATGGCTCGTTTGCAACAACACTACCGCGAGAAAGTCGCGCCGGAATTGATGGCCAAATTTGGCTATACGTCCCCCATGCAGGTGCCTCGCCTGACCAAGATCACGCTCAATATGGGTGTGAGCGAGGCAGTCGCTGATAAAAAGGTCATGGACCACGCCGTCAGCGACCTCACCAAAATCGCCGGCCAAAAGCCCGTTGTCACCAAGTCGAAAAAAGCCATCGCCGGGTTCAAGATCCGGGAAGATCAGGCCATTGGTTGCATGGTGACACTACGCGGCGTGCAGATGTTTGAGTTCCTCGATCGCTTTGTGACGGTAGCACTGCCCCGCGTCCGTGACTTCCGGGGTATCTCGGGACGAGCCTTTGACGGCCGTGGCAACTACAACATCGGCGTTAAAGAGCAGATTATTTTTCCTGAAATCGAGTACGACAAGGTCGACGCCTTGCGCGGTCTCAATATCAGCATTACCACAACGGCAAGGACTGACGAAGAGTGCAAGGCGCTGCTCGCAGGTTTCCGTTTCCCCTTCAAGAACTGAGGTGACCCGTGGCTAAGATGGCTTTAATCGAGCGCGAACTCAAGCGCGACAAACTGGTTGCCAAGTACGCAAAAAAACATGCGGAACTGAAAGCGACAGCAGGCGACGCCAAGCGCAGTGACGAAGAGCGGGCGGCCGCTCGCCTGGCGCTGCAAAAGCTCCCGCGAAACGCAAACCCGACGCGTCAACGCAACCGTTGTGCGATCACGGGCCGTCCTCGCGGAACCTTTCAGCACTTCGGCTTGGCCCGGGCCAAGATCCGCGAAATGGCGTTTGCAGGGGAAATCCCCGGCATCGTCAAAGCCAGCTGGTAAGCGGCAGGAGACATAACTATGAGCATGAGTGATCCTATTGCCGACCTGCTGACGCGCATTCGCAATGCGCAGATGGTTGCTAAAACAACCGTCAGCGTGCCATCCTCCAAAGTCAAGGTTGCCATTGCGCAAGTTTTGAAAGACGAAGGCTATATTGATGGCTTCAAGGTTAGCACCGTCAAGGGCAACCCTGAGCTTGAAATTGCGCTCAAGTACTACGCCGGCCGCCCTGTGATTGAGCGCATTGAGCGCGTCAGTTGCCCCGGCCTTCGCGTCTACCGTGGCAGCGATGCCATCCCGCAAGTCCAGAACGGCCTGGGTGTGGCGATCGTCACCACCCCCAAGGGTGTGATGACTGATCGCAAAGCACGTGCTACCGGTGTCGGTGGCGAAGTCCTTTGCTACGTCGCCTGAAGCGTGACATTGAGGAGAAACAGAGATGTCTCGTGTAGGAAAAATGCCGGTCGTTGTACCCACGGGTGTGGACGTATCGGTCAAAGAAGATCAAATCAGCGTAAAAGGTGCTGGCGGTGCTCTGGTACTGACACAAAATGCCTTGGTAAAGGTCAGCAGCGATTCTGGCAAGTTGAGCTTTCTACCAGCCAACGATTCCCGCGAAGCCAATGCCATGAGCGGCACCATGCGCCAGTTGGTGAACAACATGGTCCTGGGTGTCACAAAGGGTTTTGAGAAAAAGCTGAACTTGGTGGGCGTGGGCTACAAAGCTCAGGCTCAAGGGACTAAGCTTAATTTGACCGTGGGTTACTCCCACCCGGTCAACAAGGACATGCCTGCAGGGATCACAGTGGCTACGCCCACACCGACTGAGATCGTGATCAAAGGTGCAGACCGCCAGCGGGTTGGCCAGGTGGCCGCCGAGATTCGTGCGATTCGTCCGCCAGAGCCATACAAAGGCAAGGGCATCCGTTATTCGGACGAAAAAATCACGATCAAAGAAACCAAGAAGAAATAAGGAACTGCAATATGTTGAGCAAAAAAGAGCAACGTCTTCGCAGAGCCCGGCAAACCCGGATCAGGATTGCTACCCAAGGGGTGGCGCGCCTGACGGTCAACCGAACCAACCTGCACATTTACGCCAGTGTCATTTCTGGCGATGGCGGAAAAGTTATCGCCACTGCGTCGAGTGCAGAGTTGGAAGTTCGCAAAGAACTCGGCGGCTCTGGCAAAGGTGGCAATGTGGCAGCGGCCCAGATGATTGGCAAGCGCTTGGCAGAAAAAGCGCGAGCCGCTGGTGTGGAAAAAGTAGCGTTTGATCGGGCCGGTTTTGCATACCACGGCCGCGTCAAGGCGCTGGCGGATGCAGCCCGCGAAGCTGGCTTGCAGTTCTAAGCAGATCGGAAATAAAGATGGCTAAAGTACAAGCGAAGATGCAGGGTAAGGCCGAAGGGCCTGAAGATGGCCTGCGCGAAAAAATGATCGCGATCAATCGCGTCACCAAAGTGGTCAAGGGCGGCCGGATTCTCGGTTTCGCTGCGCTGACCGTGGTTGGTGACGGTGACGGTCGGATCGGTATGGGCAAGGGCAAGTCAAAAGAGGTGCCTGCCGCAGTCCAAAAGGCGATGGAAGAAGCGCGCCGCAACATGACCAAGGTCTCGCTGAAAAATGGCTCTATTCATCACAAGGTGATGGGTCAGCATGGCGCAGCCTCAGTCATGATGGCGCCCGCCCCTAAAGGGACCGGCATCATCGCTGGCGGCCCCATGCGGGCGGTGTTTGAGGTGGTCGGTATCACGGACATCGTGGCTAAAAGCCATGGCTCTACCAACCCCTACAACATGGTTCGTGCCACTCTTGACGCACTGTCACACGCCACGACGCCGTCGGCGGTTGCAGCCAAGCGTGGCAAGTCCATCGAAGAAATCTTCGCATAACCAGGGCTTGAATCATGACTACACCACAAACCGTCAAGGTCCAATTGGTCCGCAGCCCCATCGGCTGCAAAGAATCGCACCGTGCAACCGTCAGGGGCTTGGGCTTGCGCAAAATCCGCAGCACCAGCGAACTGGTGGATACACCCGAAGTGCGCGGCATGATCAACAAGATCAGTTATCTGGTCAAAGTGCTTTAAGGGATTGATGATGGAACTCAACGGCATCAAGCCAGCAGATGGCGCCAAGCATTACAAGCGCCGTGTCGGGCGTGGTATCGGCTCAGGCCTCGGCAAGACCGCTGGTCGTGGCCACAAAGGTCAAAAATCACGTGCTGGTGGCTACCATAAGGTCGGCTTTGAAGGCGGTCAGATGCCCATGCAGCGTCGGCTCCCGAAGCGCGGTTTCAAGTCACATTTGCTCAAGTTCAATGCAGAGGTGACACTGACTGCGCTTCAGCGTCTCGGCGCATCGGAAGTCAACTTGGTCACACTGAAGCAGGCTGGCCTTGTCGGTGAGTTGGCCAAAGTGGTAAAGATCATCAAGACGGGCGAGTTGAACATCGCTGTAGCTTTGTCCGGCATCGGCGCCACGGTGGCAGCCAAAGCTGCTATCGAGGCCGCTGGCGGCAGTTTGACCTGATTTGCGACTGGACGTATTGACTCGTGGCAACTAACGCAGCGCAACTGGCCAAGACCGGCAAATTCGGGGATCTGCGGCGCAGGCTCGTTTTCTTGCTGCTTGCTCTCGTCGTCTACCGTATCGGAGCACATATCCCTGTGCCCGGTATCGACCCAGCGCAGTTGCAACAGTTTTTTAATGGGCAGCAGGGCGGCATTCTGGGCATGTTTAACATGTTTTCAGGTGGAGCCTTGTCACGCTTCACCGTGTTCGCCTTGGGCATCATGCCCTATATCTCTGCCTCGATCATCATGCAATTGATGTCGTACGTTCTGCCTTCGTTTGAGCAGTTAAAGAAAGAGGGCGAAGCGGGACGTCGCAAAATCACGCAGTACACGCGCTATGGCACGCTGGGTTTGGCGTTGTTTCAGTCTATGGGCATTGCCTTGGCACTGGAGAGCTCTCCTGGATTAGTGATTGCGCCAGGCTTCGGATTTCGCATCACGGCCATCGTGACCTTGACGGCGGGTACGATGTTTTTGATGTGGCTGGGTGAACAGATCACCGAGCGTGGTTTGGGCAATGGGATATCGATCCTGATTTTCGGTGGCATTGCCGCTGGCCTCCCGACAGCCATTGGGGGCTTGTTGGAGTTGGTGCGGACCGGCGCTATGAGCATCATCGTGTCATTGTTTATCGTGGTGCTGGTTGCGCTGGTGACCTTTTTTGTGGTTTTTGTCGAGCGCGGACAACGTAAGATTTTGGTTAACTACGCGCGGCGCCAGGTCGGTAACAAGGTTTACGGCGGTCAATCCTCGCATCTGCCGCTCAAACTGAACATGGCTGGTGTTATTCCTCCGATTTTCGCGTCGTCGATCATTCTGCTGCCGGCAACGGTTGTGGGCTGGTTTAGCGCGGGTGAGTCGATGCGTTGGCTGAAGGACATTGCGGGATCACTTACGCCAGGCCAACCTATTTACGTGATGTTCTACGCTGCCGCGATCATTTTCTTCTGCTTTTTCTACACGGCGCTTGTGTTCAACAGCCGTGAGACCGCGGACAACTTGAAGAAAAGCGGCGCATTCATTCCGGGCATTCGTCCTGGGGACCAGACTGCCAAATACATTGACAAGATTTTGCTACGGTTGACATTTGCCGGCGCCATTTACATCACCTTGGTGTGTCTGCTCCCCGAGTTTTTGATCCTCAAGTACAACGTGCCATTTTATTTTGGTGGTACGTCGTTGCTGATCATTGTGGTGGTGACCATGGATTTCATGGCCCAGGTTCAGAATTACATGATGTCCCAGCAGTACGAGTCGCTGTTGAAGAAGGCTAACTTTAAGTCTTCATAAGGCGATTGGAAACTATGTCAAAAGACGATGTCATTCAGATGCAAGGCGAGGTTGTAGAAAATCTTCCAAACGCCACGTTTCGGGTGAAATTAGAAAATGGACACGTTGTCCTTGGGCATATTTCGGGAAAGATGCGCATGCATTACATCCGCATATTGCCCGGTGATAAGGTGACCGTTGAATTGACGCCGTACGACCTGACTCGGGCGCGCATTGTGTTTAGAGCCAAGTAATTAGTAAGTGTGCTCGTGTTTGTGTCATCTGGACACAGCGAGCTAGAGAAATTTAGGAGAATGAAATGAAAGTTTCGGCTTCGGTCAAAAAAATTTGCCGTAACTGCAAAGTGATTCGGCGCAAGGGCATTGTTCGCGTGATCTGCACAGATCCGCGTCACAAGCAGCGCCAGGGTTGATTGCAAGAGTTTTAGAGGACGAAAATGGCACGTATCGCTGGCATCAATATTCCGCCGCAGCAGCATTCTGAAATTGGTTTAACCGCCATCTTTGGAATAGGCCGCACCCGGGCTCGCAAAATCTGTGAAGCTTGTGGCATTGCGTATTCCAAGAAGGTCAAGGACTTGACCGACTCAGATCTCGAGAAAATTCGGGACCAAATTGCACAGTACACCATTGAGGGTGATCTGCGGCGCGAAACCACCATGAACATCAAGCGATTGATGGACATAGGTTGCTACCGTGGTTTCCGTCATCGTCGTGGGCTGCCGATGCGTGGTCAACGCACCCGCACCAACGCTCGTACGCGCAAAGGGCCCCGCAAGGCTGCCGCGTCGCTGAAAAAATAACAGGGATTGAAAGACCACCATGGCAAAAGCTCCCGCCAATAACGCAGCCCAACGGGTTCGTAAAAAAGTTCGCAAGAACGTCGCAGACGGTGTTGCACACGTTCACGCTTCGTTTAACAACACCATCATCACGATCACCGACCGTCAGGGCAATGCCCTGTCTTGGGCTTCGTCAGGTGGTCAAGGTTTCAAAGGTTCACGGAAATCCACCCCGTTTGCGGCTCAGGTCGCATCCGAAGTGGCGGGTCGTGCAGCCATTGAGCAAGGCATCAAGAATCTTGATGTCGAAATCAAGGGCCCCGGTCCTGGCCGCGAGTCCTCGGTGAGGGCGTTGGCGGCACTTGGGATTCGCATCAACATGATTGCTGATGTGACGCCGGTTCCCCACAACGGATGCCGTCCGCAAAAGCGTCGTCGCATCTGATCTTTAAACAAGCCCACCGCCAGTAACGTCGTGTTACTGGCTCACGCACTCCTGTGCGGTAGTTGACAAAAAGGAAGTTCAAGTGGCACGTTATCTAGGCCCCAAGGCCAAATTATCCCGCCGAGAAGGCACAGACTTGTTTCTGAAGAGTGCGCGTCGTTCGATCGGCGATAAGGCTAAATTTGACTCCAAGCCGGGTCAGCATGGTCGCACTTCTGGTGCTCGTACTTCCGACTATGGCCTTCAACTTCGCGAGAAGCAAAAGGTCAAACGCATGTACGGTGTGTTGGAGAAGCAGTTCCGACGCTATTTCGAAGAGGCTGACCGCCGCAAAGGCAATACCGGCTCGAACCTTCTTGTACTTCTTGAGTCTCGTCTTGACAATGTGGTTTACCGTATGGGATTTGGCTCCACACGTGCCGAGGCGCGGCAACTGGTGTCGCACAAAGCCATGACCGTGAATGGGAAGAGCGTCAATATCCCTTCTTACATGGTTAAGACTGGCGACGTGATCTCCGTGAGGGACAAGTCCAAGAAGCAGAACCGTGTTGTTGAGGCCTTGCAGTTGGCTCAGCAAGTTGGCATGCCTGCCTGGGTTGATGTTAGCGTGGACAAGGCAGAGGGTGTATTCAAATCAATGCCCGACCGTGACCAGTTCGGTGCTGATATCAACGAATCCCTGATTGTTGAGTTGTATTCGCGTTGATCACGACGATACGCTGTTCCAGTTGAAACCGTTCCTGAGGCGCTGGCACTGCGCTTCAGGTGCTTCACCAACCTTACCGGCGTAACGAACCGGGGGTATTGAGAGGAAGTCTGCATGCAAAATAGTCTACTGAAACCCAAAGCCATCAATGTCGAGCAACTTGGACTGAACCGTGCCAAGGTTGCCCTGGAGCCTTTCGAGCGTGGCTATGGCCACACGCTCGGCAACGCGCTGCGGCGAGTTTTGTTGTCGTCCATGTCAGGTTACGCGGCCACTGAAGTGACCATTGCTGGTGTTCTGCATGAGTACTCATCGATTGATGGCGTGCAAGAAGATGTGGTCAACATCCTTCTTAATTTGAAGGGCGTTGTATTTAAACTGCACAACCGTGATGAGGTCACATTGAGCCTGCGCAAAGATGGCGAAGGCGTCGTCATGGCCAGCGATATTCAGACGCCGCACGATGTGGAGATCATTAACCCTGACCATGTGATTGCTCACCTGTCGCAAGGCGGTAAGCTTGACATGCAGATCAAGGTCGAAAAAGGTCGCGGTTATGTGCCAGGCACCATGCGCCGCCATGGCGATGAGCCGACAAAATCGATCGGCCGCATCGTTCTGGACGCTTCGTTTTCTCCAGTTAAGCGGGTTAGCTACACCGTTGAGAGTGCCCGTGTTGAGCAGCGGACCGACTTGGACAAGCTGGTGGTCGAGATTGAGACCAACGGCGCGATTTCGGCCGAAGATGCGGTCCGCTCATCTGCCAAGATCCTTGTTGAGCAGTTGGCCGTATTTGCTCAGCTTGAAGGCAGTGAACTGGCTGCATTCGACATGCCGTCGCCACGCGGTAGTTCGCAGTTTGACCCCATCTTGCTGCGCCCTGTGGATGAGTTGGAGTTGACAGTCCGCTCTGCCAATTGCTTGAAGGCCGAGAATATTTACTACATTGGCGACCTGATCCAGCGCACCGAAAATGAGCTGTTGAAGACGCCTAATTTGGGTCGCAAATCCTTGAATGAGATCAAGGAAGTTTTGGCTTCCCGCGGCCTCACTCTGGGCATGAAGCTGGAAAGCTGGCCTCCTGCAGCTCTCGAAAAGCGTTGATCCCCGGAGCCTCAAAGGGGCTCTAGTGCAAGGGCAGTACCTGAAACGGCTGCCTCTATTAAAAACTTAAGGAAAGCACAATGCGTCACGGACACGGACTACGAAAACTTAATCGAACCAGCGAGCATCGCTTGGCAATGCTGCGCAACATGATGAACTCGCTCATCGAGCACGAGGTCATTAAGACCACGCTGCCCAAGGCCAAAGAACTGCGCCGTGTGGTGGAGCCAATGATCACCCTGGCCAAAGAAGCCACAGTTGCTAACCGCCGCCTGGCCTTTGACCGGCTGCGTGATCGCGACAGCGTGGTTAAATTGTTTAATGATCTGGGTCCTCGCTTCAAGGCACGTCCTGGTGGCTACACCCGCATCCTGAAAATGGGCTTCCGCGTTGGTGACAATGCGCCCATGGCTTTGGTTGAGCTGGTGGATCGCCCCGCTGCAAATGATGCTGCTGAGTCTGAGTCAGGCAAGGCCGAATAGGCTACAATAACCCTTTACCGCGCGATGGAGCAGTCTGGTAGCTCGTTGGGCTCATAACCCAAAGGTCGGAGGTTCAAATCCTTCTCGCGCAACCAACAAACGGCAGCCCTGCTGTTAACAAAACGCCCGCTTTAAGCGGGCGTTTTGACTTGTGCGTTGAGGCGATAATTGTTGTCATGATTCAGGCTTTGATTGCAGGTACCTTGTTGGCGAAGCCAGAGATTCGCGAAGGGAAGAACGGAAGTTCGTTTACCCTGGCTAAGGTCCGCGCAGTGGCTGGTGACGGAGAAAGCCTGATCGTCAATGCCATCGCTTTTTCACCGCAGGTCAGTGCCATGCTGCTGGCCTTGGAGGATGGGGATGCTGTCGCTGTTGCCGGGGCCTTGACGCCAAAGGTTTGGTTGGACAAACAGGGCAACGCCAGGCCCGCCTTGGACATGATTGTCAGCCGGGTTTTGGCTGCAGATATGTCCGAGTTAATTCAGGGTGCTCGAGGCTAATTTTCAGGTCTGTTGCAGACTGCCAGATTCGTAAGCAGCCTGTCATGCACGTCCCACAGCGGACAAAATGCCATGGTCCCAGATCATGGACGGCGCTAACATCAGGCTCGCAACCAAGCCAACCTCACTGGAAGCCCTTATGCGCATCAAACACATTGAATCGTTCATTTTGCACATCCCTGTGACGGGGAGCCAAATCGCCGACAGCACCCACACCATCTCTCATTGGGGGGTCGTTGGTGCATGCGTTAGCACAGAGGATGGTTTGAAGGGCTACGGGTTCACGGGGACCCACGCCCATCTGGCGAGTGACCAGTTGATCACCCGTTGCATTGACACCTGCATCGCGCCTTTGTTGCTGGGTGAGGATGCCAACGACATTGAGCGCCTTTGGCAAAAAGTTGCGCGCCAACCGGCATTGCAGTGGGTGGGGCGTGCCGGGATTACCTCGTTGGCGCACGCGGCCATTGACATCGCTTTGTGGGACCTGCGCGCCAAATTCCAGCAAGTTCCGTTGTGGAAGTGCCTCGGCGGCGCCGTACGTCAGCAGGTTCGGGCCTACAACACCGACATCGGTTGGCTGTCGATTCCAGATGCCCAGTTGGTACAGGGGGCGCAGCAGGCCGTGACAGACGGTTTTACGGGCATCAAGATCAAGGTTGGCTCCACGGTGGAACGTGACCTGACCCGACTTCGTGCCGTGCGCCGGGCCGTGGGAGACCAGGTGACCTTGGCGATTGACGGCAATGGCAAATGGGACTTGGCGGATTGCCTTCGTTTTTGTCGTGCGGCAGAGGACCAAAACGTCTTCTGGTTTGAGGAGCCCTTGTGGTACGACGCGGTCCAGCGTCATGCCCAATTGGCCCGTGCCACCAGCATCCCGGTGGCTCTTGGTGAGCAACTCTACAGTGTGGATGCCTTTGCCGAGTTTATTGGTCAGGGCGCGGTGCATTGGCTACAACCAGACGTCACGCGTATGGCCGGCCTGAGTGAGGTATTGCGGGTGATCGAGTTGGCTGCGGCCCATCGGCTGCCGGTGGCTCCCCACGCGGGTGATATGAGCCAGGTCCACCAGCATCTGAACTTCAGCCGTGCAGCTTGCAGCGTCTTGGAGTACATCCCCTGGATTCGCGACTGTTTTGAAGAGCCCGCGCGCGTCGTTGACGGGCATTACCAGCCCCCACAACAACCTGGCGCCAGTACCACGCCCACGGCGCAGGCCTTCGCCCGCTACGCCCAGGCCACATCCTGAACCCGGCCCGCATGCCCGCCCGATAATGGGCGCTGATCAAACTTAACCTGTCCTCTGATGATGATGCAATATAAAAACCTCGGAAAAAGCCCTCTCAAAGTGTCCCGCCTGTGCCTGGGCAGCATGATGTTTGCAGACCAGACGGATCTGGCCGAAGCCCGGCTCATCGTCGACCACGCGCATGCGCATGGCTGCAATTTCATTGACACCGCCGACATCTATTCGCACGGCAAGTCAGAGCAGATGGTGGGTGAACTGCTGCAGGGCCAGCGGCAGCACTGGGTGTTGGCCAGCAAGGTGGGCAATGCCCTGTCCGAGCGCCCCAATGAGGGCCGCTATTCGCGAACCTGGATGCTGCGCGCCTGCGAGGACAGCCTGCAGCGGCTGCGAACCGATCACCTGGACATCTATTATTTGCACCGCGATTACAACGGCATGGGTTTGGAAGAGCCGCTGCGCGCTATTGAGGCCTTGCTGCGAGACGGCAAGATTCGCTATTGGGGCGTGTCCAATTTTCGCGGCTGGCGTATTGGTGAGATGGTGCACATGGCGCGCCAGTTCAACATGCCCGGCCCGGTGGTTTGCCAGCCCTATTACAACCTGCTGAACCGCCTGCCTGAATCAGAAATTTTGGAGGCCTGCGGCCACCACGGCTTGGGTGTGGTGCCCTACAGCCCGATTGCCCGCGGCGTTTTGACCGGCAAGTACGCACCAGGCCAAACGCCGCAGGCGGGGTCGCGCGCGTTTCGGGCCGACAAGCGGATGATGGAAACCGAGTTTCGCCAGGAGTCGCTGGCCATTGCCCAAACCCTGCGTGCCCACTGCGAAGTCAAAGGCGTGTCGCTCGCCCATTTCGCGACCGCCTGGGTGCTGGCCAATCCGCATATCAGCTCAGTCATCGCCGGGCCACGCACGCTGGCGCAGTGGCAGGATTATTTTGGTGCCATCGACGTCCAGATTACTGCGGAGGACGAAGCGCTGGTGAATAGCCTGGTCTCACCGGGCCATTCTTCCACGCCAGGCTACAACGACCCGGCCTATCCGCTGGCCGGGCGCTGATTGGCCCTGTGTCCTCCCCACCCCCTGGCCTGAACCTGGCTCAGCAGGAGGCCGTCAACTACATGCACGGCCCCTGCCTGGTGTTGGCCGGGGCAGGCTCGGGCAAGACCCGGGTGATCACCCATAAGATTGCCCGCCTGATTCAGTCCGGGATGGCGCCGGGCCGAATTGCCGCCATTACCTTCACCAACAAAGCCGCAGCCGAAATGCGTGAACGAGCCAAGGGCCTGATCGGTGGCGCGTCGCGGGAGGTGCTGATCTGCACTTTCCACGCCTTGGGCGTGCGCATGTTGCGTCAAGACGGCGGCGCACTTGGCCTCAAGCCGCAGTTCTCGATTCTCGACAGTGATGACGTCACCAGCATCCTGAAAGACGCAGGTGGCACCGTCGACGCCGCCACGGCCCGGCAATGGCAGTGGACCATCAGTCTGTGGAAAAACATGGGGCTCAACGCCGAGCGAGCGGCGCTGGCCGCCAAAGACGACGGCGAACGGCAGATTGCGCGTGTGATGGCGCATTACGAAGAGCGACTGACGGCCTACCAGAGTGTGGACTTTGACGACCTCATCAGCTTGCCCCTTAAGTTGTTGCAACACCATGAGGCGGCCCGGCAGCGTTGGCAAGGCTTGATGGGGCACGTCCTGGTTGATGAGTACCAGGACACCAACGCGACCCAATATGAATTGCTTAAATTGCTGGTGGGCGGCAACCCGGCCACTCAGGCGCGGTTCACCGCGGTTGGCGATGACGACCAGTCCATTTACGGCTGGCGCGGCGCCACGTTGGACAACCTGCGCAAATTGCCCATCGATTTCCCGAGCCTCAAGGTGGTCAAACTTGAGCAAAATTACCGATCCACTGGCGCCATTTTGCGCGCGGCGAACCACGTGATCGGCCCCAACCCCAAGCTGTTTCCGAAAAACCTGTGGAGCGATCTGGGCGAAGGTGAGCCGGTGCGGGTGGTCGATGCCGACAGTGAGGAGCATGAGGCGGAACGGACCGTGGCGCGGATCCAGAGCCTGCGTGCGGGCACACAGGTCAGCAGCGGCCCGCAGTACCAAGAGTTCAAGGACTTCGCCATTCTTTACCGCGCCAACCACCAGGCCAAGACTTTTGAGAAGGCCCTGCGTAAAGCCCAAATCCCGTACAAAGTATCGGGTGGCACCAGCTTCTTTGATCGTGCTGAGATCAAGGATTTATGCGGCTGGTTCCGCTTGTGGCTCAATCCGGACGATGACCCGGCGTTCTTGCGAGCGGTCACCGTGCCCAAACGCGGCATTGGGCATCAGACCCTGCAGCAACTGGGCACCTTTGCCAGTCGTTACCGCATCAGCCTGTTTGAGGCGCTGTTTGCCGCATCGCTGGGCAGTGTGCTCAGTGGCAAAGCGATGGGCAGCCTGCACGAATTTGGCCGCTACGTCAACGACCTGAGCTACCGGGCGCGCCACACCAGCGGCGCTGAGGCGGCCGCTGTCTTCCTGCGTGACTGGCTCAAAGAGATCGACTACGAAAAACACCTCTACGATGGCGAGGACAGCGCGGCCTTGGCCGCCGCCCGTTGGACCAATGTGACGGATTTTTGCGACTGGATGTCGGCCCGTTGCGGTGGTCAGATGTCGGGTGTGGCGGGTGTCAGCACCGCGGGTGAACTCAAGAGTCTGCTGGAGGTGGCGCAAACCGTGTCACTGATCTCCACGCTCAATGAGCGGGAGAAAGACCAAAACGTGGTCACACTGTCCACACTCCATGCTGCCAAGGGCTTGGAGTGGCCCCATGTGATGCTGGTCGGGGTGACCGAGGGCATGCTGCCGTTCCGGCCCGGCGAAGACGCGCTCGCCGATGAAGTTGCCACCCGGTTGGAGGAAGAGCGCCGCCTGATGTATGTCGGCATCACCCGCGCCCAGCGCAGTTTGGCTGTGAGCTGGAGCCGGCGGCGCAAGAAAGGGCGCGAATTGGTGGCGGTACTGCCGAGTCGGTTCATCGCTGAAATGGCATTGGACGCCAAGACCGTTCGTGAGGACCCGCGTGAAAAATTACGCGCCTTGCGCGCCGAATTTGCACAAAGGGCGCAGGACAACGCTGCCGCACTGGCACGGATCAGTTAAGGTCGAGACCCGTATGAATACGCAAATTGCTATATTTTTTATAGCTATTACCCTAATATCCACGGGGGCTAGAGCCCAAAATGATCTAAAAATTGGAGCTGGGTCTGCGTGCCCGTCAATCGAGGAACTTAGCCCCCAGCACTTGTACGGCTTATGGCGCGCCGAATTTGCGGGGCTTGCGCAAGGCGCCACATTGCTGCTTGAAAAGCACCCGCAGTGGCCGGACAGCTTCAGCGGCGGCGCGAATCGTGCCGGCGTGCAAACCCGCGTTTCGGGTGAGCTGGAGTCTGAGGACTTCAGCCTTGAAGAGTCGGCTGATGGTGTCGATGTGTCCGCTGTGTGGCAAGGCACTGTGCTGGCGGGTTCATGCGGCAAGGAGATTCGTGGCACATGGAACAGCGCGACAAACAGAACGCTTTACCCTTTCGTGATGCGTAAATTGCCGGGCTGAGCCCAGCATTGGAGAACCTGCATGAACAAGCCCCTGGCCGCTGGGTCGAACGACTGGCTGGCCGACACCCACCAGCCCGAAAACCTATCGCATGAATTGTGCGACTACAACCTCTACACCGAAGATGCGGCCCTTACTGCCGCTGTGGTCCGCGAGGGCGGGCACTGGGGCGCCGAAGCCCTGACCGCTTTTGGGCAGGCCTGTGGCGCTGCCGACTATCTCGCGCTGGGTCGGCAGGCCAACCACTACAGGCCGGAGCTCGACACCCACGACCGATTTGGGCGGCGCACCGACCAGGTGAATTTCCACCCGGCGTACCACCAGCTGATGGACACCGCGATCCGCCATGGTTTGCACGCCTCGCCCTGGACCGAACCCGGCCCAGGCGCCCATGTGGTGCGGGCGGCCCACACCTACCTGCACACGCAGGTCGAGGCGGGCCATGGTTGTCCGATCACCATGACCTTTGCGGCCATCCCCACCCTGCGATTGCAGCCTGAGTTGGCTCAGCTTTGGGAACCAGGCATCACCGCACGGCACTATGACCCGCGCAATGTACCCATGGCGCAGAAACAAGGCCTGACGATCGGTATGGCCATGACCGAGAAGCAGGGTGGCTCAGACGTTCGGGCCAACAGCACCCGGGCCTACCCGCTGGGCCGTGACGGCGCATGTGAAGCCTATGAACTGGTTGGCCACAAATATTTCGTCTCTGCACCCATGTGCGATGCCTTCCTGGTGCTGGCGCAGGCCCCCGGTGGCCTGACCTGCTTCCTGTTGCCACGCTGGCGCCCCGATGGCGGCAAGAATGCGCTGCAAGTGCTGCGCCTGAAAAACAAGATGGGCAATGTGGCCAATGCCTCCAGCGAAACCGAGTTGCGCGGCGCACTGGCCTGGCGGGTGGGGGAGGAGGGGCGTGGCGTCCCCACCATCATTGAGATGGTCAGCCTGACCCGGTTTGACTGCATGCTGGGCTCAAGCGCCGGTATGCGCATGGCGGTGTCGCAGGCGCTGCACCACTGCGCCCACCGTGCGGCCTTTGGTGCCAAGCTGAACCAGCAACCTCTGATGCAAAACGTGCTGGCTGACCTGGCGCTGGAAAGCGAGGCCGCCATGACCTTGTCGCTGCGCATGGCGCGCGCCCTGGACCAGCGCGGACAGCCGCATGAAGACCTGTTGGTACGGCTGGTTACGGCGGTGGGGAAGTACTGGATCTGCAAGCGCACCCCCCAGCACGCTTATGAGGCGATGGAGTGCATTGGTGGCAGCGGCGTCATGGAGGACAGTATGATGCCCCGCCTGTACCGAGAGGCACCGGTTAACGCCATCTGGGAGGGCAGCGGCAACATCCAGTGCCTGGACGTGCTGCGGGCGCTGGACAAGACGCCGGCAGTTCTGACGGCATTGTTTGACGAACTGGGCCTGGCGCGGGGCGCCCATGCCTTGCTGGACCCATTTGTCGCTGATTTGGCGAGGGATTTGCGTGACGTGCAACAGCGCGAGTACCGAGCCCGCAGCCTGGTCGAGCGGATGGCGCTCGCCTTGCAGGCGGCGCTGCTGTTGCAACATGCGCCTGACGACGTTGGGGATGCTTTTTGCCGGTCCAGGCTCGGCGCGGCAGGCGGATTAAATTACGGCACCCTGCCGACAGGCGTCAACGTGGCAGCCCTCATTGACCGGGCTACACCCCGCCTGACTTAAGGCCGCAAGATCGGTTGGACCTTCGCCAGCCTCACAAAGCGCCAATGGTTCGCCGCGCAAGCCACCGCCACGGCCAACGCTGCGGCCATTGCGACCAGCAGCAGGGCGGGTTGCCAAGCGCCGCCATACGCATCAAACAGGCTGGCCTTGATGGCTTTGACGACCCAAGTTAGCGGTAGCCAGGGGCTGACGTCCAGGAACAGGCCCCCGCTGAGCTCCACGGGGACAATGCTGCCAGAGGACGTGAGCTGGATCGCGAAAAACAACAAAGCCAGGCCCTTGCCCGCATCGCCGAAGGCCAGCGTCAGTGCGTAAATGATCAGTAGAAATGTGGTCGCTGCCACCACCAGCGTCAGAGCGAATGCCCAGGGATGGGCCATCGGGATGCGAAGCCAGTAGCGTGCGCACAGCATCACGAGCAGTGCTTGGACCACCACCAAGCCGACGGGCAGCAAAATTTTCCCCAAGACCTTGCCCAGCTGCGAAAACCGCTGGACTTGCCGCGGCAAGACCCTGACGTGGCACAGGAAGGCCACAATGCCTGCCCCCAACCAGAGCGCTGCCGGGATGATGGTGGGCGCATAGCCACTGCCGTTGTTCAGGACGACGGCATCCACTTCCACCACGGGTTGTACGGAGCTGGCCAGTCCCTGTGCGCTGCCGTCCATTTTCTCGACGGGTGCGGGCAAAGACTGGGCCAACATCCCGAGACCGGCGGCAACGTGGCGTGAGCCTTCGCTTACTTTCAGTGTGCTCTCGGCCAAACTGGCCGTGCCGTTGCTCAACATCTTGGCGCCACTGCCCAGGTCGTCAAGTTGACGTTCATCGGGCACTCTGCTCAACATGCCGCGCAGGGCTGAATTCATTGACGTCACGCCGGTGGTCAGGCGCCCCACGCCGTCATTGAGCCGCACCGCACCGTCGGCCAGTTGTAGCTGTGTGTCTGCCGCAGACTGCAGGCCGTTGCTTAGGCCAGACACGCCCTGAACGACCTGCGTAAGGGTTGCCGTCGTTTGTGCCGGGACCAGGCTACTCTGTTGCGCCTGGGCTTGAAAGCCCACCACACTGTCCTGCAGGCGCTGACTGCCGCCACGGAGCTCGTTGAGGCCACGGCCGAGTTCGGCGTGGCTCTGGGTCAAAACCTCGGAGCCAGCCTTAAGCTGGTTCAACTCGGATCGCCTGGGCCGCTTCGACTCTATCGCCTGCAGGCCAGCACCCAACTCCTTGACCCCTGCGCTGAGTTGACCGACGCCCTGTTGCAGCTGGCTGGCACCCGCATTCACCGATTCGGCGCCCGTTGCTGCCTTGGCCGCACCCTTGGCCAGCTCATCCGCGCCGAGCTGCAGTTGCCGCACGCCGTCATTGAGTTGCTGCAGGCTGTGCCGCGAGCCCGTCGCGTTGGTCAACACCAAGGCCCAGCGGCGTTCGTTGAGCCGCTCGTTGACTTCGTGTCCCAGTTCCTCGGCGAAACGACGTGCCAGGCCGGCGGCCTGATAGCTGTTGCCCTCCGAGGTGTAAACCACCAATTTGCCAGCACCCGCCTGGGCGCCGGGGACGGCATTGGAACTGAAGTCCCGTGGAATGATCAAGGCAAAGGCCAATTGACCCTGGCGGACCAAGTTCCGGGCGGTCTGCTCATCCGGCTCGTCGATGAATCCGAACACATGGCGCGCTTTGAGCCGTGCCACCACGTCTTGCCCCATGTTGAAATCATGCTCTCGATACTTTACACCTTGGTCAAGGTTAACCAAGGCGACCCTCAGGGCGCCGGTGTGAGCAGTCGGGTCCCAAATGCTGGCAAGGTATAGCAGGCTGTACAAAGCCGGAATCAGGGCAACGACAAGCGCAGTGGCCAATGTGCGCGGGTATCGGCGAAAAAACGAAGCCTCGAGTCGGGCAATGGTCAGAATTTGCAGTAACAGCTTCATGGCCTCAACCTGGAACGGTTCATTCTGAGTGCCTCCTTAACGTCATTAAACCATGTGACTGCGGCGCGCCAACCAGAGGAGGACAAAGGGTTTGTGGGCAAGTCGTCGAGCAGGGCCTTTCTATGCTCCACAGCGCTGACAATAGCGTCTGTGTTGTCCGTTTTACTGATCACCTTTCCCTTTTTTGCCCTGGTCCTGTGCGGTTACGTCGCCGCACAGCGCGGGCTGCTGCCGCTGGAGGCGATTCCTGGCTTAAACAGCTTCGTGCTGTTTTTTGCGCTGCCCTGCATGTTGTTTCGATTTGGTGCCAGCACGCCGCTGGCACAGTTGCTTGATGGCGGGGTGTTCGCAACCTATCTGCTGTGTGCGCTGGTCATGGTCGGCTTTACCGTCGCGCTTAGCTTGAACACGCGCATCGGCTGGAACGACGCGTCGTTTGGTGCGCTGGTGGCGGCCTTTCCCAACACCGGCTTCATGGGGGTGCCCCTGCTGGTGGCGCTGCTGGGGCCAAGGGCGGCTGGTCCAGCCATCGTGACCATCGTGGTGGACATGGTCATCACCACGTCGCTGTGCATTGCACTGTCACGCCTGGATGGCGCTGAGGCACATGGCGCACGCAAGGCGGCGAGCAACGCGCTCAGGGGCGTTGCCACCAACCCCATGCCCTGGGCCATTCTGCTTGGCGCCCTGGCCTCGGCGTTGCAGCTGCGTTTGCCTGGCCCGCTGGCACAGACGTTGGGTTTGCTGGCCGATGCCGCCTCGCCCGTGGCCCTGTTCACTATTGGCGCAGTGCTGGCGCGCTCACGCATGTTGGCGGCACGCGGCCATCAGGTCCCCCCCCGCTACCGGGACTACCTGCCGGTGGCGGCGCTCAAGCTGTTCTTGCACCCGGCTCTGGTGCTGCTGGTGGGGGCTGCCGCCATTCGCCTTGGCGTTCCCTTGGAGCGGCCGGCCTTTGTGGTGATGGTGCTGGTGGCCGCGCTGCCGAGCGCCAGCAACGTCTCGCTGTTGGCCGAGCGCTTTGGCGCTGATAACGGCCGCATCGCCCGAATCATTCTGGTGACGACCGCGGCCGCCTTTGTCACTTTTTCACTGGCGGTGAGTCTGCTGGCTTGAGTGTCGTCGTCCGGCTTCAGATGCTGAGCGGATCCACATCGACAGCCCAGCGGATCAAGCCGCGGCCCGCCGCCTGGCTGCGCGTGGCGTGCAGGGCGGTGTGCCAGAGGGCCAGGAATGCTTGCAGGGTAGCGCGTGACGCGCTCTCCACCAGCATTTGCGCCCGTTCCACATCGGCGACCCGCTGAATGCTCATGGGCACCGGCGGGTACAGGGTAACCCGTGCCAGCCACTGCTCAGATTGCGGTAAGTCGCTGACGGCCGCGCTTGCAGCGCTCAGAAAGCCCTGGGCCACCTCTTGGGTGCGTGCCTCGGCTCTCACCAGCGCCTGAAAGCTGAAGGGTGGCATCGCCGCCTGCGCTCGCTCACGCAGCTGCTGTTCTGCGAAAGCCGGGTAGTCGTGCTGCTTGAGTGCTTCAAACAGCGGGTGTTTGGGGTGGGCGGTCTGCAGCCACATTTCGCTGCGGCTGCTCGCCTCTGCATCGCGCCCGGCCCGGCCAGCCGCCTGCATGAGCAGCCCGAACAGCCGCTCCGGCGCCCGGAAGTCGCTGGAAAACAGTGCGCCGTCCGGGTTGACGGCCGCCACCAAGGTGATTCGCCTGAAATCATGGCCCTTGGCGATCATCTGGGTTCCGACCAGGACATCCACCGTACCGTCATGCACCTGGGCCAGCTGCGACGCCAACGTGCCTTTGAGCCGGGTGGTGTCGGCGTCAATGCGGGCAATCCGAACGGGTTCGCCCTCAGGATGCAGTTCAGACGCTGTGCCCGGGCGCCGCACCTGGGCCAGCAACTCGCTCAGGTGCTCTTCCAGCCGTTCGGTGCCCCGGCCCAGCGGGGCGATGTCGGGGTTGCCGCAGGCTGGACAGGCGCGCGGTACCCGCTCGGCAAAGCCGCAGTGGTGGCAGCGCAGCGTGCGGTCAATCTTGTGGAACACCCGGTAGGCGCTGCAGTGCGGGCATTCGCTTTTCCAGTCGCAGTCGGCGCAATGCAACACCGGCGCGTAGCCACGGCGGTTCAGGAACACCATGCTTTGTTCGCCCCGCGCCACCCGCTCAGCGATGGCCTGCACCAGCGGCGGGGCCACCACGCAATGTTTGGGCTGGTGGGTCATGTCCACCCGGCGTACCAGTGGCAGGCCATGGGGCGGGTTGTTGGGTGAGGCCTTTGTCGATGAGGTCTGTGTCGGTGCAGCCGGCTGGTCATGGCCAACGCGGCTGGCCATGACCAGCCGGGCGTAGCGCCCGCCCTGCTCGGTGGCCCGGCTGTGGTGCCAGCTCTCCAGCGACGGTGTGGCTGAGCCCAGCATCACGCGTGCGCCTTCCAAATGGCCGCGGTATACGGCCAGGTCACGCGCAGAGTAGCGGGCGCCATCCTGGCTCTTGTAGCTCGGGTCATGCTCTTCATCCACCACGATCAGCTGCAGGGTCGGCATCGAGGCAAAAATTGCCATGCGCGTGCCCAGCACAATGCGCGCCATGCCACTGTGGGCGGCCAGCCAGCTCTGCAGGCGCTGGGCCGGCGTCATGCCGCTGTGCATGGCCACCAGGGCCTGATCGCCGTAGCGGGGGGCAAACCGGGCCCGAAAACGCGCCTCCAGCTGGGGCGTCAGGTTGATCTCGGGCACCATCACCAGGGCCTGCGCATTTGGCGACTGCGTGAGCAGACGCTGGACGCATTGCAGGTAGACCTCGGTCTTGCCGCTGCCGGTGGCGCCAAACAGCAGGCAGGGCCGGGTTTCCACATCAAATTGGGCGATGGCCCTTGTCTGCTCTGGGGTTGTTACGACTAAATCAGTCGTCTCAGGTGGTCTATGCTGGTCTGGCGTGGCGGCTTGGGCGTGCCGCTTGAGGCGGCGGCCGAGCTGCATTGGGCTCAGTTCGCGCAGCTGCGGTGGTAGTGCAGCCAGCGCCACTTCGCCGACAGACCGTTGGTAGTAACCCGCACTGAAGGTCACCAATTGCCGCCAGGCTGCATTCAGCGGGGCAACGCCATCAAGAACGCCAGCCAGAGGCCGAATCTTGTCGGCCTCGGGCGCATCAGGCGTCTCTGCCGCGTTGGGCGTGTCCCACACCAGTCCCAGCAGCTCGCGCATGCCCAGCGGCACGCGCACCAGAGTACCCGGGGCCAGTGACTGCTCGCTCCAATAACTCAGTGGCTTGGCGACCTGGCTGTGCGCTGGCGTGTGCACCAGCACAGACAACGGCTGTTTCAAGCCGTACCCCGGCTTGGATCAATAACTTGATGTGAACTGGTGAAACTGCCCTTAAGCCCTTGATTCATAACAGTTTTAACCGACATCCAGAGTTTCTGTGGATAACTTTGTTGATATCTTGCATCGAGCGTCGCTGAGGCCTTGAAAATCAAGGCCTTGCTTGGAATGCACAGAAAAAAAGCAAAAGTAAAAACCTATACGAATCAACAACTTATGATCGCTATGGGTTTCATAGCGGGTCTGGCCTGATTTTGGAGCAGTTTCGCTGTGCAGCGAAAAATTTGTGCATAAGTTACGCCTATAGTGGCTCGATCAGGCCAAAAACATACTGGTGCAACGACACCGGTCGCCGCCCTTAACGCAAGCTGCGCGAATGGCTGTGCACCGCCTCCACCAGCGCCGCCACATGGTCTGGCGGCGTGTGCTGGCTGATCCCGTGCCCAAGATTAAAGATGTGCGTGGGGCCTTGGCCAGCACCCGTATGCGGCGCGCCAAAGCTGTCTAGCACCTGGCGGACCTGTTCGGTGATCTGGGTTGGGTTGGCAAATAGCACATTGGGGTCAATATTGCCTTGTAGCGCTTTGCTGTGGCCCACCAACGACCGCGCCTGGGCCAGGTTGACTGTCCAGTCCAGTCCCAGCACCTCGCAGTCCAGCCCGGCCATCTGCTGCAGCCACAAACCGCCGCCCTTGGTAAACACGATGCGCGGTATGGTCACGCCGTCATGGCTTCGCTTGAGCTGCGCCAGCACCCGTGCCGTGTAGGCCAGGCTGAACTGCTGGAACGCGCCGTCGGCTAAAACGCCACCCCAACTGTCAAAAATCATCACGGCCTGGGCGCCGGCCTCAATCTGTGCATTCAGGTAGGCGGCCACCGAGTCAGCGTTGATTTGCAGCATGCGGTGCATCAGGTCTGGGCGGTTGTACAGCATGGTCTTGACCAAGCGGTAGTCGTCGGAGCCGGCGCCTTCAACCATGTAGCAGGCCAGCGTCCACGGGCTGCCTGAGAAGCCGATCAGCGGCACCCGGCCATTGAGCGCATGGCGGATCGAGGTCACCGCGTCAAACACATAGCGAAGTTTGTCCATGTCGGGCACGGCCAGCTGGGCTACCGCCGCCTCGTCGCGCACCGGGTGGGCAAATTTCGGGCCTTCCCCCAGGGCGAAGGACAGGCCCAGCCCCATGGCGTCGGGCACGGTCAGGATGTCGCTGAACAAAATGGCCGCGTCCAGCGGGTAGCGTTCCAGTGGCTGCAGCGTGACCTCGGTGGCGTAGTCGGTGTTGGTGGCCAACCCCATGAAGCTGCCGGCCCGGGCCCGGGTGGCGCGGTACTCCGGCAGGTAGCGCCCAGCCTGGCGCATCAACCAGACCGGCGTGTGCTCGGTCGCTTGGCGCAGGCAGGCGCGGATGAAGGTGTCGTTTTGCAGCGGCGCGTAGCTGCCGGCGGGGGCGGGGCGGGTGGCGGTGGCGTTCATGATTCGGGATTGTGCAGCAAGCAGATCATCGAAGCATGCCGGCAACACGAAGTCACACGTGTAGGTGAGCAAAAATGGTCACAAAAAATGCCCCAGCCTACGCTTGGACGTGCTGAGTGTGGGCTCCGACACCGAATCCGTTGCTCACGTGCCCCGTTTCGACAGGTCCCACATGTGACCTTACTGCGGCTTTATTACTTGCAAAATAAAACTATAATTTTAAATTTACAAGATATGTACATAAGACTTGTCGCAATTAGGCTCAAACACCTCGCGCAGCAGTTCCCCGCAGTTCTCATACTTGGCGCTCGCCAGGTCGGAAAGACCACGCTGGCGCGCCAGACCTTTGCAGACTATGCGTATCTGGACTTGGAAGACCCTGGCACCCATGGACTGTTTGCGGAGGATCCAAGGTTTCAATTGGATGCGCGCGCCAATGCCGATGGACTGATCCTGGATGAAGCGCAGCGCCTGCCTGTGCTCTTTGATGCACTGCGTGGGGCAATCGATGCAGGCCGTCAACGCATGGGACGCTTCATCATCTTGGGCTCTTCGCAACCAACGCTGGTTCGCCAAGTGGCAGAAAGCTTGGCAGGGCGGGTTGGAATTTTGGAGCTCTCCGCACTAACGGTGCGGGAAACCAGCACTGGCGAGCATGCCCTGGCTGACTACCGTCACAACTGGCTGGCAGGGGGATTTCCGGATGCACTGGGCGCTGCCCAGAACGCGGGAAATTTTAGGGATTGGTGGGAAGCCTATTTGCGCACCTACGTCGAGCGGGACTTGCCCGTCATGGGCGTGGGTGCTGACCCCATCCAGATGCGCAAGCTCCTCACCATGCTGGCCCATGCCCAAGGCGGACTGTCTAACTTGAGTCAGTTTGCAGCTGCGCTGGGCATCTCACAACCTACCGTGACGCGCTATGTAGACATTCTGGAGCAGAGCTTCTTGGTTCGGCGTTTGCCGCCGTATTTCCGCAATGTGGGCAAGCGTCTGGTCAAAGCGCCTAAGCTGTACTTGCGTGACACCGGGCTACTGCATCACCTTCTCAACATTGACTCACAAGAAGTTCTGGATAGCCACCCGGTGAGGGGTGCAAGTTGGGAGACCTTTGTGGTGGAAGACATCCTGCGACGCGAAGCGGTCGCCTACCCCCACAGTGTCCCCCACTTCTGGCGAACGGCTGCTGGCGCTGAAGCGGATTTGCTCCTGGAGCGCCAAGGCGCATTGCATGCCATCGAGATCAAGACCTCTCGCGCCAGTTCACCCTATCTTGCACGAGGTTTGCGCGCAATCATGGAGGACACCACTGCAGCGAGTGCAACCATCATTGATCAGGGGCCGGGGATTGAGCCATTGTCACCAGGGGTCACAAGACGCGGCTTTGCAGGTTCGACGACATGGTTGCCCTAAGTTGCCCATGCCGTTGCGAATTTCGTTACCACTGGACCCGGTCCGACCCGGTTTGGTATGGTGGAGGGTATGACGCCCTCAACCCTGCCTCCAAACCCCAGCCCAAGCCTGACCTCGGTCGCCTTGAACCTTGATCACATCCGCGCCGAGTTTCCTGCCCTTCAGGGCGAATGCGTTTACCTCGACAACGCCGGCGGCTCGCTGGTGCTGCGCCGGGTCGCCGACCGGGTGCGCGACTACCTGCTCACCAGCAGCGTGCAGCTCGGTGCCAGCTACAGCCAGTCGCAGGATGCCGGCGCCCGCGTGCTGGCCGCGCGCCGCTCGGTGGCCACACTGATCAACGCCGCCCATGACGACGAGGTGGTGATGGGCGGCGCCACCACGGCGCTGATGTTCCAGTTGACCAGCGCCCTGTTGCTCGGCATTCGGCCTGGCGACGAGATCATCGTCACCAACAGCGACCACGAGTCCAACATCGGCGGCTGGGCCCGGCTGCAGTCGGCCGGCGCGGTGCTCAAGTTCTGGAACGTCAACCCCGCCACGCTGGCGCTGGAGTTGCCCGACCTGGAGCGGCTGCTGTCGCCGCGCGTGGTCTGGGTAGCCATGACCCATGCGTCCAACATCCTGGGCACTGTCAACCCGGTGGCCGAGGTGGCCGAACGTGTGCACGCCGTGGGTGGGCGCCTGTGCGTCGACGCGGTGGCCTATGCGCCGCACCGGCTGGTGGACGTGCAGGCCAGCGGTGCTGACTTGTATGTCTTCAGTTTTTACAAGGTGTTCGGCCCGCACTACGCCGTGCTGTGGGGCCGACGCGAACTGTTGCTGGCCCTGCCCAGCCTGAACCACTATTTCATCGGGCCTGAGGTGCTGCCCTACAAGCTGCAGCCGGGTAATGTGAATTACGAGCTGTCCTATGGGTGCATCGGCATCAGCGATTACCTGCAGGCGGTGGGCGCCAGCCTGGGCTGCAGCGGTTCGGCGCGGCAACAGATGCAGGCTGCGTTTGACGCCTTCGAGCGGCATGAGGACCAACTGGCCGAGCAACTTCTGAGCTACCTGCGCGGCAAGGCCGGCGTGCGCATCATCGGCCTGGACAGCGCGGCCAGCGGCGGCCGGGTGCCCACGGTCAGCTTCACCGTGGCCGGCATGATGTCCGAGACCGTGGTTCGCCACCTGGACCGTTTCAACATCGGCATCCGCTTTGGCGACTTTTACGCCAAGCGCTTGGTAGATGCGTTGGGTCTGCAGGCGCAGGGCGGTGTGGTGCGCGTGTCAATGGCGCACTACAACACGGCCGCTGAGATCGGCCGGCTGATCCAGCACTTGGATGAGGTGCTGCCATGACCCAGTCCACCGCCGCCGCCGACGTGGCCGTTTGAGGTCGTCGGAGGATGACGGGGAAGGTCGAGGATGACGGCTGGATTGGCCGGCGTTATGACCCGGCTAGCGCGGCCTGCACTTCTGCCACGCTTGGCAGCTCCGACAGCACGCGCGCCGGTTTGCCTGGCAGGTACAACACATAGACCGGCACGCCGCTGCGACCCAGGGCTGTCAGCGCCGTGGTGATGGCCGGGTCGCGTCGGGTCCAGTCGGCGCGCAGCAACGTCACTTGGCGGGTCTTGAAGTCCGCCAGTAGCGTGGCATCGGACAGCGTAGTTTGCTTGTTGTACTGGCAGGTGACGCACCAGGCGGCGGTGAAATCGACAAACACTGTTTTGCCGGCCGCCAGCGCAGCCTCGGCGGCCTGCGGCGACCAGGGCTGCCAGGGGTCCGAGTCGGCGTATGCACCACCGATGCTGGTCGTGGCCGGCAGGGGTTTTATAACAAAAGGGCCCAGAACCCAAGTCAATGCTAGCAACATTGCTATAGAAATTGAAGCAAGCCAGCGCCGGCTGGCAGCCGGTCGCCCGAGCGACCAGAGCACCAAGCCCAGGCCCAGCAGCAGCGCCAGCAGGGCCGCAGCGCCATCGATGCCGCTTTGCTGACCCAGCACCCACAGCAGCCAGACCACAGTGGCCAGCATCGGAAACGCCAGCGCCTGGCGCAGGGTGGCCATCCAGGGGCCGGGCCGGGGCAGGGCGCGCGCCAGTGCCGGCGACAGGCTGGCAGCCAAAAACGGCAGCGCCATGCCTAGGCCCATGGCGGCAAATACCGCCAGCGCCTGCCAGGCCGGCAGGCCCAGCGCCAGGCCTAGCGAGGCGCCCATGAAAGGGGCGGTGCAGGGCGAGGCCACGGCCACCGCCAGCACGCCCGACAGCGCCGAATTGACCGCCGGGTGGCGCGCCTGGAGCGTGCTGGCCCGGTTGGGCAGGAACTGGCCAAACTCGAACAGGCCAGCCAGGTTCAAGCCCAGCAGGGTGAACAGCAGTGCCAGTGCCGCCACCACCGCGGGCGACTGCAGCTGAAAGCCCCAGCCCAGCTGCTCGCCGGCGCTGCGCAGCGCCAGCATCAGCGCGCCCAGCGCCACAAACGACAGCAACACGCCCGCGCTGTAGGCCAGGCCGCTGACGCGGTGGCTGCGCCGGTCTTGCGCCTGGCCGGCAAAGCCGACCACCTTGAGCGCCAGCACTGGGAACACGCAGGGCATCAGGTTCAGCAGCAGGCCGCCCAGCAGGGCGCCGACCAACGCCCCCCACAGGCCGAGCGATGTTTGCGGGGTCGTCGCCACCCGGGTAGCATTGGCTTGCAGCGCGGCGGCCAGCGCAGGCGACAGGCTGGCGCTTGCTGCCGCAGCGGCAGCAGCGTTGGGTGTGGCTGCAGGCCAGGGCCCGGTCACCGGGGTCGTGAGCTGATAGCCCACGCGGCGGCCGTCTTGCGTGCCGACGAGCAGCCAGGGCAGCCGATCAGGGCTATTGCTTCGCTGCGCTGACAGCGGTACACGCGCGGTCCAGACTGCACCCGCCCAGCTTTGAGCGGGCGTGGCCGCAGTTTCGATGATTTCCGGTGTTTCAATGAACAACTCCAGCGGCTGACCACGCAGTGCCACCGGCAGACTGGCGACGGTCAAAACCAGGCTCTGCCCTTCCAGGCGCGCGCCAGGCTCGGGCAGGACGCCGCTGGTCGATCCCATCAAGGGGCGTGGTGCGGCGGCCATGGCTGCTGTGAAGGCCGTGGCATGCAGGGCGGTCGAACCACGCAGCGGCAGCTTGAGCGCAAAACTGCCTTCCTCGGGGATGCATTCGCGCCGGCACACCAGCCAATTGGCCTGCAGCCGGATATCAAGCTCGCTCGCCAGCGCTGGCGGTTTGAAGTCAGCACCCACGGTCAGCGGCACCGGCAGCAGCACCGTGCCCTCATAGCCGTAGTTGGCCAGGTTGCCAATCGGGATCTTGTGCGGCAGTGGCCAGGCGATGTCGCCTGCCGCCAGACCTGCGGGCAGCGTCCACTGCAGCGTGGTGGGCAGGCCGGAGTCACCTGAATTCTTCCAGTAGGTGTGCCACTGGGGCTGGTGGGTGAGTTGCAGCCCAAGCCAGACCGTCTTGCCTGGCCCCAACCCCTCCGGCGCGTAGGCCAGCAGCTCGGCGCGCACCTGTGGTGTGGTCACGACTGAACTGGCATGGTTTTGGGCACCAGCCCTTGTACCAATTAGGGTTATTGCTATCGTAAATATAGCAATTAAGTGCGGAAGCAGGCGCGTGAGCGGGCGAAAAGACATCATGGTGTGTAGGAGCCGTCAGGCCTGGTCAAAGTTCCACCGCTGCGGGGGCGATGGCTTCGGCCAGCGCCGCCGGCAGCCGCTTGGGCGAGCGGATGCGCAGTTGTTTGTTCACGTTCTCCCGGCCGAACACCACCTCGATGTCGGCCACCCGCACGCCAAACAGCGGCGCCAGAAAGCGCAGCATGTGGTCAGTAGCCCGGCCGGCTTCGGGTGCGGCCGTCACGCTGACCTTGAGTTGGGTGCCGTGCACTTTGCCGATGGCGTCACGGGCGGCTGCCGGCTTGCCCAAAATATTGACAACCAGCACGTCGCCGTCCCAGGCGTAAAACGTGTCGCCAGTGATACGCCGCACCGGCCCTGTTCTCATGCCGCACGTCGTCAATGGCGGTTGGCCGCGACGATTGTCTTGGCGCTCCTGCGCAGGATCAGCTTGAGGCCACTTCGTTTTACCCATTGGGTCATGCCTCAAGGGTATTTCTTGGCTGCATGCAGCACATCAAGCACCGTGACGGCATCGAGCGTTTGCTCCAGTATCACGACGTAGTTTGGGTGCGCCACCAGCTCTAGCGTGCCCGTGACGCGGCCACGTCGACGCGGGAAATTTGGGTCGGAAAGCTGGCTGACCTGGTCGTCAATGGCGAGCCATAAATCGATGGCTGCGCTGGGGTTGTCATGGGCGACATGATCCTCAATGGCTTGCAGGCTCTCCAGGTACTGCGGCTTGCGCAGCACCTTCATGATTTGTCAGCCAGCGCCTGACGTTGTGCCAGCTTTTGGGCACGAATGCGGTCCCATTCTTGGGCATCCATGGCAGGGCGTGGATCATTCTGAGCCGCTTGCACCTTGGCTTTGAACCAGGTGTCGTACTCCACAATGCCGCGCAACGAATCACGCACCAGTTGCGACACCGTTGTCTCGTGGTGCAAGGCATACGACTTCAATGCGAAATACTGCGACTTGGGCAGGTCAACATTCAGGCGCTGTGTGGGTTCTGGTGCTGCATCTGTCATGGTGATTTGAGTAATTGTGTAAACCCACATTGTCGTTGAATCCAGCCGGTGATGCGACGCACCGGACCGGTGCTCATGCTGCGAAGCCGAGCACCACGCGCCGCGTGGTGGCGGATTTCTTCTCGATCTTGGTCACCACCACGGCGCCAATCTCGGCGGTGTTGGCCACATGGGTGCCGCCGCAGGGCTGCAGGTCGATCAGCGTGTGCGCGTCGCCAATGCGGATGGTGCGGATGCTGCCACTGCCTCGCGGCGGCTGCACCGACATGCTTTTGACCAGAGCCGGGTTGGCGTCGAGCTCGGCGTCGCTGATCTCGCCCACCAGCAGTGGCAGGGCGGCCGCCACCAACTTGGCCAGCCCTGCCGTCAGCAAGTCTTTGTCCAGCGCGTCGGTCATGTTGAAGTCCAGCCGCGCATAGTCGGGCGTGATCGAGCAGCCGTTCACCAGCTGCGGCACCAGATGGCACAGCAGGTGGGTGCTGGTGTGAAAGCGCATCAGCCGGTGCCGTCGCACCCAGTCGATGCGGGCGGTGACCACGTCGCCCACAGCCAGTCGGCGGACTGAGTCTTGCTCCTGATTCAATAGCTGCTCAAGCCCGTCTGGCTTGGGTAAATGGCAGATTTCCTTGGTAAAGCTGCCGTCTTCGGCTTTGCCTTTGCGGGTGTCGATGATGGCGATTTCTTCGCCACTGGCCAGTAACAGCACCCCGGCGTCGCCGGCCTGGCCGCCACCGAGCGGGTAAAACACGGTGCGGTTGAGCACGATGCCTTGCGGCGTGATGGCGGTAACGGTGGCCTGGCACTCGTTGAGGTAGCTGTCTTGGCGGAAAAGGTCTTGGGTCATGCCGACATGATAGTGGCCTGATTGGGGTCCGCCCCAGCTCTTAAAATGCTTCTGCCTAAACACGACACCTTTTGTCCCGATGCGAAGTCAGCTAATTTTGATATGTTTGACGCCAATTTGGCGCCATAATGGCGCCATATTTTGTGATGGCGCTTAAATGGCAACGATTTCGATCAAAGATGTGCCTGACCCGTGGGCTGAAGCCCTGCGTCAGCGCGCGGCCCGCAACCACCGCTCCTTGCAGGGTGAATTGATGGCCATCATTGAGGCGTCTTTGGCCGGCGTGCCGCAGGCCACACCGGTGGGGCCGGCGACCGGTCCGGCTTGGCGGGTGCCGGCTGGCGCTGTGCGGGAGGGGAGATCGGTTGAGGAGGTCGCCCGGGAGATCGCCAAGAAGTACCCGCAGCCGGTCACCAACGTACCCCTGGGTGTTGACATCACACGCAGTGACCGGGACGCCCGGTGAGCGCGACTGGCAACACCCTGTTCGTCGCAGAACCTCCGGCCCATTACCTGGTTCAGCCGCCTCTGGTGGTGGATTGCAGCACCCTGGCCGGTTTGATTTTTCATGAACCCTGGCATGCGCTGGCGCTTGATGGCCTGCGCGGACGGGCCCTGCATGCGCCGACCCTGTTGCCCTTCGAGATCGCCAGTGTGGCGGCCGAGAAGCACCGTGCGGGTCGCGCCGACATTGCCACCGATGGCCTGTTGCAGTTTGTCGCCATGGCTATTGCGCTCCACCCCGTGGACCCGGCGGCGGCCCTGTCGCTGGCACTGCGCTACAGCCTGTCGACCTATGACGCGGCCTACCTCTGGCTGGCTGCCGAGCTGAAAGCGCCCTTGGCCACCTTTGATGAGAAGTTGGCCGCAGCCGCGCAGGTGCACTTGTCAGCATTGCCCTGACCCATGGCCAACACGCCGATTGTTCCGCCCGCCATCGTGCTCTGCACGCTCAACGCGAAGTACATCCACGCTTCGCTGGGGCTGCGCTACCTGCTGGCCAATATGGGTGAGCTGCGGGCACAGACGGCGCTGCGCGAGTACACCATCGCCCGCCGCCCGGCCGAACTGGCCGACGAGTTGCTGGCGCTGCTTGGCGAACCACAGCCCGACCGGGCCCAGGTGGTCGGCTTTGGTGTGTACATCTGGAACGTGAGCCAGACCTGCGAGCTGGTGCGCCTGCTCAAGACGGCGCGCCCGGCGCTCAAAGTGGTGCTGGGCGGCCCCGAGGTCAGCCATGAACACGCGCAGCAGGCCATCGTGGCGCTGGCCGACCATGTGATTACCGGCTGGGGTGATGTCAGCTTTCCAAAGGTGTGCCATGCCCTGCTGCATGGCCCCGCGCCGCTGATGAAAATCATCTCTGGTGAACAGCCGCCGCTGGACCAAATCGAGCTGCCCTATACAGAGTACAGCGACGCCGACCTGGCGCACCGCGTGCTGTACGTTGAGGCCTCACGCGGCTGCCCTTTTATTATGTGGAATTCCTTTTTTGAAGCGCCTCACAGTGATTCGAGATCGGTTTTTTTTGCACTCAAAAAAATGTAAAGAGTTATAAAATTGTTCATAAAAAACTATAACAACATGAAGTACATTGCTTTTATAGTTTTATGTGTTAAATTATGTTCACATCAATAATGAAAGGGAGGCAGTGCTGTGAACAACTTTTTGACTACCGAGTTGCGCCTCGTCAAGGCGTGCGAAGGGGAGGAGTCGGTCGTCCCAGATCAGCCCTTGATCTTTCAATTTTGGAAGGATGAGGCCGACCTCTTTCAAGAGCCGACTATCTTTTTGAGTGAAAAGGTTGTGAAAGTCGGCTCAACGCCCAGCAAACACACTTGGGAGGGTGCTGGGTACGACCTGTTGAGTTGGTTTCAGTGGTGTCAATTAAGCAAGATCGACTGGCGCGAAGCAACAGAGTCAGACAGGAGCCAGTTCTCAGATGACTATTCCCAATCGGCCAGCGACCCGAGGACGGTAAATCGCAAATTGACGATGGTTCGACGGTTCTATGACTTTGCCCGTACCGAGGGCTGGTATCACCGGGACATCGGCGATTCACTAGAGGATCGACACGTCGGTAATCGACCCATCGACCATGACGCCCTTGCACACACGCGGTCTGCTGGGGGGTACACAAAACAACGCGACACGCTGCTCCTAAAGGAGGGGCGAAAGGATGTGATAAGGCCGCTGCAAGTAAAACACTTGCGCAAGCTACTGCACCACGTCGGTCCCACGGTCCAAAACTCGGAAGATAAGCGAAATGTGCGTGATCGTCTCATCTGTGACCTGGGCTACTCATCGGGCACCAGACTTGGCGACGTCACAAAACTTACCACCCTTCAATTTTTGAACATTGCAGTGGAGCCACATCAACAATTCATGGACTTCCCGCTCATCGTAGAGGGCAAGATGAAGGTCACTCGCAAGGTGGCAGCGCCAGGCTGGCTTGTCCTTGCCATTCAGACGTACATCAAAGGGGAGCGCGCGGCAAGCGAACGTGAGGGCAAGAAACGGGGCGTCAAGGCAATCACTGCGCTGTTTCTTGGTCATGTCGCTAGCAAGAGTGCAGGCAAGCCGATTACGCGCTCTGCCATCCAGAAGATGTTTGCTTTGGCCTGTATGAAAACCGGCACCACCAAGAAGGTTGAGGTCGAGGATGTGGAGACTGGCAAGAAGCATGTCAAGACAATCCCTGCGCACTCGTACCATGACCTCAGGCACAACTGCGCCGTGCTGACCTATCACGTTGAAAAGGCTCAGGGGAACAGTGAGCCCTGGAAAATCGTGCAGATCAAACTGGGGCACAAGAGCCTGAAAGTCACCATGGATACCTATCTGGCCCACGTCTCTATCTTTGGCGAGAAGCAGGGTGTCACGGACATTCGCAGGCTGCTCGGATTGCAAGATTAAGGGAGGGAGCGACTGATGGATGAATCAATGAATGTGGATGGGGGTGACCTTGGAATGGTGTTGCAAGAGTCAACGACCAAAAAGAAAACTCGCGCCAGCCGTGCGCGCCACGTGGTCGAGGCGGCTCGCCGCCGGAATGCTGAGCGCGGCAACGTTGAAAACCTCCCATCCTGCCGCCTTGAACATGGCTCTGCCGACGGGAAGCCGACGCTCAACGCAATCTTCCCCAGAGAGGGAGGCGGCGAGCCTCTTCGAGCAGATATTGGCTACATGCTGGAGTTTCCAAGACTGACAGAGTTTTTCGCTGAGGCGTTTCTCAGGTCCACGCAGAAAATCGTGCACCTAACGCGATTGATGAGAAATCAGCATCTGAGAACTTATTGGTTTGCCTATCTCGGTGAACGAGGGTACAACAATCTGCGTCCGGTGGATTTAGATGAACAGGTCATGACAGGGTTTAATACTTGGTTACATGGATGGCGAAAAGTAGATGGAAACGCGCTTGCTCCTTATACTAAGACCTTCGTATTCTTGAGCCTCCGCTGGGTCCTTGCCGCATCGAGTATGCCGCACTTGGCTGACCTGGTGCCGCGTGGACCACGTGGAGCTCATCGCCAGGTGATGCCCACAGAGGTGCTGCAGTTCGACCAATTACTCGCTGTCATTGACGCCGTCGAAAAAGAGATTCTCGCCCTGCGCGACCATTGGGAAAAGAGCCAAAGTATTCTGAGGCAGGGACGAGAACTGCTCAGCAATGGTGCCGTGCTTGAAAAAAGTCGGCTCACCGAAGGTGCAACGGCGGTTGAGGAATCCAATCTCGCAATAGCCCTGGCAATGATTGATCAGCGCCACCCCGGCGTGCTTCCCTACCACACTGCGATCGATGCAGACAATGCGCTGCTCCGAGCCATGGTTGACGGAATCGGTGCGACGAATTTGACTCGCTACTTCTATGCTGGCGTGCGCGACCTCGTGCCTCTGGGTCTGAGCATTGCCATCGCGACCGTATTCAACCCAAGCACGATCCTTGGCCTGAATTGGAAAAACATCGACCGTAATGTAGACCCCTTGAGTAACGGGCGACGAGCGGTGCAGTTTGACGTCACGCAAGAGCCTGACGAGGTGGAGACATCATTGGAAGTCGAAACTGTCGACACCGAGACCCCATTGGTAAAAATTACCGGCGACAAGCCACGTGCAAATCGCCAACTCGTGCGTCTGTTGGACCCGGAAGCCAGCGGTGTCAATCAGGTGAACCTGAATATGGTTCTCGATCTGCTCTTTGCCATGACCGAGCGCATCCGCCCATTTGTGATGGAGCCTTACAAGTACGGTGACCGTGTTTTTCTGCACGTCCCGGCAGCAAAGAAGCAGGCAAAGGGTTTCGGAGGTGATAGTTACGAAGGGACGGGAGATGCGCGTTGGCAAAAAGACTTAGCCATCTTCATCAAAGATCACAATCTCCCGAAATTCACACTCAAGACTATCCGAGCCACGATGTTGGACTACGTCCAACTCTTCAATCGCGGCGATCTGGAGGCCGCACGTCAGGTAGGAAACCATGCCAGCCGCGTCACCACTTGGACACATTACACCAGCGCCCTCGTGAAGCGAATGCTGCGGGAATCCACCGGAGAGACCCTGCTGCTCAGAGAGCGGTGGCTGGACTCAGGCGGCAAGATCGACCCGCGCAAGCACCGTGACTGGACGAGCAAAGGGTGCGCCACGCCCGGCTGGATTTGCCTTGACCCGTTTGATTCTCCGCGCCCCAATCAAAAACAGGGCCGCCTGTGCAGCGCCTATGGTGAATGCCCGGATTGTCCGTTGTCGGCCGCACGGCCAACTAATCCCCGAAACGTCATGCTCTACGAGGCTTTACGCCGAGCCATCTACCGCAGCATTACGCGAGTGACCGCCCCCGCGTGGCAGGACCGATGGGCGCCCGTGGTCGCAGCGTTGGACGGGCTGCTGCTGTACGTTCCGGCTCAGGTTCTTCACGATTCACGTGAACTCACCGTTGAGTTGCCCGAAGTCGGCTAAGGAGGAGTAACTATGAAAAATACCCTGACTCCTGTCATCGATCTTCCACTGCCTGAAGAGCCGTACCTGCCGCCGCACGACCATCGACCACTTTGGGAGATGAGCCCAGCAGAATTCGACGAGTTCCAGGTCACGCCACTCAGCAAGGGTGCGGATAGTGTTTGGATGTGGGAAAGGACGACCCCCGGACAACCTAAGTCAGTTGCTCAAGTCAACTGGGCCATGGAACTTTTTGACGGCAGCCGACTTACCGATACCCGACATGCACTTCGGCTGGAGTGGGCCAAAAAACTTTTAGCTCTGATAACGCTCGCTCCAGTGGGCGGTGTGGCGCCGGCAGCGGGATCGATGGGGCGTTACCAACAGGGGATAAACTGGCTCCTGTCATGGATGGCGCAGCGTGGTATGCAAACTCCAAATGAGCTGGATGTGGATGCATATCTCGAAGACCTGCCACGCTACATTTCAGAGCGGGTGGACGAAGACGAAATTACACTTTCTCGAGTCCAACAATCCCTCAAAATCATCCCACACCTTTGGTCAGAGCGACGCTTGCTGACCAAGTGGGGAGTGCCTACTCTCCATCAAAACCCGTTCCGCGAACACAGCATTTTTTACTACGCGACTATGTTGGCGACCAAAGCGACAGGATGGATTCCGCCTTTGCCCGATGAGGTCGCAGTACCTGTTTACAACAAGATAGCCTGGTGGTTGGGGCAGCCGGCAGAGGACGTGGTGGCACTGATGGAGTATGTGGAGGACCCAGTCGCAGGCACGGAAATTGAGGTGATGGTTGGTAAATATAAAGGCATCCGAAAGCTAAAGGCCGGATATTCTGCACCATCTAGGCGAAGCCGTAACCACCGTTTCTTTGCTGACTTCACCTTCGGCACCTTGCCCGGCGAATCAAAGCCCTGGCATACGGCATTGGATGAGACCAAAGAGGACGAAAAAGGTCCTCATCTACAGTCACGGCTACTTTTCGACGCAGTGCGCGATGCCTGTGCTATGAGCATCCAGGGGATGTCGGGCATGCGCATCAGTGAGTTGATGGGCATCGAGGCGGGGTTCGATGCGGTGAACGGGTTGCCCAGAGGCGTGCGGATCGAGTTATCGGTATCCGGCCTCTACGAGTTATTCGTAATTCGCACAGTTTTGTCCAAAACCGAAGCTGGCTTGCCCAGAGAGATGGACTGGGTTCTGGGTGTACGGCCAAAAGGTTCCATGGATGAACCGCTGCCCGTGCGCGCCCTGCGCCTACTTAACCGCTTGCATGAGCCATGGCGGAGGCACGCTACGACGCCCCGCTTGCTTCTGGCGATGGCAGGCGGAAAGTTCTTGGCAGTCAAAACCAAGGGGCTACCTGGGATGTCTTCCGACAAGATGCGCGACGGCATGAAGCGCTTTATCGCCCACTGGGTCGACCTGACGGGCTTGCCGGATGAGTCGCGGCACAAGATCAAGGACAACGACCTGATCGAGTGGCGCGAGTCCAAGGGGCACGTGTTCAAAACTCACATGCTGCGAAAGAGTTGGGCGCAGTTCATGTTCGCGGTCGATCCCAGTCTGATGCCAGCCATCCAATTGCAGTTCCATCACCTCTCAATGGCCATGACTGATAGCGGTTACATCGGGAGCAACCAGAGTCTACTCAGTGATATGGAGTCTGTAGCGACCCAGGCCCGCAACATGATGATCCTCGAAAGCGTACTTGGCATCAACCCGCTGGCGGGCAGGATGGGCGAGGAACTGGAGCTGGCTACCCGGAAATTGGCTGAGCAGGTCAAGGCACTGCCGACGTCCGATGCGTACAAGGAAGTGGTGAAGTTTTGCGAACAAGCACAACTGCCTATCTTTTTCTCACCTCACGGTGCCTGTATGCCGATGAAGACCCATGAGATGCGTTGCCACGACGAGTCTGGCACGTCATTGCTCCTGCGAAAGCAACCCAATACCCGCACGCGACAACCTTCGCTGTGCGCCGGTTGCAGCTGCTTTGTTCTTGACACCCGCCACGCCGACTTTTGGGCATCGCGTTACTTGGACAACTGGCTGGCCTACAAACGGGCCGCGCGCAGCGGTGATGTCAGTGACTTCAAGGTCATCAAGGAACGTGCCGAGCAGGCAGGCAAGCTGCTCAAGAAGATCGGCGTGAAGGTGGAGCAACTGGACATAAAGATTGAAAAAACCTTGGAGGTCGAGCATGTCCCAGCCTGATCCTATTGAGCAGGACTTCCTTGAGGCCCTTCATCGGTTACTAGAAGGCAAGCCGCAAAACAAATCACTCAAAGAAAGCGCGAAGGCGGGCAAGCTGAAGATCAATGTCCTCAGTGTGGCACGTGAGGCGGGACGCAGCAGAACGCTGATCGCATTGGAAGATTGTCGCTACCCCAAGGTGCGCGAGGCGGTTAAGCTCGCACAGGGGGGTAAGAAGTCGTTGCCCACCACCTACACGCAGCTCATCGAAAACCTGCGCGCAAACCTTGCTACCGTCAAGGCGGAAAGGCGTCTTCTAGAAACCAAGATGGCTGGTCATGTGTTGGCTCGCCGCAAAGCGGAAATGACTTCGCGCAGGGACTCAGCGGAGGCCGCCCGACTTCGCAATCGGGTAGTCGAGCTGGAAAAAGTGGTTCATCTGCCGCAAAAGGAAGCCGCATTACCTCGCCTAGTCCTGATTCGCGGACTGCCGGGCAGCGGAAAGAGCACCAAGGCCAGCGGCTACCGCGAAGACGGATACCAGCACTTCGAGGCGGATCAGTTCTTCCAGTCGGAGGACGGCTATGCCTTTGATGAGGCCAAACTGTCGCTGGCTCACGCATGGTGCCTGGAGCAGACACGCAAGGCGCTGGCCGATGGCGAGCACGTGGTCGTCGCCAACGTCTTTGCGACGGAGCATGACGTTCAGCCCTACGCCGATCTTGGATTTGGTTACCAAATCATCGACGCGACCCATAAGGGTAAGTCGATCCACCAGGTTCCTGCCGACGTAGTGAAGCGCACGAAAGCCATCTGGGTGCCGACTGAGGAGCTACTAAAGAAAATCACAGCCAAGTCGGAGAGGACCGTCAGCTCCAAGGTGACGAGCCTTCACTCTGCCCGGAAGGACAAGGAGTAATGGCCCGTCCCTCCATTCTTCCCGAAATTCTTGAAAAATTAGAGCCTTGGCTTGAGGCGCGCATGGCCGAATTCCAGAGTCAGTCGCCGACTCGCCGCGAGCCTAGCCTTCCATCCACTGTTGAGGGAAAAATCAACGTTCGCGAGTTGACTTTAGCCTTGGGACTGAAGCGTTCGCAGGAGCAGCACTTCTTTAACCACAATGAGCTGCGAACGCTCGTGAATGCCGCAGCACAGGCGCAAGGCCTTGCTCCCATCGGTTCACGTGCTGAAGGAGATGAAAAGGATGCCGCCGTACGCAATCGAATCGCCAGGGTCACCGGAGATCGCAATGACTTGGCAGCTACCTTAGCCGAAAGGGAAGCGGTCATCCAAATGCAAAGGCGAGAAATCCAGTCCCTGCGCTCCCAGCTACAGCTAAGGGATGAAACTGGCATGGTGATGAGGGTGGATGGCCAATGCTAGTCAGCGTTACGTCGGTCGTCAGCATCCGTCCATTTGGCTCGATTTTCGGTGCCAAGATTGAAGATCAGTCGCACCCATCGGTCGGAGTGATGATCCGGGTGAAAGCATCGGCAAAGGTCATGCTCGGCCAGCCCGTTGTAGGCGACATCTGGGATGTTCAAGGATCCTTGATGGCTACCCCAGCCTACGGGCTTCAAATCGATGCGACCAAGGCGACTCGCAAAATGCCCACCGGCAAACTGATCACCAGCTTCCTAGCAAGTCATGCGCCAGGGGTCGGACCAGAACGCGCCAATGCGTTGTGGCAGCATTTTGGGCTTGGACTTGGGACTGTCCTGAGCGACGAAACCAATATCCCCGCAATTGCAGCCGTTATAGCTCCAGACCGCAAGAATCTTGCGCCACAACTCGCGGCTGCCTGCGTTCAGGAATGGAAAGAAGCAGAAGCGCAGACGCGAACCTTGGCGTGGCTTGATGCCCAGGGAATCGAGGACTTGTCGATTGCGCGCCGTGTCTGCCAGATTCTGGGTGAATCTGCAATTGAAAGACTCATCGCTAACCCTTACTGCCTGGTGCCCTTACTTGCATGGAAGAAAGTTGATCCGCTCGCGCAGAAGTTACTTGCCGAGGCAGGCGCTGAATCGCCATCCAGTGACATCCGCCGCCTGGTCGGAGCATGTGACGCTGTTGTAAAAACACACATCAAGAACGGACACACTGCCGGGACATTGGAGTCGTTGTCCAGTGGACTGGTGAATTGTTTGGAGGTTTCCGTGGAATCGGCGCTCATAGGCGATGCGATTGCTGCAGGAAAGCGGCACGGAGCGATTTTGCTCGTAACCGAAAATTGGTGGCGCGCACCAGGCTGTGCGGCCATGGAGGATTCGGTACAGCAAAGGCTGCGGGAGATCTGCGTCTCAAAGAGCCCTGTCAAGTTCCCCAAAACAAAGGTCATTGAACAAATGTTGCTTGATGCTCGGGCGGGAGGGCATCCATTGCATCAGGAGCAGCGCGAAGCGGTTTTGAAGGTTGTTTTCAGTCCGCTGGCGTGCCTTCAAGGAGGTGCAGGTGTTGGCAAGACGACCACGGCAAAAGTCATTTGCGATCTGTGGGAGCAATTTGGTGGCAACTTGGTGCTGACCGCCATAGCGGGAAAAGCAGCGTTGCGTCTGAGTCGATCCACTGGTCGATTGGCCATGACTCTTGCGAGGCTGCGCATGCAGTTGGAAGAACGCGAGTCCATCGAAAGCAGATTGGACGATGACCTGACACCACCAGAAAGAAAGAGGGCAATAGCCAAACTTGCCAAACTCGCTCAAATCAACGACTGCAGCATGGTGTTGGTGGACGAGGCATCGATGCTGGACTTAACGAATATCAATGCGTTGATGCGCTTTATGCCGGATGGTGCGAGGCTAGTTCTGGTGGGAGACGAAGCGCAGTTGCCCCCTGTGGGGTTCGGCTTGATCTATCACCGACTGGTTAGCGATGTCTCGATCACGGCACGCCTGACGGTAATTCACCGCCAAACTGAGGCTACGGGAATTCCAGTGGTTGCTGCAGCGGTTCGAGACGGGGTAATGCCTGACCTGCCCCAATATAGCGGGCCGCTTGATGGGGTATCAATCCTTGAGCATGGTGGACAGGGTCTTCAAGCCTCAATTCAGAAGGTCTGGGCGCAAATCAGGAGTGCAAACAACCTGGCCCCTCTGATAGTCACTGCGACAAACAAAGGCGATGCGGGTGTCAATGCCCTAAATGCACTGCTCCATGGCATCTGGCATCACGGTAACGCGCTGGAGGAAATGAAAGGGCACTTCGGGCAGTGGTTCAGTGCGGGAGAGCCCGTTGTTTGCCTCAAGAACGACTATTCGACGGGACTCTTCAATGGACTCTTGGGCGAAGTTACCAGGATTGAGCCTGACGAAGGCACGCTGCTGGCCCAGTTTGAAGGGTATGACGAACCCCACCGGCTCGGCGATCTGGACCTACTGGACCTTCAATTGGCCTATGCCATCAGTTGCCACCGTGGGCAAGGAAGCCAAGCGCCAGTGGTGATTGTGCCGATCTATCAATCACGCATGTTGGATCCGTCCTGGCTTTATACGGCAATCACTCGGGCTGAGCGGCAAGTGGTGCTCATTGGATCGCGCGAAGTGCTGGCGGATGCCCTTGCTCAGCCCAAGGCGGCAGATCGAAGAATGGTCGGCTTTACGTGGAACTGACCCGTTATGGGCGCAGCCCATGTAGGGCGAAGACCGTAACGGCTGTCTTGTCCCCTTCTGATAGGCAGGTTGTTTGCCCCTCGTGTAGAGGGGTCGGCGCAGGGCGCCGGGGGTTAGTTGATTGTTGGAATGATTAAAGGACCAAAACAGACCGCATATCCCAATCAGCTAGACTTTGATCCGAAAATTATGACCTAGGTCATAATTTCCTTGCCAGAGCGCATATCCTAATCAGCTAGACTTTTTAATCTTGGTTATATCAAGCACTCTGCCCTGACCGGCCTATCAAAACCATCGATGTGGATTGCTGCAGGGTGGCCATTTTTCATCTTCCAGACGGTGTGGTCACCTTGAATAGCCTTACCTCGGACTTCAGTCGGCTTTCCTAAGCAGACTCCTGATATGGGCCCTACCGCAAGGTTGATTACGTTGCACAGGGCAGAGGAGACCAGGACTGCAAAATGATAGCGCCCCGCAGCCATCCTGACATGGTAGCCGGTGGTGTTATTGGTTCAGTCCACATTCTGGCGAACCGCCTGGTGCAGCACCTGGCGATTCGTCAGCGTTTTTACGCCAAACAATGGGGGTGCTTCACGTTTGGGCAACAGGCCTTTTAGCGCACGCGGGTTAGACCGGGCGCCACTCGCCACATAGTCGGCCAGCAAGGTTCGTTGAACTTGGTCCAAAGGTAAAGCACATGGACCGATCAGGTAGTCACACAGCGCATCCACCAGCACTTCTGGCGTCAGCCCACTGGTTTTGGTGGTGCTGTGCCAGAGCCAGTCGGCAAAACCCATGAACGCGTAAAACGGCGAAGGTGGCACCACGATGGCTGGGGCAACTCCTCCATCGCTAGGTTCATCTGCGCAAGTCTCGGCCCCTTCGCCCAGCAACAATTTCAGCGTCTGCGTGAAACGCCCCGAATTGGCGACCAGATCCCAGTAGCGCGAGAAGCGCGTAAAGCGCTGCATCGTGTCCGCGTTCACGGCTCCGGTTTGGAGCACGGTGTAGGGCGGCTCGGGGTCATAAACCATGCTGTATTCCACGGTGCGACAGGCAATCGGCGCGCCGCGCAGACGCTTCAAAATTCCCAATTGAATCTCGTGCGGTTGCAAGGCGTACAGGCGGTCAAAGCCCGTTGCAAAACTCTCCAGCGACTCGCCCGGCAGTCCAAACAGCAAGTCGGTGTGCAGATGCGCGTTGGACTCCTGCACCAGCCAGCGCAAATTCAGCGCGGTTTTGTCGTTGTCTTGCTTGCGCGAAATGCGTTGCTGAACCGCAGTATTAAAGCTCTGCACGCCCACTTCAAACTGAAGCACCCCCTGGGGGAACTGCGCAATCATGGCTTTCAGCCGATCCGGTAACTGGTCGGGCACGACTTCAAAATGCACGAACAAATCGTCCGTCATCCGATCCAGAAAAAACTGCAGGATGCGCACCGAGGCATCGATCTTGAGGTTGAACGTGCGGTCCACAAACTTGAAATTGCGCGCACCGCGCTGGTACAAGCCCTCCATCTCGGCCAGGAAAGCGTCCAGATTAAACGCCCAGGCGGTCTTGTCGAGCGAGCTCAGGCAGAACGAACATTTAAAAGGGCACCCGCGAGATGCCTCGACGTAGAGGAGGCGGTGCGCCAGATCGGCATCGGTGTACTCGGCGTAGGGCAGTACGATGTCGTCGAGCGGCGGCTCCTCACCCGTGATGACTTTCATCAACGGTTGCGGCCCGTGCAAGAGCGCTTGGCACAGTTTGGGAAAACTCACATCACCCCAGCCTGTAATCACATGGTCGGCCATGCTGACAATCTCCTGCTCGCCCAGTTCATGGCTGACCTCTGGCCCACCCAGCACCACTTTGACCCCAGGTTGCTGGTTCTTGAGCAAGCGCACCACTTCGGTTGTTTGGGTCACGTTCCAAATATAGACGCCAAACCCGATGACCTGCACAGTGCCCGATACTGGCTCACCCAGAGTCGCCAGTAACTCAGTCACCACCTCACATGCCTTGCGCGCGATGGTGAACTCCTGCAGCACGGTTTGCCCCTTCAGCGCCCCCATATTCGCCAGCAGGTAGCGTAGGCCGAGCGAGGCGTGGATGTACTTTGCGTTGAGGGTGGTCAGGACAATAGCGGGGGCGTGAGAGGCAACCATGCACGCATTATCGAACCTAGGATCAAAACCGGCTTCCGTAATGACATCCAGTGAATGCCACCACCGATGCCAATCCAAACCCTACCAGTCATTCCAATTGAACCCCTGCGACTGTTCCAATGCTAAGCAGGCCATCGGCTAGTACGGACTGAAGTAGAGTCGTTTCCTCAAAAACCGGCAATCTGAAATGAACGTCAGGTATGGAGCGTGTTGTAATCCGGCATGGCCGCGCTGCCCTTCGAGAAGGACTTCCAGTTTCAAGATTTTTGCGTTTCGACCCTAGAATCAGAGAAAACAGTTTGCGGGGTTTTTCGGAATTTTTATACCTGTATAAATTTCAGGTAAAACCGTCGCAAGCAAGGCTGCAAGCCACTTTCAGGAGGATGTCATTACCAGACAAATACGCAGTGGCCAGAATATTTTGCAAGTCTTGACATGGACATTACGTTAGGCGCCTCAAACCCATGTCGAAACCTACGCTCCAAGAAATTCGCCAAGTACTGCTTGAGGAAATCCAGGCAGCGCAACCACGCACACCTCTCGACGGAAGCCTTCAGCAGGACACAGTCCTCACGCGGGTCAGTCGACGACTCAACATCATCAACGACATCGAGCTTGAGCAGGCCGTACTTGCGGAGTGGTTTGGGCTTTTCAACACAGGCTACCTTTCCTGGGGGCACAACCTCAGTAACACCAGCCCACCGTTCTGCCATGTCACGGGGCGAGGAAAGAGTGCGCTTGCGAGCCTTAGCCGTGATCCTGCGAACCCCGCAGGTTACTTGGCCTACTTGCATTCGCTTGCGCCATTAACTCCAGTGGCAATGTCGTACCTTGTAGAAGGCCTGAACTGTTACGTCGGTGGTCACTACAAGGCAGCAGCGGTAATGATCGGTGGCGCCACCGAGAGCATGGTCCTCGAATTGCGTGATCATCTCATTCAGCGCCTCGGCGAATTGGGTCAGCCCATTGCTCCGAAGTTGAACGATTGGCGGATCAAATCCGTTCTCGACGAGCTACAGCAGTTTGTCGACGGTCGAAAGACTACGTTGCCACGCGAGTTACGCGAAGAATTTTCAGCCTATTGGCCCGCGTTCACACAGCAAATTCGTGCTGTTCGCAATGATGCTGGACACCCATCAAGTGTTGATCCTGTATCGCCAGAAGCAGCTCACGCTTCGTTTCTCGTATTTCCACTTCTCGCACAGCTTGCCACAGGGGTTCACGAATGGATCGCCAAACAACTCGGTTGAACGCGAGTCGGCTATCCCATCATTCGAGCGGACCTGCGCGAAAAGCCGCGCAGCCCGCTCAATTCAGACGTTCGGCGTCTTGATCCTATGCTCTACGAACAAGCATTCGTCTCTCTCCCTGAGTTCTTGACCGGCCTCCCGTACCAACACTTTGACTATGAGGGCACCCTCATGTCGGCTTTTTCAATGGCTGTGTTGCAGGAACTTAACGGTAGAAATATCAACAATCCCATTTCATGCCTTCGTTCCGAGGTGGGGTACCCTGCCGCTCCCGGCAAGCGAGCAGATCTGCATTTAGATCTCGGCGCCATGAACATCATGACCCCAGCTCTTGCGCAGTATGGAATCTTTCAGCACAACTGGCTTGAGGCAAAGTATTTCAAACTCAACGGCGATGGCAATCCGACAGTCGACAAACTGAAGGTGACACTCACATTGCTTAAAGACATCATCCGACTCGTGGCACTTCCACCCGAGCAGATCGGCCAACCAAGTCAATGCGGCAGATATCTTCTTCATGCTTACCAAGGGCCAGTGCGAAAACATATTGCAGAAAAGAAGAACACCCAAAATGGGAATCCTGGGTTCACTCGCAACTGGGTTAAATCGATCCGCATTACGGGACGACAACAGATTGGTAATGTCCACGCTCAACAGGAAGTCGGGCAGTTCGACACAGTTATTGGCTCCAATTTGCGTCCGCTCCAATTAGAGTTTGCGGCAACTACCTTCGCATACGAACCACGAACCAATGCCTCAGACGTTTATTGGTGCTATCTGACCCGAATCGACGACTTCAAAGTCACGCTCGGTCAAGAGTGGCTCAAGCGTGAAGGCCATCAACTTACTGAAAGCGGAGCAAATGCGTACACCACGCTCGTTGCGAATGTTGTCGCAGGACTCACAGTCTAGACGCCGAACCCATCATTCCACCGGCGCTGCGCGATGAAACCCCGCAGCGCCGGTGAATTCAGACGTTAAATCACTCAAACTTTCATCATGCAACTTGCAGCCAAAAGAGTATCCTCCATTTGGGTGAGCACGGCTGGTTGGTCAAATTCGCAGGAATTCGCACACTGACCAGCAATGTATCTCTCAGCTGAAGAGTTCCTTCTCAACGTGCGTGACGTAGCGGTTTGTGTAAAACAGGTCTGGCTCGCGCTTGGTCGCCCGGACGATTATTCACACCCACTAGAACCACACTGGCTGGCAACCACTCACCAATCCAAGCCCGTCCACCCTCCAAAGGTCCCCGCCAAGCTCATCAAGTGAGCCTGCCACCACCCATAATGACGCATTAATTGCCGGCCAAGTAACAGGCCAGAGGGGGTCACACCATGGGTTTCCGGTTTCAAAAGCGAATTCGCATCTTCAAGGGACTCACCCTGAACCTGAGCAAGAGCGGCACTTCATGGACTTTGGGTGGCCGTGGTGAGTACGGGCAAAAGATTGTGGCGTCATTGGTACGACAATTTGAGCTTAAGTATGCAATGGAGGGCGGCGCCGGCTCGGTGCTTTGTGTAGTGATGGCTATCCTACCGCTGGGTGTTTTCCTTGGCCGATGACATTCGATCCACGCGCCAGTTCCTGTGCGGCAACACCCTGTCGCTGCTGGCGGGGTGGCTCAGCCTGATATTGGTCCTACTTCCCACCGCCGTGCAGGCCTGGGGTGGCCAGGGCCATCAGGTGGTTGCCAATCTGGCTCAGGCGCAGCTCAGTGCCAAGGCCAAACGAGAATTGGATAGCCTGTTGGCAGTGGAGCCAGGACAGACTTTGGCCCGCATCTCCACCTGGGCTGACGAGCACCGCAGCCCTGCGACGGCAGCTTGGCATTACGTCAACTTCCCCGAGAATAGCTGCGCCTACTCGACAGAGCGTGATTGCCCGGACGGGCAGTGTGTGGTGGCTGCCATTGACCGCCAGCGTGACATCCTGGCGTCCACTGCTGCAGACGAGGTTCGGCTACGGGCCATGCTCCTTATAAATGTCGCTCTTGGGTAGTGGGGTTCGCTAGGAGCTTACGTTGAATCCCCCTTCTGGGGGATTGACAGCCGAGTCTTTTTGGCTGAGGGTCGACACTGTCAAATTAACCTCAGCAAGGCCTATCATCTAGACTGGTCTAATTGGATTTAATGTCCACGCAACAAGGTCTAGGCTCGCAGATCGGATGATGTTCATCATCATCGGTGCGACGTTAGAATTTGAACGCAATCTGATTCGTGAATGAGTAGTCGCACTTCAGAATCGTGCAAAGGTAAGAGGTGTCAAGTTAGGACGATCCACGAACATGAACGGTAGTTTCCGGACTTCGAGTCAACTTTTTCTAGAGAATGGCGTGAGCATCAAGCAGATTGCGAAAGAAGTTGTTGTCTGTGTATAGACGGTCTAAACGGCAGTCAATACGGCATCACAGTTAAGTTCATGATTAATTCGGTGTCTTACTCAGATTATTGTTGCAGTTTTAAGGTGTATTAGAAATGAAATTTAAATTCATAGCTACATTATTTTTAATATTCTATTTGACTAATGCTTTTAGTCAGCAAAATAAGAACCAGTGTAATGATCCTTGGAAAAATACGGAGTGGTATAAAGTAGTTGAGAATGAAATTTACGACTACAAGCAACTTCTAATTTGGCATAAATGTCCAGCACTTTATACAGAAAAAGGAAAATGTGTTAAGGCACAGACCTTACCATCTGAAAATTTCAATTCAGTAAAAAAAATACCTAGATGGGCACCACCGGGCAATTGGAGATTGCCAAAAATTTCAGAATTAAATTCTATCGTAGCAAAAAATTGCGACTATCAATTTCCCGAAAGCGTGATTGAACTCCCCCCTGTTCCACTTTGGAGTAGCACCATAATGATGGGAGGCCACATGAAAATTAATGAATCCGGCACTGCATTTGTTGACAATAAAGTCAACTACACATGGACTCTGTATGTAAGAGATTTTAGTGTAAAAGAATTTTTACAAGAAAAAAATAGAATTACAGTTAATACCCCCAGGCTAACTGATGATGATTTCAATAAAATCAGCAAAAAAAGTGTAATGAAGCTTATAAAGACGGAGATATTTTTTGAAGATGAAATGTCAAGAATTCAAAATGATAATGAATGCCATGCAGATATAAATCAAATGATTTTATCCATCTCATGCAGACGTAAAGACGGGGTTTTTTCTCATGATAAATATAAATTCGATTGCGCAGGAAAGAAGGACGACACTTATATATGTACTAGTGAAACGATTGAATCCACCAATTCAAATTTAATCGGCAACACTATTCGCGTCGATATAGACATCAAGGACGAGTTCTTTAAACAAACTGCATTTCCAATCTACCGAGGCGGAACTTTAATGCCATACAAAATTGAGTCCACATACGCACTTGCTCGATAGTAAATCACTGCAATATTAATAACATCTCACCTTCACCTTCACCCTTTCCGGACAATTCATCTATTTCAGCGGAGGTGTTTTTTGAGTCTTTGTCTGCTGTGTGTTCGCACAGACTTACATTTGACTTAGGCGCCGATTTTTGGTAAGCGCCCGGCGAACCCCACTACCCAAGAGCGACATTTTTAAGGAGCATGGTGTCCACTAACAAACAGGTGGACACATGCACACTAAGCAAACTCAAATACCCGAGGCTGGTCGTAAGCGTCTGGCGACGGCACCTTGACCGTGCCGCAGATTCAGGATTGCGGTTGCCCGCGGTGTGGCAGCAGTTCTCCGATGCGGCTGTTCATGTGTCCAGGCAGTCTCGTCAACACGTCTTTGAGATAAGCCCATGGGTCATGCTCGTGCAGCTTTGCTGACTGAAGCATTTTCCAAAAGGATAAACTAAGGCTTTATAGAGGATGCTTAGGCATGCTTTCTTTCCACAACTTTTTACCAATAGCATAGAAAATCCAAATGAAAAACAATAAAGAAGAGGCATTCAAGAAAATAAAAAAAGCGCCCTGTGGATTCGAAATAATTAAATTAGGATTCAATAACATCTGAGTGAATGCCATTAGGGGTCCATCTTCATTTTTTCTGATGTAGGCAAGCCCCAATTGCGAAACAATGGCAGCTATAAAAATCAAAAAAAATAATACTGATATTGCACGAATAATTAACCGTTTCACACAACTCCCCTATTCTGAAAAGCTATATTTTCTTACATTTAAATATTGCTTGAAATTAAAATAGCAAGCACTACCACTTTGATCGTGATGAGTCAATAACATGTGAAAAACACATCACAAAAGACATGAATTAGCCCGGAAACTGTAAATTTATTGATATAAATTATTAATCATAAGCGATAAAAACACTAGGCGGCAAAGATCTCCGACTCTAGTTGATTCTTTTATTAGTTGATCTTTTTTACTTAGCAATCCAAAACTGGCGCATCCAAGTTCAATTATCTTCCCGTCATATAATATATACAAATTTTTATTAATGGTGTACAGGTCCAGATCAAGTCGTTGGAGTTGAATTTCTGTTTCCGCATACCACCCTGGTTGCATGCCAACCTCTGCATATGTTATTTTATTAACAACTGCTTTGGGGTGAACCATATTATCAAGTTCTTTTCGCTCTACCGCTCTTCGCACCTCAGCTTTTGTCCTAGTATCATCAGTATTCCGAACAAGCAAATTTATCATCGATATACCGAGTCCAGCCTCTGAAGTCCAACTTTTGATTGTATTTGGCGAGCTCCCTTCTTGTTCAGACCAAGATGTTGGTAAAATAATATTTAAGTCCAACCCCTTGGCTTTAATTTCATTTTTTGTATTAAACTTTTTGTACTTTTTATCACTGATTTCTCTCTCGGGGTTATCAAAATAATTAAGTGCAAGCATAAGTTCGCCCGTTGACTTATCATCAAATTTTCCTTCGGATCTAAGTGAAACAGTTAGCAAAAATAACATTGCTTGATTTTTGAGAAAGGTCTTTGGAGGTTGCTCAGCCATCTTCTCATTAATATTTTCAATAATTTTTTTTCCCTGCTCTCCGCCCAAAGCGATTATCATTTCTGAAGCTTTTTCTTTTAAACGCGGATAAGAAGATTCGAATCTTAAGCGAGAAATATTTGCGCTTTGCTTTAATTCGGGATAACTTTCTTCAATTATTTTCAATGAGTTGTCTTGCCCCAACAGATAGCCGTAAATACGCAAGAGGCCATTAATCGAATTTTGGTTATTGCTGAATGCGTGCGCGTTTAGCATTGTAGCAATCGCAAGAATGGCAATTGATATTATCTTCATTTATGTATAAAATTATAAGTTTTTTAAACTATAAAATTTAGTAATTGATAACTAGCCACCCATAGACTGCTTTAAAAATTCTGAGATTTGGGCTTAATTCATCTCTAATCTCAGGTTGGCGGGATTTTTGCCACTTGCCCCCATAATTCTCCGTCGTAAAAATCTCATTTTTATCAGGGTATACCCTTTGTCAAAAATGAACAGCCCTGCCTTTGCCCATTGAGCTGCGCTCTATCAGTCCCAGAAGACTCTTGGACAACATAAATTTTGCACTTTTGATTTAAGGCTATTGGCTACCTAGCACGAACCTGCAATTCATCCTCTCGGACACACTGCCTCACCGAGACAATTTTGGTCCTGTAGTTGCTGCCAGTAGAGCTTCGTAAGGACTGGGAAACACCTCCTCCTCAAGTTCTGCCAGCAACTGCTCGGTGTCTGCCCGGCTTGACGTCTCATTGGCACGCGACAAAATTTCACGCTCGACGTAATACTGAAACCGTTCCATCCAGTGGTCAATTCTTTCCCACGACATTTCGTACTTCTCCTCGCCAGTGATGTGCTTTAGTTTGGGCAAGATCAGTTGGCTAAGCAGGTGTATGGTGTTGGTCCGACGCGGATACGCATCGAGCGTCGTTGTTCTGCAAAGAGCCACCTGCTTCAGGTCATTGGAAATCAACTGAAGCACGTCGTCGGCCAAGTTGCAGGGCAGCGCTGATTCGGGCGTCGCGTCGGTGGTGAGATTGGTCAAATCATCGAAGTCGGTGTAAGCCATTGTCATGTCCCCTAAAAAAGCTAAGTGGATCTGTGCCGTTATTGAGTTCGCGTAGTCAACACGTGCTCGCTTAGTTCGGCCAGCAGATTTGTCGTGTCTTGCGGGCAAGGCTGTTTGTTCACTCGAGACACGATTTCTCGCTGGACGTAGTGATTAAGCCTGCCCAGCCAATGGTGCATCTGGCTCAACGTGAAACTGGCTTCGCTTTTACCGGTCAGTTTCTCACTTTGCAAAAAAAAGAGTTCGCTAAGCAGATATAAGATGCGTTCAAAGGCGGCCGGGTATCCCTCATCAGCCTCACCTTTACCCTGAAGTAATCGCAGATCGTTGGCAAGCGATGCTAAGGACTCGTCGGTCAGGTCGCAGGGCAGATACATCCGGGCAAAACCATTCCGGGCAAGTTCTGCCAAGCGATCTCTGTCATCATAAAGTTTATTCATGAGCAAAATGCTACTTAAAGTCTGTAGACGCAAAAGCATCATAGCAAGAAGCTACCTGCATGAGTACGCAGGTAAGAAAGAATGTTTCTGCTCGAAATCGTCTGGCATCGAACATGCGCAGTCTGAGGGCGGGACTCGGCATGTCCCAGGAAGCGCTGGCTGACCTAGGTGGCCTTCACCGAACCTACGTTGGTTCGGTGGAGAGATCCGAAAGGAACGTGTCGTTGGACAACATCGAGAAGTTGGCGCAGGCATTGAATGTGGATATCACAGACTTGCTCGCTGATAACTCAGGGTAAGGAGAATTCCAGGGTCGTCCTATTCAGGATCGGGGTACTTGATTGCCGCAATTCGGTAAGTGCCGCACAGGACGTACGACAAGTTTTGCTTGTCGGCAAGGGATTCAATCGCTGCAGCCGATGTAGGCTCAGGCAGTAACGGATGTTTGGCTGCCCGGACTTCCACCTGATCAGTTGGGCTAGTAACCGTCTTGTAGAGGCTTCGGCGCATAGTGCAGGGGGTTGGAGTGCGAAACTAGTGTTCATGAACAGCCTATTTTTCTCTTTTTCTTTGCGTAGCTATAGAATTTGAGTGTAAATACATACACATGAACAGTGGAATTCTACATAAGAATGCAATGCGAGTTTTGTCTGAGCTCACTCGACAAGACCGCCTGGGCCTTTGAACTGGACCCGTTTTTGGCTGAGTTGGATCAGCTCTACCAACGCGGCGCACGCCAGTTCAAGTTTGTGGACCGCACGTTTAACCTCAAGATCGAGGCCTCGGCGCGAATCCTGCAGTTTTTCCTGGATCGCTTGCCGCCTGCGCCACTAATCCACGCACTAGCCCCGGACCTGTTTGTGCACTTTGAGCTGATCCCGGACCAATTGCCCGACCGGCTCAAGGCCCTGATCGCGCAGTTTCCACCTGGCGTGCTGCAGTTCGAAATTGGCATCCAGAGTTTCAATCCCGAGGTGCAGCAACGCATCTCGCGCCGCCAGGACCACGCCAAAACCCTGGCTAACCTGGACTGGCTGGTGACTCAGTCCCAAGCCCACCTGCACACCGACTTGATCTTCGGCCTGCCCGGCGAGACCCTGGCCAGTTTTGCCCAGGGTTTTGACACCCTGTACGCGCTGCGCCCGCATGAGATCCAGCTCGGCCTGCTCAAGCGCCTGCGAGGCACGCCGATCGCCCGCCACACCGAGGCCTGGGGCATGGTCTACGACGCCGAGCCGCCCTATGCCGTTCAGCAGACCTCGGTGCTCAGCCGGGACGAGGTGCAGCGTTTTGTGCGGCTGGCCCGCTACTGGGACCTGGTGGCCAACTCGGGCAGATTCAGCCGCACGCTGGCGCTGCTGCTGCAGGGCCCGTCGCCTTTTGCCGCGTTTTTGGCCTGGAGCGACTGGCTGTGGCAGCACAGCGGCCAGACCAGCGGCCTGAGCCCTGAGGCATTGGTGGACCATTTGTTTGACTATCTGGTCGCACAGCCCGGCCAGGATCCGAAGGTGGTGCACCTGGTGCGGGACAGCGTGCTCGACGCCCTGCTGGCCGATTACCTGGCCAGCGGTGCCCGCGCTAGGCCGCGCGCCCTGCTGTCTGTGCTGCCGGCCCAGGGTCCACCCGCCGCGCGCAGCAGCGCTGGCTTGGTGCCTCGCCAGCAGCAGCACGGGCTGGGCGCAAACGCCCCTATGATCACGCCATGACCCTGCCTTCCCGCTTTTGGGCTGATCTGTGCACGCGCGACTTTGCGCAACTGGACCCGGCCCGCACCATCGCCGTGCTGCCGGTGGCCGCCACCGAGCAGCATGGGCCGCACCTGCCGCTCAGCGTGGACACGGTGTTGGCCGACGGCATTGTGGCCGCCAGCTTGCCGCATCTGTCGCCTGAACTGAGCGTGCTGTTCCTGCCTACCCAGGCCGTGGGCCTGAGCCCCGAGCACGCCCGCTTTCCCGGCACGCTCACGCTCAAAGCCGAGACTGTGCTGCGGCTGTGGACAGAGATCGGCGAATCGGTGGCGGCGGCTGGCGTGCGCAAGCTGCTGCTGTTCAACAGCCACGGCGGGCAGGTCAGTGTCATGGACCTGGTGGCCCGCGACCTGCGCGCCCGCCTCAACCTGCTGGTGTACAGCTGCAGCTGGTTCAACCTGCCGCTGCATGACGCGCAGGGGCAGGACCTGAACGCCTTGTTCAGCGCCGAAGAGCACCGCTTTGGCATCCATGGCGGTGAGATCGAGACCTCGATGATGCTGGCCCTGGCGCTACAGCGGGTGCAGATGGACCAGGCCCACCACTTTGCCTCGACCGCACAGGCGCGCGCGCAGCAGTTCCCCATTCTGGGCAACGGCCGCAGCGCCAAACTCGGCTGGCAGACGCAGGACTACCACCCGGCCGGGGCCGTAGGCCATGCCGCCGCCGCTACCGCCGCCAAGGGCGACGCCCTGGTGCAGGCGGCAGGCCGGTCGCTGGCGCAGCTGCTGGCCGAGCTGGACCGCTTGCCGCTGAGCACGCTGGTCGATCGCCCCGACCTCGGCTGATGCCGGCCGCCTATGACCTGCTGGCGCTGGGCGCCGCCGCCTGCTGGGCGCTCGGCAGTCTGATCTCGGTCGGGCCCTCGCGCCATTTGGGCGCTTTTGCCTTCAGCCGCTTGCGCATGCTGCTGGTGGCCTTGATGCTGTGGGGTGTGACGCTCACGCTGGCCCCCTGGGGCGGTTGGCGCAGCCTGCCGCCGCAGAGCTGGTGGCCGCTGGCGTTGAGCGGGCTGGTCGGCATCTTTGTTGGCGATGTGGCCCTGTTTGCCGCCATGAACCGGCTTGGGCCACGCCGCGCCGGTGTGCTGTTTGCCACCCATGCGGCGTTCAGCGCGGTGCTGGGTTTTGTGGTGCTGGGCGAGCGCATCGGACTGCAGGCGGCATTGGGCGGCGCGCTGACCTTGGTGGGTGTGATGACAGCCATCTTGCTTGGCCGGCGCCAGGACGACGACCACGCCTGGGAGGCCGATCAGGGTCACGTTGGCGCAGGTGTGCTGCTGGCCCTGCTGGCTGCGCTGTGCCAGGCGCTGGCCTCGCTCATCGTCAAGCCCGTCATGATCACGCCCGGTGTCGATCCGATCGCTGCCTCGGCGGTGCGTGTCAGCGTGGCCACACTCGCTCAGTTTGCGCTGCTGGCCAGCGGTTTTGCCGCCGCCCGGCCCTTGCAGCGCCCCACTCTTGCGGTGCTGGCCCAGACCGGCGTGAATGGTTTTGTCGCCATGTGCCTGGGTATGACGCTGGTGCTCCTGGCCTTGAAAAACGGCGAGGTTGGCACCGTTGGCATCCTGTCCTCGGTGTCACCGGTGCTGCTGCTGCCCATGCTGTGGCTGCGCCTGGGCCGACCACCCGCGCCGGCGGCCTGGCTGGGCGCGGGCTTGACGGTGGTGGGGACGGGGTTGATTTTGCTGCGCTGATCTTCTGTCGGGCTGCTTGCTTTTAGCGTTGGCGTTGGCGTTGGCGTTGGCGTTGGCGTTGGCGTTGGCGTTGGGCGGGGCTGGCGTGCCTGCTTCCGCGGCTGTCCCCCGCCCTGCGGGCTCCTCCTTGATGCCGCTGCACCAGGCACGCCATCCCCTCCCTGGCTGGCGAGGCTGAACACCCGAATGCCCCTCTAGCCCGTCATCCTCGACCTTCCCCGTCATCCTCGTGAACACGGGGATCCAGGAAGTCATGGATCCCCGATCAGGTCGGGGACGACGAAGTGGGTCGGGGATGGAGGGTTGGGAGCCAGGGACGCCACGGTTTGCGTGCCAAGGTCTTCAAGGTGGTGACGGGCTGAGCGGCGCAGCGGCATCAAGGAGGAGCCCAAAGGGCGGGGGA
>CAMELV010000006.1 GCA_945925985.1 Comamonas sp. lk | reverse complement strand
GGTATCGGGTATCGGGTATCGGGTATCGGGTATCGGGTATCGGGTATCGGGTATCGGGTATCGGGTATCGGGTATCGGGTATCGGGTATCGGGTATCGGGTATCGGGTATCGGGTATCGGGTGGCGGTGGCGACCTAGAAACAGTCTGTGCACCCCATTGCAGCGAGGGTTATTTGGCCAACACTTTCTGCGATGAACGATATCAAGGGCGTTCCTAACGCAAACCGGAACGCACAAAGGTATCAATAATCTGCCGCTGTAAGACCAGATAAATCAACAAGATCGGCAATGAGGCCAAGGTCGCCGCAGCCATCAGGGGAGCCCATTGGTTACCCTGCTCCCCAAGGAACATTTGTAGTCCAATCTGAATGACAGAGTTCTCGGCGGAGCGTGTCACGAGCAGTGGCCACAGGTACTCGTTCCAGGAAGAGATAAACAACAGAATGGCTACCGAGGCGATCACAGGCCTGATGTTGGGTGAGATGATGGCAAAAAGAATGTGCATGTGACCACAGCCGTCCATTTCCGCTGACTCGATCAACTCTTTGGGGAAAGATCGAATCGTCTGGTACAACAACATAATGGCGAAGGCTGCAGCTGCGTGGGGTATGACCAGGGCCTGCAGCGTGTCCATCATGCCCAAACGATTGATAAGCAAGAAATTGGGGATCATGATCACCTGCGGCGGTATCAGCCAAGCCGCCGTCAGGCTGACCAGCAACAGGCGGCCGGCCCAAACACGGGCGCTTGCAAAAACATAGGCGGCCATCAATCCGGTCACGATCTGCAGCACGGTGGTCAAGACCGCCATCAGTGTTGTGTTGAGCAGCATGCGCCCCAGAGGAATAGCGCCGACGACATATCTGAAGTTGTCGAGGGTCGGATTCTCTGGCCACAGGGTGGTCGAAAAAACATCCCCTTCATCGCGCAGAGCGGTCACCAGCATCCAGTACAAGGGGAAAATGCAAACCAGGCTCAGGGGCAGCAACAAAGCGTGAGCGCGCAGGCTGAGGTTACGTTGGCTCTGGTGGACCTTGGCGCTAGCCACCTCGGAGCGAACAGGACCGTCCTGGGGTAGAGATGCTGTCGTCGAAGGGGAAGCTGGCATAAAGAACCTTTGAGTGACATTGGACGCTGATGAATGACAGTTTCAGCCCTGGTGAAAGGCGTGGCGTTGCAGAACCCTGCCGCAGAGGATAGCGATCACGCCAAATCCAAGAAAGAGAACCATGCCGGCAGCAGCACTCCAACCCACGGCAAAGTTAGCGAAGCCATATTCATAGAGCAGGTAGAACAGGTTGGTTGTTGCCAGCAAAGGCCCACCTTTAGTCAGTACATTGATATAGGCAAAGCTCCATTGCGCACCATGCAATACGGTCAGCATGGCAATAAATAGCACCGAGGGTGAGATGAGCGGGATCACGATATCGATCGCCACCCGCCATTCGCTGGCCCCGTCCATGCGGGCTGCCTCGGTCAAGCTTTTATCAATCTGGGTGATGGCGGCAGCGAACACCAATGTCGAAAAGCCCACCAGCTTCCAGCCCGTCATGAACAAAATGGTCCACAGCGCAGTGTCTGGGTTGTTGAGGAACTGCACCTTGCCAAAGCCCAAAGAAGCTAGGATGACATTAACAAGGCCGTACTCGGCATTCAATAGCCAGCGCCAGATGACCGCAATCACGACCGGTGCCATGATCATCGGCAGGAAGATCGCGGCACGGTACACATTGCGCCAAGGTCCCTGTAAACCTTGCGAGAGCATGGCCACCGCTAACGGCAGCGCGACCGTCAGGGGCAACAGGCCTAGCGTATAGTAAATAGTGTTGAGTGTGGCCTTGGGCATCTCTGGCAAGGACAGCAAGCGCTCGTAGTTCTCAAAACCGACGAATGTTTTGGGAGCGCCAGGCATCATGTTCCACTCAAAGAAACTCAACCATGCCGTCTCAAATAGAGGGTAGTAGATCCATACTACAAGTGTCAGCATGGCTGGCGCCGCCATTAGCACAGGAATCAAAAAAGTATCAACCGCCGGACGATGCACTCGGCGTGTGATGGCTGTACCAATGGCGGCGGTCGTCATGGGGTCACCTGCCGCTTAACGAGGCATCAGGGCCTGAGCTCGCTTTTGAGCATCCTGCATGATCGCAGCGACATTTCCTTTACCGAAAACCGCTTCGTTGACGGCCTGAACCTCAATCTTCTGAATTTGCTTGTAGTTGTTCCCCGGGATGGATTCCCAAGGTTGCAAGCGTGACAACTGCTCAATGTTAGGCATGATCAGCGGGTTCTCCGCGACCCAGGTAGCGAGGTATTTTGGGTCTTTGACGATGTCGAGTCGCAAAGGCAGATAGCCAATCTTGGTCGTGATCGTGGTGTACCCTTGCTTGCTCGTCAGGAACTTCATCAGTTCCCAGGCTGCACGCTGCTTCAGTGGGTCCTTGGCGAGGATAAACAGGCCGCTACCCGAGTTAGTTGGTACTGCAGGCTTGCCTGCAAATGCTGGCATCTTCGCTGCGCGCAGATCAAATTTTCCCTTGGCGGCATTCATCAAACTACGCTGATAAGCACTGGTGGTCAACACCATCGCCAAGCGCCCATTGCGCATGTTGTCCATGACGTCCGTTTCAGAGACCGTTGTGTGTGCGCCAGCATCAACCATGTCGCGCAGCATTTCAATGGTCTTGACGGCCTCAGGTTCACCAAACATCAATCGCTTGCGGTCCTTCGATAACACCCGTCCTCCGTTAGACAAGATCAAGCCCTGCAAGGCCCAGTCAAATTGCGAGTAGAAAGAGCCGTAGAAACCATCTTTTCCAGTCTTGGCCTTGACCGCCAAGGCCGCCGACTTCACTTCATCCCAAGTGCTTGGTGGCTTGTCTGCGTCAAGTCCAGCGGCTTTAAGTAGGTCGGCGTTGTACCAAAGTACGGGTGTGCTAAAGGTGAAGGCGAGCCCATACATCTTGCCGCCAAAAGCGGCAAGCTCAAGGCCAGCCGGGACCATGCCTTCGGTATGTGACTTCCAATCGGCTGCAGGCACGATGTCCTGCAGCGCTTGGACACCAAAGTTACGAACAATATGGTCCAGATCATTGAACACCAACTGCGCTAGATCTGGTGTTCTGCCAGCCGCCAAGTCAGCTTGCAGGCGGGTGGTCATGTCACTGGAGGGAACTGCCACGCCTTCGACGGTGACACCCGGGTTGGCCGCCATGAATTCACGAATCAGCTCTTTGGTTGCATCAGCGCCAAGACCGGCAGAGGCCAAGTTGTAGTTGTAGAAAGTGATAGTCACTTTGTTATTGCCCAAAGGCGGCATAGGCTGTGACCAAGTGTTCGTGGTCTGGGTCATCAAGGCGATAGCCGCCATCGTTGCGATCAAGGATCGGCGTTGCAGTGTGTTGTTCATGGTGGTCGTGTGTCAAGTCAAGGTGAGTAAATAAATTCAGAGGTCTATCGGACGCGGTTAGGCGGCGATTTTGGGCTGTAGGTCGCCAATCATCCAAGGCTGCTTTACCACTTGGTAATAGCCGTGCGGACTGGCTTTGCTCCAGTTTCGAAGGTCGATGTTCATCATCAATGCTGGCTCCAAGTGCTGAGTGCTGATGCCCGCATCACTAAGTTCGTGCAGAAGCATGCCAGTGGCCTGCCGGCCGCCAAACGTATCCAGGATGTTGCCAGGGATAACAAATGCGGACGATGGCGCCCACTCAAAACAGATCCCAGCGTGCAGTAGCGAGCGAGATTGGTGCAGGTGCCCCGAACCTACCAATTGAACGTTACCGGCTGCGGCAAATGCCTCCAATAACTGACGCCGCGGTTCGCTTGACAGGGCGTAGTGGCTAACGTCTTCATCTTCGGCTGTTTGCAAAAAGGCGGGGTAGTGCATGAACACGGCTACTTTTGAATCGCAGGCTAGCGCATCGGTCAACCAGGTCATTTGATCTTCCTCGGCACTGAGACCACTGCCAATCAGTTGGCTGTTCAGGCCGACCAGTCGCCAGTCACCCATGTCGGTGACAAAGCGGTCATTACCAAATGCCGCTACAAAAGTGGCTAGTCGCTCCTCCGTGACGAGCTGCTCGCTATGGCCACCAAACGGCACCAAGCCTACATCATGATTGCCTGGTAGAGCGAAGTAAGGACAGGAGGTCCGAGCGATTTGCTCATGTGCAAACTGAACGTCGTCCGGGTTGTCAGGGCCATTCAGGGCGAGGTCTCCCGTATAGACAACCAGATCTGGTTGAAGCGTCTCGATCTCGCGTAGCGTCACCTCAAAGTTGAACTGGAAAAGCGGGTGTGTGCGACTGAGGTGCGTATCTGAGACTTGAAGAATTCGTAGCATAGTCTGTTTCCTTTTGGTACAAAAGCAAGTAGTGCGTTTAACGCGATTAATTGAATCGCGTCGTGATGACCAAGGTGTGACAGGCTAGAAACGTAGCAAACGACAAATCGATTTGCCCGACCTCAGTCAGTAGTGATCGTCATGATGCGGCCATAAATCAAAACTAGATTCGACGTATCGCAGATAACCACTCAGGATCCACCATGGCAACTATCCGCTTAGCGGGCATCGAAAAGCGCTTTGGTTCGCTGACCGCCGTTCAGAGGTTTGATTTGGATATTGCCGATGGTGAGTTCATAGCTCTCGTTGGGCCGTCAGGCTGTGGCAAGACCACGACCTTGCGGATGCTGGCTGGCCTTGAGACGCCAAGTGCTGGCGCTATTTACTTGGGTGACCAAGACATCACGCAATTACCGGCGAAGGCGCGCGATTTGGCTATGGTGTTCCAGAACTATGCCTTGTATCCCCATATGACAGTCGCTCAGAACATCGGCTACGCGCTCAAAATGCGCAAGATGCCTGCAGCCGACATTGCGCGAGAAGTGGCTGCGGCGGCGGCTTTGCTTGATATCCAGCCTTTGCTTGACCGTAGACCACAACAGCTCTCGGGTGGTCAGCGCCAAAGGGTCGCGGTTTGCCGGGCTATCGTCCGGCACCCTGCAGCTTTTCTGTTCGACGAGCCTCTGTCAAATTTGGATGCCAAGCTGCGTGCAGCAGCGCGAGCCGAGATTCGAGGTCTTCAACAACGGCTCGGAATCACGGCGGTGTACGTCACCCATGACCAAGTGGAAGCGATGACCATGGCGGACCGCATTGTCGTCATGAAGGATGGTCGGGTGCAACAAATTGGTGCGCCGCTGGACGTCTATGAACGGCCAGCCAATACCTTTGTGGCAGGCTTCATTGGCAGCCCCGCAATGAACCTGTTGCCAGCCCACCGAGATCCACAGGGCCGGTTGACCACCGCTGGTTTTTTGGTGGGCGAGCCAGCATGCGTCGGGGCAGGCAACGCGGTCACGGTTGGCGTCAGACCAGAGGACATTCGGGTCAGTTCAGCAGACTGCATCAGACCACTGGCGATCGCCGCCAAATTGCGGCACATTGAGCACCTTGGTTCGGAAACCTTACTCCATCTTGAAATGGACCGCATGACCATGCAGGCGCGAGTCTCCACCAGGTGGCGTAGCACTCCCGGCGACTTGGTTGAACTGTTTATCGATCAGGACTGCTTGCACATCTTCAACAGCGAAACGGGGCAGCGTTTGGCTGCATGAAAACCATGCCTACGGATACAGACAGCCGGCATAGCCTAGCTCAAGGCCCACGCTTGAAGGGGGCTACAAATTTTCGGGACGTTGGCGGCTACACCACTAGCGATGGTCGCCGGGTTCGGCAAGGCCGCATCTTTCGCTCCAACCAGCTTGGCCAACTGACGATCCACGACCTCGCTCAATTGGAAACGCTCGGCGTTCACAGCGTGGTCGATTTTCGTAGTGATGACGAAGTTGCCAAAGCGGGGCCTGGACTGTTGACAGGGGCTTTTCGCCACACCCTGCCCATCGAACCCACTATTGGTTATCAGCTTCGCTCACGTCTTGAAGGCGGTCAGCCTATTAATCGGCAGGTCACGGAAGAGCTGATGTGCGATTTGTACCGCGGTTTTGTGCGCGACCATGCTGGGCACTTTCGTCGATTCTTTGAGCTCCTGTTGGCTGAGTCGACACCCTTGGTCTTTCACTGCTCAGCCGGGAAAGACCGAACCGGCTTCGCAGCGGCCTTGGTCCTAAGCACGCTGGGCGTCTCACGCGAAATTGTGTTTCAGGACTACATGCTCACAAACCTGCTGTGGAGAGTCGATCCGTCGGCCACCGGTAACTTGCCCGCCGATGTCACGACCGCTTTAGGTCGTGCTGAAGAAGCGTTTTTGGCAGCCGCCTACGAGACCATAGACACGGAATTCGGTGGTATAGATCACTATTTGAGCCAAGAGTTGGGGCTGCAACAGCCCCAGCGCACCCGATTGTCTGAGCTTTATCTTGAACAGTAGTGCCCACGGGCGGGCGACGGTCACCGCGGTGCTCATGGCTGACCTACCGATTGGTGGTTGGCTCCATATGGTCGGTAGACTTTTGGCGCTTGACCACCGCCTGTTACAACTATTCGGTGGCCAGCCCCTCCCGAGGCGGGTTCAACCTGCGGCAGCCCGGCGCAGCTAGCGCGCAAATCAGCTGCCTCAAGGTGCTCAAGTTTATATGTCAAATACGGCTCTAGGCCACGTGGTTATTGAGGATGTAGCTATTGATTAAATAGCGGTTTGACTTTTTTGCCGCGCCGGCCGCCATGGCCACCACAGGTGCCGCAGGTATATTCACTGTATGCGCCCAGAACCCGCCTCTGCCCTGCTGGCCGACCTGCCTATCTCGCTAGGGGATGCGCTGCGCGCGGCCGCAGCCGATGTACCCGACCAGCCCTTCATCCGCATGGCCAGTGGCGAATGGACTTACGGCTGGCTCGATGCCGAGTCCGACCGGGTGGCCGCCGGCCTGCACGCGCTGGGCGTGGGCCAGGGGGACAACGTCAGCCTGCTGCTGCCCAACTGCATTACTTTTGCCGTATTGTGGTTTGCACTGGCCAAGCTGGGCGCGGTCACGGCGCCGGTCAACACCGCGTTTCGCGGCGCGGCCCTGCGCGACGCGATTGACCTGGTGCAGAGCCGACTGGTGATTACGGACGCCACTCTTTACAGTGCGCTGACCGAGGTGCTGCCGGCGCTACCGCGCATCAGCCAAGTGGTGCTGACCGGCGACAACGGGCCGGCCGCCGGCCCGCCAACAGCCTCGCCCGCCTGCCTGCCCTACGCAGTGCTGCGCCAGATCACGCCCAACGCCAGCACGCTGCCGCGCCCGGTAGTGGGTTTTGCCGACCTTTGCCTGCTGCTGTACACCTCGGGCACCACCGGCCGCTCCAAGGCGGCAATGATTCCGCACCGCTTTGTGCTGGGTCATGCCCGACTGGTGATAGCGGGGCTGGGCCTGCGCCCGGACGATGTGCTGTACTGCCCCTACCCCATGTACCACCTGGATGCGGCGGTGATGACCATCGCCCCGGCGCTGCTGCTGCGCGGGGTGGCGGCCATCGGCGAGCGCTTTAGCGTCTCGCGCTACTGGGACGAGATGCGGGCCTTCAAAGCCACGGTGTTCGATTTCATGGGCGCAACGCTGACCATGCTGTGGAAGCAACCACCCTCGCCGAGCGACCGTGAGCACGTGGCGCGGCTGGGCTGGGGCGTGCCGCTGCCGGCCTGGGCGCCAGATTTCGAGGCGCGCTTTGGCTGCCGGCTGGTAGAGCTCTACGGCTCCACCGAGGCTGGGGTGATGATCTACACCCCGCTGGATGAACCCCGGCGCGTGGGCAGCTGCGGCCGGGCGATCGGCCCGTTCGAGGTGGCCCTGCAAGACGAAGACGGCTTCACGCTGGGGCCAGACGCCACCGGCGAGCTGGTGATCCGCGCGCTGGAGCCGGGCCTGCTGATGGCGGGCTATTACGGCATGCCTGAGGCCAGCCTGCAGGCCTTTCGCAACCTCTGGTTTCACACCGGCGACCTGCTGCGCCAGGACGCTGATGGGTACCTGTATTTTGTAGGCCGGCGCAAGGACATGGTGCGCCGGCGCGGCGAGAACATCTCTGCCGCCGAGGTGGAGCAGGTGATTGAGGCCCACCCCGCGGTGCTGAGCTGCGCCGTGTACGGCGTGCCCAGCGAGCTGACCGAAGAAGAGGTGATGGCCTGCGTGGTGCTGCGCCCCGGCGAGCGGCCAGACGCACCAGGGCTGAGCATCTGGTGCGCCGCACGCATGGCCCGCTTTATGGTGCCGCGCTACCTGCGCTTTGCCGAGAGCCTGCCCAAGACCCCCACCGACAAGGTCGAAAAATTTCGACTGCAGCAGGATGGCATCACCGCCGACACTTACGATGGTTCTCCGCCTGCGCGGGGATGACAGGCACCCACCCAACCGAGTACCCCCCATGACATTTGCCCAACTGAGTACCGAAGGCCGCGTCAGCGTGGTTACCCTGAACCGTCCCGAGCGGTTGAACGCCATCAGCGGCGACCTGCTGGTGGACCTGCACGCCGCACTGGTGCAGGCGCAGGCGGACCCGGCCACCGGCGCTATTGTGCTGACCGGCGCCGGCCGCGCCTTTTGCGCCGGCGACGACCTGAAAGAATTTGAGCAGCAGTCCGAGAGCCCGGCCGCCATTGCACTGCACTGCGAGCGCATCCAGCAGATCACCCGCGACATCATGTTCGGACCAAAACTGGTGGTGGGCGCGGTGCACGGCTACGCGGTGGGCGGTGGCTTTGAGTGGGTGCTCAACTGCGACCTGGTGGTAGCCGCCGACAGCCTGGTGTGTTTTTTCCCCGAGATGGCGCTGGGGCATTTTGTAACCGGCGGCGTGACGCACCTGCTGCCGCAAACCCTGGGCCACCAGCGCACTATGGAGCTGATTGTGCTGGGCGAACGCCATGGCGCTCAGGCCCTTAAAGACCTGGGCCTCGTCAACCGCGTGGTGCCCTTGCCCGACATGCTGCCCACTGCGCTGACGCTGGCAGCGCAAGTGGCCAGCCGCTCGGCGGGGGCCACCAGCCGCTTCAAGCGACTGCTAAACAGTCAGTTGCAAACCCAGTTGGCCAACGCGCTGGTGCTGGAGAGCGAGGCCGCTATGGCCTGCTTTGCCGACCCCGACACCGCGCAGCGGATTGCAGACTTTGCCGCAGGGCGGCTATGAGTTGGGGCCGGGTACCCTTTGACACCGCGGTGTCAGGTCAAGCGGCCCGCCTCGGCCTCCAGCCAAGCCAGCAGCGTTTTAGGCGTGTCCTTGCTGGTGCGGGTGTGGGGGTATACATGCGCGGTACGCTGCTTTCGATCAAACCAAACGCTTTCCTCTTCGCGCTGCCCAGGGCGCACTGCGGCCAGCCAGATGGCCGTGTCCGTACCTGACTTTGCATCTCGCAACACGGTCTTAAGCACTTCGCGAAAACGCGGTAGCGCGGTCTTGACACCGTCGGTATCGGCCCATCCCGGATGCATCACATAGAAATTGAACCCGCGCTGACCGTAGCTGTCGCGCCAATGCTGATTGAGCACCATTTGGGCGCGCTTGTGCCAGCCATAGGCCAGTGTCCCGTTGTATTTTTTTGGGTCAAGCGTGTTGAGCGCTCGGGTGCTGAGTGCCACGTTGTAGCCGCCACCTGAAGTCATGTTGATCACCAGCGGGCGGGTCATCTTGAAGGCTTCTCCGCGGATGAGCCCTTCGGTAAGCACGTAGTGGCTCAGGAGGTTGGTGGTGAAGGTGTGCTCTCGTCCTTCGGATGTGATCTGGTGTGCATGACTGAGCAGACCGACATTGTTGACCAGCACGTCGATCTTGCGCCCGTGCCCGACCAGGTCATTGACCAGACGCTGGGTATCGGCCTGCAACGAAAAATCGCACAAAGCGGTCTCAATTCGGTCCGCTCCGATGGCCCGGGCATCAGCAACGACCTGATTAAGCTTGGACTGATTCCTGGCAACGGCAATGACTGTGGCACCCAGTCGGGCCGCCTCCAGTGCCATGAATCGTCCCAGGCCACCAGAGGCCCCTGTCACCAGCCAGGTCTGGCCGGCAAAGTCAGGTTTCGGATCTCGCCAAAGTAAGGCGCGAGTGCGGTAACCGATCTGGGTATAGCTCGGCGTGAAACGCCCATAAAAGACCATGATCTTTCGGAGTTGCTGCAGGTTCATTTGCTTGGACTTTCAAAGTATGCCGAGCCACTTTGGCTGGCGTTGTGTCATGTTGGTGCCACCCGGCCGGCGGCGCTGTGGACCATAATTCGAGAGGGTCTGCCAATCAGTCTCCACCGGGCTGTCCCTTCTCCCATCATCAGGAATCCGCCATGTACATCGAAGGTGATTTCAATCCCCCGTGGTTCAACCCAGCTATGCCATCGCGGGAACGCTCGGTGCTTGGTCCACTGCTTGACCATTGGGCAGCAACCACGCCGGAGCGGGTTTTTGCAGTGTTCGAAGACGGCGAACAGTGGACCTGGGCGCAAACCCGGGCCAAGGTATTGGCCACGGCCCAAGCCCTGCGACAACTCGGTATCAAACAAGGTGATTCGGTCGGTGCTTGGCTGCCCAACGGCAAGACCATGGTGCTGGTCTGGTTTGCGACCAACTATCTGGGCGCCCGGTACTGCCCGATCAACACGTCTTTCCGTGGCAACCTGCTGGCGCACGTGATCAGCAACGCGGGGGCGCTGGTGCTGGTCTGCCATGCCGGCCTGATGGACCGCTTGCATGACGTGGACCTGGCACAGGTCCAAACCATCATTGTGTCGGGCGACTACAGTGGCCCTGCACCCGGCGGCCGCACCCTGCTTCCGCCGTCTGCCTTGGACGGAGATGCCCAAGCGCTGGGCCCGGTACCCGAAGTTCAGCCCTGGGACATCTACGGCATCATCTACACCTCGGGCACCACCGGCCCCTCCAAGGGCGTGCTCGCGTCCTACCTGCAGTTGTACGCTTCGGGTGTGCTGTCTTACGGCTACATGGGGCCGGACGACCGGATCCTGGTCAATCTGCCCATGTTCCATGTCGGCGGGACGAATTCGATCTTCACGGCATTGGTTCGTGGCGCCTCCTTCTACCTTGTGGACAGTTTCGACAGCCGAAATTTCTGGGCACAGATCAAAAAGTACCGTTGCACCACCACGTCCGGTCTGATCGGCGCGATGACCGAATTTCTTGCCAAGGCACCGCCGAGTGACGGCGAGAAGGACAACCCCCTCTCGATCGTGACGCTGGGCCCGGTAACACCGCAAACTGTTGCCCTGGCGGAGCGGTACGGCTTTAGCTACTTGACCGGGTTCAACATGACCGAAGTCTCGGTGCCCCTGGTGGCAGAGCTCAACACGCGTGCCTTCGGCAGTTGCGGTAAGCCACGCGCCGGTATCCAATGCCGTCTGGTCGATGAGAACGATATCGAGGTACCTGTCGGCCAACTCGGCGAACTGATTTTGCGCTCCGACTTGCCGTGGGCCATGACCACCGGCTACAACGGCATGCCCGAAGCGACCGCCAAGGCTTGGCGCAATGGCTGGTTCCATACCGGCGATGTCTTCCGCAAGGACTCGCAGGACAACTATTTTTACGTCGATCGCGCCAAGGATGCGATCAGGCGGCGCGGCGAAAACATCTCGTCCCTGGAGGTCGAGCGCGAAGTGCTGGCGCACCCTGCGGTGCAGGAAGCAGGGGCCATCCCTGCCCCCAACCCGGGGGGTGAAGATGATGTGATGGTGGTGGTGGCACCGAAGCCTGGTGTCCTTATTGATCCTGCAGAGCTGCTGCAGTTCCTGATTCCGCGCATGGCACACTTCATGGTGCCGCGCTATGTGCGCATCGTGGCTTCGCTGCCTAAAACACCGACCAACAAGATCCAGAAAGCGGAGTTGCGCAAGGAGGGCATTACCGCAGATACCTGGGACCGTGACGCCGCCGGCATCGTGGTCAAGCGCGAGCGGCTGCGCAGCTGACATACCAAGACGCACGCGGCGCCGACTCACCCCGCCAGTTGCTTTTCCAACGACTTGAGGTCGAAGTAGTCCCGCCATGCGATGATCTTGTCGCCCTGGAACTCCACCACCCCCGCATAGGGAATGCTGATTTGCCGATCATTTTTGGTGTAGTTCTCAGTACCCTCTACAAACAACATATTGTCTTTTTCGATCATGAGCGTCTGGTCGTAGTGGGGGTTGCTCATGCCGGCGCCGAACTTGGCCATGAACTCCAGCATGGCAGCTTTGCCTTTGACCGGTCGCATGGAGCGGTTCGGGTACCAAACAATGTCATCATGGTAGGGCGCCGCCATGCCCTCCACATCACCACGGCCCCAGGCGTCCAGGGAATCTTTGTATATCTGGCTCTTGGTTTTCATGCGCTGTCTCCTGTTGATTGTGGGGTTGAATGATCAGTCAGCCGGGCCCGCAAGAAGGCTCTCGACCAGTGACCGGTTGATATCCAGCACCCTCTTGCGGCGCAACTGGAGCGTCGGGGTCATCTCGGCGTCATGCACCGTGATTTCTGTCTCGAGTAGGGCGAAGCGGCCAACACTGACATGCGGGCCGATTTCGCGATTGACCCGGTCGATGTCTTGCTGAATCAGGGCTCGTACCTCGGCAGCCCGCGTCAGGTTTGCAAACCCGGTGACGACCAGTTTCCGTTCACGTACATGGCGCGCCACGGTCTCCTGCTCGATCAGCAGCAGGCACACCAGGTGGGGCTGTCCATTGCCAAGCACAATGGCATCGGCAATGTAGGGGCTGAGCTTGAGACGTGATTCGATGTCCGCTGGCGACACTCGGACCCCGGACGGCAACTCAATGGCGTCTGCGATGCGATCGGTGACGTGCAAGTTACCTTCTGCATCGAGCCGACCACGGTCGCCCGTGGGCAGCCACCCGTCGGTCAAGTTGCCCGCTTGTTCCCGGACCGGTTGCAGGTAGCCCCGGAAGACATGCGGGCCGCGCGCCAGGATTTCACCTTGGGGCGAAAGCCGGATCTCTGTACCTGGCAACGCCTTGCCGACCGTGCCCGATGGGCCTTCAGCAGGGCGGCTGATGGTGACCACGCCACTGCATTCGGTCTGACCGTAGGCTTCTACCATGGTCAGGTCCAGAGCCTCAAACCAGCGGGTCAAGGCCGGAGAAATAGGCGCCGCGCTGGACACCAAGAGGCGCGCGCGCCGCAAGCCGATGAGGGTGCGCACCCGGTTCAGAACAAATTGGCGAGCGAATGCGTACTGGAGATTCAACCCCAACGGTACATCCTGGCCAGATTGTCGGCAAGCCGCCACGCGGTATCCCAGTGCAATTGCCTTGGCGTAAGCCCATCGCTCCATGGGCGTGCCTTCTGCAACACCCATGGATACCGTTGCATAGAGTTTTTCCCAGACCCTGGGCACCGCCATCACAACGTGCGGCGATATCTCGCGCAAATTGTCAAGTAGCGTAGGAAGGCCTTTGCCGAGGTGCACGACGATGTCGTGATCCAGCGCACGGTAGAGGGAAAAGTAACGTTCAAGGACGGCGCCCATAGACAGGAAGCCAAGCTGATCGTCACCAGGCTGGCTGGGACACAGTTGCCCCAGTGCCTGCATCTGGAACATCAGGTTGCTGTGCGTGAGCAAAACCCCTTTGGGGACGCCTGTCCGGCCAGAGGTGTAGACGATGGTGGCAACGTCTTCGGGGCAAGCCATACCCACCTCGGTCTCCCAGCGCTGAGGATGCTCGCCATGAAAAACGCGGCCCGCTTGCAGCACTGTCTCGACGTTGGTGACCAGAGGGTGCGCCAGGGCATGCAAACCACTGCCATCAAAAAAGAAGATTTTCTCGATCCCGGGCATCTCGCCCAGCACGGCCAAGGCCTTCTCCAGTTGGGCCTGATCCTGAACGAAGAGCCAGCGCGCCGCGCTGTCTTGGACCACCTGCGCCAGATGGGCAGCGGAATCGGTGTGGTGCAGCCCAACCGACTGGATGCCCACGCCCATCGCTCCGAATTCGATTTGACACCACTCAGGGCGGACGTCGGACAGCACGACGGCCCGGTCACCTCGGCGGCCCCCCATGGCCAGCAAGCCCAAGCCAAGCGCTCGCACCGCACCGGCGTAATCAGCCCAGGTCATGTCATTCCAGAGGCCCAGGTGGTTCCAGCGTAAAGCCACGCCAGCCTTGCGCTGAGCTGCCACGCGCCAGAAACGGGCGGGTAATGTGTCTGAAGCGGTCACCATTGTTTCTTCCGGTTTCGACGGTTGCCCGTGGACGCCAGCGCACCATCCTGCGCAATGCCAAGGTAAAACTCGCGGATGGTAGGGTTGTTGCGCAACGCTTGGGCACTGTCCTCCAAGACAACGCGGCCAACCTCCATGATGTACCCATGATCAGCGACATCTAGGGCCACGCTGGCATTCTGCTCGACCAGCAAAATGGTCATGCCGTCAGCCCGCAAGCGCCGAATAATGGTGAAGATTTCTTTGACCAGCAGCGGTGACAGCCCCAGGGATGGCTCGTCCATGAGCATCACCCGGGGTCGGGCCATCAAGGCACGGCCGATGGCCAGCATCTGCTGTTGCCCACCCGACAGCAGACCAGCGCGCTGCTGCTGTCGTTCCCGGAGAATAGGAAAATAGGTAAAGATGCGCGCCATGTCAGCCTGGATGGCGGCATGGTCCTTGCGCAGATAGGCGCCAAGCACCAGATTCTCGTGCACTGTCCGCATGCGAAAGATCTCCCGACCCTCTGGCACATGGCTCAAACCCAGGCTCACCAGTTTGTCGGGCTCGATGCCTGCGAGATCACGGCCCTCGAGACTCACGCTTCCCTGACGAGGCTCAACGATCCCGCTGATGGCCTTGAGCACTGTCGTCTTACCGGCACCATTGGCACCTAGCAAAGCGACGATTTGGCCCTGCTCAACCTTCAGAGACACGCCTCGCAAGGCCTGAACAGCCCCATAAGCGGCTTCAATGTTGTTGACTTCAAGCAGGGCCATGGCGTGTGTCTCCCGCTCAATTGCCAAGGTAGGCGCTGATCACGGCCGGATCACGCTGCACCTGCGCGGCCGTGCCAATCGCCAAGAGTTTGCCGTAATTCAAGGCAAGAACTCGGTCCGATACAGCAGACACCAGTCGCATGTCGTGTTCGACCATCAGGATAGTGACCCCGAGTACATCGCGAATATCGCGAATCCAGGAACCAATGTTGTCGGTCTCCTCGACATTCAGGCCGGAGGATGGCTCATCAAGCAGCAATAACTTGGGCGAGACCGCCAAGGCACGGCCGAGCTCCACCATCTTGCGCAAACCGTACGGCAGACTGCCGACCGTGCTGTCGCGGTAAGCATCAAGCCCGAGAAAATCAATGATCTTCTCGACATTTTTGCGCGACTCGATTTCACGTTGCGTAAAAGAAGGTAGGCGCAGGATTTCGCTCAACAAGCTGGTCCCCACGTGAACGTGACACCCCACCAAGATATTCTGCATGACATTGGCGTTGTCGAAGAGTTCGATGTTCTGGAACGTTCGCGCTATCCCCAAACTGGCCACCTGATTGGCGGCGACACGGGTGATGTCGCGACCCTCAAAATGGATGCTGCCAGCGGTAGGGTCATTGATACGGCTGACCAAATTGAAAATGGTGGTTTTTCCGGCGCCGTTGGGTCCGATGATGGTGAAAATACTGCCCTTTTCGACCTCAAAGGAGACACCGTCGACCGCCTTGATGCCACCAAATTGAACGGCAAGATCCTTGATCTGGAAGAGGCTCATGATAGGGGTCTCAATGCTTGATCAGGTCGCTGGCGGCAATCTTGTTGCGCTTGAACATGCCCCGCCGGTAGAACGGGAACAGTGAGACGTAGGTCTTCAGGCGGACCCAGTAACCATTGAGTCCACGGGGCTCAAACAGCACAAACAGGATCACCAGGACCCCGAAGCTCACAGACTCCAATACAGGCAACTCGGCAATCCTGGCCGGCAAAAAATTCTTGATGCCCACAATGATCTGCGGCAGTACGATGAAGAACATGGCACCAAATACCGCGCCATGCAAGGAGCCCAGGCCGCCAATGATGATCATCATGAGAAACTCCACCGACACCGTAATCCCGAATTGTTCGGGACTGATGTAAGACAGCTTGTGCGCATACAGTGCACCGGCCAGACCGGTCGCCACCGCCGAAATGGCAAACGCGGTGGTTTTGAACTTTGCCAGATTGATGCCCATGCTCTCGGCAGCTACATCGCTGTCTCGCAACGCGCTCAAAGCGCGACCGGTACGCGATCGCAGCACGTTGATAACAACCAGCATCACCAGCCAGAAGACGACGCATGACAGGTAATACATGTGGACCGGACCGGACAGCTTTAAACCGAAAATGACCGGGTCATTGACGGTCATGCCACGATTCCCGCGCGTCACGCTGCTCCAGCGCACAATCACTTCTTCGACGATGAAAGCGAAGGACAAGGTTGCCATGGCCAGGTAAACCCCCTTAACACGCAAGGCCGGCAAACCGATGATGATGCCAACAACACCAGACAAAGCACCCGCCGCCACAAAAGCCGGCAAAAAAGCCATGCCACGGGACTGCAACACCGCGGCGGTATAGGCCCCTACCGCGAAAAAAGCGGCATGGCCCAGTGATATCTGGCCGGTGTAGCCCACCAACAGCATCATGCCCACAGCCACGATGCCATAAATGAAAACGAAAGTGGCTTGGCTCAGGATGTAGCCATCGGCCGCCAGGGGCAACAACAGCAGGCCAGCAAAAAGAGCCAGGTATTGCCACAAAGTGAAACGATCCGGAAATAACCGCAGATCATCCCGGTAAGAGGTTCGTTTGGGGAAATACATGGTGGAGGTGGCCTATACGCGACGTTTGGACTGAATGCCGAACAAGCCCTGAGGGCGCACCATGAGCACCAACAAAAGCAGGATGTAAGCAGCTACATTGTTGATACCCTCTGGGAGGTAGAGCACCGCCATCGATTCGACGACGCCGATGATCACCCCACCCACGATCGCCCCTGGAATGCTGCCAAAACCACCCAGCACGGCCGCTGGAAAAGCCTTCAGTCCGACATAACCCATGTTGACCTGGACAAAGGCAATCGGCGCCAACATGATGCCGGCGACACCGGCCGTGGCCGCGCCAAGTGCCCAGATGAGTGAGTGCACCTTTTGCACCGGAATACCGACGTAATAAGCCGCCAACTGGTTTTCTGATGTGGCCTGCATCGCGATACCCACGCGGCTGTAGCGAAAAAAAACATACAACGCGGCCACCAGTACGATGGTGAGCACAATGATCGCCACATGCTCCTGACTCAGCACCACCTCGCCGATCCGAACCACGCGGTTGTAGAACGGTGTCTGCAGGGCAAAAGTCTCGGGGCCCCAAATCACACTGGCAAAGGCGCGCAACAGGATCGACAAGCCCAAGGTGACGACAATCACCGCCAGAATGCCCTGCCCAGCCAGTGGACGCAACAAGAAGCGGTTGAGCAGCATGCCAAACACAGTCATGCAAGCAATCGCCAGCGACAAGCCGATCCAATAGGGCAACTTGAGAATCTCGATGAAGGTCAGGCCGAGGAATGCACCCACCATCATGACTTCACCGTGGGCGAAATTGACGATATCGGTGGCCTTGTAAATTAGGACAAAGCCCAGTGCCACCAACGCGTAGACGCAACCTACCGCGATTCCACTGACAAGTTGTTGCAGGAATTCGTTCATCAGGTTCGCTGAAAAAAATGGGTCAAGAGACCGGGCATGATCCCTCCCGCCATGCCCGGCAGACGGTCACTGGACCGGTTGCAGTTCGCCACCTTCGGGGACCCAGCGGCCACCCTCTACCTTGTAGAGCAGTGCCCCGCGCATGCCTTTGTGATCCTTGTCGCTGAAATTGATCGTCGGGCCGCCAAAAATGGTTTTATAGCCCTTGATGGATTCAACGCCCTTGACCAGCGAGTCCACCGTCAGGTTCGGACCGGCACGGCGCAGGCTTTCAGCGGCCAGGTGCACAATGGCGTAGCCGTAGGCGCCATACAAGGAACCTGGCTGGTTGTACTTAGCCTGGTATTTCTTTAGCCACTCCTTGACCGCTGGCGGCGAGCGATCGGGATCCGGGTTGGGAATAACCACTGCCGCATGTACCCCTTCCATGGCCTCCTTGCCCAGTCTCAGCGTTGACTCATCGTAGGTGTTGGCGGAGGCAAGGATCGGTATATTCCAGTTGCGGCGACGCACCTCTTGCACAATGCCGGCGGCAGGGGCCGGCACTGTACCCAGCAGCAACATGTCACAGTTGCCTCGCTGCATGCGGGCGACCTGAGCGCTGAAATCAGTTGTGCCACGCTTGTAGCCGACCTCCTCAATCACCTGGAGCTTGGCGGCCTTCAGGGCGCGGTCCACACCCTCCTTCACATCGGCGCCAAAGCCATCATCCTGGTAGATGAAGCAGAAGCGTTTTTTGCCCTGATCAGCAAAGTGTTTGACCGCTGGGGCCATGGTGTCGCCATTGGTTGGAAAGAAGGCAAAACTGATTTTCTCCAAGGGCTCAGTGAACATCGGGCTACCCGCCCAGGCAAACAGATTAGGCACGCCTGCCTTGATCAGCATTGGGTAGGTGGCTTCTGCGGGAGCATTGCCAGTCGCCATAACCAGCGCAAAAATGCCGTCTTTGTCAATCATCTTCTGGGTAACCAGAACCGCCTTTTTGGGGTCATAGCCAGAATCTTCCCAAATAATGCGCAATTTACGGCCGTGAATGCCGCCAGCCGCATTGATCTCTTCCTCTGCCATCTTGCCGGCGTTGACGCCGGCTCGCCCCAGTTCGGCGATTGGCCCAGACAAGTCAATGTGACTGCCGAGCAGGATTTCATCTTTGGTAACGCCGCGTACTTGCGCGCTGGTGTTCGCCGCCACAAGCGCGGCCGCAACGGCAATGGCGACGAGAGAAGTCTTCTTAAAGCCCATGGTGTCTCCTGTTGGTTGTATGGGTTGGCTTGCTAACACTTCCGATAACGCGGCTCTTTGCGGCCTGTCAAATCAAGTATAGTTAGTTTGACTAAGAAAGTAAAAAAATTCGATGTCGCGCACTTGTCAGTTCCCAATCGTGACAACAAGCCCCTCAAAGGAGACTGCATGACAGAACTGATCGCCCCATTGCTGCCGGTGTTCGCCAACAGCGCGATGTTCATTGCCGGATTTTTTGTGGTCACACTGTGGCTGATCAGCGTGGTGATGCGCGACTCAAGCATCGTCGACATCTTCTGGGGACTGGGTAGCGCCACCGTGGCCTGGGTGGCTTGGCTCACGGTGGGCGGCGGTGGCATCCGCGCGACGCTGGTGCTTTTGGTGGCGACCGTTTGGGGCGTGCGGCTTGGCCTGTATATCGGCATCCGCAATTGGGGCGCTGAGGACCGCCGTTATGCGCGCTTGCGCCAACACGTGACAGAGCAGGGGCGAAACTACGCTTGGTACAGCCTCCGCTCGGTGTTTGGCCTGCAGGGACTGCTCATGTTTTTGTGCACCATGCCTGTGGTGGTCGCCATAGCCATGCCGTCGTCCGGCCCACCCGGTCTGTTGGTCTGGATCGGCTTTGGGCTTTCGGCTGCCGGTCTCACCGTGGAGGCTCTGGCCGATTGGCAAATGGCTCGCTTCCGGCGGCAAAGGCGATCGCCAGGCGAGGTCATGGACAGAGGCCTGTGGCGTTATTCGCGCCACCCCAACTACTTTGGTGAAATGTTGGTGCAATGGGGTTTGTATTTGATGGCATGCGACGCCGGACTGATGGGCCTGCTGACCATCTTTGCCCCAGCACTGTTGAGCGCCATGATCATCGGTCCCCTGGGTGCCAACCTGCTAGAGCGCCGTTTGGGCAAGAAAAACCCTGGCTATCAAGACTACGTCCGGCGGACCAGCGCATTCATTCCTTGGCCTCCCCGTCAACACTGATATTTGCTTTGACTCCTGGAGAACCTTATGAGCACCGACATCCTGACTAACCTGGAAGACGGCATTCTGACCGTGACACTCAACCGTCCGGCTTCGATGAATGGTCTCACGATCTCAATGACGCGGGAACTCAACGACCGCCTGCGCGAAGCCGCAGCAGAACCTGATGTGCGAGTGGTCGTTCTGACCGGTGCGGGCAAGGCCTTCTGCGCAGGCGGTGACATCAAGGAGTTCGAAGCGATAGACCGAAATGATCCGCAATGGGTTAAGTGGAAAGATGATCCGATTTGGAATGACATCGACAACGCCGCAGAGCGCACCCGCCGCGCAAGCGAAGGTCCACTGTTGCTGCACGGCATGCCCAAGCCGACGATCGCCATGGTCCGCGGCGCCTGCGTCGGTGCCGCCACTGCACTGGCGGCAGCCTGCGACTTTCGCATTGTGTCTGACACCGCGTTTTTCTCGACAGCGTTCGCGCGCATCGGGATTTCTGGCGAGTTAGGCGCCAGCTATTACCTCAGCAAATTGGTGGGCGTTGCCAAAGCCCGTGAGCTTTTCTTCTTCGCTGACCGCGTCCCCGCAGCAGAGGCATTAAGGATCGGGCTGGTTAACAAAGTGGTCGCCGATGCCGAGCTCAGCGACGAAGTAAGCGCCTTCGCCCGACGCCTAGCGGACGGTCCGCCGTTAGCCTACCGATTCATCAAGGCCAACCTCAATGCCGCAGAGACTCGTACCGCCGAGGACATGGTGGCGATGGAGGCCTTGAACCAGGTACGAGTTCTGCGCAGCGACGATGCCAAAGAGGCGATCTCAGCGTTCTTCGAGAAAAGGACGCCTAAATTCACCGGTCATTGAGCGGCTTGCCCGGCCCTTATGTGCCGGGCAAGTACCGATCAGGCAGACGTCACCGCGCGCAGCCCCTGCACCAGCCGGTCCAGATCAGCCTCAGAGGTGTAGATCGCCGGTGACACCCGGATGCACTGGCCCTTGGCCACCCCAGCGCGTCGCACCGTAAAAACACCGAACTGGTCGCGCAATTGCGCCACGATGGCGTTGTTGTCGGCGGCAGTACCTTTGCCGGCCAGACGGAACGATGTGATGCCAGCGGCCATGCCCGGCTCGTCGGGCGTCAAGATCTCCAAGCCCTTGAAGTCGCGCACACGGCTGACCCAGTAATCACGCAAATGGCGTAGGCGCAGCGCTTTGGCCCGCGGGCCAATCTGTTGGTGCAGCGCCAGTGCGCCCGGCAGCGCCAACACCGAGGCAAAGTTGTAGGTGCCGGTGTGCACCCGCGAGCGGATGTCAGTGGGTGCCCAGTCTTCATCACCCATGGCCCGGTCGATATCGGCCAGCCGCGACTTGGCCACATACATGAAACCAATACCCAGCGGCGCGCCAATCCATTTATGCAGGTTAAAGCCAATGAAGTCCACGCCCAGGTCTTGCACTTTGAAGTCGATCTGGCCCCAAGAGTGGGCCGCATCCAGAACCACATCCACGCCACGGGCGCGGGCCATGGCGGCAATCTCGGCCACTGGCATGACCAAGCCGGTGCGGTGGCTAACGTGGGTCACCAGCAGCAGAGCTGCCTTGGGGTGGTCAGCCAACACCTTTTGGTAGGTCTGGAGCACCGCCGCGCGGCTGGCCGGCTCAGGGATGCTGAACTTGACGACATTCACACCACGGCGCTCCTTGAGCCAGTTCATGGCGTACTGCATCGAGTCGTAATCCAGGTCGGAATACAGTACAGTATCACCGGGCTGCAGCTTGTTGTAGCCGCCAATCAGCAGTTGCAGTGCTTCGGTGGCGCCACGTGTCAGGGCCACCTCTGCAGGCGCGGCGCCCACTGCGGCGGCCACGGCCAGTCGGGCCGCTTCGGCATCACGGCCAAACTGCGTGCGCGCATAAAACGAGTTCTCGCGGTTGACCATATCGGTCTTGGCCAGGTAATCCAGACGTACCGACTCGGCCATGATGCCCCAGTAACCGTTCTCCAGGTTGACGATGCTGGGCGACACGGCGTAAAGCTTGCGCACTGCGTCCCAGTAGGTGACGTCAGTCGCCATGGTGCTGCTGTTCAATGTGGGCAGCACGGCTGCACCGGTCTGGGCTTGGGCAGATGCGCCGGTGATGGTGGCAGAAGCAGCGGCAAGGCCAAGGACAAAGCTGCGGCGGTTGGTTTCGATCATAGGAGAACTCCAGGATAGTGGGTGATTGGTTTGTAGCAGTGACCTATGACCAGCAGATGTCAATCGCGGCAGATGCACCATCAGCCTGTCGACAGGCCTGTCAAGCGGCTTCGGTTTGGACAAAATGCCCGCCAGATACTTCAACCAGTGGTGACCGGATGGGACTTTGTCCCAGTGGATAAACGGGACTTCTGATTTCACGTGCGGCGTCGATCACCCGTACCTTGCGCAATGCGGGGTCAGGTATGGGCACGGAAGACAGCAGCCGCTGGGTGTAGGCGTGCCGAGGCCTGTTAAGCACCTCGGAGCTCTGACCCATCTCGACAATCCGGCCCATGTGCATCACCGCGACGCGGTGACTCATCTGCTCGACGACCGCCATGTCGTGCGAGATAAACAAATAGGCGACGCCAAGTTCGCGCTGCAAGTGCACCAACAGCTCAATCACTTGCGCCCGGATCGACACGTCGAGCGCGGAGACTGGCTCGTCCGCCACAATGACCTTGGGCTTGAGTGCGAGCGCACGGGCAATGGCGACGCGCTGGCGCTGCCCGCCAGAGAATTGATGCGGATAACGGTCAAGGTACTCGGCTTTCAAGCCAACTCGCTCCAGCAGCCCCGCCGCAATCTCGCGCCGCTCGTCAGCGCTGAGCTCTGGTCGATGGATAACCAAAGGCTCCGTCACGGATGTAATGATCTGCAAACGTGGATTCAGCGAAGCATAGGGGTCCTGGAAGACCATCTGGATGTCGCGTCGGGCCGCACGCAATTGATCTCCGGCAAGCCCCGTCATTTCCTGCCCCGCAATCCGGATCGAGCCCTCGGTTGGCTCAATGAGCCGCATCAGTGCTCGGCCAGTGGTTGTTTTTCCGCAGCCAGATTCCCCGACCAGACCTAATGTCTCACCCTTGCGAATTTCAAAAGAGACGTCATCCACAGCATGAACCATGGCGACGGTTCTCTTCAGCAGACCACCGGTGATGGGGAATCGTTTAACCAAGCCGCTCACAGCAAGCACCGGTTGCGCGTCCGCCTTCACATTCTCAAGCAGTGGTGACCCCATGCCTAGGCGCGGAACGGCGGCAAGCAACGCCTGGGTGTAGGGGTTGCGTGGCGTGGCAAAAAGTGGGGCGAGGGCGTTTCCCTCCACTTTTTCCCCATGGCGCATAACGATAACGCGGTCGGCGACTTCGGCGACAACGCCCATGTCGTGGGTAATGAAGATCAGCGCCATCCCGATTTCGTCTTGCAGCTGTCGAATGAGCGCCAGGATTTCAGCCTGGACAGTAACGTCCAGTGCCGTTGTTGGTTCGTCTGCAATCAACAGGCGAGGCTGGCAGGCCAGGGCCATGGCAATCATCACCCGCTGACGCATACCGCCTGACAACTCGTGCGGGAACTGTGTGAGTCGACGTGCTGCATCAGGTATCCTGACTCGCTCGATCAACCGTCGCGCCTCAGCAAGCGCTTCGCCAGACTGGCATTTTCGATGCAGGATGATCACCTCAGCCAGCTGCGTTCCGATGGTCAGCACCGGATTGAGTGACGTCATAGGCTCCTGGAAGATCATGGATATCTCGTTACCGCGAATCTGGCGCAGCATACGGTCGTCGGCAGTCATCAGGTCAACCACCTCACCCGAGCGGCGGGTTAGCGCCATGCTGCCCGAAATTCGTCCGCCCTCGCGCTCGATGAGTCGCATGACGGTCAGTGCCGTGACTGATTTCCCTGAACCTGATTCGCCCACGATGGCCAGTGTCTCGCCAGGCCACAGGTCAAATTCAAGCCCCCGGACGGCGTCGACTCGGCCTGCCCTGGTGTTAAAGCTTACCGAAAGGTCTCGAACACTGAGCAGGGGGGCTTGGGTCACTGGGCGGCCTGTGCTTGAGATTGAAACGCTGCAATACGCGCTTGCCGCTCACTATGGTCGGCGAGCTCGGAAAAGTTTCCCATTGGGGGATACCATCGCCGCTCCGTTTGCGCCAAGGGCAGGATGCAGCGAAAAGCATCTGCACCCAAGACTTGGTAGTCGATCGTGTCGGCAGTGAAGTGCAGTAAGCCAAATGACCCACATGGCTTGCCAGCACCACTTTCAGCCGACATGACGAAGCTCTCGGTTAACGATTGCTGTGACAGATGAGGGATGCCGTCAATCGTCGTCAACGTGTTCCAGTGGACATGCCCCGCTAGGCAAACCGTGGGTACTTTACTGGCGCGCAGCACCTCTCGGATGCGCTCGCCTTGCGGGTAGGTCGAATACTCTGGGTTGCGCTGGAAATAGTAGTTGCCGATTTGCGAATGACCGGAAAGAGGGACATGGCTTGCTATCAACAACGGACGGTCGGCGGCGGCTATCACTTCTGCGAGCCAGGCAATGTCTGAGTCTGGGCAATTAAATCCCAATGGTCTGGAGATCACGGTATCAGCGCGCCAAAGCACCACCCGAATGCCCTCCACATCGTGCACTTGATTTCTCAAAGTCTGACCAAAGATCTCTTCGTTTTGCGCTACTGAGAGGAAGTCCCGGTCATGGTTGCCGCAAATGTGAAAGACCGGGGCTAGCTCGCGAATTGGCACGAAAGCGGCATTGACCTCGCGCTCAAGCTCAAGGTCAGTTTCCGGGTCCATGTCCGAGATGCGGTCCCCCAGGTCAAGCACCAAGTCCGGTTTGTTGTCGGCCACAAAAGAGGCGAACGCCGCCATCAGCGTCAGCGCGCTCTCGCCCTTCTTAGACGCGCTGTCCTTACCGTGATGAATGTCGGTCACGATCGCAATTTTCAGGTTCATGTTTGTTATCCCAGTTCTAAGAATCGCCACAACAGGGTTGTGGCGTTAAGACATTGATCTTGAAGAAAGCTCACTGGCCAGCAAGCCGCACCCGACCGGCTCGGAAGTCCAGCACATAGGGAATATGCCCCGGCTGTGGTTTCCAGCTCAGGCTCTTCTTCATGCCATAAGACTCGTAAGGCTGCCAGAGAACCAGCACTGGCGGATCGCCCTTCACATAATTCATCAGCTCTGTGTAGGCTGTCTTGCGTGCGGCCAGATCGGTCGAGAAGCGGAATTTCTCCCACGATGCCTGGAATGTGGCATCCGGCTTCCAGCGACCTTCAGACGCGGCATTCCCCGTTGGCGACCACATGACACCGAACGAGCCTGCGGGATCCGGGTAGTACATCGGGTTAGACCAGTTACGAGACATCATTTCCGGACTGTTGCCAGTCCATGCCTCGTCGACATTGATGCGCATCTTCACACCCACCTCAGCCCACATCTCCTTGATGGCCTGCGCTGCAAGCAAGGCATTGGTGTAATAGGCGGAACCAGTGTCATAGCGGATCTCAAAGCCATCGTAGCCAGCTTCTTTGAGCAGCTGCTTGGCCTTGGTTGGGTTGTACTCGAAGGTGTTGAGCTCAGGCATGAAGAGCGCGCCAAATTGCGGATACGTGTGGGTGTTCGGTACCAAGGCCTTGCCGCCCCAGAGCGCTTCGTTGAGTGTCTTGCGGTCTATCGCGTAAGACAGGGCCTGCCGTATTTTGGCGGTCATCTTCGGGTGCTGCGTGTTGAAAATGACCACGTGGAACAGTGGCGTGATCGTGCTTTCTACCTTGAGTTTCGTGTCGTTTGCGATCACGCTGATCTGGTCTGGCGGAATGTTGGTGATGAGATCAACCTCACCGCTCTTGAGCGCTGTAATACGGCCCGTGAGTTCGGGGATTCTGCGCAAAGTGATTTTCTTGAACGGCGCTTTATCGCCCCAAAAACCATCGAAACGCTCGTACACCAAGCGCTGATTAGGGATAAATTCAGTGATTTTGTAAGGGCCGGTCCCGACCGGCTTGAGGCTGAAGGCCTCATAGTCAGAGTCTTCGAGTTTGCTCGGGTCGCCCGAAAGGCCCATGACGTATTTTTTCGGAACAATCATGGTCTGCTGTGCATTGAGCAGGGTTTCAAACAGTGGCTCGGGCTTTGTGGCAGTGATCCGGATGGTCTGCGCGTCGATGACTTCGACCTTGGCGATATTGGGCAATGTGTCGCGTTTGCGGATGCCGTAGGGAGGGAATGTGAAATTGACGATGCGGTCCAGAGAGAACTGGACGTCTTCCACCGTCATCGTGTCGCCGTTATGAAATTTGACCCCTTGTCGGATCTTCAGTTCCATCACCGTTGGCGACACCTGGCGCCAAGACGTAGCGACACCGGTTGGTGTCCAGGCACTTTCGGCTTTGCTGTGGTCCTTGCCGATCAGTGGATCGAAACTATTGAAGTAGTGTTGTGATCCAACATTCGAGAAGTCTCGGCCCGGGTCAAGGTAAGCCGACATGTTTTGCACACCGACGGTCAGTTCCTGCGCCATTGCGATGCCGCTAAGCAGCAAGGCGGCGGCTGTGCCTGTGAGTCGAAGTTTCAGTAGAGTTTGCATGGTTTCTGTTCCTTGTTAATGATTGAGAAAGTGAAGCAGGAGGCTCAGCGCTCCCTGAGGCGAACGTCGAGATGGTCACGCAGCCAGTCGCCCAGCAGCATGACCGTGAGTGATACCAGCATGATGAGGATGGCCGGCGAAGCAACGACCCAAGGCGCAGTAGCCATGTAGTCGCGACCAAGGCCTACCATCGAGCCTAGAGTTGCTGTCGGCGGCTGAACGCCCAGGCCTAAGAAGGACAGCGAACTTTCGAGCAATATGAGGTTTGAAATGTTGAGCGTGAACATCACGATCACAGGCGACACGATATTGGGCAGCACGTGCCGAATAGCGATTCGAATCGGTGTGGCTCCAGCCGCTCGGGACGCTTCTATATATGGCATCTCACGAATGGTGAGCACCTGCGCACGGATGAGCCGGGCAAATTGTGCCCAGTAGGCCAGGCTGAGAACGCAGACGAGCACCACCGCCGATGCGCCTGCAATGGCAATCACCAGCAAAGCGACCAGTGTGAAGGGAATAGCGATCTTGACATCGCACAAGCCCATGATGATCGCGTCGACGGTGCCGCCAACCATTCCGGCGACAAGGCCCGCCAAGGCACCCAGCGCAAGTCCAAGCGCTGCGCCAAAAAGTGCGATCAGTAGCGTCAGCCTGAGTCCGTACAGGCAACGCGTCAGCATGTCACGGCCGAGTTGGTCACTGCCCAGCCAGTAACGCGCATCCGAGCCAGAGAAACCTATTGGCGGCTTGAGCCGCGCCAGCAGCCGCTGCGCGTCGGGATCAAATGGTGCGATGAACGGCGCCAGCAGGGCTGCGCCAAGCAAAATCAGGGCGAGCAGCGCTGCGATGGCGATCACGGCATCCGGCCTGAAGCGACGTTGGCTGTGGTTTGGCGAGTCCGAAGTTGGCCTATTCGGCTGGCTAGGGTCTAGTGACTTCGGGTCGGCGATGGCGCTCATACGCTAGCCCCTGACAGCCGCACCCGCGGGTCGACAGCGCTGTAAATCAAGTCGACCAGAAGATTGATGGTAACGACTGCGCAGGCGACCATGAGTACACCAAACTGAAGCACTGGGTAGTCTCGTCTGAGTGTCGCCCCGACCAAGAGGTCGCCAATACCGTTCCAGGCGAACACCGTTTCGATCACCACAGCACCAGAGACGAGTGTGGTCATTTGCAAACCTATCACTGTGATGACCGGAATCAGTGCATTACGCAGCCCATGCCTAAGGATGACCGTGCTCTCCGATAAGCCTTTTGCGCGGGCTGTGCGCATGTAATCCTGTTGCATCACATCCAGCATGGCACTGCGCGTGTAACGGACGAGTGAAGCGACAAAGAAGGCTGACAGGGCTGCCACCGGCATGACATAGTGAGACAGCGTTTCTGAACCTGCACTGGGTAACCACTGGAGCGAGAACGAAAATGCCAGCAAGAATAGGATTGCCAGGACGAAATTCGGTATGGCATACCCAATAAATGCAATCAGTAATACCGAATTACCAATGGCGGTATTTCGCCAAACTGCTGCAATTACCCCAAGGGGGACACCGACGCCAACCGTCACGGCAAGCGTTGCACTGAGCAGTGAGACGCTGCGCCATACGCGCTCGCCGAAAATGACGGCTACTGATCGGCGCTCCATGAGTCCGAGCCCGAATTCGCCGTCCATCAAGGACTTCCAAAAACTGATGTACTGATTCAGGAGCGGCTTATCGAGGCCGAAGTAAGCGATCATTTCGGCACGCGACTGGGCATCGAGACCCTCTGGCATCAGAAAGTCGATCGGATTTCCGGTCATCCGTGTCGCCAGAAATACCGCCGTCGCAATGACCCACAGGGTCACCAGCATACGGCTGAGTCGTGCGCCTAGGTAATCGATCATAAATGAACACCCCCATCGGTGGCAGCTTGGTGGCCGACGATCCAGCTTGTGAAGTCGCTGTAATCACTGAAAACCAAGACGTTCGGTTCCAGGTCAGCCGATTGCAAGGCATACCCACCAAGATGACCGGCGAAACGAACGTGCGCTAGCCGGGCACACGTCGCATCGGTGCTGGAGTCCCCCACGAATAAAGCGTCAGTCGTGGTCCCTCCCATGCGTTCCAGCGCCAGGAGAAGAGGGTCGGCCGCTGGCTTGGGGCGCGGCGCATCATCCAATCCGACAATGTGCTCAAAGAACTCTGCGACACGAGACTGCGCCAACAAGTACTCTGTTGAGACACGGTCGCGGTTGGTGCAAATGCCAAGTTTCAAGCCCAAGCTCTTGAGCGTTGACAAAGTCTCGTGCAAGTGCGGGTAAAGGGTTGCGGACGCCAACCAGTCTTGCATGTACTGCTGCAGGAACTCGTTTTCCAATCTCAATGCGACTTCATCATCAACGGGGGCCGTTTGTAAAGCAATCGACTTGCGAAACATTGCCCTTAACCCTTCGTTGAGGGCGGGGCGCAGGAGTGACGTCGAAATCTCGCGCAACCCGGCCTGCTTCAACACGACGTTGTTGGCTGCAGAAAGCGAGGGCATGGTGTCGAAGAGGGTCCCGTCGACGTCAAACAGCACTGTTTTTAATTGTTCGTTTATGAGCATATTTGATAGCTTACTCACCAAACATGTCACGTATATGACTGTAGATGTTCAAACATTACAACAAAATAGGTTCTTTGATGTTCGTCCTTTCTCTAGTCATCTCATCAAGGTTCAAATGCTCAAAGCCGCTCGCCACAAGGAAATCATTGCGTTGCTTCAAACTGGTGGTGTCGTGGAGGTCAGCACCTTGGCCGATAAATTTCAGACGTCGCCGATCACGATCAGGCGCGACTTGATTGAGCTTCACGAAAGGGGATTGGTTGAGCGCACCCACGGTGGTGCGGTCTCAGGGGAGGTCATTGCTGAGGGCTGGGCGCGCTATGAAAGCATCAGTTACGCCGAACGCGAGCGCGAAAATGTCCGCGAAAAGAAAGCTATCGCCGAGCTTGCAGCGCAGCTTGTTTCAGACGGCGACTGCATCTTGGTCAATGCCGGCACGACCTCACGAAACTTCGCCGAAGCCCTGCGTGGACATCACAATTTGCACGTCGTCACCAACGGCCTGACGGTTGCAGTAGAGCTTGCCAGAAGCCAGAATGCGTCTGTTTACTTTTTGCCCGGCACGATTGACTTCAAGAAAATGGCGTCCGTTTGTCGTCCCGGCCCTGGCATGTTTGACGACATCACCGTTCGTGCGGCGTTTCTTGGTGTGAATGGCATTTCGCCAACCGGGGGGATTTCCATGCTGTCCCAGGAGGAGGCGGCCATGAACCGCGCCTTTATCGATGCCGCTCAGTCTGTGACCGTTTTGGTGGACTCGTCAAAATTTCATTCACAGGGCGTTTTCCGCATAGCCAAATTGGACAGAGTTACGCGCATCTTCACCGATTCGGCGATCGGCGATGAAAGTCGCCGTGCGATCGAGGCGTTGGGGGTTGAATTGCTCATAGCGTCACCCGACGATGGATCGACGTAATTTACCGCACCTTTTTGGCCGGGCGTTGGCGAGCTGGTCAGTCGATGGTCATGCACTGGCCGGCGATTTGCATGAAGTGCGCCAGAGGCGGCGTGGGCAGTCCCGCCACCTTGGCCTCATCGTCCCATCGGCGCAGCCGGACGGCAGCACTCGCATGTTCACCGGCCTCAAATTCGAGCGCCTGCGCCTCTGACATCGGCCCGCCCTGCAAGGCCAGTGTCCGCTGCGACACAGGTGACAGCAGATCGTGGTAGCCGGGCTCGCGCTGGCACAGAAAACGTTTGGCCTGGACATGCAGGGCAATAGGCTGGCAGACCGCCGGGCCAAACCATTTGGCCAGGTATTTGGCGCCTAGATTTTCGTGGACGTCATCAACCCCTGCAAGCAGCGCGCCACGCGCATCGCGGTGCAGCAGGTGCCCGACATCATGCAGCAGCGCCGCGACAATCAGTTCATCATTGGCACCGGCCTGTTGCGCCAGCAGGGCACATTGCAGCGCGTGTTCCACCTGGTTGACGTGCTCGCCGTAGCGTAACAAGCCACTGGCATCAAACATGAGAGTGATGGTCTTCATAGGATCGGGCAAAGCAGGCATGGGGGTATCCGGTTAAATTTGGGTAACTTTGGGCGCGGTTCAGAAAGCCCGCTGACCGCCATAAAGAGTTTGCAACACCGAGGGCATTCCAGCACGGTTCATTCTCACCCGCAAAAGATCGGCACGCTGGCCCACGGCCACTTGACCACGGTCCAGCAAGCCAATCGCCCGGGCCGGGTTGCAAGTTACCGTGCGTACAGCCTTGGGCAGGGACCAGCCGGCCAGCTCGGCCAACATGAACGTTGCGAGCAGCAGGCTACTGGGCACGTAGTCGGACGAAAAAATATCAAGCAGGTCGGCTTGCGCCAGTTCGGCAGCCGAAACATTGCCCGAGTGCGATCCCCCCTTGACCATGTTGGGTCCGCCCATGATGATGGCCATGCCGTGCTTCCGCGCCGCTTGCGCGGCTTCGACGGTGGTCGGGAACTCCGACATGGTGACCCCCTCGGCCATGGCCGCCTCCACATCGGCGATCAGGGTGTCGTCATGACTGGCCAAGGGCAATTGCCGCGCCCGGCTGGCCTCGACGATAGCCGCTCGGTGCGGGATGGCATAGGCCTGCTGATCCGCCTGGCGCTGCGCGATGACGGCCTCAAACTGCTGGTCCGTGAAGCGCTGGTTTCGCTCGGCATAGCGCCGAAAGCTAACCATATCGCGCCACTGCCGCTGGCCGGGCGTGTGATCCATCACACTAACCAAGCGCAACAAGGGGTCGTGGGCATATTGCTGGAACACCGACAGGATGTCGGGTGCTGACAGCTCGCAACGCAAGTGCAGCAGGTGTTCGATGCGCATCAGCCCCTCGTCGCGGCATTCATGCATGGCAGCGATGGCAGCGTGTTGGGTCTGGGCCCTGGCTCCGCCCTGGTCCATGTCGCCAATCACGACCGAGTCCAGCACCGTGGTGATGCCGGCCGCGGCGCACTGCGCGTCATGAACCGTCATGGCCGAATGGGCATTCCAGAGCACGCCGGGCCGTGGTACCAGGTGCTTCTCCAGATTGTCGGTATGGAGTTCGACCAAGCCCGGCATCAGCCAGTCACCGGCCCAGTCCTGCGCAGCGGGCAGGCCCGTGTCGCCGCGGTCGACGCGGCGGATCAGGCCATCTTCGATCAGCACGGTACCGATAAAGCATTCTTCAGTGGCCACAATCGTGGCATTGCGGATGATCAGTGTGGTCATGGTGTTGTATCGGTCGGTTGTTTGGCGATTTCGAGTGCGGGGCTCAGGTCAGGGCCCGGTGCTGCTCTATGTCGAGGCAGCCGGTGGCAAGCTGCGCGCGCACCTCCTCGTCATGAAAAATCCCGATGATGGCGCTGCCCTTCTGGCGTGCAGCACAGATCAGCGCCACCACAGCGTGCCGGTTTGCGGCGTCCAGCGAGGCGGTTGGCTCGTCGAGCAGCAGCACCGCCGGCTCGGTGATCATGCCGTGTGCAATATTGACCCGCTGCTGCTCACCACCTGAAAACGTGGCTGGCGGCAAGCTCCATAGTGCCTCTTGCAGGTTAAGGCGTTGCAGCCATTCGGCAGCACGCACCCGCGCCTGCGCCACCGGCACACCCAGACGCCGCAATGGGTCGGCGACGATGTCCAGCGTACTGACCCGCGGGATCACACGCAGAAACTGAGACACGTAGCCGATGGTGTGCCGCCGCAAGGCAAGCACGTCACGCGGTTCGGCGCCAGTCAGGGCGACCCATTCGCCCTGGTGGTGCACTCGCACCTCGCCGCTGGTGGCCGCGTAGTTGCCGTACAGGCAGCGTAGCAGCGAGCTTTTGCCAGCGCCAGACTGGCCAGTCAGAGCCAGACACTCACCGGGACGCACGCTGAGGTTGATCCCGTGAAACACCGGCAGTGACAAGCCGCCGCGTGCATGCAAGGTGAAGGTTTTGGCCAAGGCGAGGGCTTCGATGACCGGTGACGGATAGGGTGCATTCATGGTTTGGCTTTCACGGGGTCAACACGGAGGACACCAGCAACTGGGTGTAGGGGTGCTGGGGGTCATCCAGCACCCGGTCAGTCAGCCCCTGTTCCACCACCTGCCCATCCTTCATGACCAGCATCCGTTGCGCCAGCAGCCGGGCTACCGCCAGGTCATGCGTGACCACGACAGCGGCGAGCTGCAGCTCGTCGACCAGTTGTCTCAGCAGGTCCAGCAGGCGCGCCTGCACCGACACGTCCAGCCCGGTAGTCGGCTCATCCATGAAGACCAGGCGCGGACGAGTCACCAGATTGCGTGCGATCTGCAAGCGCTGCTGCATGCCACCCGAGTAGGTGCCAGGCAGGTCATCCACGCGCTCGGCATCCAACTCCACGCGGGCCATCCAGTCCAGCGCCTGGCTGCGCAATTGCCCGTAGTGACGCTCTCCGAGGGCCATCAACCGCTCGCCGACATTGGCACCGCCAGACACGTTCATGCGCAGCCCGTCGCGGGCGTGCTGCTCGACAAAACCCCAGTCGGTGCGGGCCAGTTGGCGCAATTGCGCCTCGGACATGGCGGCCAGATCGGTCAAGCTGTCCGACGGTTCGTGGCCGGGCCAGCGCGCGTGGTAGCCGACCGCACCTTCGTCACACGCCAGGCGTGCCGCCAGCAGCCGCAACAGGGTGGTCTTGCCCGAGCCGGACTCACCCACGACAGCCAGCACCTCGCCAGGATAGAGGTCAAAGCTGATGTTGCGGCAAGCCCAGCGTTGTGCGCTGTTTGACACAAAGGCTTTGCCGACCTGGCGGGCCGACAGCAGGGCGCCCGGCTTCACGCGGCACCCCCGGCATCTTGCGCAGCAAGGATATTGGTCAAGGTCACCGCCTGCTGGGTCCCGACGTGTCCGGCCTCGCGGCGCTGCTCGCAGTAGTCGCTGTCCGAGCAGACAAACAGCCGGCCGCCCTGGTCGTCCACAATCATTTCGTCCAGGTAGCTGTCATCTGCGCCACACAAGGCGCAGGCGTGCGGCCAGCGCTCGATCTCAAAAGGATGGTCCTCAAAATCAAGGCTGCGCACCCGGGTGTAGGGTGGCACCGCATACAGACGCTTTTCCCGACCGGCACCAAACAGCTGCAAGGCGGGATTCATGTGCATCTTGGGGTTGTCAAACTTCGGGATAGGCGAAGGTGACATCAGGTAACGCTCATTGACCATCACCGGGTAGTCGTAGGCCCGCGCAATGGCGCCAAGTTGGGCTATGTCCTCGTACAGGCGCACATGCATCAGCCCATACTCACTGAGCGCATGCATCTTAATGGACTCGCGCCGACGCGGCTCCAACTTAGACAAGGGCTCGGGCATGGGCACCTGGTACACCAGGATCTGAGCCGCCGTCAAGGGCTCCTCGGGGATCCGGTGCCGAGTCTGAATCAGCGTCGCGTCCCGGGTTTTTTGTGTGGTCGCTACGCCGGTGGTGCGGGCAAAGAAGCGCCGGATGTTGACCGCATTGGTGGTGTCATCGGCGCCCTGGTCGATCACCTTGAGCACGTCGCTGCGCCCGATGATGCTGGCGGTGATCTGCACGCCGCCAGTGCCCCAGCCATAGGCGAAGGGCATCTCACGCGAGCCAAACGGCACCTGGTAGCCCGGTACGGCCACCGCCTTGAGCAGGGCCCGGCGAATGCGCTTCTTGGTGCGCTCGTCAAGAAAAGCGAAGTTGTAATGGGACTCGGTCACGACGGTTCCTGGTTCATGGATGTTGCGTCGCCGGCGGCGACGTGACTGGCACGCAGCTTGCGGACCAGTGCCAGCTCCGCCTGAAAGTCCACGTAGTGCGGCAATTTCAGGTGCTGGACAAAACCGGAAGCCTCCACGTTGTCAGCATGTGCCAGCACAAATTCTTCGTCCTGCGCTGGCGCAATCACGGTTTCGCCCAATTCACCAGCCCTCAGGGCGCGGTCCATCAAGGCCATGGCCATGGCCTTGCGCTCAGCGCCGCCAAAGGCCAGGCCGTATCCTTGCGTGAACTGCGGCGGGGTCTCGCGGTTACCGCTGAACTGGTTGATCATTTGGCATTCGGTGACTTCGATCTCACCGATGTCCACCTCGAACCCCAGCTCATCAGGCACCACCATCACACTGACCATGCCGCGGCGAATTTCACCGGCAAACGGATGCGAGTTGGCGTAGCCGCGCTGGGTTGAATATCCCATTGCCAGCAACCAGCCTTCGTCGCTGCGTGCTAGCGCCTGCAGGCGCTGGGCACGATCGGCTGGGAACATCAACGGGCTGCGGGTCAGGTCGCCAGGCTCAGTGCCCGCAGAGGGTGCCGGAGTCTCCAGCAAGCCCTCGTGTGTCAACAGGTCGTTGATGCGCGGTACCACTGACTCCGGGGCGCTGTCTGGGCCCTCCGCCGTTTGGGCTACCGAAGCTGTGGCATCCGCGCCTTCTTCTGCCAACAAGGCGAAGTCCAGCAGGCGCTGGGTGTAGTCATACGTCGGGCCCAGCAATTGCCCGCCCGGCACGTCCTTGAAGGCGGCCGAGATGCGCCGGCTCAAGGTGATGCGCGCCGTATCCAACGGCTGGGTATAGCCCAAGCGCGGCAGAGTCGTGCGGTAGGCCCGCAACAGAAAGATGGCCTCCACCAAATCGCCACTGGCCTGCTTGATGGCCAGCGCCGCCAGCTCTGGATCGTAGAGTGATCCCTCCGTCATCACGCGGTCCACCGCCAGTGACAGCTGGGACCGGATCTGCGCCACGCTCAGCGCCGCCAGGCGGGTATCACCCCGGCGCTGCTGAGCCAGCAAACGCCACGAGCCCTCGATGGCGGCAGCACCGCCCTTGACTGCGACATACATATCAGCGCTCCAGGGCAGGCTGCACCTGCGTGCTACGGGGTAAGCCGATGGCCCACTCTCCGCAGGTCAAGACCATGTCCACGCCCTGTGGAAACCCGGCCTGGTTGGCCTGGCATTGGCGCCAGAAATCTGCCGACAGCCCGGCCAGGCAAACGACGGTGACGTCCTCGATGCCGGGCCCGCGCCAAGCCAGCGGCACCCCGCCCTCGAACACCGGCAGCTCCAACAGCAGCGTGGTCGATTGCTCGGGCGACGTGGGACTGCCCTGCGCGAAATCGGCCAGTAACGGGATCTGACTCAGGTCGGTGATCACGGCAAAGGCGGCTGCTTGTGGTTGGTCTGCCAATGGGGCACCGGTATGAAAACGCAACCACGGCGCCAATCCGGCATCATCGTTCTGCCACCAGACCGCGGTTTCATCGTCGGCCATACTCAGCAAGAGCCGAGCCATGGCGCCGCCCAGTGCAACACCAGGTAAAGCGGGTCCCAGTCTGCGTGCCTGCCCCGGGCGGGCCATGGCGTCAAGCAAGGCGCGAAAGGTGTGCTGGCTGTCATGCACATGATCGGCCAATCCACCGGCGAGATGGCGCTGGTTCATGATTCGCCGCGCACCAGAGTGAAGAACTCAACCTTGGAGTCAGCCGCCTGTTGCTGGCTGGACTGGCGCTGTCGTCGTTGCCCCTGCGCCAGGGGTTCGATCAAGGTCTGCTGCAGGTGGTCATGTTGCTGCGGGTTCTGCAACAGGGCGTCAAATAGGGCGGCAAGCTTGGCGCGAGGCTTGTCCCGTCCAAGCGCGCAGGAGACCCCCAAGGGGCCCTCCCCCACCCGCACGGCACATCGGACCACACTGGCCTCTCCGAGGTTGAACGGGTTGCCGGTGCCACCAATACGCCCGCGCACCATCATCATGCCCACCTCAGGCGGTCTGATGGTATGGACCTCTGGCAGGGGGCCAAGTGTTGGCAAACAGGCCGCGAGGTCCTCTTGACTGGCGCGGGCCAGCACGGCCAGCCAGGCCTGTCTGCTGGCTTGTTGGTTGACGGGTAACTCAGTTGTCATACAGATGTCTAAATCAGTGGGTATATTGCTGGGCATGGCGTGACGCCCTTTTGCGCCAAGTCCATAGTTCACCGCGCCAACATGAAAGATTTATGACTGTGGAACAATTTCGGTCCTCATTGCCGGGTCGCCGGCGCGGCGTCTCGGTCTGGCGCCAGATCGCTGACACCCTGAAAATCGAGATCCAGGACAGACGCTATGCCGACAGCGGTCGAATACCGGGCGAGATAGAGCTTGCGGCGCGCTTCGGTGTCAATCGGCATACCTTGCGCCAGGCCGTCGCCGCCCTGCAGTTGGAGGGGTTGGTGCGTATCGAAGCGGGCCGAGGCACCTTTGTGCAGCATGGCGTACTGGACTACCACCTGACGCAACGGACCCGGTTCAATGAAAACCTATTACAGCAAGGCCTGTTGCCGGGCCGACAACTGCTGACAGCGCGGTCGGTGACGGCACCAGAGCGGGCGGCGCTTGCGCTGGGCCTGGCAAAAGGCAGCTCGGCGCTGATGGTGCAGACCCTGAACGAAGCCAATGACGAACCGATTGGCCTGGCCACCGCCTACTACCCGGCGCAACGCTTTGACGGCCTGCTGGCCATGCTGACCAACGACCGGCCCACGTCAGATATCCTCAAACACTTCGGGGTGCAAGACTATGTGCGCAAGCTCAGCCGAATAGGCACGAAAATGCCCGACGATGAAACTGCCCGACTCCTCGGTCAACCAGCGAGCCGACCCTTGTTGTGGGTAGAGAGTACCGATGTCGACCTAGAGGACGTGCCGATCAAATATGGTGAGTGCTTTTTTTGCGGGGACCGGGTGCAACTGGTGATTGAGTCGGGAAATCGACCATGAGCACGCGCCACGCCATTTACTATGCGCCAGCCCACAGCTCGCCCTGGTGGACATTCGGCGCCAGCTGGCTAGGGCGGGATGAATCGCACGACGGCACACCGCCTGAGTTTGCAGCGCCGATGCTGCCTGCTGCCGAACGCCACCACATCACAACTCAGGCCCGCCGCTACGGCTTCCACGCCACGCTGAAGGCGCCATTTAGCTTGCGTGCTGGGGTCACCCCAGCCGAGCTGCTGGCCCGCACCCGGTCACTGGCGCAGCGACTGCGCCCAGTAACACTGTCGCCGTTGCAGGTGCGACGCCTGGGGCCCTATGTCGTGCTGGTCACGCCTGATCATCACACTGCCGCCTCTGATCTGGCCAGCGCCTGTGTGATCGAGCTGGACGACCTGCGCCAGCCGCTAACCCCGGACGAGCTGGCCCGCCGCCGACCGGACACCTTGGATGCGCGCGAACTTGAGCTGCTGCACCGTTACGGCTACCCCCATGTACTGGAGCGCTTTCGATGTCACTTCACGCTGACCGACCCGGTCAACAAGGTGCAGGCCGCCCAGGTGACAGAGGCTGTGTCAAGCCAAGTGGATCGGCTGAATGCGCAGACGCCACTGACACTAGACCGCCTTTGCATCTTTGAAGAGCCCGCGCCAGGGCAACCCTTTCACAGGCTCCACGACCTGGTGCTCGGAGCATGAGCGGCGTCTGGGTGTTTGTCTGCGGTGCTTCAGGCGCGGGCAAAGACAGCGTCATGGCTTGGGCCCAGCAGCGCCTGGCAGAGCGACCCGACATTGTGTTTTCCAGACGCTTGGTAACGCGCGAAGCCCAGCCCGGCGCCGATGACACCGCAGTCACGCTGGCCCAATTTGATGCCCTGCGCCTGAGCGGCGGCTTGTCCTGGCACTGGCAGGCCCATGAGTTGCGCTATGGCATAGGCGCGCACTACACGGTGGCGGTGCAGGAAGGAAGGACCGTGGTGGTGAATGGATCGAGAGAGCACGTGCAAGGCCTGGCTCCCGGCGCCGACATCCGGGTAGTGCAGATTTTGGCCGAACCGCATCAACTTGCAAATCGACTGGCACAACGTGGCCGGGATGATGCCCAATCCGTGCACAGTCGGCTGAGTCGCAATGCCCGCTTTGACGGCTTACAAACCCACCACACCATCTACAACCAGGGGCCGCTGGCCGAAGCCGGCCAGCAACTTCTGGACTATCTGACGGGTGGGCTCAACATGACGGACCCAAACCACCCGCTAAGCGCTTAAACCAGTGAATTGCGGATGCGTGCGGACACCAAGTCAATGACCGATACGGTCACGATGATGATGATCATCACGGCGCAGGTTTCAGCATACTGGAAGCCACGGATGATCTCCCAAAGAATGACACCGATGCCACCGGCTCCCACCATGCCGACTACCGAGGCTGAACGCACGTTCGACTCAAACCGGTACAGGGAGTAGGAAATCCACAAGGGCAGCACCTGAGGGATCACCCCATAGATGATTTCCTCAAGCGCATTGGCACCGGTCGCCCGGATACCCTCGACCGGTTGGGCATCAATCGACTCCACAGCCTCCGAAAACAACTTGGCCAGCACACCGGTGGTGTGCACGAAAAGGGCCAGCACGCCAGCAAACGGGCCCAAGCCAACCGCAACAATGAACAACATGGCAAACACCATTTCATTGATCGCGCGCGCCGCATCCATCAAACGGCGCACCGGCTGATGCACCCAGCGAGGGGTGATATTGGCCGAGGACATGAGCCCGAGTGGGACCGCACGAATCACCGCCAGCACCGTACCCCACAGAGCAATCTGAATCGTGACCACCATTTCGGTCAGGTAAAGCGGCCACTGGGCAAATTTGGGTGGAAAGAAATCAGCTGCATAGGTGGCCATGTTGCCAGCGTCACGAACCAGGTCCAGGGGTCGCATATCGGCGCCCCGCCATGAACCCGCCAACAAGGCCAACAATACCGCCCAAGACAAAAGCGTGATCAGGCTGGTGCGTGGCAGCCCCGTCAACGTGCTGTGGCTCAGAGGTTTGGCGGGTGCAATCATTTGCTCGCTCCGTTACTGGCTCTTGGCCAATGCAGCGAGCTGACGGTCAATATCAGCCAGTTTTGACTGTTTGTCAGCTGCTGCAAGGCTTGCGTCAGCGTCGATCTTGTTGCGGTCTTTGAACAGTTCCAACTGCCGAATGGGTATCAGTTGGCTATTGGTTGATACCTTGAAAGACGACAACTTGGAGAGTTTGTAGAGGTTGTCTTTCTCCTGCTGGCTACCCTTGCCATAGTTGTAGAAAAACTCCTTGACCTTGCCCTTGAGTGGCTCGGCCATGTCTTTGCGAATCACCAACGGATCCGAAGGGATCAGCGGCGACGTCCAGATCACCCGGATGTCGTTGAACTTCCCGGGCAATTTGTCTTTGATCTTGTCCAGGTTTTCGCTGTTGTTGGTCGCAACATCCACCTGCTTGTTGGCCACGGCGAGGGCGTTGCTCTCATGGTTAGCGCCTCGCGACACCTTGAAGAAGGTCTTGGGGTCGATGTTGTTCTGCGAGAACACATAGTAGCCAGGCACCAAAAAACCCGAGGTGGAATTGGGGTCACCGTTACCAAAAGACAGATTTTTGCCCTGCTTCAGCATGTCGTCCAAGCTTTTGATGGGGCTGTCCTTGTGCACGATCAGGTGTGAGTAGTAGCCCAATGTGCCGTCGGCATTGATCATCTGTGCAAAGACCTCACCGCTAGCGCGGTCCACCGCCTCCATGGCCGACTTGTTACCAAACCAGGCCACTTGGACCTTGTTAAAGCGCATGCCTTCGATGATGCCAGCGTAGTCCGAGGCAAAAAAGCCATTGACTTTCATGCCCAACTTCTTGGCCATGTCGTCAAGTACTGGCTGCCAGTCGGATTTCAGATTTTGAGACGACTCTGTTGAAATAATGCCGAAATTGATTTCTTTCAAGTCCTGCGCTAGGCCAGCCAACGGCAGTACTGCCATCAGTGTGGCGCCCGCCAAACGGGTGATGAGTTTTTTTAACATGGGGTTTCCTTAAAATGTCAAACGGTAATGACGAGGGTGGTTCAAGCTGCTTGGGTCAACTCAACCGGCGCTGAGGGTTGCTCCGACCGGGACGACCGCTTGGCGTTCTGCAGCACCGAAATATGGTCACCAAGCGACAAGATGTCATCGGCCTCTGCGCCATACAGGTCACGCAAAAGCTCAGGTGTGAGCGCCGTTGATGGGCCGTCGTACACGACACGCCCCTGGTTCAGCGCAATGGTGCGTGGGCAATACTTGATTGCCACGTTGACCTGATGCAGGGATACGACGACCGTACAACCGTCTTCCTGATTGACGCGCTGCAAAATGTCCATCACCTTACGCGAGGACTCTGGGTCCAGAGAGGCAATAGGCTCGTCCGCCAGGATCACCTTGGCGCCTTGGACCAAGGCCCTGGCAATCGCCGCCCGCTGCTGCTGACCACCTGACAAGGTCGACGCTCGCTGGTTACGACAGTCTTCGATGCCCACACGTTGCAGAGCCGAAACGCCTCGCGCTACTTCATCCCGCGTAAAGCGCCGGATCAAGCTGCGCCATAGCGGAACCCGGTGCAAGGTACCCACCAAGACATTCACAATCACAGGCAGTCGATCAACCAGGTTGAACTGCTGGAAGACGAAACCGACACCAGACCGGATATCACGTACATCGTCGGCAATTCGGCCGCTTTTTTGGACGGTTCGGCCGTGGATCTGAATCAGACTTTCGGTTGCCCGATCCGCCGGCATCAAGCCCGCCAAATGGCGCAGCAGGGTGGACTTGCCAGACCCTGACGCACCAATCAGCGCCACCATTTCGCCGGCGAGGATGGTGAGGTCGATGCCTTGCAGAGCCTGCCTGCCGCTGGAAAATGTCTTGCTCAGGCCCCGTATATTTATGGCTGCGGTCATCCCATGCTCCCAATCAATGCGTCACCTTAGCCGCCGAACATGACGATCTCGTGACATCTCTGGGTCAAGGGTGGGGCCTGTGGTACATCCCTTGTCTGAAAGACTTTCACTCGGTCTTGTTGAGGCCAACACCACCTGCGTCCAGCGGGAAGGTGATGAGGTGTCGTGTCGATCTGTTGATGCAGCAAGGCCTTTTAAAACGTCATCAAATTTTCATTTAATCGACACAGAATTCGCCTGGTCCACCCGCCGTGTTGGCGGCAACACCAAGCCACTTTCTATGCGCTCATTTACCCTGCCTGCCGCTTTGTCCAACCGCGCCGCCCCATGGCTCGCGACCGTTTACCTGGGCGGCTTGTCACTGCTGCTGCCATTGACACCTCTGTTTGCCAGCCTGTTATTCGGACGCTGGAAGTACCTGCGGGACTATGCAGGCTTTATCCGGAAGATGCGCATTCACATAGCCGCGCTGCGCGAGGGTCCAGCCCTTCACTACTTTGAAGATGTAATGGGACGCGCCAGCGAGGTGCCAGCCGACATCACCGGCTCCTGTGTTCAGTGCGGCAACTGCTGTATGGACAAGCGCTGCGTATTCCTGGAGCCGATCAACGATGGGCGTTACCAATGCGGGATTTACCACTCACCTTTTCGTCGGCTATCCAACTGCGGCTCGTTCCCTTTAAATGCCCATGACATCGCGCGCTACGCCTGTCCCAGCTACCAAGTGGTCCACGTGGTGCGCAAGCCCTTATAAACATGAACGGCCGCATGCCGCCAGGCTTTTACCTGATCGTCACGGCTCAGTTTGCCTCGGCTCTCGCCGACAACGCGTTATTGATCGTCACCATCGCCCTGCTGGCGGAGCAAGGCTTGCCGGTATGGTGGGCGCCTCTGCTCAAGTTTGTTTTTACAATTTCTTACGTTGTGTTGGCTCCATTTGTGGGTCCATTGGCTGACGCCTTTCCCAAAGCACGGCTAATGGCCTGGATGAATGGGGTCAAGATGTTGGGCGTAGTGGCTTTATTGGTGGGGGTCAACCCGTTGCTGGCCTTCGCTATTGCAGGACTGGGCGCCGCGGCTTACGCACCAGCCAAATATGGTTTGATCACTGAGATAGTCGGCCCACACCGCCTGGTCCGCGCCAATGGTTGGTTGGAGGTGTCCGTGGTCTGTGCGGCCCTTTTGGGGGCTGTATTGGGCGGTGTGCTAGTCAATGTTGGCGTTCTTGACAAGCTGCACGCATTACTGGGTGCCGAAGGTCTGATTAACACTTCGCGGTTGGCGCCTTCTTTGCTAATGTTGTTGCTGGTCTACACCTTGGCAGGGTTACTCAATATCGGGATACCGCACAGCGGCGCGCGTTACCCAGCTGCGTCGCTTGACCCTTCGGTTCTGATTAATGATTTCATTCGGGCTAACCGCACGCTTTGGCGCGACCGGGAGGGTGGCCTGTCCCTGGCGGTCACCACCATTTTTTGGGGTCTGGGCGCGACGCTTCAATTTGTTGTGTTGAAGTGGGCAGGCGATGTGCTGCTCCTGCCACTGGACCAATCCGCTTACTTGCAAGCGGCGGTCGCTGTAGGGGTGGTCCTCGGGGCGGCGGCAGCAGGCCGCTGGGTGGAGTTGGACCAAGCCAGACGCGTCTTACCGGCCGGCGTGTTGTTGGGTCTGATGATGCCGGTGGTAGCCCAAGTTTCGGTACTCTGGGTTGCGATAGCCCTACTGGCCTTTGTCGGGATGGTGGGTGGGTTCCTGGTGGTTCCCCTCAATGCCCTGCTCCAGCACCGCGGCTACACCCTCTTGAGTGCCGGGCGGTCTGTGGCCGTTCAAGGTTTCAATGAAAACTTGAGCGTGTTGTGCATGCTGGGGCTGTATGCGGCCCTGGTCGCCGCCGAGGTGCCGATCGTTCCTCTGATGACCCTGTTTGGCGGGTGCATCGCTGTGGCTATGGCGGTGCTTACCAGGGCGGCGTTACGGTCAGCTACTGAGGTCGATCAGAACCTGCCGCACCAGCCCCGTTGATGCTGGCTTGGTGCATCACTGTTTGAAGCACATCTTCAAATTGTTGCACGATCCGGGACCAGTCCAACAGCAAGGCCGTTTGGCGGGCCGCCTGCCCCAACTGGGCCCTGAGGGCGGGCTGCTCCGCTAACGCCAAGGCGGCTGACACGAACCCTTTGGAATCAGCCAGCGCCACCACGCTGCCGTTGACCTGATCGACCAACCATTCTGCGGCAGCAGCGTCATTGAAGGCAACCACTGGCAAACCACTGGCCATGGCTTCGGTGGTAACGTTACCGAAGGTCTCGGTCATACTGGGCATCAGGAACAGATCGGCGCTGGCGTAGTGTTCAGCCAGCACGCTACCTCGCAGCTGTCCAGTAAAGATGGCGTCGGGACACTGCTCCTGCAGCGCCTGGCGCATTGGGCCGTGCCCCACCAGCACCAATCGGGCGTGCGGTACCCGTTGCTTGATCTCCTGATAGGCCTGGACCAGCAACTTCAGGTTTTTTTCCGGGGCAAGTCGACCGACACACAGAACCGCCAAGTCATCGTCGCTAAGTCCCCACTGGGTCCGAAGCGCCGGTTGGCGGTGCGCGGGGTCAAACGCACTGGTGTCAACGCCCCGGCTCACCACCTTGAGCTTGTGGAAGCCTGCCGCAGCCAACGCAGTCTGCAATGCTTTGGTGGGAACCATGGTGCAGTGGGCCCGATTATGGAACTTTCGCAGGTACCCCATGATGGGCTTATTCAGAAAGCCAACGCCGTAGTGAGTACTGTAGCTCTGAAAATTAGTCCGGTAGTCGGTGGAGATGGGTAGCTTTAGGTACAGAGCCGCCCGCAGCGCAGACCAGCCAAGAGGGCCCTCCGTCGCGATGTGAACCACATCAGGGCGGCGGAGTTGCCATAATTTAACCAGAGCGGCCTTGGAGGGCAATCCCATCCTAAGCTCGGGGTAGCGGGGGATCGGCAGTCCCCGCATCAATACCTCATGAAACCCCGGTATCAGGGCCTCTTGGGTCCCCTGGTCGGCTCCACCTTGACGCGGCCTGATCAGTTGCACGTCATGGTTGTTGCCGCGCAGGCCCTCAACCAGACGGGCCAGCGTCAAGGCCACGCCATTCACCTCAGGGGGATATGTTTCCGACACCACGGCAACTCGCAACGACCGCTGCTTTGCAGGAAAATTATCAACCTCGAACTCGTGGCTAGTGTCAGTGTCCATTTTTCAATCTTTGCAGCTTTTGATAACAAAATGATGACAAGGCTGTTCTCGGATATGAAACTCTTATGTCACGCCATTTTCATATTGGCTCGCTAGAGTCAGACCGCTTATCTCATTACCCTGGGCTTCAAGCCCGTTATTTTCGAGGTCGATATGAACCGTTATTTGCAAGAGCTCAAGACGCAACGTTGGGATGACCATCGTTACTACCACCACAGCCGCATCAACCAGAGTTTGCACCTGCTGAGCGCGATCTTCTTTGTGATCTCCTACGGCTTGTTGTTTATTGAGCCAGCCTGGGCGGCATTGCTGGCATGGTCAGTTTCCATGACCAGCCGTCAAGCCGGTCACTTTTTCTTTGAGCCACGGGGCTACGACGAAGTCAACCAGGCGACCGATGAGCACAAAGAAGCGATCAAGATCGGCTACAACATTCGGCGCAAAATTGTTCTTTTGGGCGTCTGGGCTGCCGCGCCGGTGGTGCTGTGGTTGGAGCCGACGCTTTTTGGGCAAATTGCGGCTGCCGGAAACTGGCTTGAGTTTTTGCACGATGTAGGCATATCCTGGCTTGCCCTGGGCGTGGCGGGACTGCTTTTCCGTGTCGGCCAGCTCTGGATTCAGCAAGACATGTGGACCGGCTTGGTTTGGGCCAGCAAGATCATCACCGATCCGTTCCATGACATCATGCTGTACTACAAGGCGCCTTTGGCTCTGTTGCGTGGTGAGTTGATCGACCCGATGACGCATGCGCGTCATCGGTGACTGTTGCGCTGATCGGTCGTCGCTCAGCGCGGTTGGCGCAGCATCTCCCTGAAGATGCCTTTGCGGATGGCCTGGTTGCTTTGCGCTGGGCCGTCCCACCAACCATCATCCTGCATGGCCTGGGCGGCCCCGACAAAGGCTTGAACCACGGCCTCGAAGTCATGGTCGGTGTAGTTCAGGCTGAAGATCAGTCGAGCACTGCCCACCCAGCTCAAGGCCAGGCCATGTGCCCGCAGATAAAACTGAAGCATCCAGTTGTACCGGGAGGGTTTGGTATACAACACTGTCCAGACCGTCGACATGTTCGCCACTCGCACCGGCAAGCCATTCTGCTCAAGCCGGTCGTTCAGTTGGCGGGCACGGCCATCCCAGCGCTCGTCGAGACCGTCGTAGAGCGCGAGGATCTCCGGCGTCTCGATGGCATCCAGGAAGGCCTGCATGGCGCCCATCACATAGGGGTGCGCATTGAAGGTGCCTCGGGCAAAGCAGATGTCGGCCGGCCGGCGCTCACGGTAGCGCTTCATCAGGGCGGCCCGGCCACAAACCACACCCACCGGCAGGCCACCGCCCAGTGTCTTGCCATAGGTCACCATGTCTGCCTGCACGCCAAAATAGGCCTGCGCACCGCCCGGTGCCAGCCTGAACCCAAGAAACACCTCGTCGAAGATCAGCACAATGCCACGCTGCGTACAAACTTCGCGCAGGCGATGCAACCATGCGGTGTAGGCGGCTCGGTCGTAGCCCACCTTGCGGCTGCTGTCCACCAGGGACGAGTCGCCCGGCGCTGGCGCATTGGGGTGCAGGGCCTGCAAAGGGTTGATCAACACACAGGCGATGTCCTTGCGGGTTCGCAGCACGTGGAGGCTGCGTTCATCCATGTCCTTCAAGGTATGCGTTTCCCGCGGCGGCAGGGGGTTGCCGGGGCCGGGTTGTACGTCTTCCCACCAGCCGTGGTACGCGCCGCAAAACCGCACCAAATGACTGCGCCCGGTGTGGTAGCGGGCCAAGCGCACGGCCTGCATCACGGCCTCGGTGCCCGACATGTGAAACGACACCTCGTCCAGCCCAGAGATTCGTTTGAGCCGGGTCACGTTGTCGAGCACACAGGGGTGATAGGCCCCAAGCACCGGACCCAACGCTTGCACCGTCCGCTGGCCGGCCTCGATGCTTTGCTTGTAAAAGTCATAGCCAAGCAGGTTCACGCCGTAAGAGCCCGTCAGGTCGTAAAACACATTACCGTCAAGGTCGGTCACTGTGACCCCTTGCGACGACTGCAGAAAACTACCGCTTTTGATATGACGGCCCAGGTAGTCGGTGAATTGGTAGGGCACGCGGTAGCGCCCGGTGAACTGCATGTCCGAGATGATGGCTCGGGCGCTGGCCGTCATCGCGGCACTCTTGGCATAACGGGTGTCATACAAGGCTGCCAAGCGGGTAAAGCCATCACGCCGCCGCTGCACCACCGGGCCGTCGGCATGGTCAGAGTTGAAGAAGGTGGCTTCGTCATAGGCATAGCCGGGCAGCAGCCCAGCGATGCGTTTGGCGATGCGCGAATGACCTGCCAGCGAACGGTGCTTGGCCCGCGAGAGCTCAAGCCGGCGTTTGGCTTTGGGTAGGGCCCATGCCAGGACGCCCAGGGCCAATAAGGGAAGGGCCATGCTGTTGTCCATCAATTGCTCCAGTTAGAAATATGACAAACTTATCCAACTTATTTGACAGCCATATGAAAACCAATCTACTGCGACGCTTTTTCCTCCAGGAAGATCTGAATTTCCTGCTCACCAACCGGGTGCCCCGGCTGCTACTGACACGCTGGATGGGCTGGTTCAGCCACCTGCGCAGCCCACTTCTAGCGCGGCTGTCCATTCGCGTTTGGCGACTGTTCACAGACGTTGACTTAAGCGATGCCCGACAACAGCACTTTGACAGCCTGCATGACTGCTTCACCCGTGAGCTGCGGCCAGGCGCGCGTGTCATTGACACAGACCCGGCGGTGCTGTGCAGCCCCAGCGACGGCATCGTGGGGGCTTGCGGTCGCGTGGTGGATGGCATGGTGCTGCAGGCCAAGGGCTTTCCGTACTCGATCGGCGAGCTGTTTGGCCCCAGCCAGGATCCCAGCGTATTTATGAATGGCAGCTACATCACCCTGCGTCTGACATCAAGCATGTACCACCGGTTTCATGCGCCGCAGAACATGACGGTTGAGCATGTGACCTACCTCAGCGGCGATACCTGGAATGTAAACCCGATCGCTCTGGCGCGGGTTGAGCGTCTGTTCTGCCGCAACGAGCGGGCCGTGCTTCGCGCCCGCCTGACCGAGGGCGGCCAGCCCATCGCACTGGTGCCGGTGGCTGCTATTTTGGTCGCCAGCATCCGACTGCACTTCCTTGATGTGCTGCTGCACCTGCGCTACCGCGGCGCCAACGAGATGCCCTGCACTGCCCGCTGTGTCAAGGGCGAGGAGCTCGGCTGGTTTGAGCATGGCTCCACCATCATCGTGTTTACCCCGCCTGGTTTTGAGCTGTGTGAAGGTATCGAGACGGGTCGGCAGGTCCGGATGGGGCAGGCTTTGTTGCGTGTGATTGGTGTGTCAAGTCGCCTTGCGTAGGCTCTGGCCTGTGCCGGCGTCAAAAACATGGAGGGCCCGGGCCTCTGTGAAAAGTTCAAGGGCCTGCCCAGTCATCAACTGAACCCGTTCACGAAACATGCCTGTCATCGGCTCACCAGCGACCTCGGCATGAACCAATGTATCGGCGCCAGTGGGCTCAATGGATTTTATGGTCGTGGTCATTTTGCAATCCCCTGCGGACAGAGACACATGTTCGGGCCGTATGCCAATGGTGACGGATTGGCCTTCCTGACAATTAATATGGGCTGGTCGTATTACGGTCTGTCCATCCGCAAGTACCAGGCGCCCGTCTAAAACTCGCCCCGAGAGAAAATTCATGGCGGGGGAGCCGATGAAGCCTGCGACAAATTGGTTCGCTGGGCAGTCGTACAAAGTCAGGGGCGATCCAACTTGCTCCACCAAGCCGTCACGCATCACCACAATTTTGTCAGCCATTGTCATGGCCTCGATTTGGTCATGGGTGACATAAATTGAGGTGGCCCCCAAACGCTGGTGCAAGCCGCGAATTTCGGTTCGCATGGCTACTCGCAATTTGGCGTCCAGATTAGACAGTGGCTCGTCGAACAAGAATACTGACGGATCTCGCACCATGCAGCGACCCATCGCGACCCGCTGCCGCTGGCCGCCGGACAATTGCCGTGGGAAGCGGTCCAACAGGTCCTCGAGCCCAAGAGTGCTGGCTGCTGCTTCCACCTTGGCCCGGATTTGCGGCTTTGCCATATTGGCCATCTGCAGCGAAAAGGACATGTTGTCCCGTACATTCATGTGGGGGTAAAGCGCGTAGCTTTGAAACACCATGGCGATATCACGCTCTTTGGATGGCGTGTCATTGACGACCTTGTCACCAATGGCAATCGTGCCATCAGACACTTCTTCCAGCCCCGCGATCATGCGAAGCAGCGTTGATTTGCCGCAGCCGGAGGGGCCTACCAAGACGCAGAACTCACCTTCTTCAACCTTTAGAGACACCCCTTTGATGACAGCTTGACGATCAAACGACTTCTTCACGTTATCAACGGTCACTGAAGCCATGGCCTGTCCCCCTCGTAGAAATTTACAGATGACCCTTTCGCGCTTCGACCAAAAGCAAAAGCCAGCTTTTCATGGTAACTGACTGAAGGCACTCAAATACGAATGGATTTCTCAAAGTTTCGCCGTACGAAACATTCATACTGAATATCCAGGAAATCCAACAACATAATATGTTGACATGCGCTTTGTCGTACTTCGCCTGGCGAGCGCCCCTTTGGAGATGGTTATGTTTAGTCGTCGTCACTTGTTAAAATCTGGAGCGCTGCTGCCAATAACCTTGACCGGCATCGATGCAAGCGCGCAGAGTAAGCCAGCAAAGTTAACCATACTGTCGCACCGAGTCCACATGTCAGTGATCAGTCAAGGCAAGACTGGCGACCTGACTGCCGAGTGGTCAAAGAAAAACGGTATCGCCGTTGAGTGGGTGACCTTAGATACAGGACCGCTGCACGAGCGCTTGTTCCGTGAAGCGAGCCTGGGTTCAACCTCTATTGATCTTGCGTTCATCGTCAATACGCGCGCCACACCGGTCGTCGCCAATTTGTTCGAGCCGCTGGACAGTTGGATGCAATCGAGCCCATTGGAAGATCCTGCTGACCTCTTCCCTGGTTTGGTCAATGCCATGCGGTTTGGTGGCAAGCACTATGCCGTTCCGCACCGTCATGCCACGACGGGCTTCCACTACAACGAGGCGATCTTCAAAGAGCGCGGGGTAGCCATCCCGAAGACCTTCGAGGACGTGATTGAAGCGGCAAAAAAGCTGACTTTCACCCGGCCCGATGGGTCCCAGGTGTTTGGCTTCCTGATCGAGGGGGACAACTACCCTAATATGATCGATATGGCGCGAGCCTACGACGGCGACTTCATCACCAGCGACTTTAAGCTCGGCGTCAACCAGCCGCCGATGCTGCGCGCGGTGCAGACCATGCGCGACTTCTATGCGGCAGGAGTGATCCCGCGCAATTGGACCGCGATCAAGGGTGAAGAGGTCAATACGTGGATGCAGTCTGGCCGAGCTGCCATGACCATCACGTCGTTCGGGCGCACCCAGTTCTATAACGACAAAGACAAGGCAAAACACCCCGGCGATGTCAAGGTCATGGCCATACCCGCCTCCAAGGAGTTGCAAGGCAAATACCCTGAGTCAGCACCTGCTAAAACAGAGTTCTGGTCGATGTGCATACCCAAAAATGCGGTCAACAAAGCCTACGCATGGAGCCTCATCAAGGAGTTGTCCAGCAAAGAGAACACCATCAGGGCGGGTCTCAATGGCAACGGACCGGTGCGGTCCAGTTCTTATTCCGATGCCCGTTACACCTCAACGCTGCCATACGCTGCTGCTGAAGCAGCCACGCTCAAAGTCGCTCGTGTGCCACTACCGGCATTTGACAACGCCGCCAAAGCTGGGGACATTTTTGTAGAAGAGTTGCAATCAGCAGTCCTGGGAAGAAAACCCGTGCAAATCGCCATGCAAGATGCTGAACGTAGGGTCAAGCCCTTGTTGCCCTGACCGTGACGCGTCGTCTGACGGCCTCGCTTCAACGCATAGCGCTGGCCTACGGGCCGACACCGCTGGAGCACAAGGCCAGGCTGAGCCAGGCCGCTGGCTCCCCTGCGCTCTGGGTCAAGAGAGAGGATCTCAGTGGACTCGCCCTGGGAGGAAATAAACCGAGGCAGCTCGAGTTTTTGCTTGGAGATGCGCTGGCGCGTGGAGCGCAAGCCATCGTCACCACGGCGGCGGCTCAATCTAATTTTTGTCGGGCCTGTGCGGCAGCTTGTGCACAATTAGGTATCCGTTTAGGCTTGCTGCTTCGTGGTCAGGCAGACGAGCCGCTTCAAGGGAACTACCTCTTAGACGCGTTGTTCGGGGCCGACATTCGCTTCATTGACACCAAAGACCCTTATGACGCCAGGATTCCTGGCTGGCTTCAGGCTTTTCACCAAGACTTCGAATCGCAGGGGCTGAAGACAGAGACCCTGCACATGCCAGGCAAAACCGGTGCATTGGGCGCAGCTGCCATGGTGGACTTGGGTGAAGAAATGGCCGGGCAGTTCAAGGAACAGGGACTTGCGCCCCGGGCTGTTTACACCGCGGCCGGCTCAGGGCTCACTGTCGCTGGTCTGACATTGGCATTTAAGACCTTGGGCCTCGCAACTCGCGTGGTCGGCATTTCGGTCCAGCAAACTGGCGAAAAGATGGTTCCGCTGATTGTGGAGCGCGCTCGTCAGGCGGCCGAAATGCTGGGCTTGCAGACCACTTTGAGGCCAGATGATTTTGATTTCATCGATGATTTCAGAGGTCCGGAATATGGCGTGCCCTCCCAAGCGGGCGTAGAGGCTATGCAATTGGCGGGGCGCACCGAGGGCTTGCTGCTTGACCCGGTGTACTCAGGCAAGGCGTTAGCGGGTCTGCTCCACCGTGAGCGCCACCTTGGCGAGCCATCGGGCAAGCCCATCGTGTTTGTACATACCGGCGGCACGCCAGGAATATTTGCCAACGCTTCGCTCATCGCACCTTGGTTGACGACATGAAAAATTTAATTATTCAACGCGTCACGGCCATCCCCCTGACCGCTCGCATGCCAGACGGCACCCGTACGTCGCAAGGCGATTTTGGGGCCGTGTCCATGGTCTTGGTCCAGGTCGAGACTGCCGATGGTGTGGTCGGCTATGGAGAATGCCTGGGGCGTTTTGGCCCCGCCGCTTACGCCCGATTCATTCAGGACGTGCTGGCGCCCAAACTCATTGGGCAGTCAGCATTTGACATTCGCCGGCTCTGGAAGCTAATGCGTGCCTCATTGTCGGGTCGGGCAGGCGGCATGATGCTCGAATGCATGGCGGGCATCGACATAGCTTTGTGGGACGTCGTAGGCAAAGGCACCGGCCAGCCTGTTCACCGCTTGCTGGGTGGCATGGGTCGTGATGTGGTGGACTGCTATGCCTCCTCACTCAATTGGGCTCCGATAGACGCCATGATCAAACAGGCCCATGCCGTCACAGCCATGGGCTTCAAGACCATCAAGGTCAAGCTGGGGCAACCCGTCGGGCGCGCCATCGAAGCAGCCGCGGCGGTTCGTCAGGCCGTGGGACCGCACATGGTTCTGGGCGTGGACGCGAATTGGGCCTACAGCCTGGACGATGCGGTGAAAGTTGGGGCGGCTCTGGATCGCCTGAATTACTGGTTCTTCGAGGAGCCCATCGTCCCCGAAGACGTGGCCGGTTATGGCCTGTTGCGTCAAAAACTCCCCATCATGCTGGCCGGTGGTGAAAGTGATTTCACGGTCGCGCATGCGCGCGAACTGATCGAGCAGCGTGCCGTCGGCTTGATCCAGCCTGATGTCGCTCGATCGGGCGGCATCAGTGAGACACGCGACATTGCCACGCTGGCGCATGCTTTTCATGTGGGTTACGCCCCGCATGTCGGTTGGTCGGGTGCAATTTGTGTCGCGGCCAGTCTGCAACTGGCGGCCGCCATGCCGGCATTTGTCACCTTTGAATGCATGTGCATTGACAACCCGCTGCGGGATGAATTGACGCTAACGCCGACCGGTTCGCCATCACAGTTGGTGAACGGCCAAATGCCCGTGCCCAAGCTGCCGGGCTTAGGGGTGGAGATCAACTGGGATGCGGTTGAACGTTACCGTGTAGACCGATGAAACCGGACCGTCGCCATTGGCTCATGGTCAGCCCTGCCCAGGCACTGCTGGTGCTGGTTTTGTTTGTGCCGGCGCTCTACGTTTTCTGGTTAAGCCTGACGCGATCCACCTATGGCAAGTCACCAGAGTGGGCTGGGCTTGCCAATTACGCCACCGTGCTGGGCGACCCCTATTTCTGGCGAGCGTTATGGAACACCGCCATCGTGGTGAACACCATCGTGTTCATGGAGTTTGCTCTGGCCCTAGGCGTGGCGGTCCTATTCGCTGGTTGGATTCCATGGCGCAAATGGATGATCGCCATGGTACTTGCACCCTATGCGATCACCGAGGTGGTGTCGGTTGTGATTTGGAAGTTCATGATGGATCCCTATGGTGGCCCCATCACCAACGCATTGGCTACCCTGGGCTTGCCACCGCTGGATTGGTCGGTGGAGCCAAGCCATGGTCTGGCCCTTGTGATCGTGCTGTCGGTTTGGCATCACCTTCCCTTCACGTTCATCCTGCTATACACCGCTCTTTTGGGTATTCCGCGTGATCTGTATGAAGCGGCCCAAGTCGACGGCGCCAGCGCTTGGAAGCAATTCATTCGCATAACAATCCCCTTGTTGGTACCTGCGATGCTGGTAGCCCTGGTTTTTAGGTACATTTTTGCTTTCCGAATCTTCTCCGAGGTGTGGCTATTGACGGGTGGTGGCCCGGCACGAACCACCGAGGTTCTGGCTGTTTATTTGTACCGTCATGCATTTCGTTACGCGGACTTTGGCGCTGCCGCCGCCACAGGCTGGCTGATGCTGCTGGCCTCATTGCTGATGGGCGCCTGGTACATCCACCTCATGTACAAGAAGATGTTTCGCCATGACGCCTCCTAAGCCTTTGCTGAACCCGCGCCGGCTAAAGAAGTGGGGCATCGGCATGCTTCGAATGCTGGCATTGGCTGCGGTATTGCTGTGGTCGATCTTTCCGATCGCGTTGATCGTCTCAATGTCATTGCGCGCACCGCGCGATATTCTCTCTCACGGTTCTTTGTGGGGCTTCTCCTTTACTTTCCAAAACTACCAAAATCTATGGAAGCGTTGGCCTGATTTTTTCACCAACCTGACCAACAGTCTGTGGGTTGCCTTGTTGGCGACAGCCTTGACTCTGGTCGTTTCTTTCCTGGCGGGCTACGCTTACTCGCGTCGCTCCAGCAAAGCCTTAACGGCAAGCGCGTTCTTCATGATCATGGTGCGCCTGTTGCCGCCCATTGTGCTCACTTTGCCCTTGTTTCCTGCTGTTAACTGGCTACACCTGAATGACACCAAGTTTCTGCTCGTGGTCTTGTACTGCTCATTTTTTGTTAGCCTGGGCGTATGGATCATGAAGGCATTTATTGATCAGTTGCCACGGGAGCTGGAAGAGTCCGCGTCAATGGACGGCGCCGGTCTTTGGCAAACCCTGAGGCGAATCATCTTGCCGCTGTCGTATGCAGGCTTGATCTCCACCGCCGTATTCGTCATGGTCTTCGCTTGGAATGACTTCCTGTTCGCCTTTATATTCACCACGGTGGATGCAAAGACAGCACCACTAGTGATTTCCGAAATGGTGGGAGCGATTGATGGGGTGGACTGGGGCATTTTGTTTGCTGCCGCTACCCTGCAGCTGCTGCCCATCTTGGCCTTCGTTTGGATAGTGCAGAAGTACCTAATTGCCGGTCTGACCGCTGGCTCAGTGAAAGGATGATCTCATGCATTCTGATAGTCACCCTGTTCATGGCGATCCGCGTTTATCGCGTTTTGACCCGATGGAGCGGGTCATCTACTTTGACGACTTCGATCAGGGCATGAACGGCTGGACCTGCCTTGTCGGCAACTACCAGGATTCCCTCGACACCATGACGACATCCTATGCCCGTCACACCCAGCCGATGTTGAGTCAGATCACCCACTGGGACAGCGGCACCCACGGCTCATTCGATGGCACCTATGCCTTAAAGATCGCCACGCGCCCCGTCGCTGGCGAGAGGAACACAGCCATCAAACGAGTGACGTTTCGAAAAGCCTCTCGTATTCGGGTCGAGACTTATTTCGCTTGCAAGCCAGAGGCCAATGAGTTGAAGTTGTCAGACAAAGACGTCCGCGCGTTCGGTGTCTTGTTTGACCTGCAAGACCGAGAGCAACGCGTGATGCCCCATCTGCGTTACCTCAACACCCTGAACGGCGAGCGTCGACACCAATGGCAGTTCAAGCAACGCACCACACCTTTTCGGGCGATTGGCGGCAGCGAGATCGTCACCCACGATCACCTGAGTCCAGAAGACTGGGAAGATGTCCCCGGGGGGCACCAAAACCTTTGCTATAACGAGATCCCCACCAAGATCAACTGGCACTACCTGCGCTTTGATTTCGACTTGGTCAACATGTGTTGGCTCGGGTTCCAGTGCAATGACCTTGTTATGGACCCCTCAGGTTTGGAGTCGATCAAAATGCCCGCTATGGCCAATCTAGATTGCATGCTGAACTTGGCCTTTTTTTGCGAAAGTGATACCGCTAAACGGACTTTCTTTTATCTGGACAGCGTGCTTTTGTCAGGAGATTTTTAACGTGACCACTTTACGCAACACCTATACTGCGGTCATTGCCAGAGGCGAGCGCTGGACCGGGCAGGTCTACACCGAACCCTATGAAGCCGCTTGGGCCAGCGAAGCTGTTTTCTTCATTCACCTCATGCCCGAGTCGACGCCACACTTGGGGACAGCTGTGGCGCGTGTTCAGATTTCGCCGGATGGCCTGCATTGGGTGAACGAAGGTACAGAGTTCGAGCTGCCTACGGTGCCAGATACGGTCAGCTTCGGCAGAGTCTTGAACTTTGGTGGCTGGCTTAGATTGGCGGTAGCCGTGCCTAATTCCTGTGAATTCAAGGTGGTTGCCACTTTGTCGCTGAAGGCCTAAGTCGCCCTGATGAGTCAGGCACCTGACTATCCCCTAGAGCTCGAGCCGGAAGACCTGTCGCCCTACCGGCGGGGCACGTCGGGTGTGGACTACGTCCACTCGTTTCGTAGCCCACGTGCTGGCCCGCACGTCATGATCAATGCGCTAACGCACGGCAACGAATTGTGTGGCATGCGTGTCGTCAAGCGGTTGTTGGACCTCAATATTCGTCCGGTTTGCGGGGCATTAACCCTGTCCTTTGCCAATGTGTCCGCCTACCAGTGCTTCGGCCCAAAACGGCTCGACGCACGGTTTTTAGACAGAGACTTCAATCGACTGTGGCACGACGACCTGCTACAAGAGGATGCGCAGACCATTGAGGCGCGCCGCGCCCATGAGATGCTCCCCATTGTTCGCACAGTGGACCGCCTGCTGGACCTGCACTCGACCTGGCACGCACTCAAACCCTTTTTCGTTTTACCCAAACTTGCCAAGACACGGGCTCTCGCCGACGCACTGGGACATCCAAGACGCCAGCTGTTTTTGCCGGGGATCCGGCACGAGGGTTATCACCTCATTGATTACAACGCCTTTGGCCAGGACGACGCGGGCGCGGTAGCCCTGATTGTCGAGTGCGGTCAACACTTTGCACGCTCTAGCGTGGACAACGCCTGGCAGACAGCGGTTCGCATGCTGCAGGTTTGCGGCATGATCGAAACGGCCGTTGCAGTCAACTTGCTTGCCGCCGCGGTTGTCCCTGCCGACTCAGCCATAGAACGTTTTGAGATTGTGCAGCCCGTCATCGCTGAAAGCGATCACCTAGAAATTGTGGGCAGCTATGCGGGCTTTGACGCGTACCCATTGGGGGCATGCGCTGCCATGGACGGTCAAAAACCGGTTCTGGCGCCCTTTGATGAAGCTATTGTGATCGCACCCCGACCCTCGCCCGCCAAAGGTCAACAGGCGTTTGCTTGGGGCCGCAGGGTTGCCTGAAAGAAAGTAACTGTCCGTGTCTCTTCATAATGCACCGCACGAAGTCCTGTTGCGCCAAGGCCGGGTAATCGATCCCTCACAGGGACTTGATCAGATTTGCGATGTGCGATTTTTGAATGGGGTCGTTGCTGAAATCGGTCTAAATCTGCGCGCCGGGGTTACTGCCGATGTACGCGATGTCACGGGAATGATCGTTACACCGGGGCTTATCGACTTGCACACGCATGTGTACTGGGGCGGTACCTCAATCGGCGTTGATCCGGTTGCTTTGGCTCGCCAGAGCTCAACAGCCACCCTGGTCGATGCAGGCACCTCTGGCGCGGGGAATTTATTGGGTTTTCGTAAGCATGTGATTGAGCCCTCTGCGCCCTTGCGCATCCTGCCCTTGCTGAATATCTCGTTTCCTGGCATCTTCGCCTTCTCTCGCACCGTGCGCATGGGCGAGTGCGAGGATCTGCGCCTGCTCGACATGAATTCGTGCATCAGCGTGGCCCGCGAACATGCCGACCTGGTGGTTGGCATCAAGGTTCGCGTGGGCCGTGGCTCCAGCGGCACGCGTGGCTTCGCGCCACTGGATATCGCCATTGAGGTCGCTGAGACCTTGGGCTTACCTGTGATGGCGCACATCGACTACATCCCACCCACCCGAGTCGAAGTGCTGTCGCGCCTTCGCAAGGGTGACATCCTCACGCACTGCTTCAAACCACCACCTAATGCGCCCACCACGCCCGAAGGTGCCGTCCGAGCAGAGGTTCTGGATGCGTTGAACCGCGGCGTCATTTTTGACATTGGTCACGGGGGCGGGTCCTGCAGCTTCGCAACGTCACGCGCCATGCTCAAGGCGGGCATTCAACCTGATGTCATTTCTTCAGATGTACACCTGCTGTCTGCCAATGGCCCAGCGATTGATCTGCTTCATACCTTGGCAAAATTTCATGTGTTGGGCATGTCGCTCAATGACGTGGTCGCCTGCGCCACGGTCAACGCAGCCCGGGCAATCCGCCGCCCCGCCCTGGGCACCCTCAAGCCCGGCGTTGGTGTTGACGCCAGTATTTTCAAAGTGGTCAATCGGTCCACCCTCTACAAAGATGCTGCCGGAGAGTCGCTGGTCGGCAATCTCCGCTTTGAGGCCCAAGGCCTGGTTTTGGCAGGGAGGTGGTGGTGAGTGATCTACCGCACAATCATGGTTTTACTTTTGAGGTGTTTGAGTTGAAAAGGTTGCGCTTGTCACAGATTTGACGCGCTAACGTCATGCCATGGTCACGTCGGTTCGCGACGATCTTGCTCCAGAACAACCCTCTGGAGAAGTACATGAAAGTCAGTGTGTTTGGCGCCGGTTACGTCGGCCTGGTGACAGCGGCCTGCCTGGCAGAAATGGGCAACAGCGTGGTCTGCGTGGACGTCGATGCAAAGCGGGTGGCTGATTTGCAGCGCGGTATCTCCCCCATCCATGAGCAAGGCCTGGAGCCGCTATTGCAGCGCAATGCTGCGGCCGGCCGACTGACCTTTACCAACGATGTGGCCGTGGCCGTGAACCATGGGACCATTGTGTTCATCGCCGTGGGCACGCCTGCTGCTGAGGATGGCTCTGCCGACTTGCAACATGTGCTGGCAGTGGCGCATACCATCGGCGATCACATGACCGACTACAAGCTGGTGGTCAATAAGAGCACGGTGCCGGTGGGCACGGCCGACCGGGTCCGCAGCACCATGGAAGCCGCCCTGCGCCAACGCGCTGCGGTGCTGCCCTACGCCGTGGTGTCCAACCCGGAGTTCCTCAAGGAAGGCGTGGCGATTGACGACTTCATGCGGCCGGACCGGGTGATCGTGGGCTGCGACGACGACCAGGCGGCATTGTTGATGCGTGCGCTCTATGCCCCGTTTCTCCGCAACCGCGACCGCCTGATGATGATGGACGTGCGCAGCGCCGAGCTCACCAAGTACGTGGCTAATGCCATGCTGGCAACACGCATCAGCTTTATGAATGAGATGGCGCTGTTGTCGGAGAAGGTAGGCGCTGATATCGAGCAAGTGCGGCTTGGCATTGGCAGCGACTCCCGCATCGGCAGCCATTTTCTCTATGCCGGCTGTGGCTGGGGCGGTTCCTGTTTTCCTAAGGACGTGCGGGCCCTGGCGCACATGGCCACCGAGGCCGGCACTGAGCTGAGCATGCTGCATGCCACCCAAGCCATCAACGACCGGCAACGCGGCCTGTTGGGGCGGCGCGTGGTGGCACGCTTTGGCGAAGACCTGAGTGGCCTGCAGTTTGCGGTGTGGGGGCTGGCCTTCAAGCCGGGCACTGACGACATGCGCGAAGCGCCGAGTGTGAACCTGATTGAAGAGCTGCTGCAGCGCGGCGCCCGCGTCCAAGCCTTTGACCCCGCGGCAATGGTCGGTGCAAGCGTTCGTTGGCAAGCTCAGCCTGGCTTTGTGGCCTGCAAAGACCCGCTCGCGGCAACTAACGGCGCAGACGCCCTGATTGTGGTCACCGAGTGGCGTGAGTTCCGCAGCCCCGACTACGCCGAACTGCGCCAGCGCCTGCGCCAGCCGGTCATCATCGACGGGCGCAACCTGTACGACCCGGAACAGATGGCCGAGCTGGGGTTTGACTACACCGGCATTGGTCGGGCCAAACCCAAAGGGGCTGAGGCGGTTTCTCTACCGCCTTATTAGCGGTCTGAAGCCGCCCAGCGTCAGGCAAACCAGATCGGGTTGCTCCAGGCCCGGCGGCCGTCGTCAGAAATCACAACGACGCGGCCGTAGCCTCCCTTGGCAACACCCTCGGTTGCCAATGTCGCAGACTCTATGCTGACACCTAGCTCGCTAACCGCTTTGGAAGCACGGCCCAACAACATCACAGCGCGTGCAGCACTGCATTTCACATGTAACTGCCCGGCATCAATGCTGATATCGTGGATCAACGGCCCCTGCGTAGAGTAGTAGTGACCCTGCTTGAGGGACTCCAAAAGCAATTCTGGCTGGTTGCTATCTGCCTTCACCATTACCCAGGCACCGAAAGCATCGTCGAAGTGAAAGTGTGCATCATCCGATGCAAACGCGCTCAACCGCAGACCTTCTGCCAACAATTGGTCATACAGCGCGGAGCTGTCGCCACGGTCGGTTTTCACGGCGCTGGTGTGGTTATAAATCTCTACCGCGTGTGCGCTTTCAATGCTGCGGGCGTCTTCCAATGACAGCCCATACCAGGCCGGATGGACGATGCCGACAAATGCGCCAGCGTCGCGGCAACGCTGCGCCAACTGTGGCCCGGACTCACCGGGCTGAGTTGCTAGAAAATCGCGTGGCAACCCCACTGCGAGCAGGTGCCAAGCCTCTCCCATGGACGTTGCCCGAACATGCACTTCGGCGCCGAGCAAGGTGGTGAACCCCTCACTGCGATAGGCCGTGGTGTCGGTCACCGGAAAATCATAGACCGGCAGAAAGTGGTCGCTCAAGGTCAGGAAGTCATACCCTGCTTCGCGGTAGCGCCGGCAGACCTCCTCAGGGGCATAGCGCCCATCCGACATCGTCGAGTGGGTATGGAGGTTGCCCTTGAAAAAGCGCCCGGGCTGATTGAATGCGGAACAAGCTGTCATTTTGATCCTTTGAAAACCGATAATAAATTTTCAGGTTAGGCAAGCCATGTGACGCGTTCATGACACGAGGCCTTGGACGGCACAGGCCATGAACGCGCCAACATGGGGCAGGTCGAGGGACTCCCGCAGCGCTACTGCATAAACCCCCGAGGAGCGGGGCAGTCCCACGAAAGGGACCATAACCAGGCGACGATCGCCTCCCAACTCGCCTTCGAAGAGCGCGGTGGCACCCAGCCCTGCGGCTACAGCCTCTTTGATCGCTTCACGCGAGGCCAACTCAAAGTTACTGCGCAGCGGCAGTCCCTCCGCCGCAAACGCCGCTTCCAGCACCTGCCGTGTCAATGAGCCTTTTTCACGCAGAATGATGTCACGCCCTGCCAGGTCATTCACCCGTACCTGTTGTAATTTGGCCATCGGGTCATCCGCTCGCACACAGAGCATCAACCGCGGTGCCGCAATCAAGGTGCACGCCAATGACGAGAGCGGCTCCAGCAACGACATCACGCCGACGTCGATACGCAATTGCTGGACGTCTTCCAGTAGTGACGACGTATTGCCCATTTGTGTGTGCAGCAGCACATGGGGAAATTGCGCCCTGTAGCGTGCAACCAGGGGCATCGCGACATAGGGCGCGGACATGCCAACTCTGATGCGTCCGCCGGCGGTGTCCTGCAGGTCGCGCACGCTTGCTTCGAACTCGCTCATCTGGCTGATGATCAGGCGCGCCTTGAGGAATAACGCGCGCCCTTGTTCTGTCAGGGCAACCTGCGGCTTTCGGTGACAAACCAGGAATCCACAGGCGCGTTCAAGCGCTGCCAATTGCAATGAGATGCCGGGTTGGGTCACCTCGAGGCGCTGCGCTGCGAGCGAAAAACTCTTCTCTTCTACAACCGCAACGAACGCTCGCAACGAGGCGAGCGTGATGCCGCCGTCGCGCCTCACGACTTCAACGTCAAGTGGCGTTGCGGTCACATTTTTGACATGCGTCGAAATTACATTTGTTGATGCGTTCATCTATCAAATTATATTTTTTTATGGAGTAGCCCATGTCAAAGATTCTTCGCAGAGATATTTTGCGCGGTGGTGCCGGTGCCGGCATGCTGATTGCGTCGCTTGATTCAAGCTTGTTGGGAAAAGCCTTCGCCCAGGAAACACCCAAGCGCGGTGGAACCCTGATCTACGCCCAACTGTCGGCCAACCGCCGCGCTGCAGATGCCAGCAATGCGCGGCATCCTTACTTTGTGGTCGACTCGAATACACGACTGCAGTGGAACTGCCTGACTTGGGTCAACGAGCAGCTTGGGTGGGAACTTGAGTTGGCAAGCAAGGTCGAGCCCACAGACAACAAGCTCAATGTGTGGGACGTCACGCTGCGCGAAGGGGTGATGTTTCACAACGGCACCGAGATGACCGCCAAGGACGTAGCGTCCTCGTTTGAGTACCACCGGAGAAATGCCCCGTTCGCGCGTCAGATCATAAAGCTCGAAACCATTGGCAAATACGTCACCCGCTTCACGCTGGACAGCGGCAACGCCGAATTTCCATACATTCTGGCCGAGTACAACAGCGTGATCATGCCGGCTAGTCCACTGGAGACTATCGGATTCAGTGGTATTGGTAGCGGGCCGTTCAAGATCGTCTCCACGGATCCCAATCGCTCTCTCATCATGGAGCGTCATGAGGGCTATTGGCGCAAGGGCTTCCCTTATCTGGACCGGGTAGAGCTGTACAACCGAGAAGGTCAACAGGAAGCAGCGCTCAACGGTTTACGTGCGGGTCAGTTCGATGCCGTCATGAGCATCGACCCACGGGCATTGGCGCAATTCCAGTCCGACTCGGCTTACGACATTGAGTCAGCCAAGGGCGGTTACAGTTTTGTCGTCCAGTTGCCCAAGCACCCAGGTTCGCCATTCCTCGACAAACGCATCCGGCAGGCCTTCGCGGCGGCCATCGACCGCGAGGCAATTGTGCGGATCGCCTACGGGGGCAAATTTGGTTGGGTCGGTAACGACAGCCATCTGGTTGTTACAGACCCCAACTTTGTACCGCGTCCTGGGGGGCGAGACTTGGCCAAGGCCAAGCGCCTGCTGTCTGAAGCAGGATACCCCAACGGCATTACCCTGCCGACGCTGTACTACAGCCCGCAACTGCCGGAAGTGCCGCGCTACTTTCAGGTGCTGCAGCAATCCGTCAAGGAAGCCGGCTTCACGATGGCGATCGAAGAGCGGCCCAATGATGGCTACATCCAGTTCCGGACGGGCGATAACGACATTGCCAAGGGCAAGTACCACAAATTTGCGATGACAGCAGTGGGCTCCAGAAACGCCGGCATATCTCTGTATCGCATGCGCCACGAATTCGTGGAAAGCGGCCACTGGACGGGCCCGGAACATGATCGCTACATGGCTTTGTATGCACAGGCGATGGTGACGCGTGAGGCGGACAAGCGCAAGGCCCTGTACACCCAGATGCAAGCCATCCTGCACGAGGAAGTGCCAGCCGTGTTGCCAGCAGGTGGCGACAACTTCATGATCCGCAAGAAAAACATACGCAATCTGACCTTCCACCCGCAAATCTGGTCCATTCAATTCGACAAAGTGTGGAAAGCTTGAGGGGTATTGACGGGACAACTTGGCATGCTTTTAGCATGCCAAGTCCAACATGCTAAAAGCACTTCTTCGTCGGGTAGTGTTGTCGCTGCTGACCTTGGTCATGCTGGCGACTTTCGTATTTCTGGCCACCGAGGTATTGCCAGGCGACGCGCTGGACGTGACCTTGTCGGCAGACGAGATGTCCGCGATGCCGCCGCAAAGGCTTGCAGCAATGAAGACCGAACTCGGGCTGGACCGGCCGGTGGCCGTCCGGCTCGGGGAGTTCTTGTGGGGACTGGCTCATTTCGATCTGGGCAGAACCTTGATTTCTAAGGTGGCAGTCAGCCAAATCATCGCTTACCCGATGCGCAATTCCTTGTTGCTCGCGGCAACCACACTGTTGTTTGCATTGCCAATGGCGGTGTTGCTTGGTGTATGCGCCGCTTATGCGCATCGGCGCTCCACTGACAAATGGGTGTCCACCTTAAGCCTGATTGGCTACTCGATTCCCGAATTTGTGACGGGCACCTTTCTGGTGATGTGGTTGGCGGTGTCTTGGGCCTGGTTCCCGGCCACCATCACAGCCGATACACGCGGCACGGCCATGACACTTCTCCAGGCGTCGCCGCTGGTGGTGTTGACCTTGCTGATCGGCTCCATCGCTTACCTGACCCGGCTGCTGCGCGTCGGCATGGTCGACGCGCTGTCAAGTGACTTTGTAGAACGATTACGACTCACTGGCATACCCGAGTGGCGTATCGTCTGGCGACATGCATTGCCGGCAGCCGCGATCCCGACTTTAAGCGCCATGGCGCTTTATGCGGCTGCCCTGGTGTCAGGCATCGTCGTCGTAGAACTGGTGTTTTCATACCCAGGCGTCGGCCAGGAACTGGTACGCGCCATTTCCAAGCGCGAGGTTCATGTGATCCAGGCGATAGCCATTACCTCGGCCGCCATCGTGGTGGCTATGAACTTCTTGGCAGACATAGCCATCCTTGCGCTGGATCCGCGCACGAGACAATCATGAGTACGTTTTATCGCCACCTGCTCCGCAATCCGATGTCTGGCGTCGGGATAGCGCTTGTCGGGCTCCACCTGGTGGTTGCGCTGGCTGCGCCATGGTTAATCCCTCACGACCCTTACCAGTTGAAGGACATGCCTTTTGCGCCACCCGACGCCACGTACCTTCTTGGCACCGACGAAATCGGACGGGATTTCCTTTCAAGAGTGTTGATGGGAGGCCGTTCCTGCCTCTTAGTGGCCCTGGTCTCGGGTGCCCTTGCCGCGCTTGGAGGCGGCCTGCTTGGTCTGTTTGCGGCCTACCGTGGCGGCCTGTGGGACGAGGTGATTTCCCGTGTTGTTGAGATGAAGATTGCCATACCCTCCATCCTCTTTGTGTCTCTTTTCGTGACCGGGTTTGGACAGTCGGTGGTGGTGCTTGTGGTGGTGATCATGCTGATCAAGATGATGGGGGTGATCCGCACTGCCAGGGCACAGGGCCTGGTGCTGATGTCGCAAGGTTTCATCATCGCCGCCAAGCTGCGGGGCGAATCCGCGAGCCGGATCATCGTGCGCGAGATGTTGCCCAATATTCTGGACCTGCTGGGGGTTGAATTTGCGCTGCGCACCTCCAGCGCGCTGCTGCTGGTCTCTACCCTGTCCTTTCTTGGCTTGGGTCTATCGCCACCCACGCCCGACTGGGGTTTGATGGTCCATGACGGACTGCAGTCAATTCGGTCCCAACCCTGGCTCATTCTGGTGCCCGCTGGATGCATCTCCAGCCTCGTGGTAGGCATCAATTTCGCAACCGAGGGCGTCGTCGACGCTTTCGGCATGGAGCACGCCCGTGGTGTCGCCGGTCACTGATCCGCTTGTCGTGGCCGACCGGCTTGGTATGGGCTACCAGGCGGTGGACGGGTCGCTGAGCCAGGTTGTCAGCGACGCGTCCTTTCACATCTCGCCGGGTGAGTCTGTCGGATTTGTCGGGGAGTCCGGGTCAGGCAAGTCCACCCTGGCCCGTGCCTTGCTGGGATACCGGCCCGCCGGCGGCATGTTCATGGGGGGTAGTTTGCGGTTCCAGGGGCAGGAGCTCACCACCGCAGCGCCACAAGCGCTGCAGGCGCTGCGCGGACGCGCCGTAGCCATGGTGCCCCAGAACCCACTCTCCTCACTGACCTTCCACCAGCGTGTCGGGGCGCAGATCATGGAGGTTCTTCAGACCCGCGCCCGACTTGACCGGACCGCTGCGCGAGTGCGGATGCTTGAGTTATTGGCACGAACCGGCCTCCAGGACCCCCCCGCTATCGCATCACGTTTTCCACACCAGCTCTCCGGCGGTCAGCGCCAACGTGTCGTGATTGCGGCGGCACTGGCTTGCCAGCCCGCTCTCCTGGTGCTCGACGAACCGACCACCGCACTGGACAAGGCAACTGAATCGCAGGTGCTGGAGCTTGTGCGAGACGTGAGACGGGACAGCAAGGCAGCATTGGTCCTGGTTACCCATGACTTGAACGTCGTGGCCCGGGTTTGCGACCGTGTGCTGGTGATGAAGGACGGCCGCATCGAAGAGCACGGCGCGGTCCGTGAGGTGTTCAGAGCACCCAAGACCGCCTATGCGCAGTTGCTGATGGCCGCCACATTGCGAATTGACCCGGCTCACGCACCTGCCGCACAGCCCGTTGGATCGGACCTGCTTCGAGTGGATCACCTGCACTTCAGCTACCCCAGCGGTGGCTGGCTTTTCCGGCGAAACGCGCGCTCTGCCGCGCTGCGCGACGTCAGCTTGCAGTTGACTCGCGGTGAGGTTCTGGGCGTGATTGGCGAGTCAGGCTCGGGCAAAAGCACCCTTGGCATGGTGGTAGCAGGGATACTGCCCGACACCGGACGCCACCTGCGCTGGGAAGGAGAACCGATGCCAGCGGCCCTCGCGCAGCGGCCGGCCGATCTGCTGCGACGGATCCAAATGATCTTTCAGGACCCGCTGTCGTCGCTTAACCCGCGCAAGACCGTGGGTGACGCGGTCATCAGACCGCTACAGGTTTTTCATGGCATGACACTGACCGCAGCGCGGGTGCGGGCGATTGCGCTGCTGCAGGAACTGGGCATGGAGTCGGGCTACATGGACCGCTACCCGCGCAGCCTGTCGGGTGGCCAACAACAACGGGTCGCCATCGCGCGGGCCTTTGCTGCCGAGCCAGACCTGCTGGTCTGCGACGAAATCACATCTGCGCTGGATGCGTCAATCCAGTCTCAGGTGCTTGAGCAATTGCAAACCATGCAGCAACGTCGCGCCACCGCGATGCTGATGATTACCCATGACCTGTCGGTGATCTGGAAGATGGCGCCACGCGTGGTGGTCCTTAAAGATGGTCAGGTGGTCGAGTCTGGTGAGACTGCTGAGGTGTTCGCCCGTCCTCGCAACGCTTACACCGCGGCGCTGGTTGGCGCGGCCACAGAAGCACACACTTTTGCCGCGTGAAACTGCTCTGGTTCTACCTCAATACTGACATGAGGCGCCCCAGTAAACGCCTCACCGCAGGCAGCGATCAAGAGATTCTTCGCTGCCTTTGGCACCTTGGTTTTAGGTGAGCAGGTTGGACACGCACTGCAGGTGCGCGGCCCGCCATCGTCATGGGCTCTCTAGGGCCTCGTAGACCCGGCGCACGAACCAGCGCCGATAAGATTGGCGGCTGAGTCCTGGAGCTTGGGTCATGAAGACGGCGGCCACCTGAAGTACAGGATCGACCCAGAACATGGTGCCGCAGGTACCCGACCAGAAATAAAACCCAGGACTGCCTGGCAGATCAGCCGCTCCGTCTTTCAGCCGAACGCCAAAACCAAGTCCAAATCCGTAGCCAGGTGACAACATTGCAGCGATTCCTGGCGCGACGCGTGCCGCCAACCGACCGGCGATGTGGTCGCGGGTCATGCACTGAACCGTATCGGCCTGCAGCATTTGAGCGCCACCGTGCAGGCCACCGCCGCGCAACATGAGAGCAAACTGCAGATAGTCGCCGGCAGTTGAAATAGCGCCAGCGCCACCACTGTCCAGCAGCGGTTGGGAGGCGGCGTCGAAAGTATGGTCGGGCGCCGCAATGGGCATTCCATCGACCGGGTCGCGGGCAAAGGGCTGCGCGAGCCGAGCGAGCTGATCGGGCATGACTTGGAAGGCGGTATCGACCATGCCCAGCGGTCCGAATACATGCTGTTGGAGCCAAGCGCCTAGCCGCTGACCGGTGACGGATTCAACCATCAGTCCCAGTAAATCTGTCGACAGTCCGTACTCCCAGCTTGTGCCCGGCATCTGCAGCAAGGGGACACGGGCCAGCCCATACAACAGGCGCTGGGCATCCAAGCCCCGCGGGTTGACGACGAGGCCAAGGTCTTCGTAGGCTTGACGGAGGGTGGCGTCTTTGCTGCGAGTGCCATACGTCAGACCACTGGCGTGCAACAGCAGATGCAAAACGGTGGTCTCGCCTCTGGCACCGCGCATCTGGGGCAGATGGTCTGCAATGCGGTCGCCCAAAGCCAGCACCCCTTGTTCGACCAGCATCATTGCCGCAACCGAGGTTAACGGTTTGGTCATCGAATAGATGCGAAAGAGCGCGTCAAGACACATCGGTGAGCGAGCCACTGGGTCCAGGTAGCCCGTCGCGTAGGCAAAGGCTGGCCGGTCATTGCGCACCAACATCACCACGGCCCCGGGGAGGTTCGCTGCCGCGACTTCAGCGTCTAGGTCATCCCGGATGCGTTGCAGGCCGGCAACCGAAAACCCGGTGTCAGCGCCTGTCGGGGAGCAGTCGATTTGCAAGATGAGCGGTTGACTCGACATGCCCAACCAGCGTCACGTCCGACCAGTCGCTAACTTTTTGACGCACTGGGCGTACCATGCGTGGCTTGTTCCAGCGCCGCACTGGCAAGGCCCGTCACCGGGACCGGCAACGGCACCGGCTGCTTCGCCGAGGCGACCTGCGTCCCAAAGTCCAGGATTTCTAGGCGACCGTCGTGGTGCTCCACCAAGGCCGTCAGGCTTTCAACCCAGTCGCCGTCGTTACAGTAAAGCACGCCCTCGATCTGGCGCATCTCTGCATGGTGGATGTGTCCGCAGACCACGCCGTCCAAACCGCGCCGTCGGGCTTCGTGCGCCACGGCGGTTTCAAAGTCGCTAACGTAGCTGACCGCTCGCTTGACCTTGAGCTTAAGGTATTTGGACAGACTCCAGTAGGGCAAGCCCAGGTGCGCCCGCAGCGCGTTAAAGCGGCGATTCAACTTGAGGATGAACTCATAGGCAATATCACCGGCGTAGGCCAGCCACTTGGCGCACTGGATCACGCCATCGTACAAATCACCGTGGGTTACCCATAGGCGCCGGCCGTCTGCCAGAGTGTGGACGCAGTCCTCCACCACATCCACGCCACCGAAATTGTGCTGCAGGTATTTGCGGGCAAACTCGTCGTGGTTGCCTGGAACAAACACCACCCGCGTTCCCTTGCGGGCCTTGCGCAGAATTTTTTGAACTATATCGTTGTGCTCCTGCGGCCAGTACCAAGTGCGTCGCAGCTGCCAGCCGTCAATGATGTCACCCACCAGGTAAAGCGTTTCGCATTCGGTGCTCTTCAGAAACGCCAGCAGCGCTTCGGCTTGGCAACCCGGTGTACCCAGGTGGATGTCGGAGATCCAGACGGTGCGCAGATTTCGGTCAGTGGTCAGGTTATCAAATGTCACGGTTCGCCTCTCCGTAGAATTCCGGAGATGCTAGACACGGTCCATGACGGAGATATGAAAACCCGATGAAGTTTCCATGTCAGGTCACCCAGCTGCCAAGCACCGGGAGGCCATATGACACAGTGCTACAAAAACGGGAGCTAGAAACCCAATAGGGACGTGGCCTAGAGGGCGATTGTTGTCACACCCGCTCAATGATCAGCGCAATGCCCTGGCCCACACCAATGCACATGGTGCACAGCGCGTAGCGGCCGCCGCTGCGCTGCAGCTGGTTCACCGCTGTCGTCACCAAACGGGCGCCGCTGGCGCCCAGCGGGTGACCCAGCGCAATGGCGCCGCCCCAGGGGTTGACGCGCGGGTCGTCGTCCGGCAGGCCAAGCTCACGCAGCACAGCCAGCCCCTGCGCGGCGAAGGCTTCGTTGAGCTCAATCACATCGAGCTGGGCCAAGCCAAGGCCGGTCAGGGCCAGCACCTTTTGCGTGGCCGGCGCAGGGCCGATGCCCATGATGCGGGGCGGAACGCCGGCTGTGGCCATGCCGACCACCCGGGCCCGAGGGGTCAAGCCATGCCGGGCGGCGCTGGCCTTCCCGGCCAGCAGCAGCGCGCAGGCGCCGTCATTCACGCCGCTGGCATTACCCGCCGTCACTGTGCCATCGGGCCGGACGATGCCCTTGAGCCGGGCCAGCGCCTCCAGGCTGGTCTCGCGCGGGTGTTCGTCGCGGCTGACCAGGATGGCATCGCCCTTTTTCTGGGGGATGCTGACCGGCGTGATCTCGGTCTCAAAACAGCCGCTTTGCTGGGCCTTGATGGCGTTGAGTTGCGAGCGTAGCGCCATGAGGTCTTGTGCCTCACGCCCAATTCCGAAATCCGTGGCGACGTTCTCGGCAGTCTCAGGCATGGCATCCACGCCATACTTGTCTTTCATCAGTTTGTTGATAAAGCGCCAGCCAATGGTGGTGTCGTAGACGGCGTTGGTACGGCCAAAGGCGCTGTCCATCTTGGGCATGACAAAAGGGGCACGGCTCATGCTCTCCACGCCGCCGGCGATCATCAGACTGGCCTCTCCCGAGCGGATGGCGCGCGCCGCTGTGCCCACTGCGTCCAAACCAGAACCGCAAAGGCGGTTGATGGTGGCGCCCGGCACACCGACCGGCAGGCCAGCCAGCAGGCTGCTCATGTGGGCCACGTTGCGGTTGTCTTCCCCGGCCTGGTTGGCGCAGCCGAACAGCACATCACTGACGGCGGCCCAGTCCACCTGCGGGTTGCGCGCCATCAAGGCCTTGATGGGGATGGCCCCCAGGTCGTCGGTGCGCACGCTGCTGAGGGCGCCACCGTAGCGGCCGATGGGGGTACGTATCGCGTCGCAGATGTAAGCGTGGTTCATGGCGGAGGGCTTGCGCAGTTGAGGTGGGGACCGGGCAGGGTCAATAGGTTTCCAGGTGCAGGCGACCTTCGGTGCGCAGGGCGTCGGACAGCGCGTCCCAGTTCAGCCCCGCCACCTGGGCCACATCGCGCAGGGCCATCATCACGCCTTCTTCCATGCTTTTGAGGCCGCACACGTAAAAGTAGCCGTTGCCGTCAGCCAACAGGGCGGCCAGGTCAGCAGCGCGCTCGCGCATCAGGTCCTGCACATAGCGTTTGGGCGCGCCCGGCGTGCGCGAAAAAGCCAGGTTGATGTCGATAAAGTCCTTGGGAAGGTTCTGCAAGGGGCCAAAGTAGGGCAGCTCCTGTTGGGTGCGAGCGCCAAAAAAAAGCATGAGCCGGCCGCCCTCGAACTTGCCCGAGCCACGCTGGCGCCGGCGCCACTCTGTCATGGCACGCATCGGCGCACTGCCGGTGCCGGTGCAGATCATCACGATGTGGCTGCGCGGGTGGTTCGGCATCAGGAAGCTGGCGCCAAACGGGCCGATCACCTGCACCTGGTCACCCACCTTCAGGTCGCACATGTAGTTGGAGCCGACACCGCGCACTGGCTGGCCCTGGTGGTCTTCCAACACGCGCTTGATGGTCAGTGACAGGTTGTTGTAGCCAGGCCGCTCGCCGTTGCGCGGGCTGGCGATCGAGTACTGGCGCGCATGGTGGGTGCGCCCGCTGGCGTCGGTGCCAGGCGGGATGATGCCCACCGACTGGCCCTCCAGCACCGGGATCGGCATCTGGCCAAAGTCCAGCACGATGTGGTGGGTGTCGTACTGGTGGCCGGCATCGGTCACCCGCACATTGCCGGTCACCGTGCCGGTGATGCTGGTTTGCGCCGCTTTGGGGCCATACAGGTTGGTGTAGGCGTGCGCCGCCGACCAGGGCGGCAGGCTGGCGCCGTGCTGGGCGCTGCTGATGGCTCCGCCCTGAGGGGTGGAAGCCAGGTTGTCGGTGCTTAACTCGACCGGCAACTCGTCCCAGGTCAGCTGCTCTGCGGTGCTGTAGGCCTGCACCCGCGGCATGACGCGCCAGTTGTCGATCGACCCCGTAGGACAGGGCGGGATGCAGGCCATGCAGAAGTTGCATTTGTCGGCATCGACCACGTAGTTGCGGTCGTCATGCGTGACGGCACCCACCGGGCAGGTGGCTTCGCAGGTGTTGCAGCGGATGCAGATTTCGGGGTCGATCAGGTGCTGCCTGATCACGGCCGCAGCGCTCATGTCAGTTGAAGCGGACGTAGTCAAAGTCCGCCGGCTGGCGGTTGATGCCCATCACCGGCGGCGCGATCCAGTTGGCAAACTTGCCGGGTTCGACCACCCGACCCATCAAGCTGGCCACGTAGGCGCGGTCATCACCGGTGGGCAGCCACTCGTTGACGCGGGCCTGCCACTCGGCCTCGGACAACACACGCCCGTCGGGCGACACCTTGATGCCCGACAAGGCGCCAATATTGCGGTGGAAGGCCTTGTGCGGCACCTTGAGCTTGACCGGGATGCCGGCCTTGTCGAGCACACGGTTCCAGCGCTCCACGCCGGCCACCGAATCCTTGATGTAGTCGTCGCGCAGCACCTCGTTCAGGGCGTTGAGCATGGGGACTTCTTTGTCCACCAGCTGGCCGCCGCGCGACTCCAGCACCTTGTAGGTTTGGCCCTTGAGCACGTGGTCGTCTAGGCGCTTGCCTTCCTCGTACCGGCCCTTGAGGCCAGAGCTGTAAAAGATGGCGGCGTTGCTGGACTCGTCGGAGCCAAACAGGTCAATGGTGACGCTGAAGTGGAAGTTGATGTAACGCTGGATGGTGGGCAGATCGATCACACCAGCCGCACGCAACTTACCGACATCGTCGGTTTTGAGCTCGTTCATCTTCTGCGCCGTGCGGGAGATGATGCGGGAAATGCCGGATTCGCCCACAAACATGTGGTGGGCCTCCTCGGTCAACATGAACTTGGTGGTGCGGGCCAAAGGGTCAAAGGCGCTCTCGGCCAGCGCGCACAGCTGGTACTTGCCGTCACGGTCGGTGAAGTAGGTGAACATAAAGAAGCTCAGCCAGTCGGGTGTGGCCTCGTTGAAGGCGCCCAGAATGCGCGGGTTGTTCTGGTCGCCGCTGCGCCGCTCGAGCAGGGCATCGGCCTCTTCGCGGCCATCACGCCCAAAATGCTTGTGCAACAGGTAAACCATGGCCCATAGGTGGCGGCCTTCTTCCACATTGATCTGAAACAGGTTGCGCAGGTCGTACATGCTGGGCGCGGTCAGGCCCAGGTGACGCTGCTGCTCCACCGAGGCTGGCTCGGTGTCGCCTTGTGTGACGATGATGCGGCGCAGGTTGGCGCGGTGCTCGCCGGGCACGTCCTGCCAGGCCTTTTCGCCCTTGTGGTCGCCAAAGTGGATGGTGCGCTCGGCGTCGCCGGGGTTGAGGAAGATGCCCCAGCGGTAGTCGCGCATCTTGACGTGGCCGAATTGCGCCCATCCCTGCGGGTCCACGCTGACCGCTGTGCGCAGGTAAACATCCATGTCGGTCGAGCCTTCAGGGCCGACGTCGTCCCACCAGTTGATGAAGTTGGGCTGCCACTGCTCCAGCGCCCGCTGCAGGGTGCGGTCGTCGCTGAGGTTGACGTTGTTGGGGATTTTTTCGCTGTAGTTGATGCCGGACATGGGGAACTCCAATTAAAAACAAACGGACTGCTGTGGTGCAGGGGCTTAGACGCGGTGCCAGTCGAACTGGGCCTTGTCGCCCTTGCCGTAGACCTTGAGTGCACCCTTCTCGCCCACGGCGTTGGGCCGCTGGAAGATCCAGTTTTGCCAGGCGCTCAGGCGGCCAAAGATGCGGGTGAACATGTTCTCGGGGCCATTGAAGCGCAGGTTGGCTTCCAGCCCCGTCAGGGCGTCGGGCGACATCGCCACCCGCTCCTCAACGGCGATACGAATTTCGTCAGCCCAGTCGATATCGTCCGGGTTGGCGGTGACTAAGCCCAGTGCCCAGGCGGCATCGGCGTCCAGCGGCTGGCCGGCTTGGGCACGCACCGCCTCCAGCGCGGGCTGCTCGTCGTAAAAGCGACGTTGCAAGCGGCTTTGGCCGGTGATCATCGGGTACAGGCCGAAATTGGTCTCGCCCACAGCGATCTTGGGGGCGGCCGCGGCATCGTCCGGCAGCGCCAGGTGGTAGCTGCGGTCACAGGCCAGCGACAGCTCCAGCAGGGTGCCGGCAAAACAAGAGCCGGATTCGATCAGCGCGAACAGGCTGCGCGAGGACACATCCAGCCGCGAGAAGGTGCGGCGCAGCAGGCCAATGGTTTCGCGCACCAGCCAGTGCTTCTGGTGCGCCACCAGAGTGCCGTCCATCGCCAGCACGGCGGCGGCATCGCCTTTGGTCTTGATCAGCCAAACGCCAATATCAAGCTCATTGGTGCGCATCTGCAAAATAGCGTCTTCGAGTTCACGCGCCATGGCCAGCGGGTACCAGGCAGCGCCAGCGGCCTCAATGCCGGCAATGTCACTGGGCTGAGGCGCTGCAGGCGCCTTCACAGTCCAGGTGGCGGTGCGCTTGGCGCGGTCGATCTGCACCGACACATGGGTGTAGTGCAAGGCGTCGGCCTCGGTCACGCGCTGGAGCGGGGTCAGCGCCACGCCAAGGCCGTCAGTGGGGCGGTCGCTCTGCGCGGCCAGTTCAAGGGCGCGCTGCTGCACGGTCTGTGCAAACACCTGGGGTTTGGCGATGTGATCGACCAGGCGCCAGTCCTTGGCCTTCTGGCCACGCACCCCCTCAACGCTGGTGCAGAACATGTCGGCCAGGTCATGGCGCACGTGCTTTTTGTCGGTCACCCGGGTCAGGCCGCCGGTACCCGGCAGCACGCCCAGCAGCGGTACCTCGGGCAGGCTGACAGCACTGGCGCGGTCGTCCACCAGAATGATTTCGTCGCAGGCCAGCGCCAGCTCGTAGCCACCTCCGGCGCAGGCGCCGTTCACGGCAGCCAGAAATTTGAGGCCACTGTGTAGGGAGGAGTCTTCCAGGCCGTTGCGGGTTTCATTGGTGAACTTGCAAAAGTTCACTTTCCAGGCATGGCTGCTGACGCCCAGCATGAAGATGTTGGCGCCTGAGCAGAACACTTTGTCTTTGGCGCTGGCCACCACCACAGTGCGAACCTCGGGGTGCTCAAAGCGGATGCGCTGAATGGCGTCGTTAAGTTCAATGTCCACGCCCAGGTCATAGCTGTTGAGCTTGAGCTTGTACCCCGGACGCAAGCCGGCGTTTTCGTCGAAGTCAGCTTTCAGGGTGGCAACTGGGCCGGCAAAGCTCAGCTGCCAGTGCTTGTACTGGGAAGGGTTGGTCTGGTACTCGACACGGCTGGGATGGGTCATGGTCTGGTCACTTTAATGGGGCATAGCCAATCGCATGCAAGGTCGGTGGGGAGGGTGGGCGAATTTGAATTATATTGCTTATCATCTCGTCGCCCGGCACTTTAATGCATTTTTACGGCATCAGCAGTTGCCGCACCCTGTCGCGCAACAGCAAGAAGGTAGCGTCCAGCGGTTGGGCGCTGGTGTCGATCAGCAGCTGTGCTTTCGAATAAAAGGGCGCTCGCCCGGCAAGAATGCCCTTCAGGTCTTCCATGGCTTCACGGCTGGCTGCCATGGGCCGGGTGTCACCCTGCGCCACCACGCGATTCATATGGTCCTCTGGCGCTGCCTGCAACCAGACCGTGCTGCAATGGGCTAGCAGTGCATTGAAATTGGTGGGGTCAGACACCAGCCCGCCCGGCGTGGCGATCACCGCCTCCGGGTAAATCTGGATCGCCTCCTCCAAGGCGCGCCGCTCATAGCGGCGGTAGGCGTTGGCGCCGTACAGGGCCTGGATTTCAGCCACGCTGCAACCGGCGAGCTTTTCGATCTCGCGGCTGAGCTCGACAAAGGGAAATCCGAGGTCAGCCGCCAGCATCTGACCCAGGGTGGACTTGCCGGCGCCACGCAAGCCGATCAGCGCCACCCGCGCACTGGCCTGGGTACCAGCGCCATGGCCAACACCCAACATAGCGGCGAGGCCAACGCGCACCCGGCGCAAGGCCGCCTCCTCTTGCTGACCCAGCAGGTCGCGAATCAGCAGCCATTCGGGGGACAGCGTGGTGACATCACCAATCAACTCGGCCAGGGCGCACTGCAAAGCGCCGGCCACCTGCAGCAGCACCAAAATAGACGCATTGCCTTCACCATATTCCAGGTTGGCCAGGTGCCGCTCCGACACACCGGCCGCCACCGCGACCGCCTTGCGCGTCATGCCGCGGCGGGCCCGCAGGGCACGGGTTCGCTCGCCGAGCGCGACGAGGAAAGGGTTTTTAGGCACCCCTTCTGGCTTGGACGCGTCGATGGCAGTTGGGTTCATAGGCTCTATTTTATGCAATATAGTGCTTGACAGCGCTTGGGGCGACGATTAAGCTTTCACGCGCACAATAATGCATATTCGTCAGAACAACAAGCCGGTTCATCAAATCAACCCCAGACTCGAGCCGTCCCTCAATGACGACAAGGGCTAGCGTATGAAAACATCACCCAAAGCAGCCGAGCCAGGTACGCCCTTCAACTTTGCCCAGCACCTGATCGCGCGCAATGCCGCGCGGCCGGACAAGGCCGCCTTCATCGACGACCAGGGGCCCTTGAGCTACGGTGAACTGATCAAGCAGCAGCGCCAGCTGGCCGCCGCCCTGCTGGCGCTGGGCTTGCGCCGCGAAGAGCGGGTGCTGCTGCTGATGCACGACTGCTGCGACTGGCCGGTGAGTTTTCTGGGCGCGCTGTACGCTGGCATCGTGCCGGTGGCCGTCAACACCCTGCTGACCGCCGATGACTACGCCTACATGCTGGGCCACAGCCGGGCGCAGGCGGTGCTGGTCTCCGCCGCGCTGCTGCCCCTGCTGCGCCAGGCCTTGGCGCTGGCACCGCACGAGGTCAAGCAGGTGCTGGTGTCGCGCCCGACGCAGCCGCTTCAAGCCGGCGAGCAGGCCCTTGGACCGCTGCTGCTGCTGCACGCGCCAATGGCATCGCCGGCCGGCACCGGCCCCGATGACCCGGGCTTCTGGCTGTATTCCTCGGGCTCCACGGGCAGGCCCAAGGGCACGCTGCACAGCCAGGCTAACCCCTACTGGACGGCCGAGCTTTACGGCACAGCCGTGCTCGGCCTAACCGAACAGGACGTTTGCTTTTCTGCCGCCAAGCTGTTTTTTGCCTACGGACTGGGCAACTCGCTTAGCTTTCCTTTAAGCGTCGGCGCCACCACCCTGCTGATGGCCGAGCGGCCCACGCCCGAGGCCACGTTCCGGCGCTGGCGCGGTGAGGTCGGTGGCATCAAGCCCACGGTGTTTTTCGGCGCGCCGACCGGCTTTGCCGGCATGCTGGCGTCGCCCGCTCTGCCCGAGCGCTCGGCCGTGGCCTTGCGGCTGGCCTCGTCCGCCGGCGAGGCACTGCCTGCCGAGCTGGGTGAGCGCTTCAAGGCAAGGATGGGCGTTGACGTGATTGACGGCATCGGCTCGACCGAAATGCTCCACATCTACCTCTCCAACCAGCCCGGGCGGGTGCGCTACGGCAGCACCGGCTGGCCGGTGCTGGGATACCTGATTGAGCTGCGCGGTGACAACGGCGCCCCGGTGGCCGACGGGGAGACTGGCGACCTCTGCATCCAGGGCCCCAGCGCTGCGCTGATGTACTGGGGCAACCGGGCCAAATCGCGCGAGACCTTTCAGGGCGCCTGGACCCAAAGCGGCGACAAGTACGTGCGCAACAGCGATGGCAGCTACACCTACGCCGGCCGCAGCGACGACATGCTCAAGGTCAGCGGCATTTATGTGTCGCCGTTCGAGGTCGAATCCACCCTGGTTCAGCACGAGGCCGTGCTGGAGGCCGCCGTCATCGGTATGCCCGACGCACAGGGCCTGACCAAAACCAAGGCGTTTGTGGTGCTCAAACCCGGGCAACAGGTGAGCGAAGAGGCCTTGCAGGCCTTTGTGAAAACACGGCTGGCCCCCTACAAATACCCGCGCAGCATCGCTTTTCTGGCCGAGCTGCCCAAGACCGCCACCGGCAAGATTCAGCGCTTCAAGCTGCGCGACCTGGAGCGCGGCCAGCCATGAGCCCGGCGCCCGCCTGGGCCAATATCGTCTGGCGCGGCCAGCCGGTTCAAATAGAGTACCTGTGGGTGGGCGCAGACGGGCCCGACGCACCACTGGTGGTGCTTTTGCATGAAGGCCTGGGCTCTGTGGCGATGTGGCGCGACTTTCCAGCGGCGCTTTGCGCTGCCACGGGCTGCCGTGGCCTCATCTATTCGCGCCCCGGCTACGGTCGCTCCACCCCACGCGCGCCCGACGAACACTGGGGCCCCGATTTTTTGCACAGGCAAGCCCATGAGGTGCTGCCGACGCTGCTGTTGGCACTGGGCATAGACACGCTGGCGACCCCGCCCTGGCTGTTCGGCCACAGTGACGGCGGCTCAATTGCCCTGTTGCACGCCGCCGCCTTTCCTGAGCGGGTGGCCGGCGCCATCGTGCTGGCGCCTCACATTTTTGTAGAAGACCTGTCCGTCCGCAGCATCGCCCAGGCCCGCGAGGCCTACCTGCACGCCGACCTGCGTCAGCGGCTGGCGCGCTACCACGACCACCCCGACTCGGCCTTTTGGGGCTGGAACGACGTCTGGCTCATCACCGCCTTTAGAAACTGGCGCATTGATACCGAACTGAGCGCCATTCGCTGCCCGGTGCTGGCGGTGCAGGGACTGGACGACGAATACGGCACACTGGCCCAGATCGAGGGCATTGCAGCCGCCCTGCCCGGCACCGAGCTGCTGGCGCTACCCGACTGCGGCCACTCGCCGCAGCGGGACCAGCCGCAAGCGCTGATCAGCGCGGCTAGCGCGTTCATAGCACGGCACTAGTGGCACGAACAATCAGTTCAAAGCCCAAATCAATCGTCCGTTGAAGCACCGGCTCGCCGGCCATGCGCTGGAGCACTTGTTCGCCCGCCACCTTGCCAATGGCATAGCGGGGCAGGCGCACCGTACTCAAGGGCGGGTCAAAGGCCTGGGCCAGCGGGTTATCGCCAAAGCCGCACACAGACAATTGCTGCGGCACGTTGATGCCCATGCGGCGGCATTCAATCAAGACACCAACCGCCATCAAGTCGCTCACACAACAAACTGCGTCAAATGCCACGCCAGTGGCTACCAGCTGCCGAAAGGCCTGCTCGCCGCCCGCCGTGGTGCCGTCTGCCTCAACCATCAGGCCATCCGACGCCAATCCAGCATGACGCAAGGCCGTGCGCCAACCGTCAGCGCGCTGCGTATTGCTCATATCCCGTTCATTGGTGCTGCCAACGAATGCGATACGCCTGCGCCCTTGGGACAGCAGATGGTCCACCAACGCACGCATCGCCAATTCATTGGAAAACCCGATCACCTGGTCAAACGGATCGGGCACAAGGTCGAAAAGCTCTATCACGCAAACGCCGAGGCGCCTTAAAAGTGCGCGACTCTTGGGGTGTCGGCGGGTTCCCCACAAGACGACCGCCTCCGGCCTCATGCGAACAAACTCCTCTAGTACCTGCGCCTCCTCCATCGAAGAGTACCCCGAGGTGCCGAGCATGACGTGCATGCTGGCCGGGCGCAGGGCATCATTGAGGCCTTGCAAGGTATCGCTGAAAACCGAGTTGGCAATATGCGGCACGATGCACACCACACCGCGGCCCCGCCGTGCGCGCAGGCTGCCAGCCACGCCGTTGGGCACGTATCCCTGCGTGCCAATGGCCTGCAGAATGCGCTCTCGCGTTTCCGGCGCCACATTTTGCGGCTGGCTCAGCGCGCGTGACACAGTCATGGTGGAGACACCGACTTGTCGCGCCACATCACTCATTCTTATTGAGCTTCTTGCCATCAAGCTGGACCTTTATGAAGGGAACTATCGTACCCGCTGCGCCGAAAGCCTAGGGAAAACACGTAGAAGCCGAACTCGCAGAACGTGATGAAATGTGATCGTTAACATTGAAATCAAGTTCAAAGTTAACGCCGCTATGAACCCTTTCAGCCGCCATCGGCGGCACAAACCTCTGGAACGGAGACCGTCATGAAACTGCGTAATTTGACCTACTCAATCATTGGAGTATTTGCTCATCTGGCGCTGGGCAGCGCGCTAGCGCAAAGCCTGCCAGAAGTACCACGCGATAGGACCCTCATCAGCCAGGGCTGGGATTTCTACAACCAGGTTCCGTCGCCAACCAATTTCAGTCCGTATTCAGGTGTGCTGCTGCACCAGCGCAATAACTTGCACTACACCGTGAATGAGATGTTGTTCTACACCAACCACAATGACAACAAGATCATCCCGTGGCAAGCGAACAGCTTCGAATACAACAAAGACTTTACTGAAATCACGATCAAGCTCCATGACAACGTGATGTGGAGTGATGGCCAGCCCTTTACGTCGGAAGACGTTGTTTTTACGCTGGCTATGCTCCGTGCTGCAGCACCGGACATCATCATGTCAGGTGCCATCAAGGAGTGGGTCGCGTCGGAATCGGCTCCTGACAAGCTGACCGTCAAAATCAAGCTCAACAAGCCCGGACCGCGCTGGGTCTCTGATTTCCTTGCCACTGGCCAGGCCGGTCGTTTCGTGGTGGTACCCAAACACATCTGGAAAGACCAGAACCCCCGCACCTTTGGGTTCTTGGACCTGGCCAAAGGGTGGCCGGTCGGCACAGGGCCTTACAAACTCGTCAAGGCTGATTCTGGTAGCCTAGTTTTCGACCGCCGTGCCGCTTGGTGGGCTGTCGGGGCAAAGGTAGCACCTGCCATGCCGGTGCCTGAACGGATCATCTATCGCCCCTCCAGTGTCGAGGCGCTTGCGCAGTTGTTCACCAACAATGAGATCGACGTAGGCCGCAATCTCTCAGTGGGCAACTTTGAAGCTGCCAAGGCGCGCAATCCGCGCCTGCAATCCTGGAACGCTTCGGGCCCGGTATGGGGTAGTCCAAATGGCTGCACATTCCGATTGGTGTTCAACAACCAAAAGGCGCCTTTCAACGTGACCGAGGTGCGCCAGGCCGTTAACAGCGCCATCAATCGCGACCAACTGGTGAGCCTGGCCTTCGAAGGCTCAATGCCCAAAGCCAGCGCGCCATTTTCATCCTACGGTACGCTCAAAGCCTACACGGCACAAATGCAGGACGTGATGATCGCCGCAGCCGTGGACAAGCTTGATATTCGCAAGACTGAAGCCTTGCTAACAGGAAAAGGCTACAAGAAAGGGGCTGATGGCAAGTGGGCACAGCCAGGTGGTCAGCCTTGGTCCTTGACGATATTGACCCCTCCTGGCGACGCGCTCGGCCCCGTGCTGGCGAGACAACTGCAGGCCGCTGGCATCGACACGATATTCCGCAATATGCAGGATGCGGCCTATTGGGACGCCGTCAGCACGGGCAACTTCGAGGCGGCCATCAGCTTTCATTGCGGTAGCCTGTACGACCCTTGGCAGACGCTGGAACACATGCACGGTAAATACGTTGCTGCGTCTGGCCAGAAACAATCGAACATCAGAGCGCTGACACGTTACAACAATCCCGCTTTTAACACCTTGTTGGACAAGATGGAGGCCAGCCGCCCATCGCCGCAAGATGCGGAGTACATGAAGCTCGTCAAAGAGGCTACGCGCATTATTTTGACGGACATGCCACAGGTCACGTTGGCCGAAGAGGTGCAAGTAGTGGTCTTCAATAGCAACTACTGGACTGGCTACCCGAACGCGCAAGACCCGTACATCGCCGCACCCCTGCCCTGGGAAGGCTTTAACCAGGTCGTCAACCGGCTCAAGCAACGCAAGTAGCCAGCGACGAAGAGGCCTGCATGAGAGTCAAGTCAGTTCGAGCGTTCGCGATCCGGAGCGATTTGGTTGGTAGCGGGGCGACTACGCCGCAAACGCGGCCATCATGGACCAACGACGCCGAGGTTGCGAACCCCATGTCGCGGTATCCCCGGTACAAGCGACTGCGATCGACTTGGCGTCCGCAGTGGCCGTCTGTCGGGTGCTTGGTCACCGCAACCGACGGTAGCTGGGGCTTCGGCATGACCCGCTACGGATCCCCTGTGATCGACATCATCAACGAGCACATGGGTCCGCTGTTGCTTGACGAGCCCTGCATGGCGACAGAGAAAATGTGGGACATGATGCTGCGTATCACCTCCCCCTATGGGGGCGGGCTGGCGTCCTATGCGATGAGTGCGGTAGATCTGGCCCTCTGGGACCTGAAAGGCAAGTTGCTCAAACGGCCAGTCTATGAACTCATCGGCGGTCCGGCGCGCGAGCACATCGAGTGCTATGCCACTGGCAATGACACCGACTGGCATATGGAGCAAGGCTTTAACGCTACCAAGCTCGCCTGCCCCTATGGTCCGGCAGATGGCGTGCGCGGCCTCGCTATGAACGAGGAGTTCGTGGCAGGCAGGCGCAAGCTCATTGGAGACTCTGTTGAACTGATGCTCGACTGCTGGATGGCATTTGACGTCGACTACACGGTTCGCCTTGCCGAGCGTCTTCGCGCCTACAAACTACGCTGGATTGAGGATTGCCTGATGCCCGACGACCTCGACGGTCAGGCGGAGCTGCGGCGTCGCCTGCCCATGGAAGGTTTGGCAACCGGCGAACACTGGTACACGCTCGGGCCGTTTGCAAATGCAGCGGCACGGCACAGCGCTGACGTCTTCCAGCCAGACATCGGCTGGGCTGGCGGCCTGACCGGATGTCTCAAGATCGCGCACATAGCTGAAGGGGCAGGGATCACGGTGATCCCACATGCTGGTGTGAATACACCCTATGGCCAGCATTTCGGCATGGCGATCCCAAACAGCCCCTATGGCGAATACTTTGTCGCGTCAGCCCCAGGCGTGCCGCTCAATGAAGTCCGGCTAACGCCCAATATGCAAACCCCAAAAAATGGCATCGTTCGACCAGATGACTCCCCAGGATTCGGGATGGGACTGACGCTCGAAGACATCACTGCCATGTGTGTTTGATGGGATAACGCGGTGTTGGCGCATTTTTCTAAACGCCTGGGGATGACATTGCTGGTCGCATTGCTCGCGATCACCATCAATTTTCTGATACCCCGGGCCATGCCCGGTGACCCGATCGAACAGCAACTGAGCCAACTCTCGGCAAGTTCTGGCGGGAATATTGGCGACATTAGCGCCATGGTGCAGTCGTACCGCGAACGATTCGGCTTGGACAAACCATTGTGGCGTCAATACCTGAACTACCTGACCGACGTGATGAGAGGGGACTTTGGCTTCTCGCTGGTCAACTACCCTGAACGGGTGTCCGACATCATTCTTGCGGGCCTGCCATGGACGCTCGCTTTGCTGGGAATGTCCACGCTCATCAGTTTCGCCATAGGCACCCTATTAGGCGGCGTATTGGCGTGGCCTGGCTGCAAGCCTTGGGTAAAAGTCGTGGGCGTTCCGGTCATCCTGCTGTCAGCCGTGCCTTACTTCATATTAGGCATCGTGCTGATGTTCGTCTTTGCCCTGACCTATCCATTGCTACCGGTCGCCGGTGGTTATTCTTTCGGCTTCATGCCGGCATGGAACTGGGCGACCGCTGTGCAGGTGGCGCACCACGCAGTGCTGCCGGCGCTGTCGATCATTCTGGCGTCCATCGGCAGTTGGGCCATTGCCATGCGCGGCATGGTGATCAGCATTCGAGGCGAGGACTACATCATGTTGGCTGAGGCCAAAGGATTGTCGGCGCGGCGCATTTTCTTCACCTACGGCTTACGCAACGCCATGCTGCCGCAGCTCACTCACCTGGCGCTGACTTTGAGCCACATTATTTCCGGGGCGATCCTGGTGGAGGTGATTTTTGCCTATCCGGGCATAGGTTACCGGTTGTACCAGGCCATTCATGCCAAAGACTATTTCGTGATTCAAGGCATTGTGCTGCTGCTGTCAGTGTCCATCGCCTTCACCATGCTGGTACTGGACTTGATCTACCCGATGATTGACCCCCGCATCAAGTCGACCAAACCACCATGAGTCACGCGCCAGCACGATTGCCGCGCATCCTGCGCCTTGTGGGCAAGGAGCCCCTGCTGACGGCCGGTGTTGGGCTGCTGGTATTGATCGCGCTATTCGCGATGCTTGGCCCCTTGGTCGTCAATGTCGATTTGGCCCAGATCGGCGCGGCAATGCCACGTCAGCGACCTAGTGCGCAATACTTGCTGGGTACCGATGTACAGGGGCGCGACATTTTGGCCGCGCTCGTATTGGCTACGCCACAAACGCTCAAGATCGGCTTTTTCGCAGGTGTCATGGGTCTGGGACTGGGCACGACTCTTGGGCTGTTGGCAGGGTATTTCCGTGGCTGGACAGACACAGTTATCCGAACCATTGCGGACGTGATGATGACCATTCCTGGCATCGCAGTTCTGGTTCTGGTAGCCACCAATGTGCGAAGCATGACCGTGGCGCTGATGGCCGTCATCGTGGCTGGTCTGGCCTGGATGTATCCCACGCGAACAATACGTGCTCAAACTCTTTCGATGCGTGAGCGGCCTTACGTGGACATCGCGCGGCTGAACGGTGTGGGTGGTGTACGGCTGGTGTTTACTGAAATTTTCCCGAATCTACTGCCCTATATCGCAGCCAGTTTTGTCACCGCGGTCTCCAGTGCGATGCTCGCCACGATTGGACTGGAGGCACTGGGATTGGGTCCGCAAAATGAACTCACACTGGGCATGATGATTTTTTGGGCTCAGTACTACGGTGCTATCTTGCGTAATCTTTGGTGGTGGTGGGTTCCGCCAGTGGCCATGATGGCCCTTATCTTCATCGGATTGCTGATGACGTCGACCGGTATGGACCGCCTTGTGAACCGGCGATTGCGGGTGGAGTCATGAGGCCGGCGAGCGCTCAGGACAAGGATAGCTTTGGCGGTGCTCTTCTCGAAGTGCACGATCTAAACGTCGAGTTTGCAACATCCTCGGGCGCTGCGCGAGCCGTTAACGGCATATCCTTCACGCTGCAGCAGGGCATGCGGCTGGGCTTGGTCGGCGAGTCAGGCTCCGGCAAGTCCACCGCCGTGCTGGCGCTCATGCAACTCATCAAAGCACCAGGCCGAATCAGTGGCGGACGGGCCTTGTTGACTGGGGACGATCTGCTCACTATGACTGCCGAGCAGATGCGACAGACTCGTTTCTCGCGTATCGCCTTGATTCCACAAGGCGCGATGAACTCCCTCAACCCCGTGCTCTCGGTACGCGCACAAATCGATGATCTGCTGATGGCTCACTGGGAGAAGGCCGACCCCGAAAAGCGCCGACAACACGTGGGGAGCTTGCTGCACCGCGTTGGCCTGCCCGAGTCTGTGGCTGACCAATACCCGCACCAACTCAGCGGCGGGATGAAGCAACGTGTGTGCATTGCGATGGCTATTGCCTTATCACCACAGGTCATCATTGCTGACGAGCCGACCAGCGCACTAGACGTGATTGTGCAAAAGCAGGTCATGCAGACGCTCATTCATGCGCAAGAAGAGGTGGGCGCAGGCATTATCCTTGTTGGGCACGACATGGGGCTGATGGCTCAGTTTGCCCATGTCGTGGGTGTCATGTACGCTGGCCGACTGGTAGAAATAGCGCCGGTTCATGAAATTTTCTCCAATCCACGACATCCCTACACGCGGATGTTGATTTCTAGTCTGCCGACCTTCACCACCCGCAAAGTGTTTCGCGGTATCCCGGGCGTCGCGCCGTCGATTGTTAACCCAACCCCCGGCTGCGCGTTCCGCCCACGCTGCCCAAGCGCAGTGGATCGCTGCGCTGTTGACGTGCCAGCAGAAGAGTTGGTGGCACACCGCCACCAAGTGCGCTGCCACCTTGCGCGAGAAGTGGCGCCTACATCTGCCAATGGAGCCGCCATTGATTGAAATTCGCGCAGCCACCGTGGCTTTCGGCGCTCACCGCGACAAGACGGTCAAGTTAGCCTTGAATGCGGTTTCGCTGGCGTTGCCGCAGACACCTTCCATCACGGCCATTGTGGGCGAGAGCGGTAGCGGAAAGACCACGATGACCCGCCTGATGTTAGGCTTGCTCAAACCGACGCAAGGGGCCGTGTTGTACCAAGGCCATGATCTGCAACAGATGGACCGAGCGGCCTTTGCGCAGTACCGGCGTGAGGTTCAGGCCGTGTTCCAAGACCCCTACAGTGTTTACAACCCGTTTTACAAAGTTGACCGCAGCCTGCTTCTGCCGCTACAACGGTTCGGACTGGTCAAGACGCGCGAAGAAGCCTACGAACAAATCCACCAGTGCCTACAAGCCGTCGGCCTTCGGCCGGCTGATACGCTAGGGCGGTATCCCCACCAGCTCAGCGGCGGGCAACGGCAACGAGTCATGATTGCACGGGCACTGTCGCTTAAGGCGCGTGTGATTGTTGCAGATGAACCGGTTTCGATGGTCGATGCGTCATTGCGCGCAACCATTCTGGAGAGCTTATATAGGCTCAAAACCGAACAGCAGGTCTCACTGCTCTACGTCACCCATGATCTGACGACCGCTTACCAGATTGCCGACCGCATTGTGGTGATGTACAACGGTCAGATCGTAGAGGAGGGCGAGCCTGAAAGCGTCATCCATGCACCGAAACACGCCTACACCCGCGCGCTGGTCGCGGCCGTACCGCCACCCGACCCAAACATAGACTGGGGCCTAGAGGCGAAAGCCCTGCCGAGATGACGCCCATCATCGATGCCCACTGCCATGCCTGGCGCCATTGGCCTTACCAGCCTACGGTTCCAGACCCGCTGAGCCGCGCCAATGCAGACCGCTTGCTTTGGGAAATGGACCAGTGCGGTGTCGCGTCAGCCATTCTGATTTCAGCTTCTATTGATCACAACCCAGACAATGCCGATGACAGCGCCAGTTGTGCTCGGGCTTCCGGGGGCAGGTTGCTTGCATTTCCAGATGTCGATTGCCGTTGGCACCCTGCCTACCACAGCGCGGGGGCTGCGCAGCGTTTGCAAGCTGTTGTGCAGCGACTCAATCCGATCGGCTTTACGCACTACCTGTTTGAAGACCGCGACCCCTCTTGGCTGTTGTCGAACGATGGCCTGGCTTTTTTTGCAGCTGCTGACGCACTGCGCCTTGTCGTCAGTCTGGCATGCGGCGCGCGACAAATGCCGACGGTGGCCAGATTGGCAGACCAGTTTCCAGATATTCCGTTCCTGATCCATCACCTTGGGCGTGTGAAAGTCGACCCTTTAGACGACGATGGGCTTCGCCTGCTGCTCGCTGCTGCAGCTTCGCCCAACATTCATATCAAACTGTCCGGTTTCGGCTATGCCGTAGACGCGGGCTGGGATTTTCCTTGCGCCGATACGCAACCCTTGGTTCGGGCCTTGTACGAACATTTTGGCGCGTCGCGCCTGCTATGGGGCTCAGACTACCCGGTCTCCCAGCGCTACATGACCTACCGCCAAACCCTTGAAATTGTGCGCACCCACTGCGCCTTTATTCCACACAACGAAATGCAACAGGTGCTGGGTGGCAACATGCAGGCCTTGATCACATCCCGGCAACCCCAAGAAAGCACCCTCTGATGACGACGCCCCGTATTAAGGCCACAGTGATTGGCGCCGGATGGTATGCCGCCCAATCGCACATCCCAACACTGGCTTCGCGCTCTGACGTGGTACTTGACGGCGTGTGTCGGCTGGGTGCCGCCGAACTGCAACGGGTTCGCGACCATTTTGGCTTTGAATTTGGCTCGGAAAATTACCATGACGTTCTTGCACGAAAGCCAGACGTTGTGGTGGTGGCGTCCCCCCACAACAAGCATTTCGAACATTGCCAGGCGGCACTGGCTGGCGGTGCTCATGTGCTGTGCGAAAAGCCCATGACCCTGGACCCCGCGCAAGCCTGGGCTCTGGTAGCGCAAGCCCAACGCGCTGGGCTCTCACTGGTATTGGCAAACGGTTACCACTACCTTCCCGGCCTAGCTCAGGTCCGCCAAGCACTGATAGATGGCGCTGTAGGGCGTATTGAGCATGTCAGCTGCAGTTTTGTGTCTGCAACTCGGGCCGTGTTTGAGGGCAGCGTCGGGTTGGCCCGATGGAGCAGCATGTTTTTCCGCCCGGCCCGCGACACCTGGCAAGACCCTGCGAATGGGGGCGGCTTCGCGTACGGTCAGCTGTCGCACTCTGTGGCTTTGACCTTGTGGTTGACGGGCCTGAATGCGCTGTCGGTCAGCGCGCACAACTTCAACGTGGATGGCAACGACTTATGCAATGCTGCCAGCGTGCTGTGTGCCAATGGCTCGGTGTTGTCGCTCAGCGGTGCGGCTGCCTTGCCCGAAGGCCAGCGCGCCCTGCTCAGGCTGTTCATCACCGGCAACGAGGGTGTGATGGAAGTAGAGCTTGACCGCGACCGTGTATCTTTGAGCCGTCATGACGGCGAAAATAGGCTGCCTCTGAACATTTCACCGGGGCAATGGAATTACCACTGTGAGGGGCCAATTCATGCCGTGGTCGATTTGGCTCAGGGCCACGGCAGCAATCTGGCCCCAGGCGCCGTCGGCGCGGCCACTGTTTCGGTCATTGCTGCTCTGGCGGCATCTTCCAAAAACGGCGGCAATGCCGTGGCGGTAATTCAACCCACCACCACGCCTGGTGCTTCGCCGTGAGCGGTAACGTACCAACCCCAGGGCCATTGCCAGACAGTGAGTCGGTGACTTTCTGCCTGCAACTGCGTGAAGGGTACGCGTCCGAATACCACCGTCGGCATGAAGCACTCTGGCCAGACATGCGCCAGGCCCTGCTGGATGCCGGCGTCCTGCACTACGAGATTCATCTCGAGCCTCAGTCACTGCTGCTGTTGGCGATCATGGTTCGCCGCAAAGACCACACCATGGACCATCTGCCGCAACACCCGGCCTGGCAGCGCTGGCAAAAATACATGGCCGATATCCTGATCCAGGACAACGGCCTACCCAAGCGCGTTCCCTTACAAAAAATGTTCGTGTTGCAGGCAAAGGCGCTGTCGCGATAGGCTGGGCAAGCACGGCTAAGATTGCCGATTATCCTTGCGGGTACGGCAGCCGCTGAGGCCCGTGCCCTTCACACCTTGAATACCCTCCCCCTCATACGCTGGCTGGTCCTCCTGTCGCTATTGGTCAACGCCATCGGCCTGGTCACACCCATCATCAACGCCGGGGACTCCGTCACCTACGCCGCGCTGTCGCAGCACATGGTTCGCCACGGCGACTGGGTCAATCTGGTGCTGGACGGGCAGGACTGGCTGGACAAACCGCATTTTCCGTTCTGGGTCACGGCACTGTTTTTCAAGCTGGGCGGGGTCAACGCCATCAGCTACAACCTGCCGGGCTTCCTGTTCCACCTGCTCGGGGCCTACTACACCTACCGCATCGCCCGCTTGTTTTACGGGCGTGAGGCCGCGTGGCTGGCGGTGCTGGTGTTTGTGTCGGCGTTCCAGGTGATGCTGACCTCGACCGACGTGCGTGCCGAGACCTACCTCACGGGCAGCATCATGGGCGCCTGCTACTACTGGTTGCGCCTCGACACCAACCCCAAGCTTAAGTATCTGCTGTTGGGTGCCTTGTTCAGTGCCACGGCGGTGATGACCAAGGGCATCTTCACCCTGATCACCATCAGCAGCGGCCTAGTGGCGCTGTGGCTGTACCGGGGCCGCTGGTGCGTGCTGTGGCAGAGGCGCTGGTGGTTGGCGCTGGCGCTGACCCTGCTGTTCACCGCGCCCGAGCTACTGACCCTGTACCTGCAGTTTGATGCCCAGCCCGACAAACTGGTGTTTGGCCGCACCGGCGTCTCGGGAGTCCGTTTTTTTGTGTGGGACAGCCAATTCGGCCGGTTTTTCAACACCGGGCCGATCCGCAACACAGACGGCAACCCGGCCTTCTTTCTGCATGTGTTCCTGTGGGCATTTCTGCCCTGGGTAGCGGTCGCTGTTGCCGCCGTGGGGCAGGCCTGGCGCGGCTGGCGCAGCAGTGGTGCGCGCGCGCGGGGCCAGCAGGTGACCCTGGGCGCTTCCTTTGTCGTGACCTTTGGCTTGTTCAGCTTGACCAGCTTCCAGCTGGATTACTACACCGTGATCGTGTTCCCGTTTGCGGCCATCCTGTGCGGCCAGTATCTGGCCACGGTGCTGGCCCAGCCCGACGGCCGGCGCGGGCTGGAATTGGCCCAGCTTGGCACGGCGGCACTGACAGCGGTACTGGCCTTGGCCCTGGCCCTTTACGTGGGCCAACCGATGGTGACCGGCATGGTGCTGCTGCTGCTGCTGACCGGGCTGGCGCTGGGCAGGCTGTTGCGTGCGCCCTGGCGGGCCCGGGCTTTGCTGCTGCTGCCGGTATTCAGCGTCACTTTGCTGTACAGCTTTATCACGGTCGTGATGACCCTGACCTACCTGTCGGTCGGGCTTGCCCACAACGCCAACCGGGTGCTGGTCACGCAGCCCCCCGGTGACATTTATGTTTGGCAGATGGACCTGGTGGCCCGGGAGCTGGGGCTTTACAACCCGGCGCCCACCGTCTCCGTGCGTGACCGGCAGGGCTTGCCTGCGGCGGGGCAGCCCTACTACCTGGTCATCCGCGCGACACAACTGGCGCAAGTGGACCTTTTGCCGGGACAGGTGGAGCCCGTGGCGCAAGGCCGCTGGGTGGTCGACAAGACCGGCCTGCTGCCGCGCATGCTGCAGTTGGCCCGGGGCACGGAGCCGCCCGAAGACATCCGCATTTTGCGCGTCGACCCTGGCCTGCGCTAGGCGCTGCTGCGGCCAGAGGGCGCCTGCGGCAAGCACATCCCGGCACATACCATTGATATAAATCAAGCGACACCGAAGGGTGCTGTTCATAATGAACTTGAATTTTTCAAGGATCTGACCATGGCCAACGACGCTGGGCATTTTGAAGCGCTGGACGCGTGCCACCTTGACATCGCGCAGCACATTGACGCGCTGGGCACCCTGGTCAAACACATTGAAGACCACGGCATTGACGACCATGCCCGGCGCGAAGCACACGCCATCGAAGCTTTCTTCTCCAGCACCTCGCGCCAACATCACGCGCAAGAAGAGCGCGACGTATTCCCCGCCTTGTTGGCCAGTGGCAACGTCGAGCTGGCCACCGCCGTGCGGACCTTGCAACAGGACCACGGCTGGATCGAAGAAAACTGGATCTCGGTTCAAAGCTATGTCGACGTGTTTACGGCATTGATGCGCGACCATATCGCGCTGGAAGAGCGCCTGATCTATCCACAGGCTAAGGCCCTTTGGGCACAAGCGCTGTCACAAAGCCCCGGTGCTTAGGTCAAGCCGCTTCGCGTCCGACCTCGCTTGGTATCATGGCACAGCGTCGGCTGCGGATGCGCCTGAAGCCGCTCCCGCCGTGCAACCCTTTACTGAAGCTTTAACAGCGCTGTAGTTGGGCAAGGTTTTGGTCGCCAGCCCTTTACCAGCGGACCTTTTGTGCTACAAATTTGATAGCCTACTAATGACCACGAGTGACCGTAAGCCTTTTGAAATTGCGCGCGATGCCTTAAAACAGATCTCGGCGCGCAAAATGCTGCCCACCCCGGCCAATTACCAGGCGATTTACAACGAGATTGCCGGCGCCCCCAATGACCCCCCTTTCCCGATGGAGCGTCTGCGCGACATCGCACGGGCCCTGCCGGCCAAAACCCCCGGCCAGCTGAAGCAGCGTGCGCTGTTCGAATCCGCCATCGGGCAACTCAGCTGGTCAGGGGTCAAAAACGCCCTGGTGGCTTATGGTGGCTTCACCCCAGCAGCGCCACCCCATGGCGCTGGCGCCACGCTAGTCCCCGGCTCAGTTACCCTGGTCCCAGCGCAGAGTGCACCCGCGCTCACTGCAGAGTTTCTTGGCCAGATCGCCCGCATGATCGAGTTCATGCTGCCTGCCCTGGGCGACGAGGACGAGCGCTTTGGTGAGCAGACCCAGACCCTGCTGGCGGCCATGCGTCGCCCGGCTGCTGAGGCCGACGTCGGCGCCGTGAAACTGATGCTGGCCAACTTCAGCCACCGGGTCTCATTTGCTGCGGAGGAGCAGCTTGAGGTCAAGTCCACCCTGCTCAAGCTGTTGCAACTGATCATCCAGAACATCGGTGCGCTGTGCGTGGATGACCGTTGGCTCAAAGGTCAGACTGACGCCCTGATGACGGCGGCCATGCCGCCGCTGACGCTGCGCCGGCTGGATGATGTGGAGCGCCGGCTCAAAGATGTGATCCTCAAGCAGTCTGAAGCCAAGGAACGGCTGCTGGGTGCGCAGACTGAAATGCGACACATGCTGGCCATGTTTATCGAGCGCTTGTCGCACATGACCGAGTCCACCAGCGCCTATCACGGCAAGCTGGAAGAAACTGCACGCCTGATTGAGCAGGCTAAATCCTTCGCCGAAATCACGCCAGTCTTGAAGGAGATTGTTGGCACCACCCGAACCATAGCCAGCGACAGCCTGTCGGCACGCGATCAACTGCGCAACATGCAAGAGCGGGTGGCGGCCTCTGAGATCGAGCTTTCCAAACTGCACCAACAACTCGACCGCATCAGTGCCCAAGCCCGGCACGACCCGCTCACCGGCGCCCTGAACCGCAAGGGGCTGGATGAGGCCTTGGAGCGGGAGGTGTCGAATGTGCGCCGAAAAGGACTGCCGCTGTGCATGGGCATGCTCGACATTGACAACTTTAAATCGCTGAACGACCGGCCGGGACATGCTTCGGGGGACTCGGCGCTGACCCACTTGGCCAATGTGGCCCGCGAGGTTATGCGCCCGCAGGACGCTCTGGCGCGCTACGGCGGCGAGGAATTCGTGCTGCTGCTGCCCGACACCACGCTTGACGATGGCATCGAGGCCATGACCCGGCTGCAACGCGAACTGACCAAGCGGTTCTTCATGGCCGGCAGTGAAAAGATCTTGATCACCTTCAGCGCCGGCGTGGCTCAGCTGGGCGAGGAAGAAAGCGGCAGCGAGGCGATCCGGCGTGCCGACCAGGCCATGTACCTGGCCAAACGGGCGGGGAAGAACCGTGTTTTGGGCGCCTGAACGCCAAACTAAAAAGGGGTTGTCTGTATGTATTATTTACTGCTTGGCCTTGTGGTGTTTCTGGGTGTGCATTCCGTGCGCATTTTTGCCGAGGACTGGCGCAACCGAACCCGGGAGCGGCTTGGCACAGCGGCCTGGAAAGGGCTTTACAGCCTGGTTTCTCTGGCCGGGTTGGCCTTGCTGATCTGGGGTTTTGGGCAGGCGCGGCAACAACCGGTGCAGCTTTGGAACCCACCTACTGGCATGCGGCACCTGGCGTCTGTGCTGATGCTCGCGTCCTTCGTGCTGCTGGCCGCCGCTTACGTCCCAGGCAACCGAATCAAGGCCCGTCTGCGCCATCCCATGGTGCTGGGGGCGAAGTTCTGGGCGCTGGCACACCTGCTGGCCAACGGCACGGCAGCACATGTGCTGCTGTTCGGCGCCTCCCTGGTCTGGGCCGCACTGGCTTTCCGGGCCGCCCGGCAACGCGACCGCCAGCAGCACATTCGCTATCCTGAGGGCACCACGGGCGCGACAGGTGTCACGGTGGCGATTGGCGTGGCGGCCTGGATTGGCTTTACCCTGTGGTTGCATGGTCTGCTGATCGGTGTCCGCCCGCTGGTTTAGCCATGAGCATTCGCAACCTTGACGCGCTGTTTGAGCCCAGCTCTATCGCGGTGTTTGGTGCTTCGAAGCGCCCCGGCAGCGTCGGCGCCACGGTCTGGCGCAACCTGAGTGGGGGTGCTTACGCCGGCACGCTGTACGCCGTCAACTCGCGTCCTGGCGCACTGGGGGAGCAAGTGGCCTACACACGGGCGGCCGATTTGCCCACGGTGCCAGAGCTGGCTGTGATCTGCACCCCGCCAGCCACAGTAGCAGGGCTGATCGATGACCTGGCCCGGCTGGGCACCCGCGCTGCCGTGGTCATGACCGCCGGCATGGATGAGCAGCAAAAACAGGCGATGCTCGATGCAGCACGGCCGCACCTGCTGCGCATCATCGGGCCAAACTGCATCGGTTTGCTGGCGCCGCACAAGGGCCTGAACGCCAGCTTTGCCCACGTCAATGCACAACCGGGGGAGCTGGCCTTTGTGTCGCAGTCGGGCGCGCTGGTCACGGCCATGCTGGACTGGGCACGGGGCCAGGCCATCGGCTTCTCGCATTTTGTGTCGCTGGGTGAGCATGCCGACGTCGATTTTGGCGACATGCTGGACTTCCTGGCCACCGACCCAAAAACCCGCGCCATCCTGCTTTATGCCGAGTCCATCGAGTCGCCACGCAAATTCATGTCGGCGGCCCGCGCCGCCGCACGCAACAAGCCGGTCATCGTCGTCAAGGCGGGCCGCTCGCCACTGGGGCAGCTGGCGGCGGCCTCGCACACCGGGGCGATGGCGGGTTCAGACCTGGTGTTTGATGCAGCCATTGCGCGGGCTGGCATGCTGCGCGTCAACACACTGCAAGAGCTGTTTCTGGCGGCAACCACCCTATCGCGCTTTCGGACCAACACCAGTGACAGCCTGACCATCCTGACCAATGGCGGTGGCGCCGGCGTCATGGCGGCCGACGCTGCAGCCTTTGCCGGCGTGCCGCTAGCCATCTTGAGCGAGGCGACGCGGCTCAAGCTCGATGCCGTGCTGCCCGCCAACTGGTCGCACAGCAACCCGGTGGACATCATTGGTGACGCCCCGGTAGCCCGCTACCAGCAGGCCCTGGCCGTCCTCAATAACGACCCCGACACCGGTGCGCTGCTGTTCATCCACGCCCCCACCGCGATCGTGCCAAGCGCCGAGATTGCACAGGCCCTGCTGCCACTGGCGCAGCACGACCCCCACGTGGCACCGCGGCTGATGAGCTGCTGGCTGGGTGATGCTGCGGTGGCCCAAGCGCGCAAAGTCTTTCAGGACGCCGGCGTTGCCGGCTACGACACCCCCGAGCAGGCGGTGCGCGCCTTCTCTATGCTGCTGCGCTACCGCCACAACCAGAGCGAGTTGTCGCAAGCGCCGCCCGCCATGCTGGCCAAGCAGCGCCCGGACAGCGCCAGCATCCGGCACATTGTGCAAGCCGCGCTAGCGGCCGGTCGCACCCTTTTGAGCGAGCCCGAAGCGAAAGCAGTGTTGCAAGCCTGTGGCATCCCGGTGGTGGCCACACAGCGGGTGGCGCCCACCGCTGACGCCGCCGCGCTGGCCGCCACGGCCTTGGGCTTTCCGGTGGTGCTAAAGATTTTGTCCGATGACATTTCGCACAAGTCCGACGTCGGTGGTGTCGCCCTGAACCTGGCGGATGAGCCCGCCCTGCGCCACGCTGCGCAGGCCATGCTGGCGCGGGTGCAACAGCAACTGCCACTGGCACGGGTTCAGGGGTTCACAGTGCAGAGCATGGTGCGCCGCCGCCATGCCCAAGAGCTGATCGTGGGCAGCGCCATTGACCCGGTGTTTGGGCCGGTCATCCTGTTCGGACAGGGCGGCACCGCGGTCGAGCTCATGGCCGACCGGGCTGTAGCCCTGCCGCCGCTGAACGTGCCGCTGGCCCGGGCGCTGGTGGCGCGCACCCGGGTGGCCCGCCTGTTGGCGGGTTGGCGGGATACCCCGGCCATTGACGCTGACGCCTTGCACGGCGTGTTGATGGCGGTGTCGCAGCTGCTGGCCGAGATCCCGGAAATTGCTGAGCTTGACATCAACCCGCTGATCGTCAATTTCGAAGGCGCGATTGCTCTGGATGCACGCATCCGGGTCAGCGCGGCCGGGCCGGCAGGCGCCGATCATTTCGCCATTCGACCTTACCCGGCACAGCTTGAAGAGCAGCTCCTTTGGCAGGGACGCTCCCTCTGCCTGCGCCCGATCCGCCCGGAAGACGAGGCCCAGCACATGGCCTTTCTGCAAGCGCTTGATCCAGAAGACGTGCGGATGAGGGTGTTTTATAGCCGCCGCAGCATGGCGCGCAGCGAGCTGGCGCGTTTGGTGCAGATTGACTACGCGCGCGAAATGGCTTTTGTGGCTCTGGCCGACAGCACGGATGGACAGGCGCAAACCCTGGGCGTGGTGCGCGCCATGACCGACCCCGACAACATCGAGGCCGAATTTGGCGTGATCGTCCGCTCTGACCTCAAAGGCAGCGGGCTCGGCCTGTTGCTGATGCAAAAAATGATCGCCTACCTGCGCAGCCAGGGCACACAGCGCTTGGTGGCCACCGTGCTTGATTACAACGACCGGATGCTCAAGCTGGCCCGTGAACTGGGCTTTGAGGAAGGGGCCATCGGCACCACGGGCGACGGCGTACGCGGCATTCTGCTCAAACTCAATTGATCCCAATGGCCCACTGAATCAGCATCTTGGCAACAAAGCCGGTCATGCCAAAGGCCAGGCCTAAAAAAATGACAAAGGTGCCAAACTTACCCGCCTTGGATTCCCATGCCAGCTGACCAATGATGAACAGCATATAAAGCATGAACGCCCCGACGCCGAAGGTCAATCCAAAACCGGTGATCTGCTCCTCGGTATAGCCCCACATCAACCGGGCTCTCTCGGTGGCAGGCTAGAGACATCGACCAGATCACGGTAAGCATGCCAGCTGGCGTGTCCCAGCATGGGCACCACGGCAACCAGCCCCAGCAATATGGCGCCCAGGCCCAAGAGGGTAAAGCCCATGATCAAGGCGGCCCAGAGTGCCAAGGGCAACGGGTTCACCAGTACCGCCCGCCAACTGGTCAGCACCGCCGTGAGCAGCGTCACGCGCCGGTCCAGCAGCAAGGGCATGGCAATGACGGTTGAGGCAAAGATCGGCGCCGCCAGCACACCGCCGACCGCCAGCCACAACTCAAACAAAAAGCCCTGGCGCGCCAACACCACGTGTCGAATAAAGTCGATCGGGGTATGGATAGGCAGTGGTGCCAGCAAGGTGATCAAGGCGGCCGAGGTGACCACCCAGCCGGTCCCCGCCAGCGCCAGCAGGGCACCAAACTGCACCAGGCACCAGTAGTCGTTGCCCCACTTGTTGAAGTGGCTGTTCTGCCAATTTAACCAGGTCTTGAGCACCAAGGCAGCGTTGGCTGGCTCACCGCGCTCCAGTGCCCGGCTCATGGCGTACAAACTGGTGGCCAACACCGGCGCAACCACCAAAAACCCCGACAGCGCACCCGCCATCAACCAAAACCGGTCGTGTGCCACCGCCAAAATGCCCATGCCGGACAGGGCGAGCACCAGACCGTGGGCAAAGCTGACCCAGCCGCAAAGCGCCATGTCACGCCAAGCTAGCGCCAGCCAATGCAGGGGGCGAAGCAGGTCCAGGCTACGGACCGCCGGTAAACGCGGTGGGGAAATGGTCATGGCCGGGTCAAGTGTAGAGTTCGACCGACCGACCGAGCTTGATCTACGTCAAGCTGGCAAGTGCGGGAGGGCGCGCTGCATAATCAGCCGCTTTACTGCTGTCAGGACCCACCATGCCCCGCCCGATTCTTGCCGAAGCCCAGATTCACCCCGCCATACGGGAACAAATCGCTCGCCACGAACACGCCATCGTCAAAGAAGTCCAGGCCGCCGTATCGCAGCATGCCGTGGTGGTGATCGGCATGGCCTCCAACCCGTACCCCAAAAAAGCACGCAAGGCGCTCGACGCCGCCGGGGTCGCCCACCATGACCTCGACTACGGCAGCTATTTCAGCATGTGGCGTCAACGCAATGCGCTCAAGCTCTGGACCGGCTGGCCCACCTTTCCCATGGTGTTCGTCAAAGGCGCCCTGGTTGGTGGCGCCAATGACCTGGTCAAACTGATCGCCAGCGGCGAGTTGAAAAAACTGCTGGCCTCATAAGAAAAGTGGCTCTAAGCCCCGTCGGTATTGGGTTGTTAGCTATTGTTTATATAGCACAGCCTTGGGGATGAGGCGCTTAAGCTTTGGCTTTTCGGGCATGGCGCGACGTCATGCTGTCGTCAAAAACTTTTTGTTGCTCAGGCATCAACGCAGCGTAAAAGACCTTGGTCGCCTCGTCACGCTGGTCCATAGCCGCACTGTGTTGGCTACGCAGTGCCTTCATCCGCTCAAGCCGCTCCGGTGTTGACAGTTTGTCCAGGGTGGCGCGGTCCGCGCTCTTGACCATCAAGTCAGCCGGCATCTTGTGTGCGGCAACAAACGTGGTCCAGGCGCCTTCCTGCGCCGGGGTGAGCTTGAGCCTGGCCTTGAGTTCCGCGGCGTGTTTGTCCATGCGGGCCTGCATCCGGGCCGGGTCCATGTGGCGCATGCCGTGGTGCATGCCCTCGGTAGGGGCAGCCATCATGCCAGCGTGACCGCCTGGTGTGGGCATCTGAGCCAGCGCGGCAAAGCTTGACAGGGCCAGCAGACCGGCCAACAAGGTGGGTTTGAATCGTGAAGTCATGGTGATGTCCTTTGGATTGGGCCTTGTGCTCAGGGATTGGCATCAGGCTGATAGGCAGTGTGGCCGGTCTGTGTAAGCGCGCCATGCGCCAGCGCTAAGGCTGTGTAAAGTTTCATGAAAAAGCCAGCGCAAATTGGTGGGATGATCGGCGCGGGCTCGCTCAAATCAATTGTCAAGAAGGATGCTTGTGTTCAAAAATGTGATCGCTTACCGGATCGGGGCCGGCTGGTCCGCCACGCTGGGGGACATGGAAGAGCGGCTGGCTGCCACGCGCTTTGTGCCCTGCGGCCCCAGCCAGGAAAAGTCGCTGGGTTGGGTCGAGCCGCGCGGTGTGGCACAGGGGCCGCTGGTGGAGTCGGTGGCTGGGCAACTGGTGCTCAAGATGATGATTGAAACCCGAGCCCTGCCGGCCTCGGTCGTGAACCGCAAAGCCGAAGAGAGGGTGGCGCAGATCGAGGCCAGCACCGGCCGCAAACCAGGTAAAAAAGAAATGCGCGACCTCAAGGACGACATCCGTCTGACGCTGCTGCCCATGGCCTTTACCAAGTTGGCCAGTATCACCGTCTGGATCGACCGCGAGGCCCGTTGGCTGGTGATCGATGCGGCCAGCCAGGGTCGGGCCGAAGAAGTCGTGGCGGCGCTGGTGGCGTCGTTAGATGGCTTTGCTGTCACCCTGCTCAACACCCAAATCTCACCCACCGCCGCCATGGCCCAGTGGCTGGACACCCAAGAGCCGCCGGCTGGCTTCAGCGTCGACCGCGAGTGCGAGTTGAAGGCCGCCGATGAGTCCCGCGCCGTGGTGCGCTATGCCCGCCATGCGCTTGACACCGAAGAGGTCCGTCAGCATGTGGCCACTGGCAAGCTGCCCACCCGGCTGGCACTGACTTGGGAGGGCCGGGTGTCGTTTGTTCTGACGGAGAGCCTGCAACTGAAAAAACTGACCTTTTTGGAAGGCGTTTTTGAAACCTCTGGCGCCGAGCGGGCCGACGGCTTTGACGCCGATACCGCCATCGCCACCGGCGAATTGCGCAAGCTGCTGCCGGATTTGCTGGAAGCGCTGGGGGGCGAGGTGGTCGTCGGCTAAGGCCCGCCTCAGACCGCTGGCAACCCCAGGCCGGTCATCTCGGCCGACACCTGTTGCCAGCGCACGTCAAAGTGGCCACTACCGTTGCCAGGGCCAGCATCAGCGGCCAACAGGGCCTGACGGGTGCCCGCCAGCACGCTGTCAATCACCGGCACGCTGACGTCGGCCTGAATCATCTGCGCCAGACCGGCCAGGCCGGCGCCACCGAGAATGACAGCCTGAGCCCTGAAATCACGAACGGCGGCCTGACAAGCCGCCGCCAGCAGCGCCTGTGCCGCGACCGGGTCAGCAGCGAGCTGGGCGCCCGTTGGCGCAACCGTGTGAATACCAGCAAGTTGGTCGCCGTAACCCAGCATCTGGGCCAGCCGCGCCAACATCGGCCGCCACCGCGCACCCCCGGTGACGATGGCAAACCGGCCATAAGCGGCCGCTTCGACAAAGGCGGCCTCGGCCAAGCCGGTGACCGCGACAGCGCTGCTGTCGCGCAAGGCCAGCAGACCCGGATCGCCAAAACAGCCAATCAGCACCGCACCGGGCGCTGCTTGGTCATCATCAGCCAGTGTCGCAGCCCAGGTGTCCAATACCGCATGGCCGGCCACCGCATAGCTGGCTTCGCAGGCGATGTAAGGCGCGCCAAAACGAGCGGTCACCGTCCGCACCCGGACATCGGGCCCGGCGGCGCGCTGCGCATGGGTCTGCAGCAGCGCACTGACAGAGCCAGAGGTGTTGGGGTTGATGATCAGGAGGTGACGCATAACGTAAAGCCAGGCGTTAGAGGGGCGAGGCCCGGCCGCTATTGGCTGGCGGGTGGCCGAGTGACTGGGTAACCCTCTTCTCCAATGACCTCCGCCAAGGCCGTCCAGGACTGTTCTGAGTTGACTTCAACCCGACCCGAGGGGCGATCAATGCTGACGGTAGCGCTGTCATCAAGCGCAAGCACGGCGCTCTTGACGGCTTTTTCACAATGGCCACAGGTCATCCCGCTGACAGAGAATTGGTGTAACAAAATAAGCTCCTCGCTATCGGTTTAGCGCCCAAGAAGTCCTCGACTTCCCTGCGCAGAATCAAGCCCGTTTGTAGCAGAAGTGGCGTCCCTTGCGGAAAAGGGTTTAGGCTAGGGTCCCATGACCCTTCTCTCTTCTTTGGTGCCCGACAAGCCCGCAGTTTCCCTTGCCGGTCTGGATATTGGCATCGGCGGGATGACCTGTGCCTCCTGTGTGGCCAGGGTAGAAAAAGCCCTGCTGAAAGTGCCTGGCGTTAAATCCGCCAGCGTCAACCTGGCCACTGAGTCAGCGCGGGTGCTGGTCTCTGCCGACGGGCCCACTGAGGCACGCTTGCACCGTGCCGTTAGGGATGCCGGCTACGAACCCCGCGCGGCCGACACGGTGATGCAAGCCACCGATACTTCTGCATGGGCTGGTTTTGCACCGGTGGGGGTTGGCATCGCCCTGTCCCTGCCGCTGGTGCTGCCGATGCTGCTGGACGCCCTCCCCGAGGCGTTATCGAACCAAGTGGGCATGCACCTGATGTTGCCGGCCTGGTTGCAATGCCTGCTGGCGACGCCGGTTCAGTTCGTTCTTGGCGCCCGTTTTTACCGGGCTGGGTGGCATGCCCTGCGGGCCGGAAGCGGCAACATGGATTTGTTGGTGGCCATTGGGACCAGTGCCGGTTGGGCTTTGTCGATGTGGTTATGGCTGAGCGCGCCTTCGGGTGCCATGGTCCATCTCTATTTTGAGAGTTCTGCCGTCGTCATCACGTTGGTGCTGCTGGGCAAGTGGTTGGAAACACGGGCCAAGCAACACACCACGGCGGCGATCCGCGCCCTCCATGGGCTGCGGCCCGCCGTGGCCCATTTGCTGGGTCGCGATGGCGAGGTCGATGTGCCGATTGGAGAAGTACTGGTCGGCGACCGACTCGCGATCAAACCTGGCGAACGGGTTCCGGCAGACGGCCTCGTGTTGGAGGGAGAAACCGAGGTTGATGAATCCATGCTCACTGGCGAGCCCCTGCCAGTCCATAAGACGCCGGATACCAACTTGACCGGGGGCTCCATCAACGGCGATGGTCGGGTCGTGATGCGGGTCACCGCTGTGGGTCAGGAAACGGTACTGTCGCGCATCATCAGACTGGTGGAGGATGCGCAAGCCGCCAAGGCACCTATTCAGCGCCTGGTCGATCGGGTCAGCAGTGTGTTCGTCCCGGTGGTTATTCTGATGGCAGCGCTAACGCTGTGCGCTTGGTGGCTGACGGGTCATCCCTTTGAGCAGGCTTTGATCCATGCCGTGGCGGTGCTGGTGATTGCCTGCCCCTGTGCACTAGGCCTCGCAACGCCAGCGGCGATCATGGCTGGCACGGGCGTGGCCGCCAAACATGGCATTTTAATTAAGGATGCCCAGTCCCTTGAAATCGCCCATCGAGTCGACATCATCGCTTTTGACAAAACCGGTACCTTGACAGTGGGACAACCTCGGCTGCTGGCCCTCTACATCAAGCCCGACGCGCTGCTCGAGACCACTTCACCACCCGACTGCGAGCTTTTGCAAATTGCTGCTGCACTGCAGAGTGGGTCTGAACACCCGCTCGCGGCAGCAGTGATGGTCGCTGCGCGAGCAGCTGATTTGAGCATCACCACCGCCAGCCAAGTAAGCGCAGTGCCTGGGCTCGGTACGCTGGGCACTGTGGAGGGGCAGGCTTACAAGATTGGCAGCTTGCGCTGGATGGATGCGCTTGGTGTCGATCTGGGACCCTGGTCCAAGCTGTCAAACCGCTTGCAAGAGCAGGGTGCTACGGTATCAGCACTGGTTACCGAAAGCCCCTTTGGCTTGCAACTGCGCGCCCTGTTGGCTTTTGGCGACGAGCCAAAGCCAGGTGCCAAAGAGGCTTTGGCCGCACTGCGCCAGCGCGGCATACGCACCGTCATGATTTCTGGTGATAACCAGGGGGCGGCCGATGTGATGGCCCGGCGCCTTGGCCTTCGGCCTGAAGAGGGCGAGGTCATGGCCAATGTCCTGCCGGGTGAAAAAGCCGATCGGGTTCAGGCGCTGAAGGCGGGCGGCCATACCGTGGCCATGGTCGGCGACGGTATCAATGATGCGCCAGCCCTGGCAGCAGCTGATGTAGGTATGGCCATGGGCAACGGTACCGATGTTGCCATGCATGCTGCTGGCATTACGCTGATGCGCGGTGACCCTGCCTTGGTGGCTGCCGCGTTGGCAATTTCAGACCGTACCGTCAGGAAGATACGTCAAAACCTGTTTTGGGCCTTTGTTTACAACGTGGCTGGCATCCCTTTGGCTGCACTCGGTTTTCTTAACCCGGTGTTGGCTGGTGCTGCCATGGCCATGAGTTCTATCAGCGTGATGGGCAATGCCCTCTTGCTTAAACGCTGGAAACCCTGAAACCATAGCGGTTTCAGGTTGATTTAACGAGCATCTGGCAGCTCGATTTTTACTTCCAGCACTTCAAGATTGTCCTGCCGCTCTAGGTTGACCTTGATGTCTGCCGGATTGATCTTGATGTATTTACTGATAACCGCGATCAAATCTCGCTGCAAATCTTGCAGGTAATCCGGCTCAGCCGCATTGCGGCCACTGCGCTCGTGAGCCAGAATGATCTGCAGCCGCTCTTTGGCAACGCTGGCAGTTTTCTTTTTTTCACCCAGTAAAAAAGAGAGAAATGACATGTTTTTATTTTCCCCCAAAAAGCCGCTTCAACAGGCTCTGTTTGGGTGCTTCGGTGAAGCGCATCGGTTTGTCTGTTCCTAGAAAACGATCGACGACGTCTTTGTAGGCCTCTGACACGTCGCTGCCCTGCATATGAACGGCCGGAACGCCCTGGTTTGAGGCTTGCAATACCGATTCACTTTCAGGAATGACACCAATTAGCTTGATTCTCAAGATATCCTTGATGTCGTCCAGCGACAGCATCTGCCCCTGGTCAACACGCGCCGGGTTATATCGGGTAATTAGCAAATGCTCTTTGACGGGCGCCAAGCCTTCAATCGCCCTTTTTGTTTTGCTCGCCAACATGCCCAATATGCGGTCTGAATCCCGAACCGATGAGACTTCCGGGTTGGTCACGACCAGCGCCTCGTCAGCAAAATGCATGGCCATCAAAGCACCGGTTTCAATGCCCGCAGGTGAATCACAAACGATGAACTCAAAGTCCATGGCCGCCAGGTCGTTGAGTACCCTCTCTACGCCCTCCTGTGTCAAGGCGTCCTTGTCACGGGTTTGCGACGCTGCCAGCACATACAGGCCCTCACACTGCTTGTCTTTGATCAACGCCTGGTGAAGATTGGCTTCGTTGTTAATGACATTGATCAGGTCATAAACCACCCGGCGCTCGCAGCCCATGATCAGGTCGAGATTACGCAGGCCAACGTCAAAATCGATCACCACTGTCTTGTGACCGCGCATGGCCAGGCCGGTTGCGAAACTGGCACTGGTTGTGGTTTTTCCGACGCCACCCTTACCGGAAGTGATCACAATAATTTTTGCCATGGATTTGTTATCTTTCAATAAGAAACAGTCAGGGCGTTGATCAACAACTTGTCCTGCCCGTCATTGCTCAATTGGACTTGCGCCGGTTTGCCATGAATATTGGCTGGCAAGGGATTTTCACTGGTTCGGTACACACCAGCGATTGATATCAGTTCTGGCTCTAAAGACAGGGAAAAAATACGCGCATTCACGTTGCCACTGGCACCGGCCATAGCCTTGCCACGCAGCGGTGCGTAAACATGAATATTGCCATCGGCCACTACCTCGGCACCTTGGTTCACCATGGCCAACACCACCAGATCACAACCCCGGGCATAGACTTTCTGTCCGGAACGCAAAGGCTTGTCGACAACCATCGTGGGTATGACCGCTGGGCGCGGCGGCGGGTTAGGCTCTGCTTGCACTGGGACCACAACTTCTACAGCCTTCTCCAGAGACGAGCGACCAGGTTCTGGTTCAGCCCATCCCAGCCCCAGGGCTTGCGCTACGCCAAGCCAAGCTTGATGCGTGGCACGCAGAGCAATAGGTGCCAATCGGCATTCTTTCATGACTGCCAACAGCATAGACAGGTCGCCAATCGGCACCTCTGGCTGCCATTGCGATACATCTATGACCACTGGGTCTTGATCAAAAAAATCAGGGTTGTCACCTGCCTTGCCATACAGCTGCAGCAAATCTTGACACACATCTTCAAGACTGCTGGTTTTGACTATCAGAGCCAGCGTGGCCAGGCGAGTGCTTTTGATGTCAAAGCTTGGGGTTGGTGCGACAGCCGCGGCGCTGGAGGAAGAAATAGGCATGCGTCTGAATGAAGGGTCGGTAACTGCAACAAGGGGCGGCGGAGGCCGGTACCAACACTGATGAACACTTAAAGCAAGTTTACTTGATGCGTGCTGTCTGTTGACGGTTCAAGTTTTTTTCTTTGCTAAGCTGCCGAATTTTTTTATGTTTTTAGCACTGATGTGCTCATACTGTATTCAATCTTTCTATATCTTTATAAGAGGTAGTAGTAGTAGATAAGGACCTTGACAGACGGTTGACAAGTCTGCCAAACCCTTACCAATCAATCAGTTAAAGAAGACAAAACCATGTGCATTCGACCCTGCATTGCGTCATCCTGACCATGAACAACTTGGCGGCGTTGGCATGTGCTGTGGATAAGTGCCCATTTGTCCGCTATTTGTCCACAGCTTTATGCCTTGACAGAATTCTTTCTTAAGCATCGGCGCGGGGTATGGTTGATTTCAGTCAAGGTGATGATGGCCAGCGACGCGCATGCTTTGGGTCAACCGGAGACCCATCATGTTGCATGAAAGTATGCGAGTAATTGTTGACGAGCACAGTGCCTTAGGCGCGATGTTGCGATCTTTGATCATGATGATAGACAGAGGGCCCATGGACGATAGAGATCAATTTTTTGATGTGTTGCGCGCTATGTTGTTCTATGTGGATGAATTTCCAGAACGCCTGCACCATCCCAAAGAATCAGCGCTGTTGTTCCCTAGAGTGGCCTTGTTGGCACCTTATACCCATGAGACCATACGGCAACTTGACCACGATCACGTCAAAGGGGAAGCATCTGTTCGGGAGTTGCAACACCTGCTGCTGGCTTGGGAATTATTGGGTGAATCGCGACGTTTTGCGTTCGATCACGCTGTGCGAACCTATTGTTCGTTTTACCTGGAACACATGCGATTGGAAGAAACAGTGATCTTGCCTGCGGCAAAAAAATGGTTAACCGATGCCGATTGGCACGCTTTGGATGAAGCCTTTACGTTGAATGCTGATCCTCTGGTTCAGAAGAGCATGCGAGATCCAAGTTTTGACTTGCTGTTTAGCCGGATTGTGATGCAGGCGCCCTCGCCTATCGGCCTGGCGGATGCTTGATGGTGAATCCTTGATGGTGAAGTTGCTGTGATCACGCCCAAGTTTTGAAATTGTTTTGATTGGGAAGTTAGACAGAGCGTGGACACGACACAAAATGGGGCGCTTATGACATCGCCCCCCTTTCAACCGCCATGGTCTGAGCAGCAGGTGCTGCGCTTGGCGTTGGCATTGTCTGCCGGCGCTGCCTTGTCTTTGGGCATAACCCGGTTTGCCTATGGCCTGTTGCTGCCCACCATGCGGGCTGATCTGGGTTGGTCCTACACCTTGGCAGGCGCCATGAATACCGTGAATGCGCTGGGCTACCTGTTAGGTGCCCTCCTGATGCCGCGCCTGATGCAGATATACGGCCCCTCCCGCCTGCTGTGGCTGGGGGCGGTGTTAGCCAGCAGCTTCATGGGTTTTAGTGGTTTTTTCACCGACGCATGGGCCTTGTTATTGCAACGCTTGCTGGCAGGTGCGGCCAGTGCCCTGGTCTTCATAGCGGGAGGCTTGCTGGCGGCGCGTCTGGGTACTGTACAGCCACAGCACAGCGGGCTGGTTATCGGTTTGTATTACGGGGGTACCGGGTTTGGTATCGTGGTGTCTGCTCTGCTGGTGCCACAGGTGCTGGGCTGGGCTGGCCAACAAGCACACAGCTGGGCCTGGGCCTGGTGGGTGCTGGCCCTGGTTTGCATGGTGGCCACACTGCTGCTGCTGTGGCCGGCCCGTGTGCTGCAATGCCTGGCGCCCCCGGTGACGGCGGACTTTAACCCCACAAACCTATTTCAGTGGCGTTGGTTTGCTTTTGCCCTGGCTGGTTACGGCATGTTTGGGGTGGGTTATATCGGCTATATGACCTTTGTGATTGCTTTGCTGCGGGAGCAGGGTGCCGGGGCGACGTCCATCACGGTGTTTTACGCGCTGTTGGGGCTGGCGGTGGTAGCCTCGTCGCGCATTTGGGCCAGTCTGTTGGACCGTTACAAGGGTGGTCAGGTGCTGGCACTGCTCAATGCCTTGCTGGGTTTGGCCACACTGTTGCCAACCTTGAGCGCCCATTGGGCCGTGATTTTGGCGTCTGGACTGCTGTTTGGCGCTGTGTTTTTGTCTTTGGTTGCGTCCACCACTACGTTGGTTCGGCACAACTTGCTGCCGGCTGCATGGGGCAATGGCATCAGCGCCTTCACCATCGTGTTTGCGTTTGGCCAGATCGTCGGACCGACCGTGGTGGGCTGGATCGCCGATGGGCCGGGTGGGCTCCCACGCGGGATGGTGTTCTCCGCTCTGGCGCTGTGGTTGGGCGCCATTTTGGCCTGGCGCCAGCGTCCCCTGGTCAGTTCAGCAGCCCTTCAGCGCGCAGTGCCGCCTGTACCGCCGGGCGCGCCCGCATCCTCGCCATGAATTCCCCCAGGCGGGGCAGGGCAGAGATGTCCAAGCGCACCAGCCGGCTCCAGCCGACCACGGTGAACAGGTAAGCGTCGGCCACCGTGAATTGTTGCCCCATCAGATAAGGCCTTTCGGCCAGCTTGTGGGTCTTGGTCGGCGCGGCAATTGCCTCGAATGCCAGGCCAGCTTCGTGCAGGGTAATATGGGGGGGATAGGGAACAGGCGCCAGGGGAGTAGTAGATCTTCATAAGCGGATGCTACCGGATTCTGTGCGGACGCTGAGATAATCAAGCCTCTAACGCCCGACTACTGACCGACTTCGGCAGATTCCATCCATGACCCCGTCCCTCCCTCCCGACACGTCCCCATTCGAATCCCCCGCCCTCAGCCAGCTGTGGCGCCCGCTGGTCGCCATGATCCTGGTGATCGTGGTATCCAACATAGCGGTGCAGTTTCCCATCAATGAGTGGCTGACCTGGGGTGCCTTTACCTATCCTTTTGTGTTCCTGGTGGCTGACCTGACCAACCGGGCCGTGGGCGCCCAGGCGGCACGGCGGGTGGCTTGGCTTGGGCTGTTGCCGGCCGTGTTGCTGTCGGCCTGGTTTGCCAACTGGCACATCGCGTTGGCTTCGGGCACAGCGTTCATGTTGTCGCAGTGGATGGACATCGCCGTGTTCAACCGCTGGCGCGGCCAATCGTGGTGGAAGGCACCTTTCATGGGTTCGATGGTGGCGTCGGTGGTCGATACCCTGGTGTTTTTCTCCATCGCCTTTTACGCCAGCGAGATGAACTGGTTGATGCTGGCCGCTGGTGACTTGGCCATGAAGTGGCTGATGGCGGTGCTGTTGCTCGCCCCTTATCGGCTGATGCTGCCTCGCATCAGCCTTTGGGTTCCGCAGGCGCGCTGAGCGAGCCATTGGGCCTCAGGCGTTGCGGCCCAGGATCAGGTCCACCGCTTTTTCGGCAATCATGATGGTGGGCGCGTTGGTGTTGCCTGTGGTGACCTGGGGCATGACCGAGGCATCGACTACCCGAAGCCGGTCCACACCGTGCACCCGAAGAACGCAGTCTACGACGGCCATCGGGTCACTGGCCGGGCCCATTTTGCAACTGCCACAGGGGTGGTATTCGGTGTCTGAGTTTTGGCGCAGGAACGCTTCCACGGCCTTTGTGTCGTCGCGGACAAACGGGTAAAGCATGGCGCCCTGGTACGGTGCCAGCGCCGGGCTTTGCAAGATGTCATAGCCTAAGCGGGCGCCTTGCGCCAGGGTGGCAACATCGTGCGGGTGCGCCAGAAATTGCGGGTCGATCAAAGGCGCATCCTGTGCCCGGGCGGTTTGCAGGGTGACCTGGCCGCGGCTTTTGGGTCGCATCAGCGTCACGTGCAGGGTGTAACCGTGGCCCAGATGGTTTTTGCGGGTGTGGTCGTCCATGATGCCAGTGCACAGCGCTAACTGGATATCCGGCGCTGGTGCCGTCGGATCCGTTTGTAAAAAGCCCTGGGTTTCGGCCACATTGCTGGTGATAAGACCGCTGCGCTGGCGGCGCCATTCAAAAATGCCGCGCACGATGGCACCAAATCCGGCAGCCGACAGCCCGAAAGTGGCGTCCTGGCGCGGGGTGCGGTAGATCAGCACTGTGGTGAGGTGGTCATGCAGGTTTTGCCCTACCCCATTCAGGCCGTGCACCACCGGCAGGCCCAGCGCCTGAAGCGCCGCCGCCGGCCCGATGCCAGACAGCATCAGTAGCTGCGGGGAGCCAAAGGCGCCACCGGCCAGCAGCACTTCACGCCGGGCCCGCACCTGCCGCAGCGTGCCGCCCTGCAGGTATTCAGCGCCGACAGCCTGGCGGCCCTCGAACAGCAGGCGTTGGGTATGGGCCCGGGTAATGACCTGCAGGTTGGGCCGGCCCAGGTGCGGCGTCAGATAGGCCCGGGCGGCGTTCCAGCGCTCGCCGCCCTTTTGGGTTACCTGCGATGGGCTGTAGCCGAGCTGTCCGGCACCGTTGTAGTCGGGGTTGGCGGACATGCCCTGTTCGGCACAGGCGGCCGCGAAGGCCTGGTTCAACACACTCGGGCTGCGCAGGTAGCTGATGTTGAGCGGGCCACCGCTGCCATGGTGTTCGGTGGCCCCGAAGCATTCGCTGTGTTCGGCGCGTTTGAAGTAGGGGAGTACGGCGTCAAAGTCCCAGCCCGGGTTGCCGAGTGAGGCCCAGTGGTCGTAATCAAAGCGGTTGCCGCGGGTGTAGACCATGGCATTGATGGAGCTGCTGCCACCCAGCACTTTGCCCCGCGGCTGGTAGCCCCTGCGGCCGTTCAGGCCGGCCTGTGGCACGGTCTCATAGCGCCAGTTGTTAAGTCCCACTGCGGCGGTGGCGGCAAAACCCAGGGGCGCGCGGATGAAGACGGAGTCATCCGGGCCGCCGGCCTCTAGCAGGCAGACGCTGATGTTGGGGTTTTCGGACAGTCGCCCGGCCAGTACGCAACCGGCGGAGCCACCACCAACCACGATGTAGTCAAACGCTGCCATGCCGCAGCTTAGGTGCGGTAGCTGGGGTCAGTGCGATCTAGCTTGCGCAGCAGCGCTGGCCAGACCAGGCCCGAGCCTAGCCCGGCGGTGACGACCTTGAGCACACTGGCGATGCCGGTCACGATGGCCGGGTTGACCTGGGTCAGCTCGCCGCCGGCCTGCGCATCGATCTGGATGCGGCAGGTGTTTTCAAAGGTGTACATGGCCAGAAAGGCATCGGCAATGGTTTTGCCCACCGTCAGCAGGCCGTGGTTACGCAGCATCAGGTAGTTGGCCTCGCCCAAGTCGGCTTGCAGGCGCGGTTTTTCGTCGTCCCGCAGCGCCACACCCTCGTAATCATGGTAGGCCAGGGAGCCGAGGACAAAGGTGGATTGCTGGCTGATCGGTAAAACGCCACATTTTTGGGCGCTGACGGCGATGCCCGCCCGGGTATGGGTGTGCAGCACACAGCCCGCGTCTTCGCGCACTTGGTGGATGCAACTGTGGATGGTAAAACCGGCCGGGTTGACCGGAAACGGCGAGTCGCTGAGCTTGTTGCAGTGCTGGTCGACCTTCACCAAGCTGGAAGCGGTGATCTCGTCGAACATTAGCCCGTAGGGATTAATCAGAAATTGATGTTCGTGCCCCGGGATGCGGGCGCTGACATGGGTGAACACCAGGTCGCTCCAGCCGTAGGCGGCCACCAGCCGGTAGCAGGCCGCCAGATCACAGCGTAATTGCCATTCCTCGGCGCTGACCTTGTCGTGAAGGGAGGGGATGTTCATGGTGGTGTCCTTAACCGACGCTTTCGACCCGATGCCGGACGCGTCATGGTCGCAGAATACGCCAGTGCGCTTACGACAAGAGTCAAACAGATGACAGGGCCAGTTGGCTGTTGGCGTTGGTGGGGCTGGCCGGGCAAGACGTCACGCCGGCACGCTGCTGCCCGTCATTCCCCCCGCGCCCCGTCATTCCCGGCCGCGACCGGGAATCCAGGCAGTCATGGGTCCCCTTTCGAGCTGGGGACGACAGGGTTTGCCTTGACCGGTGCGCCAGAATCGGGCGCAGTCACTCAGCCTGCCATCACCTCAACGGCAGGCGCCTATCGCTACAAAAAACATAGCTATAACCCCAATAAACACGGGGGCTAGCGTCTGATTTATGCTGCATCGTAAAATCAACTCACTTGTCATTCGACAAGCGCTGGGCGCGCGCTCTGGTTTTGCGCCCGATGAAAAGACCCATAGCCATGCTTTACCCACAACACTTTGACGTGATCGTCGTCGGCGGCGGCCATGCTGGCACGGAGGCGGCGTTGGCTTCGGCGCGCATGGGCTGCAAGACCCTGCTGCTGACGCACAACATTGAAACTTTGGGTCAGATGAGCTGCAACCCGTCGATTGGTGGCATCGGCAAGGGGCACTTGGTCAAAGAAATCGATGCCTTGGGCGGCGCCATGGCGGCGGCTACCGATGAGGCGGGCATTCAATTTCGCATTCTTAACTCGTCCAAGGGCCCGGCCGTGCGAGCCACCCGCGCTCAAGCTGACCGGGTGTTGTACAAGGCCGCCATTCGGCAGCGTTTGGAGAACCAGGCCAATTTGTGGTTGTTTCAGCAGGCCGTGGACGACCTGCTGGTGGTGGGTGACCGGGTGGTGGGCGCGGTGACTCAGGTGGGCATTCGTTTTTCGGCCAGTACCGTGGTGCTGACCGCGGGGACGTTTTTGGACGGAAAGATTCACGTTGGCTTGAACAACTACGCGGCCGGTCGGGCAGGTGATCCGCCCGCGGTAACGCTCAGCGCTAGGCTTAAGGAGCTCAAGCTGGGCCAGGGTCGCCTGAAGACCGGCACGCCGCCTCGGTTGGATGGCCGCTCTATTGACTTCAGCCGCTGTGAGGCGCAGCCGGGTGATGGCATGCCGGGCGGTATGAGTGAGCAGATGCCGGTGTTTAGCTTTCTTGGTCGGGCGGCACAGCACCCGGCTCAGATGTCCTGCTGGATGACCCACACCAACGCCCGTACACACGAGATCATCCGCAGTGGTTTTGACCGCAGCCCGATGTTCACCGGCAAGATTGAAGGGGTAGGGCCACGTTACTGCCCAAGCGTTGAGGACAAGGTTAATCGGTTTGCAGACAAGGATAGCCACCAAATCTTTTTGGAGCCCGAAGGCCTGACCACCCACGAGTACTACCCTAATGGCATTTCCACCAGCTTGCCGTTCGATATTCAGTACCAGTTGGTGCGCTCTATGGCCGGTCTGGAAAACGCGCATATTCTGCGGCCCGGCTATGCGATTGAGTACGATTACTTTGACCCGCAACAACTCAAAAGCACGTTTGAAACCCGGGCCCTGGGAGGGCTATTTTTTGCCGGTCAGATCAACGGCACCACCGGCTATGAGGAGGCTGCGGCGCAGGGCTTGTTTGCAGGTGTCAATGCCGCACTGCAGGCGGGCGCGCAGACCGCATGTTCTGGTGACCACTGGCTTCCTGGGCGTGATGAGGCCTATCTGGGCGTGCTGGTGGACGACCTCATCACCAAAGGGGTCACAGAGCCTTACCGCATGTTTACCAGCCGCGCCGAGTTTCGGCTGCAGCTTCGCGAAGACAACGCGGATAGCCGCCTGACCGAAACCGGTCGACAGTTGGGTCTTGTGGACGATGTTCGTTGGGATGCCTTTTGCCGCAAGCGTGACGCGGTTTCACGTGAAACAGAGCGCCTGCGCGGGCTGTGGGTCAGTCCAAAAAACCTGCCGGCTGTGGAGTCCGAGCGTGTTTTGGGCAAGGCCATTGACCATGAGTACAGCTTGGCCGAGTTGTTGCGTCGGCCGGGCATCCGCCACGCAGACCTCATGTCGCTTGATGGCGGGCGTTTCAGCGGCGCCCAACAGCACATGGTTCCACGTGAAACGTCAGACGACGAAGAGGTGCTTTTCCAGGCGGCGGTCATCGAGCAGGTGGAGATAGCCGCCAAGTATTCGGGCTATATTGACAGGCAAAAAGGGGAGGTCGACCGCGCCGCCCATTTTGAGAGCCTGCGCCTGCCTGCCAGCTTGGATTATTTGCAAGTCGCCGCGCTGAGCTATGAGGTTAGACAGCAGTTGGCGCGGCACCGGCCGGAGACGCTGGGGCAGGCTTCGCGCATGTCCGGGGTCACGCCGGCGGCAATCTCGCTGCTGCTGATTCACCTGAAAAAGAGCAACTTCAAGGGCTTTGCTGCGGCACGTGACGCCGGCATGGCTGCAGCTGATGCAAATCCCTTGGTGGCGTGATGCGTGAGTTGGAGGTGCCGCTGAGAAGCGGCCTGGGTCTGCTGGGCTTGAGCCTGAGCGATGAGCAGGTTCAGATGCTGCTTGATTACTTGGTGTTATTGGCCAAATGGGGCCGTGTCTACAACCTGACAGCCCGGCTCGAACCCGCCGAGATGCTGACCCACCACTTGTTGGACAGCTTGGCGATGGTTATGCCGCTGCGTAGGCGATGCCCAAGTGGGCCATCGAGTGTGCTTGATGTGGGGGCTGGCGCTGGGCTTCCCGGTGTCGTTCTGGCTATTTGTTGCCCCGACTGGCAGGTGGCGTGTGTGGATGCCGTGGCGAAGAAGGCCGCCTTTGTCCAGCAGGTGGCCGTCAGTCTGCGACTGCCTAATTTGCGCGGCCGCCATGCCCGGGTGGAGCAACTGACGGACCGCTATCCCTTGGTGACGTCACGCGCCTTTGCCTCCTTGGCCGACTTCACCCAATGGTCTGCCCAAGCACTGGCCGAAGACGGAGTATGGGTGGCAATGAAGGGCAAGCACCCCGCTGACGAGATCGCTCAGCTGGCGCCGCCTGTGCATGTGTTTCACGTGGAACCGCTGGTCGTGCCTGGCCTGAACGCTGAACGCTGCCTGGTCTGGCTCAAGCGGCAATGAGCGGTTTTGCCCGGCGACGTTGGCCTCCTTAGGGTGCGGCAAAAGCGTCACGTAAACTCAGGCCCTCGCCTGAAAGAAGTTTCCCATGTTTTTTGGTATCGCCGACTATCCCGCCTTTGCGGCTGCCATCCTGATTTTTTTGCTGATCCCGGGCCCAGGCAACCTGGCCTTGGTCACCTCCACGGGCAAAGGCGGCATACGCGGCGGCCTGGCTGCTGGCTTGGGGATTATTCTGGGTGATCAGATTTTGTTATGGCTGGCGGTGGCTGGGGTCGCCACCGTGTTGACCACTTACCCGACGGCGTTTGCTGCCATACAGTGGCTGGGTGCCGCTTATTTGGCTTGGCTGGGCTGGCGCATGCTCACCGCCAAGCCAGGTGCGCCACCGGTCCTCAACATTAAGCCGCGTCATTACCTGAGGCAGGCCATGGGCATCACCCTGCTCAATCCCAAGGCCATCGTGTTTTACATGGCGTTCTTTCCCTTGTTTGTCGATCCAGCGCACCACCAGGGCTTGCTCACCTTTGCTGTCATGGCGCTAACCATTGCCGTGCTGGGCTTCTCCTACTGCCTGGTGCTGGTCACATTGACGCACAACCTGGCAGAACGACTGCGCGCTAACCCACTGATCACCACAGCGTTAGAAAAACTTGCCGGTGTTTTTCTAATAGGCTTTGGGTTCAAGCTGGTGGTTTCTCGCTGACGGCTAGAGTCCACGCCCCTTTTTTCTCAGAGATCCGCTTATGGCCAAAATATTCTGTGTTGCCAACCAAAAGGGTGGGGTGGGCAAAACCACAACGACCGTCAACCTGGCGGCAGGACTGGCCAAGGTTGGCCAGCGGGTGCTGATGGTTGATCTTGACCCCCAGGGCAATGCCACCATGGGCTCGGGTGTGGACAAGCGCCAGCTTGAGCTGTCGATCTACGATGTGCTGCTGGAGTCGGCTACCGTGGCCGAGGCTCGGGTGAAAAGTGACAAGCTGGCGGCCGCTGGTTGCAGCTATGACATCCTGGGCGCCAACCGAGAACTGGCCGGGGCCGAGGTCGAACTGGTGGACGTGGAGCGGCGTGAAAAGCGGCTCAAACAAGCCTTGGGCGCCGTGGGCGAAGATTATGATTTCATCCTGATCGACTGCCCGCCCTCGCTGTCCATGCTCACGCTCAATGGTCTGTGCTGTGCGCATGGGGTGATCGTGCCCATGCAGTGCGAGTATTTTGCGCTGGAGGGGCTGGCCGATTTGGTTAACACCATCAAACAGGTGCACGCTAACCTGAACCGCGACCTGGCCATTATTGGCCTGTTGCGCGTCATGTTTGACCCCCGCATCATGCTGCAGCAGCAGGTCGGCGAGCAACTCAAGGCCCGCTTTGGCGACAAGGTGTTTGATACCGTCATCCCGCGCAATGTGCGCTTGGCCGAGGCGCCGAGCTACGGCTTGCCGGGCGTGGTGTTTGACCCCTCCAGCAAGGGCGCGCAGGCCTTTGTCAGCTTTGCTCAGGAGATGGTGGCACGCGTCAAAACCATGTAGTCAAATCAGGCTCCAGCCCAGGTCCAGCTTGCTTACTTTGCTATCAAAAATACGATGATTGCCGATACGGACGTTCTGATCCTGCCCGGATGGCAGAACTCTGGCCCACAGCACTGGCAGAGCCGCTGGGAAACCCTTTACGGCTACCAGCGGGTGGAACAGCACGACTGGATGCGGCCGCTGCGTGGCGACTGGATCGCCCGGCTGGAAGAGGTGTTGCTGGCGCGAGCTGCGCCCGTGTGGCTGGTCGGGCACAGCCTGGGCTGTCTGTTGGTGGCGGCCTGGGCCGCCCATTCACAGCAGACTACCCGGGTGGCGGGCGCTTTGTTGGTGGCGCCTGGTGACCCCGAGTTACCGGCGCTGCGATCGACGCTGCGCAGCTGGGCGCCAATGCAGCAGGTGCGCCTTCCTTTCCCAGCGCTGCTGGTGGGCAGCAGCAATGACCCCTATTGCAGTCTGGCCCGTGCCCAGCAATTTGGCCGCGACTGGGGTGCCGGCTTTGTGTCGCTGGGCGCGCGCGGGCATCTCAATGCCGATTCTGGCCTGGGCGACTGGCCCGAAGGCCACCGATGGCTGGGTCAGCTTCAGGCTGAACCGCCAGACGCAGTATTTCCCACCTTCACACCCGCCCACATCTTCGACAAGGAACGCGCCCATGGCAACTAAGAAACTCAAAGGTCTGGGCCGAGGCCTGGAGGCTTTGCTCGGCCCCAAGGTCAGCGAAAACGCGGCCGACGACTCTGCCACCAGCAGCGCCAGCCCGGGCTTGCCGGCCTCATTGCGGCTGGTCGATCTGGTGCCGGGCATGTACCAGCCCCGCACCCATATGGACGAGGGCGCTTTGTACGAGCTGGCCGAGTCGATCAAGGCCCAGGGCATCATGCAGCCTATCTTGGTGCGCCAACTCAAGGAGGGCCCCAATCAGGGTCTGTACGAAATCATCGCAGGTGAACGGCGGTTTCGCGCCGCGCGTCTGGCTGGGCTAGACAGCGTACCCGTGCTGGTGCGTGACGTGCCCAATGAAGCCGCCGCCGCCATGGCGTTGATCGAGAATATCCAGCGCGAAGACCTCAACCCTCTGGAAGAAGCCCAGGGTTTGCAACGCCTGATCAAAGAGTTTGGGCTTACGCACGAACTCGCTGCCCAAGCGGTTGGCCGCTCGCGCAGCGCCGCCTCCAACCTCTTGCGTCTGCTTAACTTGGCCGAGCCGGTGCAGACCATGCTGATGGCCGGTGACCTGGACATGGGCCATGCGCGCGCGCTGTTGGCGCTGGACCGTGCGACCCAGATCACCGCCGCCAGCCAGATCAGCGCGCGCAAGATGTCGGTGCGAGAGGCCGAGAGCCTGGTGAAAAAACTCAGTGCTGAGTTCACCCTGACCTCGACCAAACCCAAAAAAGAAAAATCGCGTGACCTGAAGCGGGTGGAGGACGAGTTGTCAGACCTGCTGGCTGCGCAAGTTGAGGTGCGGGTGAAAAAGCGTGTCAAACGCGCCGGCCGCATGGAGGAGATGGGAGAGCTCAGCATCCAGTTTGGCTCACTCGATGAGCTCAATGGGCTGATCGATCGTTTGCGCGGGAGCCGCGCAACGTGAGCTTGCGCTGGCCATTGCCGGCCTTGTTGGCCTGGGCGGTGGCTTGGGCCCTGTTCCTCGGGCTGCGCATGACCGGTGCTCCTGCATTGCTGGCATTGCTGGGTGGCACGCTGCTGGGTGTGGTAGGTAGCGTTTGGGGTGGCAGCTGGTGGCGCCGCGCTGTGATCGGCTGCGGTTTTCCGCTGTCGCTGGCGTTGTCTGGCGCGTTGGCGGTGCCGGCCTGGGCTTGGCTGTTGCCGCTGGCGCTGCTGCTGCTGGTCTACCCGATCAACGCCTGGCGGGATGCACCCCTGTTCCCCACGCCCGAGGGCGCGCTGGACCACCTGCCCGATTTGGCGCCCCTCCCACCCGGCGCGCGCGTGCTCGATGCGGGCTGCGGCCTAGGCCAGGGCCTGCAGGCGCTACGCCGGGCCTACCCGCTGGCTGAGCTGCATGGTCTGGAGTGGAGCCGGCCGCTGCAGCTGCTGTGTGCCTGGCGCTGCCCTTGGGCCAAAGTGACACAGGGCGACATCTGGCGTGCCGACTGGTCTGGCTACCAGCTCATTTATCTGTTTCAGCGCCCCGAGAGCATGGCGCGTGCAATGGCCAAAGCCCGCGCTGAGCTGCAGCCCGGTGCCTGGTTGGTCAGCTTGGAGTTTGCGGTGGACGGTGTGCCGCCGACGGGCCGACTCAATGGCGTGCAGGGTCGGCCGGTTTGGCTCTACCAGATGACGTAGTTGCAGGGCAGGCCCTGACTCAGCCCAGATTGTGAACCTTCTGACCCACTCGTGCGGCTGCGCGGGCGCGCACCAGGTCGTCCAGCAGTGCGTCTACCCAGCGCGAAAAATCTAGGTTTGAAAAATGCTGCTCGTAGATTTGGGCAAAGTAGGGCGTGGTCCGGGCCCAGTGAACCAGGGCGGTGGTGTCTATGGTCTGCAATTCGAGCAGCTTGAATTTCAGCAAGACCTTGACACCATGGCGCAGGTGCCGCGCTGGGTCTGCGACAAAGCTTTCAAGCCGTGACCGGGCGTAAGCCAGGGCTATGGCAGCGTCAGAAAACACAGAACCATGGCCCGGGATCACCACAGCCGGGTTGAGGGCCTCGATCACATCCAGTGTGCGAGCCACGGCCTCAAAGGCCTGCACGCCTTCGAGCTCAGGAAAGACAACGCCAAAACCCCGTTCCCACAAGGCGTCGGCCGACAGCAGCACCCGTGATGCCGGCTCAAACAGCACCACGGAGTGGGTGTCATGGCCGGGGGCCGCGTGGATTTGCCATAGCCGATCGCCCAGCCGAACTTCTGTACCCGGCTGCATCAAGGTATCAAACCGGTATTGCTGACAGTTTTGGCCGGTGGGCGCGTAGGTGAGCGCGTCCATATCCCACTTTTGCACGGCCTCTGCCAACCCCGGGGGTATCGCGGTCCGCAGGGCTGGGTAACGGGCTTGCAAGGCTGCGTTGCCGCCGCAGTGGTCGCTGTGTAAGTGGGTGTTGAGCAACTGGTCCAGCACCCGGTCGCCCAGGGCCGACTGGACCAGGGCCAGGGTTTGCGGCGCATGGGTGACATAACCGCTGTCGACCAGGGCGGTGTTGTCCCGCCCGAGCAGCAGAACATTGTTGGACGACAACCAGCCGCGCTCGAACACGCGGATGTCTTGGGGCAGCAGGTTTGATGGCACGGACCGCTCTGTGGTGGCTGTACCGATGCTTAAAGCGTAAAAATCTTTCCCGGGTTCATGATGTTGTGCGGGTCCAGCGCCTGCTTGATGGTCCGCATCATGGCCACCGCGCCGCTGCCAGCCTCGGACAGCAAGAAGTCCATCTTGTGCAGGCCCACACCGTGTTCGCCGCTGCAGGTGCCCTCCAGCCGCAGGGCGCGCGTTACCAGCGCGTGGTTGAGCTGCTCGGCGGTGGCCCGCTCGCTCGGGATGTTGGGGTCGAGCAGGTAGCCGAAATGGAAATTGCCATCGCCCACATGACCGACCAGAAAATAGGCCAGCCCGCTGGCGTCGGCCTCGGCCACGGAATCCAGCAAGCAATCGGCCAGCCGGCTGATCGGTACACAGGTGTCGGTGGAGATGGCGCGGCAACCAGGCTTGGACTGGATGGCGGCAAAGTAGGCGTTGTGCCGGGCGGTCCACAACCGGGTACGGGCTTCGGGCGTGGTGGCCCATTCAAAGGCATTGCCACCGAGTTCGGCTGCGATCTCTTGTACCGTCTCGGCCTGCTCTTTCACCGACGCCGGTGAGCCATGAAACTCCATCAGCAACTGCGGCTCTTCGCGCAGGGTCAGTTTGGAGTGGGCGTTGACCATTCTGACGGTGTTGGCGTCGATCAGCTCCACCCGGGCAATCGGAATGCCCATCTGGATGATCTGGATGGTGGTCCGCACCGCCGCCTCGATGCTGGGGAAAGAGCAGACCGCGGCTGAAATCGCCTCGGGCAGCGGGTAGAGCTTGACCGTGACCTCGGTGATCACGCCCAGCGTGCCTTCGCTGCCCACCATCAGGCGCGTCAGGTCGTAGCCGGCGGATGACTTTTTGGCGCGGGTGCCGGTGCGGATGACCTCGCCACTGGCGGTGACGACTTCAAGCGCCAGCACGTTCTCACGCATGGTGCCGTAGCGCACGGCATTGGTGCCGCTGGCACGGGTGGCGCTCATGCCGCCCAGGGTGGCGTCGGCGCCGGGGTCGATCGGAAAGAACAGCCCGGTGCTTTTGACGGCTCCGTTGAGCTGCTTGCGGGTCACGCCTGGCTGCACGGTCACGGTCAGGTCTTCGGCGTTGATGGCCAGCACCTGGTTCATGCGACTTACATCGATGCTGATACCACCTTGCACCGCCAGCAGGTGACCCTCCAGCGATGAGCCGACGCCAAACGGGATCACGGGCACCCGGTACTGGCTGGCCAGTGTCACCACCTCAGCCACCTCCTGCGTACTCAGCGCATACACCACGGCGGCCGGCGGTGGCACGGTGGTGAACGCCGATTCATCCCGGCCATGCTGTTCACGCACCACCAGTGCGGTGGAGCAGCGCTCGGCAAAACGGGACTTCAGGGTTGTCAGCAGGGCGTCGGGCACCTCACGCTGCAGAATCGCGGGGGCCAGGTGGGTGGAGGGGGTGGGGGCGTTCATGAGAGTGGGCTTTCAAAAGCGTAAGGTTTGCATTTTGCTGCAACAATCGCCCGACTCAAAGGAAAACCATCATGGGACAACGACTGACACAAATTGCCACCCGCACCGGCGACGGCGGCACCACCGGCTTGGGCGACAACACCCGGGTCTCGAAAAACAGCTTGCGCGTGCACGCCATGGGCGATGTGGACGAGCTCAACTCCAACCTTGGCGTGCTGCTGTGCGAGGACATGCCCGGCGGTGTGCGGGTGTTGCTGGTGGAGATCCAGCACCAGCTCTTTAACCTGGGGGGCGAGTTGTCGATCCCTGGTTTCGAGCTCCTCAAGCCCGAGGCGGTGATTGCGCTGGACGAGGCGCTGGCCGAGCACAACGCCACCTTACCGCCATTGGCCGAGTTCATCTTGCCGGCCGGCACCCGCGCCGCCTCGGTGGCCCACGTCTGCCGCACCGTGGCGCGGCGGGCCGAGCGGGCCGTGGTGGCGCTGGGCAATGAAGAGGCCTTGAAAGACACGCCGCGCCAGTACCTCAACCGCCTGTCCGACCTGATGTTTGTGCTGGCCCGGGTGCTGAACCGCCACCGCGGTGATGGCTCGGTCGGCGATGACATTTATTGGAAGAGCGAGCGCATGGCCAAAGCGGCAAACTAGCCTCTTCGCAGCGGGGCTGGCTTCAACGCGGCGCCAGCACCGCCATGGTGATGCGCGAGACGCAGGTCAGCTCGCCGGCCTCGTTGCGCAGGTCAATCTGCCAGACCTGGGTGGTGCGGCCAATATGCACTGAGCGCGCCACGCCGGTGACCCAGCCGCTGATGGCGCTTTTCAGGTGATTGGCGTTGATGTCCAGGCCCACCGCGCGGTGACCCTCGGGGCAACTGAAAGCCGCGCCGCAAGAGCCTAGGGTTTCGGCCAGCACCACACTCACACCGCCATGCAGCAGGCCGTAGGGCTGTTTGGTGCGGGTGTCGACCGGTACACGGGCGCTGATGAAGTCGTCACCGACCTCTAGGAACTCGATGCCCAGGTGGGCGACAGCGGTGTCGTGGTGAATGGCGGTCAGTTCCGCCACGGAAACTGGTTTTTTCCAGATGCGCATCAATAGTCCGATCAGTCAAATTGGCCTTGACTATACGGTTTGGCTAACCCAAGCGCCGGACTCAGGGTTCACACGAGTTGAAGGGGTGCGGCGCTTCATGCCATCATGGCGTCCATGCAAGCCCTCTTCATTCCCCAGATCACTTTGTATCGGCAATGGCTGGCGCGTGAGCGCGGCCTGTCCTTTGACAACTACGACGCGCTGTGGCGCTGGTCCACCACCGACCTGGATGCCTTCTGGCAAAGTGTCTGGGACTACTTTGACCTGCAGTCGCCCACGCCCCACACCCAGGTGTGTGATGGTGTGGCCATGCCCCACACCCGTTGGTTCACCGGCGCCCAGGTGAACTATGCGCGCCAGGTGATGCGCCATGTGGCGCCGGCCACTGCTGCCGGTTTGCCCGCCATCGTCAGCCACAACGAGGACAGTCTGGGTCAGCGCGACGCCAGTGAACTGTCTTGGCCTCAATTGCAGCAGCAGGTGGCGGCGCTGGCCCTGCACCTGCGCGCGCAAGGGGTGCAGCCCGGTGACCGGGTGGCCGCCTACCTGCCCAATATTCCCGAGGCCATGGTGGCCTTTTTGGCCACCGTCAGCATCGGCGGTGTCTGGAGCATCTGCGCCCCCGACATGGGAACCCAGGCCGTGCTGGACCGTTTCAAGCAGATCGAGCCGAGGGTGCTGATCGCCTGTGACGGCGTGCGTTACGGCGGTCGTGCGCTGGACCGCAGCGCCGTGGTGGCCGAGCTGCTGGCGGCCTTGCCCACGGTTCAGCATGTGCTGGTGCACCGGGCCGGCTTGGCAAATACTACTAAAATAATAGCAAACTATCTAGACCTGACAAGGGCTACAGCCCGATTTGACTCTGAAGTTGCGCAATTTGAGCCGCTCTGGCTGCCGTTTGACCACCCGCTGTGGATCGTCTACTCCAGTGGCACCACCGGCCTGCCCAAGCCCATCGTGCATGGCCACGGCGGCACGGTCATCGTCGCACTGGCGCTCAAGGTGCTGCACAACGACATTGGCAGCAGCTACGCCGCCAACTCGCTGGGCGAGCGCTACCACTGGTACAGCTCCACCGGCTGGGTGATGTGGAATGCACAGATGAGCGGCCTGCTCAACGGCACCACCTGCTGCATCTACGACGGCAACCCAGCCGGCCGAACTGTGGACGAAGCCGGTAACAAGCTTGCACCCGACTGGGGCACGCTGTGGCGTTTTGGTGCCGACGTCGGCGCCACCTTTTTTGGTGCGGGTGCGGCCTTCTTTGCCAACTGCCAAAAAGCCGGGCTGGACCTGAGCACCTGTGGCGAACTGCGCCAAGTGCGCGCCTTGGGCACCACCGGCTCACCCTTGAGCTCAGATGCCCAAAATTGGGGCACCCGCCAGTTCCGGAACATGCATGCCCAACCTTTTGCATCGTCACACCCGGCCCCTAACTCGTCATTCCCGCCTATTTCCCCGTCATTCCCGCGAAAGCGGGAATCCACGCAGTCCTGGATTCCCGCCTCCGCGGGAATGACGGAGCAGGACAGTGCCGCACACGAAGTGGCAGGCGAAGGGGAACAATTTTCCGCCGGGCCGCCCCAAGGAAAATTAGCCCCCCCGGGGGGCAGCGACCGACACGACGTGCGGGAGCGTGGGGGCGATATTTGGTGGTGCAACATCTCCGGCGGCACCGACTTTGCTGGCGCGTTCATCGGTGGCAACCGTGAGCTGCCGCAGGTGCCGGGCGAGATGCAGTGCCGGCTGCTGGGCTGCGCGGTGGAGGCCTGGAACGAGCGGGGAGATCCGGTGGTCGGTGAGGTGGGTGAGCTGGTGTGCAGCCAGCCCATGCCCAGCATGCCCTTGTATTTTTGGGGGGACGTGGGGCACCAGCGTTACCTGTCGAGCTACTTTGACATGTACCCCGGTGTCTGGCGGCATGGCGACTGGCTCAAGGTGGGCACCAACGGCGGCTGCATCATTTATGGCCGGTCTGACGCCACCATCAACCGGCACGGCCTGCGCATGGGTACCAGCGAGCTTTACAGCGCGGTCGAGGCCCTGCCCGAAGTGTTGGACTCGATGGTGGTTGATCTGGAATACCTGGGCCGCGACAGCTATATGCCGCTGTTTGTGGTGCTGCGTGACGGCCTGACGCTGGACGCCGCACTGCACAAAAGGCTGGTGGACGCCATCAAGACTGCGCTGTCACCGCGTTTTGTGCCCAACGAGATTTTTCAAGTGGCCGAGATCCCGCGCACCTTATCGGGCAAAAAGCAGGAGCTGCCGATTAAGAAGCTGCTGCTCGGCCAGCCGCTGCAAAAAGTGGTGAACCGCGAGGCCATGGCCAACCCGGCTTGCTTGGACTGGTACGTGGCCTTAGCGGCGCGGCGGGCCGGTAGCCCGGACAAACCCTGACAAAAATCATGGCATGAAACTGGCTTGCTTGGCTAGAATAAGTTGACCATTCGGTTAACTTCCCCGGAGCCTTGCCGCATCATGGTGCGGCTCCCCTGATGCTTGCATGCCCATGAACCTTTCTGCTGCGTCGCCTGCCTCTATTGCTGCTACGCCCAGCAGCGACCGCTTGGCCGTGCAGGTGCGCCAGGCCAGCGTGGTCTACCAGACCGCCGACACACCCGTGCACGCTCTCAGCGAGATTGACTTAGACATACGCGAGGGTGAGTTTGTCGCGCTCATAGGGCCGTCAGGCTGTGGCAAGACCACCCTGATGCGGGTGATTGCCGACCTGGAGCGCATCAGCGCAGGCGAGGTGCTGGTGAACGGGGTCAGCCCGCACCAGGCACGGCTGGATCGGGCCTATGGCTATGTGTTCCAGGCCCCGGCGTTGTTTCCATGGCGTACCGTGCTGGCCAATGTGACCCTGCCGCTGCAAATTCAGGGTCGCCCGCGTGACGAGTGCCGCCGCATCGCGCTCGAGCAACTGGCCCGCGTTGGCCTCACCGGGTTTGAGGGCAAGTACCCCTGGCAGCTGTCGGGCGGCATGCAGCAGCGGGTGTCAATTGCCCGCGCCCTGTCGTTCGAGCCGCGAATTCTGATGATGGACGAGCCCTTTGGTGCGCTCGACGAGATCACCCGCGACCGGCTCAATGAGCAGCTGCAGCAGCTCTGGCAACGCGAACGCCGCACCGTGGTGTTTGTGACCCACTCCATTGCCGAGGCGGTGTATTTGTCGACCCGCATCGTGGTGATGTCGCCCCGCCCGGGGCGGATCGTGCAGGTGATTGATTCCACCCTGCCCGATGAGCGCCACCTGGGGCTGCGCGACAGCCCCGAGTTCATTGCCCTGGCGCACGCGGTTCGGCTGGCGCTGGCCGACGGCCACCATGGCTGACACCCTGCCACTGGCGCTGGGGGAGCGGCTTCGGCTGCACGGCCTCCCCGTGGCGTCTGTGGTTCTGCTGGTGCTGCTGCTCTGGTATGGCGGCACCTGGCTGCTCAATGCGCCGGGTGCGATTGAGCGTGTGTTGCGTGACCAACCCTGGGGTTGGCAGGACCTGTTCACCGCCACCATGGCCATGGAGCGCCCGGTGTTGCCCGCCCCGCACCAAGTGGCGGCAGACTTTTGGTCTAGCTTGGTGGACTGGCCACTTGATTCGCCACGCAACCTGCTGTTTCATGTGGCTGTCACCGCCGAGTCCACCCTGTGGGGCTTTGTGCTGGGCAGTCTGTTGGGCTTGCTGCTGGCGGTCTGCATCGTGCACTCGCGCACGCTGGACCGCGCACTGCTGCCCTGGATCGTGGCGTCTCAAAGCGTGCCGGTGCTGGCGATTGCGCCGATTGTGCTAGTTATTTTGGGCAGCCTGGGCTTTGCCGGCGTGGCGCCCAAGGCGGTGATCGCGATGTACCTGTGTTTTTTCCCGGTCACAGTGGCCATGGTGCAGGGCCTGCGCTCCCCCATGCGCATCGAGACCGAAATGCTGCACACCTATGCTGCTAGCCGCTGGCAGGCCCTGTGGTTGTTGCGGCTGCCCGCCTCGTTGCCGTTTTTGTTCCCGGCGCTGAGGGTGGGTATCGCTGCCGGCCTGGTGGGCGCCATGGTGGCTGAGCTGCCAACCGGCGCCCAGGCCGGCTTGGGCGCACGCCTGCTGACCGGCTCTTACTATGGCAACACGGTGCAGATCTGGTCTGCGTTGTTGATGTCGGCGTTACTAGGCCTGGTGCTGACCAGTATCGTGGCCGCTCTGGAGCACCTGGCCTTGCGCCAGCGAAGGCAGGCATGACAACCCAGGTCAAATCTGCTGTAGCCACGGTTGGCGCTGCTTTACTGGGAGCACTGTTGCTGGTGCAGCTGCCCGCGGCCCAGGGGGCAGCGCCACCCACGGCCCTGTTTTGGTGGGCCACCGCGGCGCAGGCGCTGTTGGCGGCGCAGTCGGTGCGCAGCCTGGCGGCATTCAACCGCCCTCGCTGGATGGGCACGCTGACCGCGGCCCTGTTTGGCTTGTGGTTGCTGTACTTCTGGCAAGTGCTGGTGGTGGCTTTTCAGGTGCCGCGTGTGTTGCTGCCGCCGCCGGTCATGATCTTGCAGTCCATGCTGGAGCACTGGCCGACGCTGTGGCGCGATTTCACACAGACAGTGCTCAAAGCTGTTGTGCTGGGCTGGGTACTGGGCTCGGCCCTGGGTTTTGGCGTGGCGCTGGCCATTGACCGGCAGCCCTTTTTGCAGCGCGGTCTGCTGCCCTTGGCCTCGCTCACCAGCACCATCCCGCTGGTCGCGGTGGCGCCGATCGCCGTGATGTGGTTTGGCTTTGAGTGGCCGTCCAAGGCGGCGGTGGTGGTGCTGATGACATTTTTTCCGATGCTGGTGTCTACCCTGGCTGGCCTGCAGGCCTCGGGCAAGCTGGAGCGTGAGCTGATGCACAGCTATGCCGCAACCTACGGCGGCACCCTCTTGGCACTGCGCCTGCCGGTGGCCTTGCCCTTCATGTTTGGCGCGCTCAAGATCAATGCCTCGTTGGCCCTGATTGGCGCCATCGTCGCCGAATTTTTTGGCTCGCCCACCTCTGGCCTGGGCTTTCGCATTTCCACCGAGGCGTCTCGCATGAACATGCCCCTGGTGTGGGGCGCGATTGTGGTGGCTGCCGTTACTGGCTCGCTGGCCTACACCCTACTGCTGCGGCTTGAGCGGCGGTTTGCGTTTTGGCACCCCTCGGTGCGCGAAGCGGTGGGCACCTGACATGATGCGCACCCCTGCCGCAGCCCAAGCTGTTTCCCTGTCCCGTACGCGGCCTTAGCCGGCCAACTTTTTTTCCTCAACCCCAAGGAGCTTTTGATGACACGTTCTTCCAAATTCACCCGCAGCCTGTTGGCGGCGGTGCTCGTCGCCTGCGGCGCCACCGCCCAGGCGGCCGACAAGGTCACGGTGCAGCTCAAGTGGCTGCCGCAGGCCCAGTTTGCCGGCTACTACGTGGCCCAGAGCAAGGGCTACTACAAGGCCGAAGGCCTGGACGTGACTATCAAACCCGGCGGCCCCGACGTGGCGCCTGCTCAGGTGATTGCCGGTAACGGCGCCGATGTGGTGGTGGACTGGATGCCCTCAGCGCTCGCTTCCCGTGAGGCCGGCGTGCCGCTGGTCAACATCGCCCAGGTGTTCAACCAGTCGGGCCTCATGCTGACCTGCAAAAAAGCCAGCGGCGTGGCCAGCCCCAAAGACTTCAAGGGCAAAACCCTGGGCGTCTGGTACGGTGGCAATGAATACCCCTTCCTCAACTGGATGACCAAGCTCGGCTACAAAACCGACTCTGACATCAAGATCCTGAAGCAGGGCTTTAATGTCGACCCGCTGCTGCAAAACCAGGCGGCCTGCATCTCGACCATGATCTACAACGAGTACTGGCAGGTGGTGGATGCAGGTGTCAAAGAGAGCGACCTGATCACCTTCTTCTATGAAAAAGAAGGCGTGGCCACCCTGGAAGACGGCCTGTACGTGATGGAAGCCAAGCTCAAGGACCCAGCCTTTGTGGCGCGCATGGGCAAGTTTTTGAAGGCCACCCTCAAAGGCTGGAACGACGCCGTCAAAAACCCTGAAGAAGCCGCCAAACTGGTGGTGGCCGCCGACGCATCGGGCAGCGCCACGCTCAAGGTGCAAAAGCGCCAGATGGAAAACGTGGCCAAGCTGATCACCAACGCTGGCACGCCAAAGGTCGGCTACCTGGAGCCCGCCGCCTATGAGCGCACCGTCAAGGTGCTGCTGGCCGGCGGCAGCTCGCCGGTGATCAAGAAAGACCCGGGCAAGGCAGCCTACACCCACGCTGTGTGGGAAGCCGCCAGCAAGAAGTAAATACGCTGCCGCGCCCCTGGCGCGCCGGGGCCTTATCCTCAAGGGTAGGGCCCCTTTTTTATGGCTGACATGACGCACTCCCCCTCTTCTTCCTCGTTGGCGCCGGCCGACGACCTGGCCAAAGGCCAGATCCGGCAGAACAACGAAGCCCAGATCGTGGCTGCCGCCGAGCGGGTGTTTGCCGGTGCTGGGTTTGGCGGCGCCACCATGGCCGCCATTGCCGAGGCTGCTGGCCTGCCCAAGGCCAACCTGCACTATTACTTTGGCAGCAAACAGGTGCTGTACCGCACGGTGTTGGCGCGCATCCTGAGCGACTGGCTGCAGCCCGCTCTTGGCATCGTGCCCGAGGCTGACCCGCGCACGGCGATCGAGCGTTACATCCGCGACAAAATGTCGCTGTCGGCCCAGCGCCCCCATGCCTCCAAGGTCTTTGCCAACGAGCTGCTGCACGGCGCACCGGTGCTAAAGACCCTGCTGGCCACAGAGCTGCGCGACCTGGTGCAAGCCAAGGCCGCCGTGATTGAGGGCTGGATCGCTGCCGGGCGCATGGCCCCAGTCGACCCGGTGCATCTGTTTTTTACCATCTGGGCGGCGACCCAGACCTATGCCGACTTTGATGTGCAGGTCTGCGCCGTGCTTGGCCGCCCTGAGCTCAGCGCCGCCGACCAGGCCCGCGCTACCGAGCATGTGGTGACGCTGCTGCTGCGGGGCTGTGGCTTGTATTTGCGCTGACTGCCGTCCCGCACTGGCAAGAGTCTTTGGAGTGACACGACGATGAGCACAACTGTTTCAAGTACACCGCAGCAGGCGCCGCGATCTCTGACCGAGTTCCTGGGACAGTTCCCGCGCGTGGAGACCTTTGCCGAGATTGACGAAATCCTGCGCTCTGCAGACTTCCACCAAGGCTCTCACCGAGAGAGCGGCCCGGTGTATGGCGGCTCCCTCGTGACCATCGACGGCCAGGAACATAGGCAGCGTCGACGCGCACTGATGACCCTGTTTTCACACGAGGCACTCAAGCGCAATGAACGCGATGCACTCCTTCCCGCTATTGCGCAGACGCTGGATGCATTGACGGGAACACGCAGCCAGGATGGTTGGGTGCGTGCAGACCTTGTGCCCTTGTTGCGTGGCTTTCTGATTGGCGTTTCGGCGGGTGTGACCGGCGTCGATGATGTGGACGACCCTGTCCGACGAGGCCGTTTACAGGCCTTGGTGGCCAAGCTCGAGGCGGCCTCGGGGGTGGAGTGGTCCACCCGACATCATGCCGAGGTCCTTGAAGAGGGCGTTGTAGCTCGGCGCGAATTGATCCGTGACTTTCTCCAACCGGCGCTTGAGCGTCGGCAGGCGCTGGCCGCTCGATGCAAAGCGGGGGAGTTGCAAAAGTCGGATCTGCCGATGGACTTGTTGAGCGTGCTGGCCCAGCTCGGTGAGGACGGCTGCGGCGGCGAAGACGCCTATGTCTGGCGCGAGTGCGCCCTGTTTCTGGTGGCGGGGACGCAGACCACCGCCCATGCGCTGCCGCATGTGCTTTGGCACCTTGACGAGTGGTGGGCCGCGCACCCGGAGGACCGTGAACGCGCCACAGACATTGAGTTCCTGCGCGCGGCAGCCAGCGAGTCCTTGCGCCTGCACCAACCCGTGCCCGCCTTGCTGCGCATCGCCCTGAAGGATGTCACTCTGGCCTGCAGTGGGCGCTTTTTCCGCAAGGGGGATCGCATCGCCCTGTTCTTTTCAGAAGCCAATCGGGATACCGCCCTGTTCGGGTCGGATGCCTTGCAGTTCAATCCGCATCGGCCGTTCAGCAGGCGGCCACCGCCCTGGGGCCTGACTTTTGGTGCCGGCGTGCACACCTGCATTGGTCGTGCACTGGTGACAGGACTTTCACACAGCTACGACGACACCGATCCGACGCTGGGCACCATCCTCGGGCTGCTGACCGCGCTGTACGGAGCCGGCGCTGAACTGGACCCGACCAGCGCGCCGAAGCGCAATACCGACAGCTACCACGACGCCTTTGCCAGCCTGCCGATCGTGTTCCGGCGCCTCTGACGGGAAGCCACAGCGTTAAGCGACAGGGTAAGTCCGCCGCCAGGCCATAGCGCTTGACCAAGGCCGGTTTTACTTCAACAATCATCCGGGCAGACAGTCGCGAGTGCTGAACCAACCGGAGGATACGATGAAGAAACTGATCATTGAGGCACGCATCAACGAGTACATGATGCGTGAAGCGGGCAACACCAATGTGCCCTACACCCCGGAGGAGATCGCCAACGAGAGCGTGGCCTGTCGGGATGCGGGGGCGGCGATTGTGCACTTCCATGCACGCAAGCCAGACGGCGCGCCAGAGCACAGTGCCGAGGCGTACTCGGACATCATCCGCCGTATCCGTGGCGCATCGGACATCCTGGTGCATCCCACACTGGGGTACAACACCATGGATGACCACAGCGCGGAGGGTCGCTTGCGGCATATTGTGGAACTGGCGAAGGACAAGTCGGTGGCGCCGCACTTCGTGCCCATGGACATGGGGTCGATCAATGTCGACCGTTACAACCCGGCCTCCAAGCAGTTTGAAACCACGACGCAGGTTTACGCCAACCCGACCGGCGACCTGATGTACTTTGCCAAGCGCATCAGGGAGGCCGGTCTCAAGCCGTATTTGACTTGCTTCAACATTGGCTTTCTGCGTTATGTGAATGCCTTCGCCGACATGGGTCTGCTGGATGAGCCGCTCTACATGTGCCTGGTGATGACCGACAACGTGTACCTGGGCGGGCACCCGGGCACGCTCAAGGGCTTGCAGGCCCACCTTGACTTTCTGCCGCCAGGCAAGCGCGTGGAGTGGACAGCCATGAGCTATGGCGGTAATTTGTTCGGGCTGGCCGCCGCGATCATTTCCCAGGGCGGACATATTTCCATCGGGCTGGGTGACCACCCGTACAAGGAACTCGGAATGCCCACCAATGCCGACCTGATTCGGCGCATTGTGTCGATTGCCCATGAGTGCGGCCGGGAGGTGGCGACACCGGCCGAAGCCTGGCAGTTGCTCAACCCACGTGAGGGTGCAGTGCTACCTGCCTAGCCTGCAGCATTTAAGTCAACGTCATCAGGCGCGCAGCTGGCGATCTTGACATTGCCGCGCAACCGCATCTTTGGCCCGTCGTATGCCTTAAAGTGCAGCGATGATCCCTGCTGCCTTCTCGCTCCGGCAAATTGCTCTCACCGCTTTCGGGCCCTCCCTGCTGTTTGGACTGGGCGAGGGCGCGATTCTGCCGGTGATTCCGCTGACGGCGCGCGCTTTGGGGGCCTCGGTGCCGGTGACGGCCCTGCTGGTGGGCCTGATCGGCATGGGGTCGCTACTGAGCAACATCCCGGCGTCGCTGATCACGATGCGCCATGGCGAACGCTGGGCCATCGTCGCTGGTGCAATTTGGTGCGCAGTGGCCATGGCGCTGTGTGGCTGGTCGGGCAACCTTGGTGTGTTCGCTGTGGGCAGTTTCATGATTGGCATGTCACAGGCCATTTTTTCCCTCGCGCGGCAGAGTTACCTCACCGAGGTCGTCCCGGTCGAATACCGGGCCAGGGTCATGTCCACGTTGGGCGGCACCATGCGCATTGGTATGTTCATCGGCCCCTTTGTTGCCGCCGCCGCCATTCACCTCTACGGCCTGGCTGGCGCTTACGGCGTCGGCATGGCGGCGCTTTTGGCGTCGGGTGCCTTGGCCGCACGCCTGCCCGATCTCAAAATACACGCCGCCAATCAGCGCCAAGATACCACTGGGGACAAGCCCAGAACTTTGACGATTCTCACGACGCTGCGCGCCAATCGGCATGTCTTCGTCACGCTTGGCTTGGGCATGTTGTTGGTCAGCGCGGTGCGGACCACCAGGCAAACCGTGATCCCGCTCTGGGCCGATCACCTGGCGCTCGAAGCCTCGGTGATCGCCGTGATTTACGGCCTGGCGAGCGGCATCGAAATGCTGCTGTTTTACCCGGCCGGCAAGGTGATGGACCAGATGGGCCGACGTTGGGTGGTGGTGCCATCCTTGGTCATTATGGGCGCCGGGCTGCTGGCGCTGCCACTCACACACAACGCACAGACCCTGCTGCTGGCGGCCATGGCCATCGCATTTGGTAACGGTATCGGCTCGGGGATGATGATGACGCTCGGGGCCGATCATTCGCCGCGCCAGGGGCGTGCGCATTTCCTGGGGCTATGGCGGTTGATGGCGGACGTTGGCGCCTTGTGCGGGCCGGTACTGCTGTCGCTGTTGGCAGCCACGTTGACGCTGGGCGCAGGTGTCGCGGCGACCGGCTTGCTGTCTTTTCTTGCAGCGGGGCAGTTGGCTTATTGGATACCACGTGCGCAGGCGCGCGCCGGGGATGCCGCGCGGGAATAAGCGCCACCAGCGCCCGGGTTGTCCCAAAGGTTACATCTGGCGGTGACGCCTTTAACGGCGCACGGGTAAGCTGCCGTCCGCAGATTGCAGATTTTTATTCTTATGGGACAAACCATGATCAAACACGCCATCGTCACGGGCCTGACCGCCCTGTTGGCCCTCTCAGGCGCCGTCCAGGCGCAAGACAACCGCATCGACACCATCCGCTCGGACGCACCTGAACTGGCGCCCTACGGCAAGCTGAATGTGGGTGTCAAAACCCTCAGTTTGGTCAACCCGGCGCAGCAGGACATCGTCAAGTTCAAGGCCGGCCAGCCCATGCCCATGTATGACAGGCCGCTGACGGTAGAGGTCTGGTACCCCGCCAAGCTGGCGGCGGGCCAGTCGCCGGTCGGCCAGTACAAGGTGCTGCCGCGCGACGGCAAGACCGAAGTCACGTTGGTCGGCCGCGCCGTGCGCGACGCCCAGCCCGATGCCAGCACCGGCCCCTACCCACTGCTGATCATTTCGCACGGCTACCCGGGCAACCGCTTTCTGATGAGTCATTTGGGCGAAAACCTGGCCAGCAAGGGTTATGTGGTGGCGTCGATTGACCATACCGACAGCACGTACGACAACCAGACCGCTTTTGGCAGCACCCTGCTCAACCGCCCGTTGGACCAGCTGTTTGTGCTCAACGAGATGGCGCGCTTAGGCGCCAATGACCCATCTGGCACCCTCAAGGGCATGGTCAATGCAGACCAAACTGGCCTGATTGGTTACTCGATGGGCGGTTACGGCGTGGTCAACACCATTGGTGGCGGGTTTACCGCAGCCAGCGTGGGTTTCAGCTGGGGCACGCCCAACGGCGCCCTGGCTGTGCGCCAGGCCGGCAACCCGGCCCATGCCGCGTCCATGGACCCGCGCGTCAAGGCGGCCGTGGCCTTTGCTCCTTGGGGTTGGAACGCAGGTTTCTGGGACGCCGCCGGTTTGGCCGGCATCAAGACGCCGGTGTTTTTTGTGGCCGGCAGTGTGGACAGTACATCGGGCTATGCACCGGGCGTGCGCAACATCTATGAGGGCAGCGTTAACGCGCCGCGCTACCTGCTGACCTACGACAACGCCGGCCACAATGCGGCTGCGCCCATGCCCGCCCCCAAAGAAATGCAGTCACGCAAATGCGGTGACGGCTCCTGGGGCTGCGGCGAGCACTACACCGATGCGGTGTGGGACAACGTGCGCATGAACAACATTGCGCAGCACTTTGTCACCGCCTTTCTGGCCAAGCACCTCAAGAGCGACGCCACCATGGACAGCTACCTGAACCTGGTAGAGAACGCGCAAGATGGCAAGTGGTCTGCCGAGGCCAATGGGACACTGAAAAGCGACCACACCTACTGGAAAGGTTTCCGCCGCAGTACCGCCGTGGGCCTGAAGCTGGAGCAGCGCAAGCCCTAATGTGCGGTCGGGTGCGGTCGGGTGCGGTCGGGTGCGGTCGGGCGCGGTCAGGCGCGGTCAGGCGTGTTTAGCGCCCCCCGACCGACACCTGGCCAAACACCGACTGCGCCTCGCGCGGCAGGCAACGCCAGTAGGCTGAGGTGGCCGTCACGGTGCCGCCCAGCGCAGCGGCGGCCTGCCAGCCCCAGCGTGGCTGGTACAAAAAGGCCCGCGCCAGCGCAATCAGGTCGGCATCGCCGGCTTGCAGGATGGCTTCGGCCTGTGCGGCCTCGGTAATCATCCCAACCGCGGTGGTCACCATGCCGCTGTTTTGGCGGATGGCCCGTGCAAACGGCACCTGGTAGCCGGCGCCGAGTGCAATTTTTTGTTGCGGCGACACGCCACCTGACGACACGTGGATGAAGTCGCAACCCGCGGCTTTCAGGCGCTGTGCCAACTCGCTGCTCTGTGTCAGGTCCCAGCCGCCTTCAATCCAGTCTGAGGCAGAAATGCGAATGCCGAGCACGCCGTCAAAAGCCTGACGCACGGCGGCAAACAGTTCCAGTGGAAAACGGATGCGGTTCTCGAAACAGCCGCCGTAAGCGTCGGTGCGCTGGTTGGCGATGGGCGACATGAACTCGTGCAGCAGGTAGCCGTGGGCGGCGTGCAGTTCGATCGCCTCGATGCCCATGGCTGCCGAGCGCTGGGCAGCGACCACAAACGCCGTGCGGATGTTGGCCATGGCCTCAAGGCTTAGCTCGGTCGGTGGTGGCTCGCTGGGCAATTGCGGCAGGGCCGAAGGGCCAGCGGTTTGCCAACCGCCCTGGGCGGGGCTGAGCAACTGCCCACCCTGCCAGGGCACGGCGCTGGAGGCCTTTCGGCCAGCGTGCGCCAGCTGGATACAGATCGGGGTGGGCGGCGCCAGACGACGCGCCCGCTGCAGGGTGTCGGCCAGCGCAGCTTCGGTACGTTCGTCCCAAAGCCCTAGGCAGGCTGGCGTGATGCGGCCTTCAGGCAGCACCGCCGTGGCCTCGATGGTGAACAACCCGGCACCGCTGTTGAGCAGGTTGCCCCAGTGCATCAGGTGCCAGTCGGTGGCGGCGCCATCCTGCGCCGCGTATTGGCACATGGGGGCTACCACGATGCGGTTGGGGAGGGTCAGCCCCCCGCGAGGCGAAGGTAGGTGTAGGGGGGAAAAGAGCAGGCTCATGCGGGGGTTCCGTTTCTAAATGAATGTTTAAGGCTTAAGACTCAGCATAGCCCATGGTGACCACACAGCACATGCTTGTGAATGGCTCCAACTGCATTGGTGAATTGACGGGTTTAAAAGCCAAGCCAAGCCAAATCAAATCAAATCAAATACAAAAACTTATTTTATAAGACATAAACATATGCGCCAAATCAATGCTTATGCGCCATAAAAAACCCTGAAAAGTCATCTTGCCAAGAGTTTGCTTGAGTCGGGTTTCCCCCTATGGAATATATTTTTATCGATAATAGGATCGGCTCATTCAGGAGGTTGAGTTGATGGGTGCGAACGTTGATCAAACAGTGGCCGGTCTAGTCCGAGTTGGCGTCCCGTCATGACGCTGCCTACCATACTGCGTGGTATCACATGGGGCCACACGCGGGGCTTTTTGCCTATGGTGGCGACAGCCCAGCGTTATGCAGAGCTGCACCCGGATGTGCGTATCGTGTGGGAGCTGCGCTCACTGCAAGACTTTGCCGACCAGTCCGTAGAGATGCTGTCACAGCGCTATGACCTGCTGGTGGTAGACCATCCATCGAGTGGCGAGGCCGCGACTCGCGGCCTGTTTGTTCCCCTCGACGAGCACTTGAGCGCAGATTTTCTGGCCGATCAAGCCGCCAATAGTGTGGGAGCGTCGCACATCAGCTACGCCATGGGCGGGCATCAATGGACGTTGGCCTCCGACGCTGCTACCCCTGTCTCTGCAGCGCGTCTGGATGTGCTTGCGCGCCATGGGTGCGGCGTACCGCAGACCTGGGACGAACTAATGGACCTCGCGCGAGGCGGGTTAGTGGCGCTTGCCGGCTTGAAAATTGACTCCCTCATGCAATGGTATGCGCTCTGCATCAATGAGGGTCAGGAGCCGTTTCTGCATGGGGATCGCATCGTAGAGCAGGAGGTAGGTGCACGCGCGTTGTTGGCGCTAAAGGCCTTGACAGACGCATGCGGCCCTGCATGCTTGACGCGCAATCCGATTGCCACCTACGAGCTCCTGACCAATACTGACCGATTTGGCTACAGCCCGTTTGCTTATGGCTATTCCAATTACGCGCGTGCCTCCTATGTGGCGAAGCCCTTGAAATTCGGGGGCCTGGTCAGACGTAACGGCAAGACCTTGACATCCACCCTGGGGGGCGCGGGATTGGCCATATCTGCCCGCTGCCAGGCATTGCCGCAGGCAGTGGACTACGCGCGCTTTGTGGCCAGCGCCGAAACCCAACGGGGCCTGTACACCGCACAGGGCGGTCAACCCGGGCATCGACAGGCCTGGCTGGATGCTGAAAACAACCGCATCACTTACAATTTTTTTGTAGACACACTGCCAACCCTTGACGACGCTTATCTGCGGCCCCGCTACGCTGGGTACATTGAGTTTCAGGAGCGCGCGCCCGAGGTAATCTCCCAGTTTCTGCAAGGCCATCGCACGGTGACTGAGACGCTGGTTGAGTTGAATCGACTCGATGGCCATTACCGTGCAGGGCGCATTGATGAACGCCATCGGCTGGTGTCTGGAGCGACACCATGAGCGACGCACAGCCCCTGCATGGGCTGCTGGTGTTGGATTTCAGTCAGTTCCTGGCTGGCCCAAGTGCCGCGCTGCGGTTTGCCGACATGGGTGCCACAGTCATCAAAGTGGAGCGACCGGTGGACGGTGATCTGTGCAGGCAGCTCTACATCTCTGACCTTGAAATTGATGGTGACAGCACACTGTTTCACACCATCAATCGCAACAAACGATCCTACGCGGCAGACCTGAAAGATCCCGCTGATTTGGATAAAGTGCGCCAACTCATTGCCCGTGCCGATGTGATGATCGAAAATTTTCGCCCTGGTGTGATGGAGCGGATAGGACTCGATTACGAGGCCGTACGACAAATCAATCCAAGGCTGGTCTACGGCAGCGTTACGGGCTATGGGCGTATTGGCCCATGGGTCGAGTTGCCTGGCCAGGACCTGTTGGCGCAAAGCCGCAGTGGCTTGGTTTGGCTAACCGGTGACGCCTCTCAAGGCCCGGTGCCCATCGGGCTTGCGCTGGCAGATATCTTGACAGGCGCCCATCTGGTACAAGGCCTGCTAGCCTGTCTGGTCCGCCGGTCCATAAGCGGCAAGGGTGGCCGTGTGGAGGTGAGCTTGTTGGAGTCTGCGCTCGATTTCCAATTTGAAGTGCTGACCACACACCTGAATGACGGCGGCAAGTTGCCACAACGATCAGACGTGAATGGTGCCCATGCCTATCTGGGCGCGCCCTATGGCATTTATGCAACGCTTGATGGCCATCTGGCATTGGCAATGGGGCGTCTTGACAAGCTTGCGGCGGCATTGGACTGCCCGGCCTTGACACCGTATTTCGCACAAGACCGTTGGTTTGCGGACCGCGACGTCATCAAGAGAATGCTGGCTGACCATCTGGTGCATCAATCCACGCAGTACTGGATGGACCGACTGGTCCCGGTTGATTATTGGTGCGCGCCGGTCATGACCTGGCCTGAACTACTGGCGCATGAGGGCTTCAAAGTGCTTGACATGCTGCAAGACGTTGTTCGTGCCAATGGCGCCAGCGTAAGAACCACGCGGTGCCCGATCCGAATCGATGGCGTCAGGCCTGAATCAGAGCTGGGCTCACCCAAGGTCGGCGAGCACAACGACTGGGTTGAGCGCACCTACCTGCAACCGAACTGAACGTAGTTTATGGAAAAGACGGAGCCGCAAAAAACCCCAAAGGAGCGCCATCAGGATATTCGTATCTGGAATGCCGAAGACTGGTATTGGGAAGACATCGTGCCGGGTACCCAGATCCGCTCCATCAGTCGCACCCTCAGCGAGGGAGAAAGCATGCAGTTCAATGCACTCGTGTTGGACATGCACCCCTATGTGGCGGACGAACCTTTTGCGCGTGAACAGGGCATTTTCGGACGCCGGCTGGTTGCCGGTGCCATGGTATTTAGCGTGGGACTGGGTTTGGTGGCGACAAATTGCCGCAATGCCTTCAGCTATGGCTATGACCGGCTCAGGTTTATTGCACCTGTTTTCATTGGCGATACGCTTTACACCATCAAGACTGATCTTGCCAAAGGCCCGAAAAACGAGCAGATGGGCCTGTGCCGTTCGAGCTACGAGGTGTTCAAGAACGATGGCGAGCTGGTGTTGTATTGCGAGCACCTCCAGACGGTCAAATACCGATCACACCCAAAGCCCTCCCAATCGAACCGTGTTTGAAAGCAATCCAGATTTTCCCCACCAACCAGGAGTCAGTCAGATGAAAAAGCAAGCCCCTAGGAATATGCTGCGCGCAGGCGCTACGGCGATTGCCGTGATGCTCAGCGCCATGGCGAACACCGCCGTGGCGCAGGAGTTCAAGCTGCGTTTTGCCACATCGGTGGCAAGTACGCAGGAGGCCTCCTACAAAGAGATGGAGGCCTTCGCTAAGCGGGTGAAGGAGCGGTCAAAAGGCCGGATGGAGCTCCAGCTCTTTCCGGGCGAGCAGTTGGGGGCGCAAAAGAAGGTCAATGAGATGATCAGCTCAGGCGCCAACATCATGAATATGACCGACTATGGGCAGATGGGCCAGTTTGTCCCAGATGCCGGCGTCTTGGCAGGTCCTTATATCTTTGGCAGCATGGACCAGGCCAGCAAGCTGTTCCGTTCGCCAGTATTCAAAGACGTGTCCGACCGCTTGGAGCAAAAGGGCATCAAGGTGATCATGGCCGACGGCCTGTTTGGCGCGCGCCATATGTTGGCAGATCGCCCAATCAGAAAACCGGACGACCTTAAAGGCATGACGATGCGGGTTCCACCGTCACCCATCATGGTTGAGACTTTCAAGTCTTTTGGCGCCCGACCTACCGAGATCCCTTTTGCCGAGCTTTACAACGCGTTGCAGTCCAATGTCGTGAATGGTGCCGAATCACCATTTGGCACGATCTGGGGCTCCAAGTTGCACGAAGTACGCAAAGTCATTTCGCGCACCAATCACCAGATCATGTACACCACCTGGGTGACCAGTTCGAACTTCTACAAGGGATTGCCAGCTGACTTGCAGCAAATTTTGATGGAGGAAGGTCGTAAGTCCGCTGAAAACCTGACCAAGGCCACGGTTGCTGAAGATGAGAAATTCGCTGACCAACTGCGTGCCCTCGGCGTGCAGGTGATTGCTGACGTGGATGTGCCCGCGTTCCAGAAGGCCAGCGCCGGCGTCTATCAAAGTCTGCCTGGCGTGACACCCGGCTTTGTCGATAAAGCGCGCGCCGCAATGGCGGGCAACTGATGCGCCACCCACAACACGCGAGCATCGTATGAAGACGACGGAAACAGATTTTCTGCGGCGATTGCGCGAGGCGCCGATTGAAGACGCTATCGCCGGGACCGCTTTGGTGGTTGTCGTCGGGTCGGTGTTGTGGGGTGTTTTTACTCGCTATTTGTTGGCGCAGCCGGCTCCCTGGAGTTATGAGGTGGCCACCATCGGTTTTGCTTGGCTGGTGTTTTTTGCCGCCGCGGCAGGCGTGCGCTACCGAATGCACTCGGATGTAGACGTATTGGTCGTGATGTTTTCACCAAGGTGGCAGCGCGTGGTGGCGGTCTTCAACTTTTGGTTGATCGCAGGTTTCTTTGCCGCACTGACGGTCTTCTTTGCGGTGCATGCAGTGGATGCCCACAAGTCGGTGACTATTGCCTTGAACTTGCCGCGGTCAGTCATCCATTTGCCGCTCAGCCTCGCCTGCTTAATGATGTTACTGCGTCATGTAGAGGCTTGGCTTAGGCCGGCAGATGGCTCAGAGCCGGTTTATGAGGCAAACATCACATGAACTCCTTGAATGCCTTCTACGCTTGGTTGCCCTTTCTCCTAATGTTCGTGTTGTTTGCCCTGCGGACACCCATCACCTGGGCTATGGCCATCTCGGCCCTGCTGTTTTTCATCTTGAACCGTCAGGATGTGCCCTTATCGACCTTCTCGCAGGAAATGGTCGAAGGAACGCAGTCGATCTCACTGCTGGCGATGCCTTTCTTTGTGCTCGCTGGCGGCATCATGAATGCGGCCGGAATTACCCGCCGCCTGTTGGATGTGGCAGAGGTTCTGGTGGGGCACATGACGGGCGCGTTGGCGCAAATGTGCATTGTGCTGGCCACCATGCTCGGGGGCTTGACAGCCTCGTCCAATGCCGATGCGGCTATTTTGTCGAAAACAGTGGGCATACAAATGACAGAGCGTGGCTACTCGCGCGCTTTCGCGGCGGTCATCACGTCATGCTCATCCATCATCGCAGCGTTGATTCCCCCCTCGATCGGACTCATCATCTATGGTTATTTGACCGATACCTCGGTCGGACGACTGTTTGCCGCGGGCGTTGTACCCGGCCTGATGCTGGCGGCGGTACTAATGATCACAACCTATTTTGTGTCCGTCCGTCGCGGTTACGCGCCGCAACGAACGACCCGTGCCTCTGCCGCCGAGGTTCGAAAGGCATTGATGGACGGGTTATGGGCGATCTCGATCCCGATCGTGATTCTGATGGGCACCCGTTACGGCATTTTTACCACCACAGAATCGGGAGCGGTGATCGTGGTTTACACCCTGTTCATCGGGATGGTGGTTTACCGGGCCTTTTCCTGGAAGCGTTTGCCCGCCATCATTCAAGAGGCTGTGCTTGATACGGGTGCGGTGATGATCATGATTTGTGCAGCCTCTGCCTTTGGCTTCTACCTGGCCTGGGAGCAGGTTCCACAGAAGCTTGCTGCCGGGCTGACCGGACATTGGGACCCTCTCATGCTGTTGCTCACCATCAACGCTTTGCTGATTATTATTGGTACAGCCATCGAGGGCTCGTCTGCGCTCATCATTTTGACCCCGGTACTGCTGCCTGTGATTCAAAAGGCAGGCATTGATCCGGTTCACTTTGGCGTCGTCATGGTCGCTAACCTCACCATCGCTGGTGTTACGCCGCCAGTCGGCGGCATGATGTATATCGCGTCGCGTGTGCTCAAGGTACCCATGCGGGATTACGCGATAGAAGTGATGCCTTTCCTGCTGGCCATGAGCTGTTTGCTGGTCCTGCTCAGCGCGGTCCCGGGATTCACGCTGTGGCTGCCTAACGCGCTGTTCAACACATGAAAATAACAGCGGTCGACATTCGGGCCTGTCACCGTTCTGCGGACCGGTTTCCTGCGTCTGCGTTACGAGGCGGGAACTTTCGCGGTTTTGATTTTCTTGTGATTACCCTCAAAACTGACACAGGCCTTTCGGCCTCAATGTTTGGATTTGCGGGCCGATCTGCCATGGGTGCGGCGCACCAAGCTGCCGATGTGCTGCGGCCGTTTTTTATGGGGCGTGACCCCATGGAGCGGGAGCGCCTGTGGCACGACTTCCGTGTTGCAGATCGCTGGTGGGCACATCAACCCATTTACGCGTATGGCCCGTTTGATGTTTGCCTATGGTTGTTGGGCGCTTTGGCAGCCAACCAACCTCTTTACCAGTATCTGGGTGCGGCGCGGTCATCGCTGCCTACCTACGTGTCCTCGATGGTCTTGCCGGAGGTGCAAGACTACGCGCTGGAGGCCTTAGCAGCCCGCGCTGCCGGTTTTAAGGGGTACAAGTTGCACACGCCAGGTAAATCCTTCACGCAGGACTTGCTGGCGCATCGCCTGGTTCGCGAGGCGATAGGTACGGACCCAGACTTCAGTCTGATGTCAGACCCGGTTGGTAATTTCAACTTGGAGCAGGCCGTTAAATTTGGCCGTGCGTTGGAGCAACTTGACTACCATTGGCTGGAAGAACCCTTGGCGGATGAGCATACGCATGCCCTGCGCGAACTGAGCCGAGTCCTGGATATCCCGGTTGTGGGCACAGAGGTGCTTGCCAAGCACCCATACAGTGTTGCCGAATGCGTGTCGCAGCGTGTGGTTGATCGGGTGCGGGCTGACGTGTCATGGAGCGGCGGTGTGACTGGTACCATGAAGACGGCGCACTTGGCAGAGGCCTTCGGTATGAACTGTGAATTGCACACCACTATCTTTTTGCCCTTGGAGCTGGCCAACCTGCACGTTGCCGCTGCAGTCAACAACTGCGAATTTTTCGAAATGCTGGGGCCGACGGACAGTTTCAACTTTGGCCTGGCCGAACCCTTCCCTATCAAAGATGGGCGGGCTTACCTGCCCTCGGGGCCCGGGCTTGGCATCGAGCTGGATTGGGACGAGATTGAACGCTGCACATTGGCCAAGCTTTAATGCAGCGGACACCGTCGAGTAGCGACCCAAATGGCCAAACCCACGGGTAATTTGACGCCCCCACTCGCTCAACGAGCGCGAGCCAGCCGTAAATCTGTCCCGGCTAAGGCCGTCGCCGATGGCCCGCAGTACGTTGCCCCCGCACTGGATAAGGGGCTCGATATTCTCGAGGCGCTGACCGATGCAGAGCATGGCCTTAGCATGGCCGAAATCGCGCAACAGTTGCAGCGCAGCATGAGCGAGATATTCCGAATGGTCATTACCCTGGAGCGTCGCGGGTGGGTCACGACCGACCATGGTGACCGTTACCACCTGTCATCCAGGATGTTTGAGCTGGCTCATCGAAACCGGCCTGTACGTACCCTGGTTGAGGCGGCATTGCCGGCCATGCAGGCCATCGTGCGGCAGACGCTGCAGTCCTGCCATGTCTCCATAGCCGACAGCGGCCGCGTCTTGGTCATCGCCCACGTGGAGGCACCCGGCACGGTGTCTTTGAGCGTTCGTACCGGCTCGGTCGTTAACCTGTTCACCACAGCCTCAGGGCAGATTTTGCTGGCCTTTCGCACACCGGAAGAGCGTACAAAATTGGTTGCTGACAATTTGCTGCTATTTGGCGATCCCCCGGTTAGTCAGACCGAATGGCGTGCAGTTGTCGAGACGGTGGCGCGCGACGCGTATGCTTGTGCACCAAGTTATCAGACGCTTGGGGTGACCGACATCGGGTGCCCAGTATGGGACCGTAATGGTCGTTGCGCAGGTGCGCTGGTGGTGCCTTATCTGGAAAATCGAGGCGTGCAGCGCGGACCTACAGTGGAGGGGGTGCGTGACATATTGAAAGCCAGTGCGGCTGAGGTGTCCCGTGCTTTAGGTTATCAACTGTCCTGAGGAGTGCTTTAAGTGAATGAGATCGATGGACGTGTGCTGCTGTTGAGGCCCGAGGACAATTGCCTGATTGCCTGTGTTTCGGTGCCGGCGGGCGTCTGCTTGCGGGTCGGCCTCGACGAAATCACCGTGTTGCAACCGGTGGCATTGGGCCACAAAATTGCACGTCTCTCAATGAGTGCGGGCACCAAAGTTTTGCGCTATGGCGCAGTCATTGGCTCGACCACACGGGCGGTGCTGGCGGGTGAGCATGTCCACACGCACAACCTCAAGAGTGACTATCTGCCAACCTTCACCCTGAACGCGGGGCAGCAATTTCTAACTAAAGCGTCACGGCCAAGCGATCAAAAATGACTACACCCACTACACCCACTGAACCCATGCTGACCGGCTACCTTCGCAGCGATGGCCGTAAAGGCATCCGTAACCTGGTCCTGGTTGCCTATCTGGTTGAGTGCGCCCACCACGTTGCCCGTGAAATTACTGGGGCCTTTCGCCATCGACCCGTGCACCTGCTGGGCTTCCCTGGCTGTTATCCCAATGACTATGCCGACAAAATGATGCGTCAGCTCACCACCCACCCCAATGTTGGGGCTGTGCTGTTGGTTTCTTTGGGTTGTGAGAGCTTCGACAAACACGGGCTGGAGCAGGCGGTTCGATCGTCAGGTAGGTTGGTGCAGACGCTAACCATTCAACAGACTGGTGGCACCAAGACCACTATCGCCCAAGGCGAGGCCTGGGTACGTGACGCATTGTTAAGTATCAAGGATGCCGTACGCGTGCCAATGGGGATCGATGAGCTGGTCATTGGAACGGTTTGCGGCGGATCAGACGGCACCAGCGGCATCACAGCCAACCCGGCGGTTGGTCGGGCCTTCGACTCGTTGGTAGACCATGGGGCCACCTGCATCTTTGAAGAAACGGGCGAACTGGTGGGCTGTGAATACCATATGCAGGACCGTGCTGCGACACCTGAACTGGGACAAGAACTGGTGGCTTGTGTTGCCAAGGCAGCCCATTACTACAGTGTGCTGGGCCACGGTAGTTTTGCGCCAGGCAATGCCGACGGCGGATTGACCACCCAGGAGGAAAAATCACTGGGTGCTTACGCCAAAAGTGGCGCTTCGGCGATCCAGGGCATTCTCAAGCCCGGTGATTTGGCGCCAACCGGAGGGCTTTACCTGCTCGATATGGTGCCAGATGGCGAAGTGAGGTTTGGTTTCCCCAACATTTCAGACAATGCGGAGATCGTTGAGTTGATCAGTTGTGGGGCTCACCTGACGCTGTTCACCACGGGTCGAGGCTCGGTCGTAGGTTCGGCTATCAGCCCGGTGATTAAGGTGTGTGCGAACCCGCACACGTATGAAAGACTGCCCGATGACATGGACGTCAATGCGGGACGCATATTGCGCGCACAAGCCACGCTCGATGATGTGGGCGAAGAGATCTTCAATCTTGTGCTGCAGGTTGCACAAGGTGAGCCGAGCAAGTCCGAAGGGCTCGGTCACCAAGAGTTCATCCTTACTTACAAAAGCTTTACTGCGAAAGGTCCTGCATGTCTTCCCAACACGACAAACATCCTGCATCAGAAACACTGACCCTTCGGCTTGAGCGCTGCTACACCGGCGTTGTTCACGACGTCATGCGCGGCATGGGTCTGCGCGACTTCACGCTCCCTCCAGAACTGCGGCCGCTGATGCCTGAAACCGCCATGGCGGGGCCGGCCTTCACGATACGAGGCAAGGTGGATAAGGGTGCGGATGCGCACCAAACTTTGCTGGCCTGGACCGGGCTGCTGTCTCAAGCCCCATCGGGCACGATTTGGACCACGCAGCCCAACGATCGCATCGTGGCACACATGGGCGAGTTGTCAGCCGAGACACTCAAGAACAAAGGCGTTAGAGGCTGTGTGGTGGATGGATTTGTGCGCGACAGCAATTTCCTGCTGGCTATCGGGTTCCAGACTTGGGGCCGTGGTTTTACGCCCCGCGACGTGGTCGGCCATTGGCTGCCTGATGCCACACAGGTCGAGATTCGCATCGGTGATGTGGACATCACGCCCGGGGACTATCTGGTGGGTGACCGCGACGGCATGATTCGCGTGCCTGCGCACCTGTTGGAGCAAGTGATCGATGAGTCGGAGCGTGCCATGACGACCGAGAGCTTGGTTCGAAAAGCCATTCTGTCAGGTGCCGACCCGCAACAGGCCTATCTGAAATTTGGCAAATTTTGAACCGGGGTACCCCGAGTGCAGCTCCCACTGCACTGGTCAGGGCCAAGATAAATTCAGGAGACACGCTGTGAGTGACCACACTTATTTTGAAGACTATGACATCGGGACCACCCGTACCACCTACGGACGGACCATGACTGAAACTGATATCGTGGTACACGCTGGGCACACAGGTGACTTTTACCCGCATCACCTGGATGCTGAATTCATGAAAACACAGGAATTCGGCCAACGCATTGCCCACGGCACCATGGTCTTTGCGATTGGCGTCGGGTTGACGGCCTCCAAGATCAACCCGGTGGCGTTCAGCTATGGCTACGACAAGCTGCGGTTTGTCAAACCGGTCTTTATTGGTGACACCATTCGGACGCGGTTGACGATTGCGAGAAAAGCCCTCGACCCCAAGCGCGCAGGTTTTGGCCGGGTTTGGGAGCTGACTGAGGTGCTCAACCAGCGCAGCGAGGTGGTATTGGCTTGCGAGCACATCTACATGGTCCAGTGCAGGCCTTAGGCCTCAGCCAGGCCAATTCAGGGGGTAGGGCGCCCCACCAAGGGCGGCGGCGGCTCAGTGCAGCCGCTCCAGCAAGCTCACGTAGTGCGTCACGGCGGCGCCACCCATGTTGAAAACGCCCACCAGTTCAGCCCCGGGGACTTGGATGCCGCCGGCGCTGCCGTGGAGCTGCATGCAAGCCAGCACGTGCATGGACACGCCGGTGGCGCCTATCGGGTGCCCCTTGGCCTTCAGGCCGCCAGAGGCGAAGGTAGGTGTAGGGGGGAGAAGAGCAGGCTCATGGCTTTAACATTCGATGTCAGTCGGGGTTGTGCTCTTTATTGAGCAAGGCAGAGGTGAATTGCAAAAATTCCCCAAGATGATCCGCAATGATGTTGACGGTGATTGGCAACAACAGGCTTTGGTAGTCATGCACGGCGATGTTGCGATAGCCCACCATTTTTTTGAGGGCCTCAGCCAGGGGTTTTTCAATCCAACCAGACAGGGTTAACAGGTCGAAGACGTTCCGGGCACTCTGTGGAACACCTAGTCTTTCGCGGCGGATCAGATGGTGTCGGAGATCAAGCGCCGCTTCACAGGCGCGCTGAATATTCAGGATGGCGGCGTCTTGACGAGAAAAATTCGTGGAGAAGGTCTCACCTGCGGCAGCGTACTCTTCCCGTGCGCGCGCGAAACAACGCTCAATCGTGGCAGCCTTGTTGAGCACGACGTCATCGACCATAGACCGAACCCCGTTGCCCAATATCTGTCAGCAAAGCCTGGCGTGCCACATCCAAGCGGTTCTTTTCGCTCATTACAAAACATTCAAACAAGCTGGCGTCGGGTTCCTGGGCCCAAAGCCGCCGTCCCCGAGTGAGCACTTGATGCTGCATCACAGTGCTGGCGGCACGCAAATCAAGAAGATCCACCGGGCAACCGAGCCGCTCGGCCAGGACGCCGGCTTCATCCCACAGTTGCTGGGGTTCGGCATAGCCGCCGACCAGAACAGCCAGATCAACATCGCTGTCTGGCCGCCAGTTTTCTTGAACATGGCTGCCGAAGGCATAGACCGCCAACAGCTTCGGAAAGGCCTGCCGCAACATCGCCACGACAGGACCATCCGGTGCCAAGGCCTGATCAATAGGCGTCACCCGCCAGCCTATAGCTTGAAGGGCACCACCACCTGTCGTTGCTCGCCCAGGCCTTCAATGCCCAGGGTCATGACGTCGCCCTTTTTGAGGTAGAGCGGCGGCTTCATGCCCAGACCGACGCCGGGTGGAGTGCCGGTGGTGATGACGTCGCCCGGCATCAAGGTCATGAACTGGCTGACATAGCTCACCAGCTTGGCCACGCCAAAAATCATGGTCTTGGTGCTACCGGTTTGCATGCGTTTGCCGTTCAGATCCAGCCACATTGACAATTTCTGCACGTTGGCAATCTCGTCGCGCGTGACCAGCCAGGGGCCGATTGGGCCGAAGGTGTCGCAACCCTTGCCCTTGTCCCACTGTGGGCCGCGTTCGATCTGGTATTCGCGCTCACTCACATCGTTGATGGTGCAGTAGCCGGCCACATGGTCCAGTGCGGCTTTCTGCGTCACGTAGCGTGCACGCGTGCCGATAACAATGCCCAGCTCTACTTCCCAGTCGGACTTGACCGAGCCTTTGGGCAGCATGACCGGGTCGTTCGCGCCCTGAATGCAGGTGGTGGCCTTCATGAACACGATTGGCTCTTTGGGGATTGGCGCACCCGACTCAGCGGCATGATCGGCGTAGTTCAGGCCGATGGCGATGAACTTGCCAACGCCAGCCACCGGGCAGCCCATGCGAGGCGTACCGCGCACGGCGGGCAGCTTGTCAGTGTCAAGCTTGGCCAGTTTGGCCAATACGGCGGCGTCAAGTTGCGCCGGGCCGATGTCGGGCACGATGGCGCTGAGGTCGCGCAGCTTACCGCCCGCGTCAATCAGGCCGGGTTTTTCCTTGCCGGGGTTGCCATAACGTACCAGTTTCATGTGTCGCCTTTCAGCAGAATAAGAGGATTTTTATTGTCAGTAGGTGGATCTGCCACCCGAGAGATCAAACACCGCGCCAGTCGAAAACGAGCAGTCTTCGGTGCACAGCCAGCTTACCATGGCGGCCACTTCCTCTGGCGTGCCAAAGCGCCCCATCGGAATCTTGGACAACATGAAGGCGATGTGCTCGGGCGTCATCTGGTCGAATATGGCGGTCTTGACGGCCGCTGGCGTGACGCAGTTAACGCGGATGCCGGTGTCGGCCAGCTCCTTGCCCAGCGATTTGGTGAGTGCCATCACTGCAGCTTTGCTGGCGCTGTAGGCGCTGGCGTTGGGGTTGCCGTCCTTGCCAGCTACCGAGGCGATGTTGACTATGCGGCCGTAGTTGCGCTCACGCATGTGCGGCGTGATTTCGCGGCAGCAGTAAAACAGGCCGTTCAGGTTCACCTGCATCACCTGCTGCCAGTCCGCCACGGGATAGCTCCAGACTTTCGTATTGGGGCCGGTGATGCCAGCACAATTGACCAGTGCATCAATGGCCGGCGAATGCGCCAGGGTCTGGCCCACTGCGGCCACCACCGAGGCGTGCTCGGCCACATCCACCGTGACGCCATGGGCCTGGCTGCCTAATTCGGCGCGGGCCTTGGTCAGTGCCTGAGTGTCGCGGTCCCACAGCGTGACGTTGGCACCCGAGGCCAGCATGCGCTGGGCAATGGCATAGCCCAGCCCGGTGGCGCCACCGGTGATGACCGCGTGGCGGCCCTTCATGTCAAGTTGGTTCATGGGGGTGTCCTTTTAAAACTGCGGGGAAGCATACAGCGTGCGACCCGCGATGCGGATCTCGACGTCAATTTGATAGTGTTGCACCGCCTGCGCGTCGATCGCCATACCCAGGCCAGGCGCGTTTGGCGCGCTGATCTGCCCCATTGCGTCGGGTGTCAGGTGGTTCTGCGTCATCGCCACCGCCAGGGCCTTGGGCGCCGCCGGGTACTCACAAATGGTGTGCCCGGCTAAGCCGGCATAGGGCTGGAGTGAAGCACTCAAGGCCAGATGCGAAGTGAAGGTGTGGTTCACATAGGTGACACCCCGCGCAGCGGCGTAGTCGGCCACCTGTTTGGCCGGCCCGATGCCGCCGATGCGCCCGCAGTCGATCTGAACATAGCCAATGCCGCCGTAATCGATCAAGTGCTGCGCCATGGCGGCATTGTGGGCGCCCTCGCCGCCAGCCAGCTTGACGCTTTTGCAGCGCTTGGCCAGTTCGCCGTATTGTTGCAGCGCATTAGCGTGAAACGGCTCCTCCAGCCACAAGGCCCGCGCCTGTTCCAAGGCGCCCAGACGGGCCGAGGCACGGGCGACGTCTTCGCCAAAGATCTGGCCCACGTCGACCAGCAGGATACCGTCGGCCCCCAGCGCCTCGCGCGCTGCAAAGAAGTGATCGGCGTCTTGGTCCGCCGTGCCCCGGCCGATCGGTCCCCAGCCAAACTTGGCCGCCTTGAAGCCGCGGCGTAGGGCATCTTGCCCGCGGGCCAGTGTCTCCTGTGCGGTGTCGCCAAACAGCAGCGAGGCATAAGGTGTTTTGGGGTGCGCAGACGGGTAGCCCAGCAGCTTCCAAACTGGCTCGCCACGCGCCTTGCCCAACAGGTCCCACAGCGCCATCTCAATGCCGGACCAGGTGTGCGCAGCTTGCAGCACGTCCATGCTGTTGTAAGCCACGTCGGCCGCGATGGCGGCGATGTCTTGCGGCTCATTCAGGGTGCGGCCCAGCACCGAGGCACTGACCGGCTGACAAGCGCCGTGCGACATCGGGCAGACAAAGGCCGCGATCGAGGGCAGCGGCGCCGCCTCGCACTCGCCGAAGCCAGTCAGCCCACCGACGGCAACGCGCACCAACAAAGCATCCTGGCTGCCATCGGCCTCGGTGGTGACCTCGGGCATGGACAGGTAAAAGAAATCAACGGCGTCAATCTTCATGCTCAAGGGGTCTTTTCTTTCGTTGGCAAGCTGCGCACCAAACACCTCGCCAGATCAGGGTGGTGGTGCGTTCGGCGCAGCGGCATCAAGGAGGAGCCCGCAGGGCGGGGGACAGCCGCGGAGCCGAATGCGCCGCCGCCCTGATCCCACCAATGGATGACCCGCATCGGCTCAGCTGCGGTAGATAACGGCCCGCGGCTCAAAGCCAGCATCCGCATCCAGCGGGTACATGGGCCGGGCACAAATGGTGTGGCCCAAGGTTTTCAGGTTAGCGGAAGTGGCGCCCGGCACGTCCACATTGAAGTTGTTGTCCACCCAGGCGTCGTACATGTGGTGCTCGGTGTGGGGTGACTTCACCACCGTCAGGTCAAAGTCCGTCGGGTCCAGGCCATTGGCGTAATACATGGCGCGGTCCAGCAAGGTCAGCGTCCGGCTGAACACCACCACGGTAAAGTTGTCAAACTCCAGCACGGCGGTGGGTCCGGCATCCAAACCGAGCTTCATGGTTTCCAGTTGCGCCTTGCCATCTGACAGCAGGCGCACCCGGGCTGAGACCTGCATCGGCGCAAAGCGCTTGGCGTCTATGGCGCCGCCCAGACTGACGTCGATTTGTGCGCCGACACCGGCCCGATGCGCGGCTGCAGCCGCCATCGGGTCGACAATCTGGGCCAACACCTTTTTGCGATAACCGGCATCGCGCAAGCCCCGGATGATCAGGTTGGAGTCGCCGGTGGCACCGGAGGAGGTGGCGTCTGCCGCGTCGGTGAAAATAACTGGGCCCGCAATGCTGCTGGCCTGGGCAATGGCACGGTCCAACGAGATCAGCTTACCCTGCATGCGGTGACGCAGTGGCCAGAATTCGCGAGCCAGTCTGAGCGCCTCTCGCTCGGCCACGGCAGCATCACCCGCAGTGGCCACCAACACTTGGCAGCACAGCTCGGGCACGTCGGTAAACGGGTTGCCGATCATGATGCCGGCGGACATGGCCACGCCCTCAAGCTCTAGCCGCCGTGCTTCGCGGATCAACTCGCCATAGCAGCCGGACTTGGTGATCAGTTCGTCGCCCCGCACCAGCGCCGGGATTACCACACGTGCGATGGTTGGCCGGATCTTCTCCGTGACAAGTCGGTGCAGTACGCGGGCCGCCCGCTGGCCAGTGGAGGCAAAGTCCACATGTGGGTAGGTGTGGTAGATCGTGACACCGTTGATTTGCTTGAGCATGCGGTCGGTCAGAATGCCGTGCAGGTCGAGCGAGATGACGATGGGAACGTCTGGCCCAAGCAATTTGCGGGTTTCAGCCAGCAAATAGCCTTCCGGGTCGAGCTCACCCTCAGCCGCCATGGCGCCATGAAGCGAGAAATAGGCGCCGTCAATGCCACTGCCGGCTTGGGCTGCGATTGCCGCCAGCACCTCCCCCGCCAGACGCTGCCAGGCCTGTGCCATCAGAATCCCGGCCGAGCCGGAGCGAGCGCTGATAGTTAACACCGGATCCATGCCAGTTTCGCGAAACACGGCGAGGGCACCGCCCAGCGATGAGTTGATGCCGTCCTGTGCCAGCATGTCGTCGCCGCGCTCGATATGGAAGTTGTCGTAGTCGCCGGCAAGCGGGTTAAAGGAGGAAATCTCCTGCATGCACTCGGCAATCAGGATGCGGGGGCGTGTGGTCATAGGGTCACCTTTCAAAGCTTCAGGCTGCCATCAGCGATCCGCAAACAGGCCACCTGGTGGCTGGGTGCGGTCTCGTGGAAAGCGGGGTCTTGGGTCAAACACTGGGATTGGGCATGGGGGCAACGGTTGGCAAATCTGCAACCCACGCTGGCGGTGTCCGGCTTGGGCAGGTCACCTTTGATGACGGCATGGGTTCGGCGTTGCGAAGGATGGTCGGTCGGCAAGGCCGCCAACAGGGCCTGGGTGTAGGGGTGCTGTGGGCGCGCAAACAGCGCGTTGGCCGGCGCCACTTCAACGATGCGGCCCAGGTACATTACCGCCACGCGGTCGCTGATGTTGCGTACCACGGCCAGGTTGTGCGAGATGAACAGGTAGGTGAGCTTCAGGTCGCGTTGCAGCTCACGCAGCAGGTTAATCACCTGGGCTTGCACCGACACGTCGAGTGCTGAGACGGCCTCATCCGCGATGATGAACTCAGGTTCCAGTGCCAAGGCCCGGGCGATACCAATCCGCTGCCGCTGGCCGCCAGAAAATTCATGGGGATAGCGCTGCAGGGCGCTGGCGGGCAGGCTCACCAGGTCCAGCAGGCGTTGCACCCGGGCGACCCGGCTGGCGTTGTCGCCCACGCTATGGATCACCAGTGGCTCGGCGATGAGTTCAGACACCCGCATGCGCGGGTTCAGAGAACCATAGGGGTCCTGAAACACGATCTGCATCGCGCGTCGCTTGCTGCGCATGCCGGCGGCGTCCAGCCGTGTGATGTCCTCACCATGGTGCAGGATGGTGCCGCCACTGGGTTCTATCAGGCGCAACAGCAAGCGGCCGGTGGTGGATTTGCCACAGCCCGACTCGCCCACCAGACCCAGCGTCTCGCCCGGTGCAATGCTGAGGTCAACGCCGTCCACCGCGCGCAATGGGGGCTCTGCAGGGGCCAAAAAGCGCCGAGGCCGCTCAAAATACTTGCTCAGTCCGCGCGCCTCGATCAAGGGGATGACGCTGCTCATGCTGTCTCTGCCTTTGGCTCAGCCGCGCCTTCAAACGGGCGAACACAGGCCGCTTGGTGTGCCACGCCGACTTCTCGCAAAGGTGGCCGTTGCGCACAGTCCTGCCCGGCAAGTGCACAGCGCGGTGCAAAGCTGCAACCGGTACCCATTTGCCCAACCGCAGGCACCGTGCCCTCAATGGTGCTGAGCCAGTTGGCGCCGGCGGAAATCTTGGGGCGTGACGCGAGCAGACCCCGGGTATAGGGGTGAGCGGGACGGTCAAAGATGTCCAGAACCGCACCCTGCTCGACGACCCGCCCTGCATACATGACGGCGACCCGGTCGCACATTTCGGCGATCACGCCCAGGTCATGCGTGATCAACAACACAGACATACCGTCATCGCGCTGGATGTTGCGTATCAGCTCCAGGATCTGGGCTTGAATCGTCACATCCAACGCGGTGGTGGGCTCGTCGGCGATCAATAGCTTGGGCCGACCGGCCAGGGCAATGGCAATCATCACCCGCTGCCGCATGCCGCCTGAGAGTTCGTGGGGGTACGCGTCGATCTGGCGTTGTGGGTCTGGCATCTCCACCCGCTTTAGCAGGGCAATGCCCTCTTGGCGCGCAGCCTCCCCCTGCATTGACCTATGCCAGCGGAGCACCTCACCGATTTGTTGACCCACGCGCATGACCGGGTTGAGCGAGGTCATGGGCTCCTGGAAAATCATGGCCATGTCTTTGCCGCGCAGGGTGCGCAATTCTTGCGCCTGCAATTGCAGCAGGTTGCGGCCCTGGAGCAGGATTTCGCCGCCGCTGACGGCGATTGGCCGGGGCAGCAGCCCCATGATCGACAGCGCCAGCATGCTCTTGCCCGACCCTGACTCACCGACGACACCGAGCACCTCGCCGCTGTTGAGGCTGATGTCCACCGCGCTCAGGATTTCTGGGCCGCCGGTCCCCAGCGTGGTGGTGACCTGTTGCACCTGCAGCATGGGTGTAGCGTGACTCATCGGGTATTCACCGACATGCGCGGGTCGAGGACGTCACGCAAGCCGTCGCCCAGCAAATTCAGGCCCAACACACTGACCAGAATTGCAAGCCCGGGGGCCACCGTGATCCAGGGGGCCGCCACGATAAAGTCTCGGCCGTTGGCGATGATGGCGCCAAAGGTGGGTGCTGGCGGCGGCGGGCCGACACCGATGAACGAAAGTACAGCCTCGTTCAGAATTGCAACCGCAAACACATAGGTGATGCGCACCATCAGCGGCGCCATGGCGTTGGCCATGATGTGGCGAAACAAGATGCGCGCATGTCCGGCGCCAAGGGCGCGAGCGGCCTCGACAAATTCCATTTCGCGCACCACCATCACCGAGGCGCGGACGATACGCGCCGTATGTGGCGTTGCCGCGATGGCCAGCGCAAAAATCACATTGATCACCGATGCGCCCAGGACAGAGCTCACGGCGATCGCCAGAATGATGGAGGGGAAAGCCATAAAGGCGTCCATCAGCCGCATGAGGGGGCCGTCCAGGCGCCGGAAGTAACCCGAACTCGCGCCGATCAGCACGCCAGCCAAGGCCGTGATGATGGCCACCATGAACCCGATCTGCAAAGAAATGCGTGCGCCATGCAGCACCCGCGACAGGATGTCGCGGCCGAATTGATCGGTGCCCATCCAATGCTCCAGACTAGGGGCCATCATGCGCGCTCGGAAGTTGCCCTTGAGTGGGTCAAACGGGGCGATGACACCCGCCAGCAAAGCCAGCAGCAGTACCAGCCCGACCAGGGACGCTCCGATGGTGAATGAGCGGTTGGACAGCAGTCGGCGCACAAAACTGGCTCGCTGTGTCATGGCTTAGCCCAGTCTGACCCGCGGGTCTATCACCGCGTACAGGAGATCAACCGCCAGATTGACACTGAGGTAAATCAGTGCGAGGAACAACAACCCCCCCTGAATCACCGGGAAATCGCGCGACAACACGGCGCCAATGATCAGACGCCCCAAGCCGGGAATGGAGAAAACCTGCTCGGTGACCACAGCACCGCCAAGGAGCGCGCCGACCATGATGCCCATCACGGTGACGATCGGCACCATGGCGTTGACCAAGCCGTGCCGTAGCACCACATAAGGCTCGGGAAGGCCTTTGGCGCGGGCAGTGCGCACGAAGTCTTGGCTTAACACTTCGAGCATGCTAGAGCGCGTCATGCGGGCGACAAATCCCATCTGGATGCAGGCCAGTGTAAAGGTGGGTAGCGCCAGATGGCGGGCCCATTGCAAGGGGTCTTTGGCAAAGGCGACATAGTCGCCAGCAGGAAAAATAGGCACCAGCACAGCCACCAGCCAGACCAGCACCAGACCCAGCCAGAACTCGGGGATCGACAGGCCAAGCAGCGCCAGGCTCATCAGGCTCTGGTCAGCGGCGCGCCCATGGCGCACTGCCGCCATCACCCCTGCCGTCACGCCGAGCAGCACGGATACCACAAAGGCCATGGCGGTCAGCGACAGCGTGATGGGCAGCCGCTCCAAGATGGCCTCCGTGACACTGCGGTTAAGCAACAGAGAGGTTCCCAGATCACCCTGCAACAACCGGATGTACCACTCACCCATGCGAACCAGAAAGGGCCGGTCAAGCCCGAGCTCCCGACGAACACGGTCCAGCGCCTCGGCAGTGGCGCTGGCGTCTAGAAAGATGGATGCCGGGTCACCCGGCACCAGCCACAACAGGCCAAACGTGATCAGGGACACCAAAAACAACACCGGGATCGACGCCAGAAGGCGGCGGATGATGAAGCGTCCCATATCGTTTTGACTTGAAGATCAATCCAGCCAAACACCCCACATGCGTGGGATACGGTAGGCCTTGAAGTTTTTCAGCTTGGAGGTAGCGACCTGAAACAGGCCATAGTTCCCCATATTTACGGCAATGGCCTGGTCGTTCATCTGATTCTCGAAATCGACGAACAATTTTTTCTGAACGTCAACGTTCATTTCGCTATTGAACTTTTCGAACAAGCCGTCGATGACGGGGTCTGCCTTGCGCTGACCTTGCCCTTTCACCCAATGTGACATGGCAGAGGCGGGTCCCTCGTAGGGCTCAATCCCGAAGCCATGAGTCCAGAGGTTCCAGCCGGTGTCGCTCTTGAGGCCCAGGTTGGATGTGGTGGGCCAGTCAGCTACCTTCACCTCCATGTTGACGCCAATTTGCGATACCTGTTGCTGAATAACGGTGGCCGTATCGACCGTGGGGCGGTCGTTGTGCACGATAAAGGTCAGCTTCTCACCCTTGTAGCCAGACTTGGCCAATGTCGCTTTGGCAGCGGCAAGGTCTTGCTTGGGGGTCTTGCGGGCTGAGTGGTAGGCCGAACCCCCATAGACCCAGCTGGTGTCGATGCGGTAAATATCGGGGTAAGCCACTGCCATGATTTCTTCAAGGTCAAGGGACTGTGCCACCGCACGGCGGAAGTTCAGGTCAGTGCCAGCGCCCTGCGCCATGTTGAACTTGAGAATCATGGCGGCAAAGGGCAGCACGGGAATCACCTGGAAGTTGGGGTTACCTTTCAGGCGCTTGGCGGTTGGACCATCGGTTGTCTCGTTCAGCTGGATTTGACCGGTCTCGACAGCCGCATCACGCGCACTGGTCTCGGGCATGAAGCGGAAGGTTACGTTGTCGATGTAGGCAATCTTGGCGCCAGCAAAGCCGTCACGCTCTTTGTAGGCTGGGTTGGGCTTGTAGCCGTCAAATCGCGTGATCTTGATGTGGCTATCAGGCTTGTACTCAACAAACTTGTACGGCCCGGTGCCAATGGAGCTGGCTTTGCCCATATCCTTGGCGGCTTCTTCGGAGGGCATGATGGCGATCGGTGCCCTTGGGCTCGACAAATTGCCAAGGAAGGTGGACTGCACGGTTTTCAGCTTGATGGTGACCTGATTCGGTCCGCTGGCGCTGACCGAGTCGATGGCACCGATCAGACTGGCCGAGGCGCCCGACTTGCGATAGCGCTCCAATGAGGCCACGACGTCGGCCGAAGTCATGTCTTTGCCGTTGTGAAACTTGACGCCCGTGCGCAGCTTGAACAAGTAGGTCAGGCCATCGGCAGAAATGGTGACCCCTTCTGCCAAGTCAGGCACGGGCCGAGCACCTTCGTCCCGCGCGTACAGGGTTTCGAAAATGTGCAAATTGACATTGCGTGCCACTTGCGCCGAGGTGGCGTGCGGGTCCAGAGAGGGCGGCGCTGCCGTCATCCCGATCACCACATCGCCTCCTTTTTTCTGTGCGTGCGCCGGCCCAGCGCTTGTCAGGACAAGCAATGCGGACATTGCAAGAGTAAGGTAGGTTTTTTTCATCACATCAGTCTCCTAGGGTTGGATCATGGAAGTCCGTGACGGACACGTTGGCATTGCCTGCCTCAGGCTTTGGTTTACTCATAAGATTGCATCACCACCGCGACGCAGTCACCGCGCAGTACTCGCCCGGGGCCGCAGGCTGCCCAGAGCAGGCCGCTGGCTTGGTAATGCAAGGCGACCGGCGCTCGGTCAAGATCCTCGACAAAATGAAGAAAGCCGGCAACCTGGCCTGCTTCCACCGCGTCTCCTGCCAGCTGACACGGCTCAAACAGGCCGCCGCTCGGTGCGAAGCTGTAACAGCTTGGGTTGGGTACCACCATGTGCCGGGTCCCTGGGCCACCACTTTTTTGAGTGGTGTCAGGCGTTCCCGCTGTCATGCCCAGGTGCTGCATCAAGTTTCGTATACCCCGCTCTCCGATGCGCAGGGCCTCCAAGCTGACCCTGCCCCAGCCGCCGATTTCGGTGCCAATGCACAGAATTTTTCGCCGCTCGATCGCCGAAGTCAAGGTAGAACCTTCGTCAACACCCGAAAAAATCACGTTAAATGGTGCCCCAAATGCTGTGGCGGCCGCCAGAGTTTTGCGGCGCAGTTCGAGGTCTTCGATGGCGTGCATGACGGTGCACAAAGCGAACTCGGCCGAGTGACCGCCAGTATGCATGTCCACCGCGACGTCGACGTGCGGAAGAATAGCGCTGTCTATAAAGTGCGCCAGCATGTCGCTGAACGTGCCCGTTGGGTTGCCCGGGAAACAGCGGTTCAGGTCGCGCCCGTCAATGGGGGACATCCTGGTGCCGTTTTGGTTGAGCGCCGCTGGCTGGTTCACCGAGGGCATCAGGATCAGCCGTCCAGATATATCCTCTGGTTTGATCGTTTGGGCCAGGCGCGAAATGGCGATCTGGCCTTCGTACTCGTCGCCGTGCACCCCACCTGTGAGCAGCAGCGTTGGACCGACGCCATTCTTGAGGACAAAAATCGGAATTTGGACCGTACCCCAGCCCGAGGTATTGGTGGAGTTAGGCGCACGCAGAAAAGCCGCTTGCCGTCCCGGACGGTCGAAATCGATGTCGCATTGGACTCGACTTTTCACAAGTGGCATCAGACGGGCTCCAGAATCAAAGACGGAAGAACACTGTCACGAGGACAATAGCATACTTTCTAAAAGTATACAATGTTCATCCGCTTGCCTTGTTAGTTAAAACGCTGACAACGACGGTCTGACAGCAGGCGCTGGCCCTTAGGGAGGACACATGACGTACGCAGTCAAAGTAATCCGCAACGCCCGCATCCCAATGCCTGATGGCATCACTCTGGCAGCCGATCTGTATCTGCCCGAAGTTGCGGGGCAGCGGGTACCGGCCATCATCGAGTACACGCCTTACCACAAGGTCAACAACAGCGCATACGGGCCTCGCGCCACCCGCTACCCTTTTTTCGCGTCTCAGGGCTATGTCTTCGTCAATGTCGACATACGGGGCACGGGTGATTCCGATGGCTTTAGCAGTTCGCCGACGAGCGAGTCCGAGGTGCAAGATGGTGTGGAGGTGATTCAGTGGTGCGCCGAACAACCCTGGTGTGATGGCAATGTCGGCATGATCGGCATCAGTTACACCGCGGGGGTTTGTTTTGACGCAGCGCGTCAGGCCCCGCCGGCCTTGAAGGCGGTGGTGTTGTGCCAAATGTGTTCCGACTGGTACCAAGGCATGGCCTGCCCGGGCGGCACGCTGCGCCTTTTTGCGATGGAAAACTTTGCGCCATTGATGGCCGCGTACAACTACGCCCCGCCTGCCCCAGAGCTTTTGGGAGATCGGTGGGAGGCCGTTTGGCGCGAGCGCCTTGAGCGTTCGTCGCCCTGGAGCCTGGCCTATGTGGAGAACCTGTTGGACGGGCCATTTTGGCAGTCCAGGCTGCTCCGGGACGAGCACGACAAGGTCAAAGCGGCCACGTTCCTGATTGGCGGGTGGGCCGACTGGTATGGCGATGATCTGCTGCACACGTTTGAACGTCTGAGCTGCCCCAAAAGGGTGATCGTTGGCCCCTGGACGCACAACTACCCTGAGAATGCGTGGCCTTTGCCGCGTATGAGTGACCGGTTCGAGTGCCTGCGCTGGTTTGACAAATACCTTAAAGGACTGGATACCGATCCCGCCCGACCCGTCGACCTTGAGCCGCCGGTCACGGTGTTCGTGAGAGATTACGTGGCGCCGGCACCGTTGCGCCGGGAAGACCCGGGTTATTTTCGCAACGAGCCGGCATGGCCACCGCCGGCCAGCAAGGTGTCGTTTCGGCTGGGTGCGGGAGGCCGTCTTGACGCCGAGAGCGTGCCGCAGACCGATCTGCCCGGCGTCGACAAATTACAGTACCGACCCGACGCAGGCGTCGCAGCGGGCCGCTACGCGATAGGTCAATTTAGCCCCGGCTGGGGCATGGCAGACGATCAGCGCATTGACTTGGGTTTGTCACTGGGCTACATCGGCGAGCCCTTGTCTGGCGCCCTGGAAGTGGTCGGTGTTCCACGCGCGGTGTTGTACTACCAGGCCGGCGCGGAGAGCGCATTTTTGAGTCTGAAGCTGTGTGACGTGGCGCCCGATGGCACCAGCGTTCTGGTCACCAAAGCGGTGCTCAACCTGACACATCTGAACTCACACAGCGAGCCCGAGGCTTTGATTCCGGGTCGGGTCTACCCGTTGGACGTGCCACTGCAGGCTGCCGCCTATCGGTTTGCCCCGGGGCACCGTATCTGCCTGATGGTGAGTGGCGCCGATGTACTCAATGCCTGGCCCACACCGCAACATTACGTGGCCTATCTTCACCGTGGAAACACGCAACCGTCGCGGCTGGAGCTACCGGTGGTTCAGCCCGCAGCGCTACCGCCCCCTGAGTTTTTGCCCAGTCAGTTCGAACCCCTGCCCCAGGATCAGATTCCGGCGCCGGAGTATGCAGTCACCCGAGACCTGATTGCCGGTACATTGGCTTGCAGCTACCGGACCAATTCGGGTGTGGGTGTCAATCGGTCGCGCTATACCGTCGACTTGCATCGCCCTGCTCAGGCCAGTGTCGTCAGCGACTTTAGTTATGACATGAGCCGACCCGACTGGATGTGCCGGGTCTACGCGCAGTGCACCACGCGCAGCGATGCAACTGGGATGCACCACAGCGTAGAAACCAGCATCACGGTCAATGGACAGCCGTACTGGAACAAGGCGTGGTCGACCTGGGTCCCGCGCTTGGGGTGGTGAGGGCGGGGTAACGATGCCCGACAATCCTGCCCGGCGTCCACCCCCACTTTCACCGCATACTTTATAATAGTATACAATATCCAATATGGCACATCTCGTCCTGGAGCATCCATCGCTTACCCCTTCTGGCTCGCAGGACGTTCAAAAGTCGGCGCTGACCAAATTGCAGCCGCGTACTTTGGCGCAGCAAGTGATTGAGGCGCTGGTTAGCGCTGCCGCCGAGGGCTTGATCCTTCCCGGAGACCGGATTATCGAGACCGAGTTGGCGCAGAGGCTGGGCGTCAGCAGGGTGCCCGTTCGTGAGGCGCTGCGAGTCCTTGAAAGTCAGGGCATTGTCGTCAATGAGCCCTACAAGGGCATACGGCTGACGCCAGTGACGGCAGAGCGCATCGACCAGCTGATCGAGGTTCGGGTGGCGCTTGAGACGGCCGCGCTGACCCGGGCCATCCGCCTCGGGCGAAATGACAGGGCCAGCATCGACGCCTTGCAGTCCATTGTGGACGACATGAAGGCGCGTGCCGCTGCCAATGATGTCTACGGATTTGCCACTGCCGACACTCAGTTTCATCGGGTTCTGACCAATTTTGCTGGCAACGCCGTGCTGAGTGACATGTGGGAAATGCTGTCCCGCCAGATGACCATCATTTTCGGATTGTCGGCATTGGGCAAGCCCATGCTCGACATTGTCGAGGAACACAACACCTTGATCACGGTTTTCCAGTCGGGCCATTTGGCTGACATGGCCCAGGCCATTAGTGACCATATTGACGTCGAAATTCACAAGGTCGATCTGGAGAACATCATCGCCCGTCGCCGGTCTGAAACACTAGCACAAACCCCCTCATAGGATAAGGAGTCCCAATGGTGCCATCGAGCCAACCCCCATCGACCACTCTGCCGCCAGTGCGGATTCGTTCGATCGTGGCGGCGTCCCTGTTTGGCGAGAGCCCCAAAGGGGGTTGGTCCGCCGAAATCAGGCCGGAGGACTCCATTCACGCGCTCATCGCGGTCCACACGGACGCCGGCATCACGGGCTATGGCAGTGTCTTTACCGACGGCCGGCTGGTGCAGGCCGCACTGAAAGTGCTTGAGCCCTTGTTTTTAGGTGAAAACGCACTGCAACCGGAGCGGGTGACGGAAAAACTGCACCAGAACACCTTCTGGATGGGGCGTGGCGGCACCTTGACGCACACCATCAGCGGTATCGACATCGCACTGTGGGACATTCTTGGCAAGGCGACCGGCTTGTCGGTGGGTAGCTTGCTGGGCGGCCGCTACATTGAGCGTGTTCGCCCCTATTGCTCGCTGTTGATGGAGATGCCCGAACGCATGCACGACGTCGTGGCGCCCTACAAGGCCCGGGGCTTCAAGGCCTTCAAGGTGGGTTGGGGCCCGTTCGGCAGGACGAATGACGCGGGCCTGGACCGCGCCATCATTGCCGCTACCCGGGACGCTCTGGGCCCAGATGTCCAGCTGTTTGTAGACCCTGGCGCCAGCGACGCCCACTGGCCGCAGGGCCTTAAATGGGCGCTGCGCTCGGCCGAGATGCTGGCCGACTACCAAGTGGGCTGGTTCGAAGAGGCCCTCAAGCCCGACGCGCTGGAAGATTTTTGTATCCTCCGACGCGCCAGCCCGGTGCCGATTGCGGGCGGAGAGGTGCTGACGCGACGCCAGTCATTTCTGCCCTGGCTAGAGCGCGGCGCCTTTGACATCGTGCAACCCGATGTCACCAAGGTCGGCGGCATCAGCGAACAGCGCCGCATTGTCTGGATGGCACAGGACCATGGCGTGCGTTATGTGGGCCACGGCTGGAACACCGCCCTGGGCGTTGCTGCCGACCTGCAATTGGCTACCGCCTTCCCAGGTGTAGACCTGGTGGAGTTCATTGGAGGCAGCCCCTACGTGGACGGCATTCTGCGTGAACCCTTTGTGCTTGACGCCGATGGCATGCTGCCAATCCCCAATAAGCCAGGGCTCGGGATAGAACTTGATCCGGCTGGCGTGGCCCGCTACACGCCAGATGCCGCACCATTTTTTGCCGCCTGAACAGGACACTGAACAAGGCCCTTGACCAAAACCGGAGGTGGCGTCTGATGAGTCCGCTTTTTTCTCTGAAGGGGCGCGTTGCGCTGGTGACTGGTGCATCACGTGGCTTGGGCTTCGCCATGGCCCGGGCCCTGGCGGATGCCGGGGCTTTGGTCGTTCTGAACGGCCGCGACGCCGCCACACTGGCGGCCCGGTGCGCTGAGATCGAGGCGGCAGGGGGCCGGGCGGCCATCGCTGCCTTCGATGTGTGCGACCGGCCGACCGCTGATGCAGCCATCGACGACATCGTCGCTCGTTACGGCAAGCTTGACATCCTGATCAACAATGCCGCCTTTGGCGTGCCGCGTGACTTTTTCGATATCTCTGACGATGACTGGCGACTGTCAATGAACGTGGCGCTCGATTCATGTTTTCGCCTGTCGCGCAAGGCGGCCGTCGGTATGGCGGCGCAGGGCTGGGGCCGCATCGTGATGATCTCATCCGTCAATGCCCGCATTGGCCGCGGCACCAACACGCCCTACATCACGGCCAAGGCCGGCTTGGAAGGACTCGCCCGTGGCATGGCCTCTGAATTGGCGACGCAGGGCGTCACGGTCAACTGCATCGCGCCGGGCTACATGGCCACGGACATCAACACCGTGTTCCGGGCGCAGCCAGGCAAGTACGACTGGATAAGCAACCGCACCCCTATGAAGCGCTGGGGTTCACCGGAGGACCTGATGGGCGCCGCTGTTTTTCTGGCCAGCGAGGCCTCGGCTTTCATGACCGGGCAGGTGATGGTGATCGACGGTGGCATGACCATCGCCATCTGAACGCAATGCAGTAAGGGGTTTTATGAGTACCTACGGCGTCAACCTTTCCAAGGATGTCATGGTCCCGATGCGGGATGGCGTCCGGCTCGCGTTTGACATCTACCGACCAGCGAGACACGGCGCCTTTGTAGAGAGTCGCTTTCCGACGATCATGTTGCACACGCCCTATGACAAGACCGACCGGCGCTACAGTGAGATCGCAGACTATTTTGTGCCTAAAGGTTACAACGTAGTGCTGATCGACCTGCGCGACCGTTACCGGTCGGACGCCTCAGGCGTGTACTACCACGCGGCCACGCCCCATACCGGGCGCGACGGGGCGGACATTTGTGACTGGATCGGCAGCCAGCCCTGGAGCAACGGCCGTATCGGTACGGTGGGCAGTTCCTATGCGGCCATCACGCAGGTGCGCACGGCCATTGAAGCGCCGAAAAACCTGACCGCCATCTGGCCCGATGTGGTGCCCACCAACAGTTTCCAGAACCAGTGCCGTGAGGGCGGCGCCATGCAGCAGCACATGTTCTGGGCCTTGTTCATCCACGCGCAGGATGACCAGCGGGTGCGGGACGATCCAGTCAAGTCAGCTGAGGTGTGGGACAACCTGCGCAACCTGCGTCAAATGTTTCGGGCGACCCCTTGGAAAGCCGGCCAGACGGCGCTGCGGCATACGCCGGAGCTGGAGGCCTCGCTGCTGGACTACTACACGCGGGGCGGTTACGACAGCTACTGGGATCGGGTCGAACACAACTACACCAAGTTTTGGGAGCAACACGCCGATATTCCGGTCACGATGTCGACGGGTTGGTATGACCCGTTTCCGGCTGCCGACACCGAATACTTCACGGCCATGACGCGCCTGAAAAAGTCACCGATGCGCCTGATCGTCGGCCCCTGGAGCCATGTTGGCATGCGAGGCGAGGCCAGCTATTGCCACCAGGTCGACTTCGGGCCGCAGAGTGTGTGGGGCGTGAATCGGTACTTTGAAGAGCAATTGGCGTACTTTTCGCGCTGGTTGCCCGACGATGCCACCGGCCAGCCGGCCGATGAGGCGCCGGTTCGGATTTTCGTGATGGGTGGCGGCTCGGGCCGCAAGACGCCCCAGGGCAAGCTTGACCACGGCGGCTGCTGGCGTGATGAACAGGCCTGGCCCTTAGACCGTGCTGTGCCGACCCCCTATTTCCTGCGGGGCGACGGTAGCCTGTCGACCCAGGGGCCGGGACCGGATGAAGCAGCACGCCAATTTACCTATGACCCGGCGCACCCGGTCCCCACATTGGGCGGCCTGTACTGCGCCATCGGTGAGTTGCCGGCTGGCGGCGCTGGCATGGAGCAGGCCTGGGCTCGACTGCTGAGCCCGGTGCTGCGCCTGCGCGACCTGCTGTCCCCCGGTCCGGTAGACCAAAAGGAGGCGCCCGAGTTTTTTGGCTCAGAGGCGCCCTACCCGCGCCTGGCCGACCGCGCCGATGTGCTCGTGTTCCAGACGCCGCCACTCACAGACGCGGTGGAGGTGACAGGACCGATGACGGTGCACCTTTGGATCTCCTCGAGTGCACTCGACACGGACTTCACCGCCAAGCTGATCGATGTGCACCCTGCCAATGAAGACTACCCGGCGGGTTTTGACATGCTGATCAATGACTCCATCATCCGTTGCCGTTACCGTGAGGGCTATGACAAAGAAGTGTTTCTCAGCCCGGGTGAGGTGGTGCCGGTGACCATCGTGCTGCCGCCTACCAGTAATCTCTTTGACCGGGGCCATCGTATCCGGGTCGACATTTCTTCTTCGAACTGGCCGCGACTTGACCTCAACCCCAACACCGGCGAACCCATGGGGCGCCATACCCACACGGTCCCAGCCGAGCAGCGGGTGTATTCCGACGCTGCGCACCCGTCCCACATCATGTTGCCGGTGATTCCGAAGGCCGACCACGGCGCGTCGGCATGAGTGATGTTCTCAATGGCCAACCAGTCTGTATAAAATGAAAAATCTCTTGAATAAGCAAATGTCAAACAATCTCATGAATGTGACCCACGAGTGTCCGATGCGCCAATTGGAGGCAACCCCATGAGCCCCTCTACGGTTTCCTGCAGCATCGATCTGCACGCCCCCGGCAAGCAGATCGGCCACCTGCGCATCAACAAGATCACCAACACCGCCGGTTGGGCCAGTACCTTCATCCACATCGGCTGCATTGCGCAGGGCGACGGGCCCACCGTGCTGGTGCTGGCCGGCAACCATGGCGACGAGTACGAAGGCCAGGTCGCCGCCATGCGCCTGCTCCAAGAGTTGCAGCCGGACCAGGTGACGGGCCGGGTGATCGTCATCCCGGTGTTGTCACCGACTGCTTCCAAGGGCAACACCCGCAATTGGCCCTCGGGCGCCAACTTCAACCGCTCCTTCCCAGGCCGCCCCGACGGCCCGCCGCATGAGCAGCTGGCTGACTACCTGACCCGCGCGCTGTTTCCCATGGCCGATGTGGTGATTGACATGCACTCGGGTGGCCGAAGCGCTTATTTCCTGCCCTGCTCGCACATGCACGTGGTTGACAACCCGGCCCAGCGCAAAGCCATGCTGGAAGCCATGGAGGCCTGGTGCTCAGACCACCATTACCTCTACATTGACATCAACGGCAACGGCCTGCTGCCGGTGGAAGCCGAAAACCAGGGCAAGCTGGTGATCACCACCGAGCTGGGTGGTGGCGGCCGTACCCCGGCGCCCATCCACCGGCTGGCCTGGGATGGCCTGAACAACGTACTTCGCCACGTGGGTGTGCAGAAAGGCCAGGTCCAGACCCGTGCCGGCATGGGCCTGCCACCGGCGGTCATCATCGACGGGCGCGACGCGCGCAACATTGTGGTGTCGCCCGAAGACGGTATGTTTGAGGCCATGTTGGAGCCCGGTGACCCTGTGGTGGCTGGCCAGCCGGTGGGCCGACTCTGGTTCATGGACCGCCCCGACCGCCCGGCCGAGCTGCTGCGCTCCCCTACCGACGGCTTTGTGGTGGTGACCAAGGCGATACCCATTACTGAACAGGGTGACTGCGTGTTCGTGGTGGGTACACCGATAGACCGCGCTAGCTTGCTGTAGCGGTATGAAAGCTGCTGCCATCGCGTCCCACCGCTTCGGTTACTCAGAGTCCAGCCTGAGCGCCTTACAGTCCGACCCCCGCGGCTGGGTGCTCGAGCAGTTCAAGCAGCCGGTGGCAATGGATACTGGCGGTCTGATTGACAGCGTGGCGGCACTCCAGTTGACACGCGAAGTTCTCAAGACCGCGCTGGCGGCCAAGCCGGTTGAGCCTGGCGGTAAAGCAGACGATGACCTGGGGCCAATGACGCCATCCCGACTGACGCTGCGCAAGACCAATGTGAGGGGCTTGCATCGGCGCTGGCAGCACGCCATTGCGACGCCCACCCCCGTCGCCGAGCGTTGGGTGAACTTCTGGGCCAACCATTTTTGTGTGGCGTCGACCAAGGGCACCATGATCGCCCTGGTTTGGCCGCACGAATACGAGGCGATCCGGCCCCATGCCTTTGGCAGTTTCAAGGAGCTCTTGCGCGCCGCTGTTGTGCATCCCGCCATGTTGCTTTATCTGGACAATGCGCAGTCGATCGGCCCGCAATCGCGCGCTGGCAAATTACGCGAAAAAGGACTGAATGAGAACTTGGCGCGCGAGCTGCTTGAGCTGCACACCCTGGGTGTCAACAGTGGTTACACGCAGCAGGATGTGACGCAGACGGCACACCTGCTCACTGGCTGGACGGTCAACCCCCAAACCGCCGGGAAGGCCGGGTTCGTTCCGGCACTGCACCAGCCGGGCCCTAAGACCATTCTTGGCAAACGGTACGCCGAAGGGCCACAGGCACTCGACCAACTGCTCGATGACCTGAGCCGCCACCCAGCGTGCGCCAGTTTTGTGGCGACCAAGCTGGCGCGACATTTTGTGACCGATGATCCGCCCGCCGCCTTGGTGGAATGGGTAGCACGTCGATTTCGCGACAGCAGTGGTGATCTGATGGCGTTAGCCTCGGCGCTGTTCGGCCATGACCTGGCCTGGAGCCCATCGAACCCGCCCAAGTTCAAGCGGCCCGATGAACTGGTGCTGTCGGCCCACCGCATGCTCAAAATACCGTTGGGCTCGGTAGAGCGTGCGGTTGTTGAATTAAAAAGCATGGGTCAGGCGGTCGCGCAGGCGCCATCCCCTCAGGGCTGGCCCGACCGCGCCGAGGACTGGTTGTCTGCTGATGCCCTGCGAAAGCGAGTCCAGTGGGCGGACCGCTTTGGCGACCTCAACCGTCATGCTGCAGATGCCCGCGGCCTGGCGCGTCTGGCCTGGGGTGAAGACCTGAGTCAGAGTTCGCGCACACAGATCGACAACGCAGACAGCAGCGCACAGGCACTGGCATTGGCGTTGGCGAGTCCCGAGTTTCAAAGGAGATAAGCGAATGCAGACAACGCTGACCCGTCGCGCTGGATTGCGCTTGCTGGGCGCGGCAGGTGCCTTGCTCCCGCTCCGGATGGTGTTTGCCGCACCTGCGTCAACCCGTGAAGATGCGGGCCCACGCCTTGTTGTGGTGATGCTGCGCGGCGCGCTAGACGGCCTGGCGGCGGTTCCGGCTCAGGGCGACCCGGCCTGGGCGGCGCTGCGGACCGACGAGGACGCTGCCGCTGCGGCGCTGCCATTAGACGCCACCTTCTCCATGCACCCAGCACTGTCAAATCTGCACCGCTGGTACACCCGCAAGGAGCTCCTGGTGGTGCATGCCACCGCCAGCCCGTACCGAGAGCGCTCGCATTTCGATGCTCAGCAATTGCTAGAAAGTGGCGGCGAGCGGCCGTTTGTCCTAAGTACCGGCTGGTTGGGCCGCGCTTTGCAGGCCAGTGATAAGCGAGCGATAGCCATCACCGCCGCGATGCCGCTGGCACTGCGCGGCGCCGACGGCGCGAGCACCTGGACGCCAGACCGGCGACGGCCGGTGGACCAGGACCTCATGTCGCGGGTGGCGCAGATGTACCGCGGTGACGCCCAACTGTCTGCCGCATTCGGCGAGGCCGCTGTCCAGGAAGATATGGCCATGGGCGCGGACGGCGGCCCCGCATTTGCCAGCCAAGCCCGACAGGCCGGCGCCTTCCTGGCCGACCCCAAAGGGCCACGCGTGGCCTGGCTGGAGGCCGGCGGCTGGGACACCCATGTCAACCAGCACGCCAGGCTGGGGCGCTTGCTGGTTGGGCTCGATGACACGCTGGCGGCGTTACGCGACGGCTTGGGAGCCCAATGGTCAAACACCACCGTGCTGGTCATGACCGAGTTTGGCCGTTCGGCGCGTTTCAATGGCTCAGGTGGCACTGACCACGGTACGGGCGGCGTTGCTTTCATTGCCGGTGGTCGCGTCGCGGGCGGCACGGTTCTTACCGACTGGCCGGGACTGGCCGGCGGGCAATTGTTTGAGGGGCGCGACCTGAAACCCACCATTGACCTGCGATCGGTCATGGTCCCCATCGTGCAGCGCCAGTTTGGACTGGACCCGTCGCAGATTCAGTCCAACATATTACCGGGCGCGGTCGCTACCCGCCATGCGCTGTGGCGCACCTGATCTTTTTTTGAGTAACCCGCACAGTCAAGGGGCCTCAATCGCTTGGCTGCGTTTGTCTTTCTTCGCTCGGCAGGCATCGGAGCAGTACAACACCGATTCCCAATTCTTAGCCCATGCCTTGCGCCACGTCATGGTGCGCCCGCACACTGCGCAGAGCTTGCTGGGCAGCACTTGTTTATTGCCTTTGAAGTCGCTTTTCATAGGTTCGGTTTTGCGGTTCAGGCAAACAGGTCGCCTTGCCCAGACGGGGTGGGTGGTGCTTCCACCTTGCGCTTGGGCGCTGCTTTACGCCGTTGGCCTGAGGGTGGCAAGCCGCTTTTTCGGGAGCCATGGCGGGCGAGCACGGCACCGGCTTCTTCACGCGATTGTTGTGTTTGACGCAGGCCATACATGCGGTCTTTGGCTGCCTTCATCGCTGCCTTGTCATCGACGATGGGCTGCGGGTAGTCCACGCCGATCTCGCAAGCTGCTACGCGCTGCACAGACTCGTCCATCTTCCACGGTGTCGCAAGGTACGGCAGGGGTACTTTAGAGAGCTCGGGCACCCAGCGGCGAATAAACAGGCCCTCAGGATCCTGGTCTTGGGCCTGTTTGGTGGGCGAATACATGCGCAGCGTGTTGATGCCGGTGGTGCCGCTTTGCATTTGCATCTGGCTCCAATGGATGCCGGGCTCGTAGTCCAGAAACTGACGCGCCAGAAACAAGCCTGTTTGCCGCCAGTGCAGCCACAGGTGGTAGCTGGCAAAGCTCACGAGCATGGCCCGCATTCGGAAGTTGAGCCAGCCGGTCGCAACCAGCGATCGCATGCACGCGTCCACCATGGGGTAGCCAGTACGACCCTCGCACCAAGCGGTGAAGGTGGCGTCGTTGAAGTCGTTCTCGCGCAGGCCGTCGCACACACGGGCAAAGTTGCGAAACTCAATGCTGGGTTCGTCTTCAAGCTTCTGCATGAAATGGCAGTGCCAGCGCAGCCGCCCTGCAAAGCCGCGTAACGCATAGGCCAGTGCGCGGTCGGGCGTGTTGCCAATGGCCACTTCGGTGGCCTGGTGCACGGTGCGCATCGACAAGCTGCCAAAGGCCAGGTGAGGGCTCAGGCGGCTACAGCCTTCTTCGGCGCTCAAGGGGCTCGAGAGTGTCTTGCGGTAGTCGTAGCCGCGCACTTGCAAAAAACTCTTCAGCATCTGCCGTGCAGCCTTCTCGCCGGCCGTTTGCAGGGCTTTGCCGTGTGGTGAAAGCCCCAAGCCGGCCAGTGTGGGTAACTCAGGTTGATCTAGGGGCACAGCGGGGGTAAATGTGCCGTTCAGCAACTGCAAAGGCGCATCCATGCGCGCTTGCCAACGTTGTGCCCAGCCGGTGCGGCTGCGCAGGCGACGCACCACCCCGGTCTGGGTGAACTCTTGCCACAGGATGCGCTTAGCTTTGCACCAGGATGCAACCCGCAGATCGCGCGCATACGACCATCCTGGACCGGTTTCTTCGTGACTGAGCAGGTGGGTGAAGGCCAATTCGGCGTGCAATTGCGCCAGCACGGGCACGGCAGAGCCGACGCGCACCAACAGCGGCAGGCCGCGCGCAGCCAGATCGCCGCGCAGCTCAGTCAAGCAGGCCAACGCAAAATCGACGTGGCTGCCATCGCACTCGGGACTTTGCAGCCATTCGGGCTCAACAATAAACAGGGCCAGCGCGTCGGCATGCGCCAGTGCAGCGGCCAGCGGCGCATGGTCGTGAACCCGCAAGTCGCGTTTGAACCAGACCACCGGTCTTCGACAGTTACGCGCGCAAGTGGCTGATTTCATTGGACTCGGAGTTAAAACGTGCCCCTACAAGAGGCTCATCTGCTGGGTTTGACTGGGTGGCTTGACCTTCAGTGCCTTGAATACCTGGCTGTCCTGCGCTGAGATA